>JAFAYQ010000002.1 GCA_019240215.1 Actinomycetota bacterium | reverse complement strand
GAGCAGCAGCACGTTGGGCTCGGCCATCAGCAGCCGCAGCAGCTGCAGCCGGCGGCGCTCGCCCCCGGACAGGTCACCGAGCCGGGTCCACTGCTTGTCGCTGGCGAAGCCGAACCGCTCCAGCATCTGGCTGGCCGACAGCTCGCGCTTGCCGAGCTGGACGAACGAGCGGATCTCCTGCACCGACTCCAGCACCCGCTGGTCCGGATCCAGCTCGGCCAGTTCCTGGCTGAGGTAGGCGATCCGGACCGTCCGGCCCCGCACCACCCGCCCCTCGGCCCGGATCCCGTCGCCGGCCGCGTCGCCCTCGCCCGGGGTCAGCAACCCGTCCAGCAGCCGCAGAAACGAGGTCTTGCCGCTGCCGTTGATCCCGACCAGGCCGGCCCGCTCGCCCGGGGCCAGCTGCCAGGTCACGTGGTCGAGCAGCTCGCGCGGCCCGGCCCACAGCGACAGGTCCTCCACGTCGAGCACGGTCTTGCCCAGCCGGGCGGTGGCCAGGCTGGTCAGCTCGACCGGGTCGCGGACGGGCGGCTCATCGGCGATGAGCGCGTTGGCCGCCTGGACCCGGAACTTGGGCTTGGTCGACCGGGCCTGCGGCCCCCGCCGCAGCCAGGCCAGCTCCTTGCGCATCAGGCTCCGGCGGACCCGCTCGCTGACCTGGGCGGCCCGCTCGCGCTCGGCCTTGGCCAGCACGTAGGCGGAGTACCCGCCGTCGTAGGCGTAGACCTGACCCCCGTCGACCTCCCACATCTGGTCGCAGGCCTCGTCCAGCAGCCAGCGGTCGTGGCTGACCACCACCAGCGCGCAGCCGCGGGCGGCCAGGTGGCGGCCGAGCCAGTCGATCGCCTCCAGGTCCAGGTGGTTGGTGGGCTCGTCCAGCAGCAGCAGGTCGCAGTCGCTGACCAGCAGCGAGGCCAGCGCGGTGCGGCGCCGCTCGCCACCCGACAGCCGGGTCACCGAGGCGTCCAGGTCGATGCCGCCCAGCAGCTCGGCGGCCACGCTGCGGGTGCGCGGGTCGGCCGCCCACAGGTGGTCGGTCTCGGCCGTGGCCCCGGCCCCGAACACCGCCTGGCGGACGGTGCCGGTCAGGTCGTCCTGCTGACGCAGGTAGCCGACCCGCAGCCCGGCCCCGCGGGCGATCCGGCCGGAGTCGGGCGCGGCCACCCCGGCCAGCAGCGACAGCAGGGTCGACTTGCCGGCCCCGTTGCGGCCGACGACCCCGATGCGGTCCCCGGTCGAGACGCCGAGCGAGATCGAGTCCAGCAGCGGGCGCTCGCCGAACGCCTTGCTGACCTTTTCCACACTGATCAAATTCACCATGAGCGGCTCACGTCAGGACAACCCGTTGGCCACGATCGTCACGCCGGGCACCGGGCCGGACGCCCGGGCCACCGCCCGGCACACCCCGGCCCCGGCCAGGGCGGCGGCCAGGTCGACCGCCCGGTCGGCGTCGGCGGCCAGGAACACGCAGGTCGGGCCGGACCCGGCCACGATCGCGGCCAGCGCCCCGAGCTCCTGGCCGGCGTTCAGCGTCTTGCGTAGGGCCGGGAACAAGGCCAGGGCCGGGGCCTGGAGGTCGTTGCTGAGGGCGCGGCCGACCGCGCCCGGCTCACCGGCCCGCAGCGCGGTCATCAGCGTGTTGTCCAGCGCGCCGGGCCCGGCCGCGGCGTCCGGCACCGACTTGGCCGCCCGCAGCTGGTCCAGCATCCGGTACACCGCCGGGGTGGACAGCTGGCCGTCGGCCACCGCCAGCACCCAGTGGTACTCGCCCGAGGCCAGCGCCGGGCTCAGCTGCTCGCCCCGGCCCTGGCCGACGGCGGTCCCGCCCAGCAGCGAGAACGCCACGTCGCTGCCGACCCCGGCCGCGATCCCGGACAGCTGCTCGAGGCTGAGCCCCGCCTGCCAGAGCTCGTTGCAGGCGACCAGCGCGGCGGCGGCGTCGGCGCTGCCGCCCGCCAGCCCGGCCGCGACCGGGATGCGCTTGCGGATGGTGATCTCCAGGTGCCCGTCCGGGTCGGGTGACAGCCCGGCCACCTGGGCCAGCGCGGTGGCCGCCTTGAGGGCCAGGTTGTCCGGGCCGGCCGGCACCGATTCGGCACCCTCGCCGCTGACCAGCACCACGTCCTCGCCCGGCCCGTCGACGGTGGCCGCGGTGACCTCGTCGTAGAGCGAGACGGCCTGGAACACGGTCACCAGGTCGTGGTAGCCGTCCTCGCGGAGCGGCCCGACGGCCAGCTGGAGGTTGATTTTGGCGGGGGCCCGCACGGTCACACCGGTCACGGTTCACCGATCGTACGCGAGTTGCCGCGTGCCTCGGCCAGGCGGGCGAATTCGGCCACGCTGAGCTGCTCGCCGCGGGCACCGGGGTCGAGCCCGGCCCGCCGGATCACCTGCTCGGCGGCGGCCGCCGATCCCGCCCAGCCCGCCAGCGCCGCCCGCAGCGTCTTGCGGCGCTGGCCGAACGCGGCGTCGATCACCGCGAACACCTCTTCGCGGGAGACCTGGATGGCCGGCGGATCAACCCGCGTGAACGCCACCAGCACCGAGTCCACCCCCGGGACCGGCCAGAACACGCTGCGCGGGACCGGGCCGGCCAGCTTCAGGCGGGCGAACCAGGCCAGCTTGGCCGACGACACTCCGTACACCCGGCTGCCGGGCCCCGCGCACATCCGCTCCCCGACCTCGGCCTGCACCATGACCAGGCCCCGTTGCAGCGACGGCCAGCGGGCGAGGATGTTCAGCAGCACCGGCACGGTCGCGTTGTAGGGCAGGTTGGCCACCATCACCGTCGGCGGCGGGCCCGGCAGCTCGCCGACCTGGGCCGCGTCGGCGGTGACGACCTCCAGCCGGTCGGCCCGGCCGGGCGCCCGGGCCGCGACGGTGACCGGCAGCTCGGCCGCCAGCACCGGGTCCATCTCGACCGCGACCACCCGGCCGGCCGCCGCCAGCAGCGGCAGCGTGAGCGAGCCGAAGCCGGGGCCGACCTCGAGCACCACGTCGTCCGGCCGCAGCCCGGCCAGGGCGGTGATCCGCCGCACGGTGCCGTGGTCGTGGACGAAGTTCTGGCCGAGCTTCTTGGTCGGCCGCAGCTCAAGGCGGTCGGCCAGCTGCCGGATCTCGGCCGGCCCGAGCAGCCGCACCTGCTCCGGAGCGGTCACCACGGGCCGTACAGGCGCTCCCCGGTCGCCGTGATCTGGTCGCACAGCTCGGCCAGGTCCAGGTGCTTCACCTCGGCCAGGCCGCGGGCGGTGTAGGCGGCCAGCGCCGGTGAGTTCGGCTTGCCGCGCCACGGTACCGGGGTCAGGAACGGCGCGTCGGTCTCCACCAGCACCAGGTCGGCCGGGGCGACCGCGGCCGCGGCCCGCAGGTTCTGGGCCTTGGCGAAGGTCAGGTTGCCCGCGAAGCTCATCACGTAGCCCGCGTCCGCGCAGCGCTTGGCCATCTCCGCGTCGCCCGAGAAGCAGTGGAAGACGACCCGGTCCGGTGCCCCCTCTTCGGCCAGGATGCGCAGCACGTCCTCGTGCGCCTCCCGGTCGTGGATCATCAGCACCTTGCCGGTGCGCTTGGCGATGCCGATGTGGGCCCGGAACCACTCCTGCTGGAGATCCGGGGCGGCGTCGTCCCAGTAGTAGTCCAGGCCGGTCTCGCCGACCGCCTTCACCTCCGGCAGCCGGGCCAGCGCCTCGATCTCGCCCAGCACCGCGGCGGTCCGGGACGCGTCCCCGCCGGCCGCCTTTTCCGTATCGTTCGGGTGGACCGCCACGGCCGCGTACACCTCGTCGTACTCGGCCGCCCGCGCGGCCGACCAGCGCGACGACTCCAGGTCGGTGCCGACGGTGATGACCCGGGCGATACCGGCGGCCGACGCCGCCGCCAGCACCTCCGGCACCGGCCGGTCCATGATGTCCAGGTGGGTGTGGCCGTCGAAGGCCGGCCGGGGCAGCGGATCGGTGACCACCGGATCCCCACGCGAGCCGCGCGAGGCCATCAGCCCTCCGATCCCTCCTGGAGCCGGGCCACTTCCTCGTCCGCGACCGACGGATCCAGCTTGGTGAACAGCGGCTTCGGCACCGCCAGGGGCGTGCCCGGGCGGATCGGGCGGGACTCCCACCGGTAGCTGTCGTCGTACTGGCCGGTGATCACCGGGTAGGACGGGCCGCCGTCCTCGTCGACCTGCTGGATCTCGGGCATGCCGGACCAGGCCCCCTGGCCGCCCAGCATCTCGAACACCTGCTGGGAGGACCGCGGCAGGAACGGGGTCAGTAGCGTCTTGGCGTCGTCGACCACCTGCAGGGCGGTGTGCAGGATCGTCTGCATCCGGGCCGGGTCGGTCTCCCGCAGCTTCCACGGCGCCTGGTCGGACAGGTACTTGTTGGCCTCGGCCACCGTCCGCATGGCGTCCCCGATGGCCTGCTTGAACCGGGACCGGCCGAGGCTCTCGCCGACGACCGCGAACGACTTGCGCGAGTGCTCCATCAGCTCCAGGTCAGCGGCGGTCAGTTCCCCCGGCTCGGGGATCGTGCCGATGTTCCTGGCCGCGAACGAGACCGACCGGTTGACCAGGTTGCCCCAGGCGGCGACCAGCTCGTCGTTGTTCCGGCGGACGAACTCGCTCCAGGTGAAGTCGGTGTCCTGGTTCTCCGGGCCGGCCACCGCCACGTAGTAGCGCAGCGCGTCCACGTCGTAGCGCTCGAGGAAGTCGCGGACGTAGATGACCACGTTGCGGGAGGAGGAGAACTTCTTGCCCTCCATCGTCAGGTACTCGCTGGACACGATCTCCGAGGGCAGGTTGAGGTGACCCAGCTGGCCCGGCTCGCCGCCCTTGGCCCCCTCCCCGTTGTAGCCGAACAGCATGGCCGGCCAGATCTCGGAGTGGAAGACGATGTTGTCCTTGCCCATGAAGTAGTACGACTCGGCGTCCGGCGCCGTCCACCAGGCCCGCCAGGCGTCCGGGTCCCCGGACCGCCGGGCCCACTCGACCGAGGCCGACAGGTAGCCGATGACCGCGTCGAACCACACGTAGATCCGCTTGTCGGGCCGGTCCCGCCAGCCGTCCAGCGGGATCGGCACCCCCCAGTCGAGGTCGCGGGTGATGGCCCGCGGCTGCAGGTCGTCCAGCAGGTTGAGGGAGAACTTGAGCACGTTCGGCCGCCACTGGCCGCGCTTGCTCTGCAACCAGCCGCCCAGCACCTCGGCGAACGCGGGCAGGTCGAAGAAGAAGTGCTCCTGCTCGATGAACTCGGGCGTCTCCCCATTGACCCGGGACCGGGGCTCGATCAGGTCCTCCGGGTCGAGCTGGTTGCCGCAGTTGTCGCACTGGTCGCCGCGGGCGCTCTCGTACCCGCAGATCGGGCAGGTGCCCTCGATGTAGCGGTCCGGCAGCGTCCGCCCGGTCGACGGCGAGATCGCCCCCAGCGTGGTCCGCGGGAAGATGTAGCCGTTACGGAACAGCCCGGTGAAGATCTCCTGGGTCACCGCGTAGTGGTTACGGGTGGTGGTCCGGGTGAACAGGTCGTACGACATGCCGAGGGCGTTCAGGTCCTCGCCGATGATCCGGTTGTAGCGGTTGGCCAGCTCGCGGGCGGACACGCCCTCGGCGTCGGCCTGGACCTGGATCGGGGTGCCGTGCTCGTCGGTGCCGCTCACCATCAGCACCCGGCTGCCCGACATCCGCTGGTACCGGCTGAACATGTCGCAGGGCAGCGCGAAGCCCGAGACGTGGCCGATGTGACGGGGGCCGTTGGCGTACGGCCAGGCGGGGGCGGCCAGGATGTGCCGCCCGGGCTGAGTTGGCGAGGACATGGTTCAAGCCTAGAGCCAACCAGGGGCTGCTCTGGAGCGGTTTTACACCCGCTCGGAGCGCTCGGCGGCCTGCTCGCCGTCGACCGGCTGCTCGCCGTCGACCGGCGTCGCGGTCTGGGCGGGCACTTCGGTCGCGGCGGCCGGGGCGCCGGTGTCGACGCCGACCGTGCCGGTCGCGTCCGGCCGGGTCCGGCTCACCTTGCCCGGAGCGGCCTGGCGCTCCTCCTCGGCCGTCTCCAGCGAGGCGATGGCCGGGTGCCGGGTGTGCCGGATGCCCAGGATCGACAGGAAGAACGTGCCCAGGATGATCTGGAAGCTGACGATCAGCGCGGTGACCGAGGGGACGACCAGGCGCAGCGCGTGGTTGTAGTCGAGCGAGCCGAAGCTGGCGCTGCCCCAGTACGACAGCGAGAAGACCAGGCCGACGATGCCCAGCACGAACAGGATGCCGCCGACCAGCAGGCCGCGCTCGAGGCTGAGCGTCTTCAGGATCCGGCGGACCCGCTGCTGTTCGGGCAGGAAGCCCTCGGCGCTGGCGTACACCTGGGTGAACAGGGCGAACAGGACGGCCTGGAACCCGATCACCACCATCGCCGAGGCCACCACCAGGGTGTCCACGTCGAAGGTGACCGAGCCGACGCTCAGCGGCCGGGGGATGACGACCGCGCCGATCACGATGCCCAGCAGCAGCGTGACCAGGCCGGGGAACAGGAACAGCCAGCGCGGGCTGAACAGCAGCAGGAAGCGCAGGTGGCGCCAGCCGTCCCGCCAGGTGTGCAGGTGCGGCGGGCGGCTGCGGCCGTCCTTGGCCAGGGTGGTCGGGACCTCGGTGATGCGCTGCTTGTTGATGGTCGCCTTGACCACGATCTCGCTGGCGAACTCCATGCCGGTGGCCTGCAGGCCGAGCTGCAGCACGCTGTCCCGGCGGAAGCCGCGCAGCCCGCAGTGGAAGTCGCCGATCTTGCTGCGGAAGAACAGGCGGCCGATGAAGCTGAGCACCGGGTTGCCCAGGTAGCGGTGCAGCGGCGGCATCGCCCCGGGCTCGATCCCGCCCTTGAAGCGGTTGCCCATGACCAGTTCGGCGCCGTTGCGCAGTTCTTCCACGAACGGCATCAGGTTGGTGAAGTCGTAGCTGTCGTCCGAGTCGCCCATGATGATGTACCGGCCGCGGGCGGCCACGATCCCGCCCATCAGGGCGTTGCCGTAACCCTTCTCGGACACCGGGAGGACCCGGGCGCCGGCGTCGGTGGCGAGCTGCTGACTGCCGTCGGTGCTGCCGTTGTCGGCGACGATCACCTCGCCGTCGATGTCGTGCTCACGCAGGAACGTGACAGCCTTGCGGACGCACGTGGCGACCGTCTCCGCCTCGTTCAGACATGGCATGACCACGGTCAGTTCCACGTCGTCTCCCTTACTGCTCACGGTTTCACCATCCGCTGAAGTTTGCGCCAGGTAGCGTGTGGGAAGGCGCCAGGCCCCGGGGCAATCAGCGATCTCCGGACCGCTGCTGCACCGTAATACCGTAGGCGAAAGAATGCTGCGGGGCGGCCAGTCTTAGCCAAGCCTTAATGAGCGCGCGTGTAAGAACGCATCAGAACAGTACACAGTGCAAGGAGGGTCCGGGTTGACAGGTCCGGCCGCGGGTACCCGGCGAGCCCTGCTGCTGCGCCGGCCCGGCACGTCCCGCCGGGGTCAGGAAATGGCCAGCGACGGTGACCGGCGCCGTTTCCGGTCGCTGCTGTCCCGCGCGCAGCTGCGCGCCTGGATCCTCGACAACAAACTCTTCGCGATCGTGCTGGCCGTGGGCTTCCTGCTGCGGGTCGACACCGAGCTCGGCTACCAGTGGCAGATGTGGTTCAACGACTCGTTCACCTACATGAGCGACGTCATCCCGCTGCGCCCGGACGTCACCCGGCCGGCCGGTTACGCCATCTTCCTCAAGGCGCTCGAGCCGCTGCACAGCTACGCCCCGGTAACGATCTTGCAACACCTGATGGGGCTCGCGGTCGGGGTCATGGTCTACGCGCTGGCCCGGCACCGCTTCGGCGCCCCCCGCTGGATCGCCGCCCTGGCCACCCTGCCGGTCCTGTTCGACGGCTTCCAGATCGAGCTCGAGCACCTGATCCTGAGCGACGTCCCCTTCGAGTTCCTCATCATGCTGGCCACCACCCTGCTGCTGTGGGACCGCAAGCCCACCTGGAAGCGGGCCGCGCTGATCGGGCTGATCCTGGGGGTGGCCGAGACCGTCCGGTCGATCGCGCTGCCGCTGCTGCCGATCTTCCTGATCTACATCCTGCTGCTGCGGATCGGCTGGAAGGCCTTCTTCAGCGCGCTGATCGCCTGCCTGACCCCGGTGCTGCTCTACTGCACCTGGTTCTACGCGGTGTTCGGGCAGTTCGCGATGACCGAGAGCACCGGCGTGTTCCTGTACTCGCGGACGATGGCGTTCGCCGATTGCAACAAGATCCCCAACCTGCCGGCCGACGAGCTGTCGCTCTGCATCACCACCCCGCCGTCCCAGCGGCCGATCTCCCAGGAGTACATCTGGGAGAACTATTCCCCGCTGGACCGGTTCCCGCCGTCCAAGTTCTCGTCGCTGCCCAACCACCTGGCCGAGGACTTCGCCAAGCGCGCGATCCTGGCCCAGCCGCTGGACTACGCGCAGATCGTGGCCTACGACACGATCCGGGTGTTCGAGTGGAAGCGGTACGTCTACCCGAACGCCCAGACCTACAACGAGTACCTGTTCGGGTACAAGTCGCAGCCGATCCCGGGCTGGGCGCACGGCGACGTCGGCTCGTACACCTCGCCGGTGGCCTACTACATCCACGGGAACCCGCTGACCGACGTGGTCGAGCCGTTCGCCGGGGGCATGCGGGTCTGGCAGCGCTACGTCTTCCTGCCCGGGACGGTCTACGGCGCGATCCTGGCCGTCGGCCTGTTCGGCATGGTGCTGAACTGGCGACGGGTGGGCGGGCCGGCCACCGTGCCCTGGCTGATCTCGGTCGCGCTGATCGTCGCCCCGGCCGCGACGGCCGAGTTCGACTACCGGTACGTGCTGCCCGCGGTGCCGTTCGCCTGCCTGGCGGCGGCCATGGCGTTCGGCAAGAACACCCGGATGGGCAACTGGGTAGCGGCTAAGGAGGCCGCCCGCGCCGCACGCAAAGCGGGCGCCGGCGGCACTGCCGCCGGCTCCGACGCTGAGCCGCCCGCCGGCCCCAAGGGTCAGGAGCTGACGCCGGGCGAGAGCACCGCCTTGTAGAGCACCCGCCAGGGCAGCCCGGCCTCGGCCGCCACCTGTTCGGCGGCCGCCCGGCGGGCCATCCCGGCCGCCACCCGGCGGGACACCTCGGCCACGGCCTGATCCACGTCGTCGGGGCCGATCACCCGGGCGGGCGCCCCCGCCACCACGATCGTGATCTCCCCGAGCGGATCGGTGGCCGCCCAGGCGGCCAGCTCACCGAGCGGGCCGCGGCGGATCTCCTCGTGCGTCTTGGTCAGCTCCCGGCCGACCACGGCCGCCCGCTCGGCCCCGAACGCGGCCGCCAGGTCGTCCAGGGTGGCCCGCAGCCGCCGCCGGGACTCGAAGAACACCATCGTCCGCCGTTCGCTGGCCAGCTCGGCGAACCGCCGGGTGCGCTCGCCCTTGGCCCGGGGCGGGAACCCCTCGAAACAGAACCGATCGCTGGGCAGCCCCGACACCGCCAGGGCGGCGGTCACCGCCGACGGCCCGGGCAGCACTGTGACCGTGATGCCCGCGGCCACCGCGGCCGCCGTCAGCCGGTACCCGGGGTCGCTGACCCCCGGCATGCCCGCGTCGGTGACCAGCAGCACGTCGCGGCCGGCCCGCAGGTCGGCCAGCAGCCGGGGGGCCCGCTGCTCCTCGACCCCCTCGTAGTACGACACCAGGTCCCCGGCCGGGGTCACCCCCAGCTGGTCGGTCAGCCGCCGCAGCCGCCGGGTGTCCTCGGCCGCGATCACCGGCGCCGAGGCCAGCGCCGCGACCAGCCGGGCGGACGCGTCGTCGGGACGGCCGATGGGCGTGGCGGCCAGCCGCAGTGTGCCTGGAATCGGTTCTTCGCCGGGCATTCCCATCCCATCAACAGCCGCCTTTTCATCCCGTACGATATGCAGCGATGGCGGCAACCGAAGCCGGCGCGCCGGCTACTGAGACGGCCGACCGGGCGGCGTCCCGGGGGTCGGCGCTGCGCGAACGGCTGGTCGGCAGGCTGCCCGCGGATCGTCTGTGGGGCTGGGTCGGGTCGCTGCTGGTCACCGCGTTCGGCGGGTACCTGCGGTTCGACCGGCTGCGGGTCCCGCGCACGCTGATCTTCGACGAGACCTACTACGCCAAGGACGCCTACAGCTACCTGCAGTACGGCGTCGAGGCCAAGTGGGTCAACAACGTCAACGCGCTGGTCCAGGCCGGGCAGACGAACATCTTCGTCCACAACCAGCCCGAGTTCGTGGTCCAGCCCCCGCTGGGCAAGTGGATGATCTCGGGCGGCGAGTGGATCTTCGGGCTCAACTCGCTGGGCTGGCGGTTCTCGGCCGCCGTCTTCGGCACGCTGTCGATCCTGCTGATCTGCCGGATCGCGCGCCGGATGACCCGCTCCACGCTGCTCGGCTGCATCGCCGGGGTGCTGATGTCGCTGGACGGCCTCGAGTTCGTGATGAGCCGGACCGGCCTGCTCGACATCTTCCTGATGTTCTTCATCCTGGCCGCGTTCGGCTGCCTGGTCATCGACCGGGACGTGTCCCGGTCGCGGCTGGCGGCCGCCGTGGCCGCCCAGGGCACCAGCGGGGCCGGCCCCGGCCTGGGTATCCACTGGTGGCGGGTGGCGGCCGGGTTCTTCCTCGGCTGCGCCTGCGCCAGCAAGCAGTTCGGGGCCTGGTACATCGTCGGGTTCGTCGCCCTCGCGATCGCCTGGGACGTGGGCGCCCGGCGGGCGGCCGGCCTCCCCCGGTTCTGGCGCAGCGTGCTGCTGCGCGACCTCAAGTGGCTGCCGATCACGTTCGGGCTGATCCCGCTGGCGGTGTACATCGCCTCCTGGAGCGGCTGGTTCGCCTCGACGTTCGGCTGGGACCGCAGCTACGCCGCCAGCCAGGGTGTGCACACCCCGGTGCTGTCGGCGCTGTACTCGCTGTACGAGTACCACGTGCAGATGCTGCAGTTCGGGGTCGGCCTGCACACCCACCACCCGTACGAGTCGCAGCCGTGGGACTGGCTCGTCATCAGCCGCCCGGTCGCCTACTACTACACCGCGCCCAGCACCGGCGCGATGTGCAGCGCCGCTCCCCACTGCTCGCAGGAAGTGCTGGCCATCGGTACCCCGGCCATCTGGTGGGCGTCGATCCCGGCCCTGATCTTCTGCCTGTTCTGGTGGCTGCTGCACCGCGACTGGCGGGCCGGCGCGGTGGTGCTGGCCATGTGCACCGGCTGGCTGACCTGGTTCCCGTTCGTGTCGCGGACCAAGTTCTACTACTACGCGCTCGAGTTCGAGCCGTTCCTGATCCTCGCGATCGTGCTCTGTCTCGGCCTGATCATCGGGGCGGCCCGCGCCAGCGTGGCCCGAAGGTCCATCGGCGCGGCGCTGGCGGGCGCCTATCTGCTGGTCGTGCTGCTGAACTTCGTGTACCTGTACCCGATCCTGGCCGGCAAGGTGATCCCCTACGCGTCCTGGTTGTCGCGTATGTGGTACCACGGCTGGATCTGAGGGCTAAGTTCTGAACTGCCTTTTTTTATTATTAATAAAAGGTTAAATCGCGTAGCTGACCACGGCTGCGGACTTGGCATAAACCGCTTCTCGATGGAAAGTTGAAGGGTCTGCGGGGGCACACCTGGCTGTAACGCGCCCGCAAGGCGAAGGACGTTTGTGATTTCCGCTACATTGGCAAGCCTTTCGGCCGTCTCGAACGTCTACTAGTTGGTAGCAAGAACAGTTCGAGCCCGGAGAAGACCATGAGCGCAAGTGACGAGGCTGAAGAGAGCCGCGCCCGCTTCGAGCGTGATGTCGTGCCTCAGCTTGGCCAGCTCTACCCAGCGGCCCTGCGCATGACCCGCAACCCGACCGACGCCGAAGACCTGGTCCAGGAGACCTCGGTCAAGGCCTACGCCGCCTTCCACCAGTTCCAGACCGGCACCAACCTCCGGGCCTGGCTCAACCGCATCCTGACCACGACGTTCATCAACGTCTACCGGAAGCGGAAGCGCGAGCCGCAGCAGGCGCTGGGCGGCGATCTGCAGGACTGGCAGCTGTCGGCCGACCGGCTGTCCCCGCCGTCGCCCTCGGCCGAGGCCGAGGCGCTGGACCGGATCACCGACTCCGACCTGCTGCGGGCCCTGCGCGACCTGCCCGGCGAGTTCCGCACGGCCGTCTACCTGGCCGACATCGAGGGCTACCCCTACCGCGAGATCGCCGAGATGATGGGCACCCCGATCGGCACCGTGATGTCCCGCCTCCACCGCGGCCGTCGCCGCATCCGCGAAGCCATCACCGAAGCCTGAGCTGTGCCGTCCGGGGGGACGGCCCCCCTGGACCTCCCGGAACCCGCGTTGCGGCGCTCGCCGCAGTACCGGCCACTCACCGGGCACAGGGCCCGGTTCGCTAGTGTCCTGAGTCAATAGTCTGTGGCCAGTGGCTAGGCTTAGCTTATGCCGAATCCTGTGGCTGTCGTGGTGGTTCTTACGGACGCGGAGCGGGCGCAGCTGGAGGCATGGGCTCGCCGGCCGAAGAGCGCTCAGGCGCTGGCGTTGCGCTCGCGGATTGTGCTGGCCGCGGCGGAGGGGCTGGGCAATACCCAGGTCGCGGAGCGGCTGGGGGTGCGGCGGGCGACGGCCCGCCTCTGGCGTGGCCGTTTTGCCGAGCACCGGCTGGATGGGCTGCTCGATGAGCCGCGGCCCGGCCGTCCGCGCACGGTCAGCGATGAGCAGGTCGAGGCGGTGATCACGCGGACGCTGGAAACCGCTCCGGCGGATGCGACGCACTGGTCGACCCGGTCGCTGGCCGCTGAGCTGGGTTTGTCGCAGTCGGCGGTCTCGCGGATCTGGCGGGCGTTCGGGCTGCAGCCGCACCGGCAAGAAGCCTGGAAGCTTAGTAAAGACCCGTTATTCATCGGCAAGGTCCGGGACGTGGTGGGCCTGTATCTGGACCCGCCCGAGCGTGCGGTGGTGCTGTGCGTGGATGAGAAAACCCAGATCCAGGCCCTGGACCGCACCGCGCCCATCTTCCCGATGATGCCCGGGGTCCCCGCCCGGGCCACCCACGATTACAAGCGGGCGGGCACCTCCAGTTTGTATGCCGCCCTGGACATCACCACCGGCCAGGTCATCGGCTCACTGCATTCGCGGCACCGGGCTATCGAGTTCCGCAAGTTCCTGGCCACCATCGACAAGGCCGTCCCCGCGGACCTGGCCGTGCATGTGGTGCTGGACAACGCCTCCACCCACAAAACCCCGGCGATCCGGCGGTGGCTGGCTGCCCACCCGCGGTTCACGCTGCACTTCACCCCGACCAGCTCCTCCTGGCTGAACCTGGTCGAACGCTGGTTCGGTGAGCTCACCACCAAAAAACTCCAGCGCGGCACCCACCGCTCCGTCCGTGAGCTCAACACCGACATCCGGAACTGGATCAAAACCTGGAACGGAAACCCCCGGCCCTACGTCTGGACCAAGACCGCCGACCAGATCCTCGACTCCATCGCCCGCTACTGCACCCGGATTAACGACTCAGGACACTAGGCCGGTAAGGTCGGCTCGCCGCAGCCCGTGATGGTGGCCGCGACCCGAACACCAGGCGCCCCACGCGACACTCTGGTCACGTGGGGCGCTGGCGTACCGGGCTTTACTTGGGCTGGAAGCGGATGCCGCCGTCGAAGCGGAACACTTCCGCGTTGAGGTAGTCGTTCTCGATGATCACGCGGACCAGGTGGCCGAACTCGGCCGCGCGGCCCATGCGCTTGGGGAACACCACCGGGGCGGACAGCTTGGCCTTGAACGCCTCGGCGGCGTCGGCGTCACCGGCGATCCCGCCGTAGATGGGGGTGTCGATGATGCCGGGGGCGATCGTGTTGACCCGGACGCCGATGGCGGCCAGGTCGCGGGCGGCCGGGAGGGTCATGCCGATGATGCCGCCCTTGGACGCCGAGTAGGCGACCTGGCCGGTCTGGCCCTCGATGCCGGCCACCGAGGACGTGTTGACGACCACGCCCCGCTGGCCATCGGCGTCGGCCGGGTCGGTCTTGGCGATGGCCGCCGCCGCCAGCCGCATCAGGTTGAACGTGCCGATCAGGTTGACCGCGATGACCTTCTGGTAGGAGCCGAGGTCATGCGGGCTGCCGTCCCGGTTGACGGTCCGCTGCGCCCAGCCGATGCCGGCGCAGCTGACCGCCACCCGCAGCGGCCCGGCGCTGGCCTCGGCGGCGGCCACTGCCGCCTGAACCGAGCCCTCGTCGGACACGTCGGTGCGGACGAACTCGCCACCGATCTCGCCGGCGATGGCTCCGCCCCGCTCTTCGTTCAGGTCGGCGACGACGACGTGGGCGCCCGCCTTGGCCAGTTCGCGGGCGGTGGCCTCGCCGAGACCGCTCGCACCGCCGGACACGATTGCCGTGACTGCGTTCAGTTCCATGGATGGGAGGATATGGGAGCCCACGGGAACTGCTCCGCGAAGGCCGGCCGCAGGTCAGACAGCCAGGTGGCGGCCGGGTCGTAGTGGGCGAAGAACGGCCGCCCGACCAGGCCCGGCTGCCGGGCCTGGATCAGGTGCAGCACGAACACCTTCTGCCCCGCCATTTCGGCGACCCCGTCCACGCAGACCTTGCCGGGGGTGGCCGACATCGACGGCCCCCGCACCGTCCGGCACAGCCCGGACACACAAGCGAAGGCGTCGCGGAAGATCTCGTGCGCCCGGGCCAGCGGCACCGCGAAGTAGTCCTGGGGGCCGGTGTCGCGCTCGACGAACATGTAGTACGGCACCATGCCCATCCGGGCCTGGGTCCGCCACATGCCCGACCAGACGGCCGGGTCGTCGTTGATCGTGCGGATCAGCGGCGCCTGGGTGCGGATGACCGCCCCGGCGTCGCGGATGCGGCGGACCGCCTCGCCGACCACCGGCGGCTCCAGCTCCCGCGGGTGGGAGAAGTGGGCCATGAACGCCAGGCTCCGGCCCGACGCCCGGACCTCCTCGAACAGCCGGAGGGTGGCGGCCGCGTCCGGATCGCTGACGTAGCGCTGCGGCCAGTAGGCGAGCGACTTGGTGCCGATGCGGATCGACTCGAGGTGCTCCAGCGAGGGGTCGAGGAGCGGCTCGAGGTAACGCCGCAGCACCGGCTCACCCATGATCATCGGATCCCCGCCGGTGATCAGCACGCTGGTCACCTCGGGGTGGGCGTGCAGGTAGGCCACCAGCGCGCCGATGTCGTCGGAGGCCATCTTGAGATCCGGCTCGTCGACGAACTGGGCCCACCGGAAGCAGTAGGTGCAGTAGGCGTGGCAGGTCTGGCCCTGCCGCGGGAAGAACAGCACCGTCTCCGGGTACTTGTGCTGGAGACCCGGCAGCGGTTCGTCGTCCAGGGCGGCCGCGTTCAGCACCAGCTGGCCGGCCGGGTGCGGGTTGAGGCGCATCCGCACCTCGTGCGCCAGCTTTTTCACCTCGGCCGTTTCGGCGCCGGACGACAGCGCGGCCGAGAGCCGGTCCACGTCGTCGGGCGGCAGCATGTCGGGCTGGGGGAACACGAGCCGGTAGATCGGATCCTCGGGCGCGTTGCTCCAGTCGATCAGCTGCTCGGTCACGTAGGTGTTGGTGCGAAACGGCAGGACCGTGGCGACTGCCCGCACGGCCAGCCGGGTCGCCTCCGGCAGCCCGGCCCGCTCGGTGAGCGTGTCCAGGTGCTTGGCGGTGTAGGCGCGGAACCGGCGTCCCTCGCCCGGTGGCGCCAGCTGGGCCGGAATGGCCTGGTGGACTGAAGTCATACAGCTCCTTTACTGATGATCAGTCGAGGGCACCTCTGCCGGCGCACGCGTACGCCGAAAGGTTGCCTCATGCCCCGTACCGGCCGTGGCCGGTCCACTCCCCGTGGTGTCTGTACCCGTACCGGCCAGTCAATGGCGCAAAGGCAGCCGGTAGGGTCAGATGCCGCAGAGCATGATACGGCCGGGCCGCCTACCCGCGGCGACAACACGCAACAAATGAGAGGTGCCGTGGCCGACCCGCCCGCCGCCGGCTCCGGTTCCGGTGCGGGCTACGGCTCCGGCCTCACGGTCGCGGTCGACGCCATGGGCGGGGACAACGCCCCGGCCGCGATCGTGGCGGGGGCGGTGGCCGCCTACCGCGAGGCCGGCGTCCAGGTCATCCTGGCCGGCCAGCCGGAACCGCTGCTGGCCGAGCTGGCCACCCACGGGGTCAGCGCCCACCAGATCCCGATCGCGCCGGCCGAGGACGTGCTGGGGATGGACGAGGGCGCGCTGGCCATCCGGCGCCGGACCCACACCAGCATCGCGGTCGCCTGCCAGCTGGTACGCAAGGGCCAGGCGGGGGCGGTGGTGTCGGCCGGCTCGACCGGCGGGATCGTGACCACCGCCCGGCTGCGGCTGCGGCCGCTGGGCGGCGGGGTCCGGCCGGCGCTGGCCGCGGTGCTGCCGACCCGGCCGCGCCCGACGGTGCTCATCGACGTGGGCGCGACCGCCGACCCGAAGCCGGAGATGCTGGTGCAGTTCGCCCAGCTCGGGGTGGCTTACGCGCAGGTCACGCTGGGCATCCAGGCCCCCCGGGTGGGACTGCTGACGATCGGCGCGGAGCCCGGCAAGGGCAACAAGCTGACCCGGGAGACGCACGAGCTGCTGGTGGCCGAGCCGGCCCACGGCGCCTCGCCGCTCAGCTTCGCCGGCAATATCGAGGGCGGCGACCTGATGCGCAGCAAGGTCGACGTGATCGTCACCGACGGGTTCACCGGCAACGTGGCGCTCAAGACGCTCGAGGGCTCGGTCCGGTTCGCGGCCGCCCAGCTGCGCGACACGGTGACCGCCAACCGGGTGGCCCGGGCCGGGGCCATGCTGCAGCGCCGGGCCTTCCGCGAGCTGGCCGAGCGGCTCGATTCCGAGACCTACGGCGGCGCCGCCCTGCTCGGGCTGGGCGGGACGGTGGTCATCGCCCACGGCGCCAGCACCGCCCGCGGGGTCAAGTCGGCCTGCGTGCTCGCCCGTGACCTGGCCCGCGGCCAGATCGTGGACAAGATCAGGGAACGGCTGGGCCAGGGCCAGCCGGGCCGCTTCCGGCGCCGCCGCGACCAGTCGCCCGGCCAGTAACCGGGCCGGTAACGGGGCCGGCAACCGGGCCGATAACGGGGAGCGGCCAGTTCCGCACCGCCGCTAGGCTGGTGACATGGCCAATCCACAGGAACTGCTCGCGAGCCGGGTGCAGGATGGCCTCGCCGTGGCGTTCGGCGAGGCCTACCGGGACACCGACCCGCTGATCCGCCCGTCCCAGCACGCCGACTTCCAGGCCAACGTGGCCTTGTCGCTGGCCAAGCGGCTCGGCCAGCCGCCGCGGGAGGTCGCCGCCCAGCTGGCCGCCGCGCTCGCGGTGGCCGACGTCTGCCTGGCCCCCGAGGTCAGCGGGCCCGGCTTCATCAACCTGACGCTGCGCGACGACTGGATCGCCGCCCAGGCCGACGCGATGCGGGCCGACGAGCGGCTCGGCACCGACGCGGCCGCCGACCCGCAGACGGTGGTGGTCGAGTACTCCTCGCCCAACATCGCCAAGGAGATGCACGTCGGGCACCTGCGGACCACGATCGTGGGGGACGCGATCGCCCGGGTTCTGGACTTCGCCGGCCACCACGTGATCAGGGACAACCACGTCGGCGACTGGGGCACCCCGTTCGGCATGCTGATCGAGCACCTGCTCGACGTGGGCGAGGGCTCGCCCGCGGCGGCCACCCTGCGGACCGACCCGAACACCTTCTACCAGGCGGCCCGGACCAAGTTCGACTCCGATCCGGTCTTCGCCGACCGGTCCCGGCAGCGGGTGGTGCTGCTGCAGGGCGGTGACCCGGACACGCTGCGGCTCTGGCAGGAACTGATCGAGCTGTTCAAGGACTACCTGCACCGGATCTACGGCACCCTGCGGGTCACGCTGACCGACGACGACATCCGGGGCGAGAGCTTCTACAACACGATGCTGCCGCAGGTGGTGACCGATCTCGAGGCGGCCGGGCTGGCGGTGCTGGACGAGGGCGCGCTGTGCGTGTTCCCGTCCGGGTTCACCGGCCGCGACGGCAGCCCGCTGCCGGTCATCGTGCGCAAGAGCGACGGCGGCTACAACTACTCCACCTCCGACCTGGCCACGATCCGCTACCGGGTCGACGACCTGGACGTGGACCGGGCCATCTACGTGGTCGGGTCGGCCCAGGCGCTGCACTTCCGGATGGTGTTCGCGGTGGCCCGGCTGGCGGGCTGGATCCCGGACGGGACCAGCTTCGAGCACGCCCAGATCGGCAACGTGCTGGGCACCGACGGCAAGATCCTGCGCACCCGGAGCGGCGACAGCATCAAGCTCAGCGCGCTGCTGCGGGAGGGCGTGGACCGGGCCCGGGGCATCCTCAACGAGCTGGAGGCCAGCTCCCAGTTCGACGAGGCGACGCTGGCCAGCATCGCCGAGGCGGTCGGCATCGGCGCGGTCAAGTACGCCGACCTGTCCACCGCCCGGGACAGCGAATACGTCTTCGACTGGGACCGGATGATCTCGTTCAAGGGCAACACCGGGCCCTACCTGCAGTACGCGGCGGCCCGGATCCGGTCGATCTTCCGCCGGGCCGGCCTCGACCCGGACGACATCGCCGGGCCGATCGTGATCGAGGAGAAGGCCGAGCGCGACCTGGCGCTCAAGCTGCTCGGCTTCGGCCCGGCCGTCTGGGCGGTGGCCGACAGCACCGAGCCGCACCGGCTCTGCACCTACCTGTTCGAGCTGGCCAGCCAGTTCACCGCGTTCTACGAGATGTGCCCGGTGCTCAAGGCCGAGCTCGACACCTCCCGGGAGTCCCGGCTGGCGCTGTGCGCGCTCACGCTGCGGACGCTGGTGAGCGGGCTCGGCCTGCTCGGGGTCCCGGTCCCCGAGCGGATGTAGCTCAGAACCCGAGTCTTACCAGGGAAAACTGGGAGCGTTCCCAGGCTGCTCCCAGGAACCGCGAGCCGGTATCCCAGACTGGCCGCCGACACTCGCTGCTATGAACGCACCGAAGCAGCATTCCGCCCGCCGCAAGACCGTGTACGTGTCGGCCGGGCTGGCCATGGTGGTGCTCCTGGGGGCCGGCGGGGCGGTGGCCGAATCGGCCCTGACCAGCAGCGGCTCGTCCGGCTCGAGCAGCACCGCCGCGACCCTGAACGCAGCGGTGGGCAGCACGCCCAGCGCCTCCGCGACCTCGCCGGCCAGCAAGGCCAAGCGGCGGGCCGCCCTGATCCGGCTCCGCCGCCTGGGCGGCATGTACGGCCAGGCCACGTTCCGCGGCAAGGACGGCACCAGCCGCACCCTGGCCTACGAGCGGGGCACCGTGGTCTCGGCCGACGGCAGCCAGTCGACCGGCAGCGCCGTGGTCAAGGCGGCCAACGGCACCACGCTGACCTGGAAGTACGAATCGGACACGGTGGTCCGCAAGGGCGGCCAGAAGGTCAGCATCTCCGACGTCACCAACGGCGAGCACGTGCTGGTGGCCGGCCCGATCACGTCCGGCCAGCGGGACGCCCGGGTGATCATCGTCGCCGCGCCCAAGTCGGCCACCCCGGCGCCGGCTCCGTCCTCCTCGAGCAGCACCAGCTCGAGCTGACCAGCCCCGGCCGGCCCGGCCCAGACTGAGCGTTCCCGGTGACCGTGGGGGGCCACCGGGAACGCTCGCAACCATGTGAATTCACGAACGTATTTCTTACGAAAGCCATCGTTAAGCATTTGCCGATTGGCCTCGGCGTTTCCCGCAAATCCACGTAAGCGGAATGTGAACTCTGGAACAGACTGCTTACAGCGGCCTATTAGCCCGCACCGGCCCGGTGATTCCGGTGCACGCTGACTGACATGGATTTCCGGACAGGGAGGCAAACGATGGGCCGCAATCGGCGAGGACGAGCTGGCCGCCGGAGCACAAAGCTCAAGGCCGGGCTGGGTATCGGGGCCGCCGTGGTGGTCGGCGGCGGCGCGATCGGCGCGGTGGCGGTGGCCACCAGCAGCGGCTCTGCGGTGACCGCCGCGTCGGCCGGCTACAGCCGAAGCTATTCTCACGGAAGCAATCAGGGAGCCATTCTGAATGCCGCGCTGGCCGATTACTCATGGTCGCACGCACGCGCGTTCACGCTGTTCTCTGAGCTGGCCAATACCAAGCGCGAGACAGAAATGTGGCACGGCCGGACCGAGTTCGCTTTTGAACGTGGCCGGGTGGTCCTGGCCACCAGGCAGTTCGTGCTCATCCGGGCGGCCAACGGCACCTTCAACGTGTGGTGGCTGTCCAAGGGCACGAAGGTCACCAACGTGGCCGCCAGCCAGACCGGGACCACCGCGCTGACCGGCAGCAGCGCCGCCGCCACGGCCGCGATGGCCGGGCAGATGACCCCGGCCACCGCCACCGTCACCGGCAGCACGGCCGCCGCCCAGAAGGTGCTGGCGCCGACCTCGACCACCGTGTCGGTCAACATCGCCGGCACCGGGGTCACGGTCACCGTCACCGTCACCAGCAACGTGGCCACCGTCCAGCAGGGCCACACCCGCTGGCGGCAGCCCGCCACCACCGCGGCGGCCGGGCTGCAGCGCGGCGACCTGGTGTTCATCGCCGGGACCAGGGCCGACCGGGCCTTGCACGCCAAGGTCATCCTGATCGAAAAGGCGGCCACCACCACGACCACCCCGACCGCCACCCCGAGCGCCTCGATGACCCCGACCACCACTCCCACCACAACCACCACGCCGACCGTCGCCCCGACGGCGGCGGTGACCCCGAGCAGCACCCCCAGCGCGATGGGTACGCATTCCTGACCCCCAACCGCCGAACCGCCCGTGCCATGCCCCCAGCGGGGTGGCACGGGCGGACGGCGTCGGCGGGCGACCCGGTGGCGTACGCATCGGCCCTGATGGCAGAAAATAGAGCGGGACGCCATGGCTGAGAACACGCACATTCCGAAGGTGCTCGTCGTCGACGACGAGCCCAACATCCGTGAGCTGGTGCAGGTCGCGCTCAGCTTCCACGGCTGCACGGTGGTGACCGCCGCGACCGGCAAGCAGGCGCTGCGCTCGGCCGAGGAGAGCGAGCCCGACCTCGTGGTCCTGGACGTGGTCCTGCCCGACCTGGACGGCTTCGAAGTGTGCCGCCAGCTGCGGGCGCGCGGCAACGAGGTGCCGATCATCTTCCTCACCGCCCGCGACACCTCCTCCGACACCGTGCAGGGGCTGGCCCTCGGCGGCGACGACTACGTGACCAAGCCGTTCTCGGTGGAGGCGCTGGTGGCCCGGATCCGGGCGGTGCTGCGCCGGGCCGCCCGGGCGGGCCAGGCCGAGCCCGACGAGGCCGAGACGCTGCGGGTCGGGGACCTGGAGCTGGACGAGTCGCGCTGGACCGTGCACCGGGCCGGGACCCCGGTCGAGCTCTCGCCGACCGAGTTCCGGCTGCTCGCGTACCTGATGCGGCACCAGGGCCGGGTGCTCAGCCGCGCCCAGCTGCTGGAGAACGTGTGGGGCTGGGACTACGCCGGCCAGTCGCAGATCGTGGAGACCTACGTCAGCTACCTGCGGCGCAAGCTCGACCCGCTCGGGCCGCCGATGATCCACACCCAGCGCGGGGTCGGCTACACGCTGCGGCCTCCCCAGCCCGCCCCGGATCCGGCCGCCGCCCGGCCATGAACCGGTCCGCCCGGCTGTCGCTGCGGGCCCGGCTGCTGGCCGGCCTGATCGCAGTGACGGCGCTGTTCCTGGTCATCATGGGCACGGTCAGCGCGTTCGTGATCAGCAGCCACCTCGAGGGGCAGTTCGACAACAGCCTGCTGGCCACCTTGAGCGAGACGACCGCCCAGCTCGAGGCCAGCCCGGCCCACCCGGTCGCCCTGGTCGGCCCGGCCGACGGGATCTACCCGGTCAGCAACGGTTCGGCCGACACCAGCGCCCTGACGAGCGGTCTCGGCCTGGTGACGCTGGCGGAGCTCCGGCAGCACGTGCGCGACCACACGGTGTTCCGGCTGCCGGGCAGCAGCGGGCTGTCGGTGGCCGCCAAGCGCGTGTCGGCCGACGGCCGGACCGGCTTCCTGGTCGTCGGTGAGCCACACAGCCGGGTCAGCGACGGCGTGCGCACGCTGGTGGTGGCCGAGCTGATCACCGGCTGCGCGCTGCTGGCGCTGCTGGCGCTGGGCGGCCGCTGGCTGATCGACCGGGGCCTGGCCCCGCTCAACCAGATGGCCACCACCGCGCAGCGCATCACCGCCCAGGGCGACCTGACCGCGCGGATGCCCGATCCGGGTGACCACGCCGAGGTCGGCGGGCTGGCCGACGCCATCAACACCATGCTCGACCGCATCCAGCAGGCGTTCGGCGCCCGGCTGCGGTCCGAGCAGAAGGTCCGCCAGTTCGCGGCCGACGCCTCGCACGAGCTGCGGACGCCGCTGACCACGATCCGCGGCTACGCCGAGCTGTACGGCCACGGGGCGCTCGGCCCGGACCAGCTGCCGACCGCGATGCGCCGGATCGACGAGGAGTCGCAGCGGATGAGCCGGCTGGTGGCGGAGCTGCTCGAGCTGGCCCGGCTGGACCGCAGCTCGTCCCTCAGCCTGACCCGGATCGACCTGGCGCTGCTGGTCCGCGACGCCGCCGCCGACGCCGCCGCGGTCGAGCCCGGCCGCCCGATCTCGATCCAGGCCCCGCCCGAGCTGCCGGTGGTGGCCGACGAGCCGCGGATCCGCCAGGTGCTGGCCAACCTGCTGGCCAACGTGCGCGAGCACACCCCGCCCGGCACCCCGGTCGCGCTCGGGCTCAGCGCGGCCGCGGGCGGCGCCCTCATCGAGGTGGCCGACGCCGGTCCGGGCATGAGCCCGGAGGACGCGGCCCGGGCCTTCGACCGGTTCCACCGGGGCCGCCGGGACGAGGGCGACGGCGGGGGCGACGGGGACGATGGCGCCCGGAGCGACCAGGGCAGCGGCCTGGGGCTGTCGATTGTGCAGGCCATCGCGGTGGCCCACAACGGTCACGCCGACCTGGCGTCGGCGCCAGGACAGGGCACCCGGGTCCGCGTCTGGCTACCGGCCGGCCCGGTGTCGTAGGCTGGGTCCAGAGCAATCGCGTCGTTTGAGGAGGCGAACGTGACCGGGGTCATCCTGCTGCTCTTCCTGGCAGTGATCGTCGCCTTTTTCTGGCAGAAGCTGCGTAAGCGCGCGGGGCTCGGCGTCTCCTCGAAGACGTGGATGGGCGTCATCTGCGTGTTCGTCGTGGTGGTGGCGCTGCTGTACGCGAACAGCGTCGGCCACCACTAGCGCCCCCGGCCGTCAGGGCCCCGAGGCCTCCATCGGTACCTCGAACCAGACCGCCTTGCCGTTCCGGGTGGGCCGCGAGCCCCAGCGCGTCGCGAGCTGTTCCACCAGGTAGAGCCCGCGGCCGCCCTCGTCGCTCTCCTCCGCGGACCGGATCCGCGGCAGCCGCATGTCGGGGTCGAACACCTCGACCCAGACGGCCGATGAGCCGCGCCGCAGCCGGATCGCGAAGTCCCGGACCGGGCTGAACGGCGGCCGCCCGGGGATCATCACCGGCAGCGGGACCGGCGAGGTGGCCACCGCCGCGGCGACCGGGGCCGACGGGGCCGGCTCGAGGCTGAGCTCGGCCAGCTCCCGGTGCGGGCTGGCGGCGGCCGCCGTGTGCAGCACCGCGTTGGTCACCACCTCCGAGACCAGCAGGCAGGCCAGCTCGGCCTGGGCGCTGTCCATCCCCCAGTCCCGGAACGTCTCCAGCGCCATCCGGCGGGCCTCCGACACCATGACCGGCTCGGCCGGGAACACCTTCTCGCGGGAGTCCAGCTCGGCCGCCAGCGAGCGGACGACGACGATGGCCATGTCGTCGTCGATGTCGCCGGGCACCGACTCCTGGGCGGCCCGGGCGATGGTGTCGGCGCTGCCGCCGGACGCCTGGCTGACCGCCTGGCAGAGCATGGCCAGCGCCTCGTCCTCGGTGTAGTGCCCGCTGCCGTCGGCCCGGGCCCGCCGGTCGGTCAGCCCGTCGGTGTAGAGCACCAGCGTGGCCCCGGTCGGCAGGATCAGGCTCTCTTCCTTGTAGGTCGGGAGCCCGCTGATGCCCTGGCCGCGCACTCCGAGCAGCACGCCCTTGTCGCCCACGTTCAGCTGGCTGGTCCGGCCACCGTCGATCAGCAGCGGCGCGTCGTGGCCGGCGTTGGCGAAGGTCAGCTCGCGCGACCACGGGTCGTAGACGAAGTAGGTGCAGCTCACCATGGGCGAGTAGA
>JAFAYQ010000019.1 GCA_019240215.1 Actinomycetota bacterium | reverse complement strand
ACAGCGCCAGGATCTCGGCCGGGGCCACGTCTCCGAGGCCGAGCGCCTGCGCCACCACCGCCACCGCCAGCGGGCCGGACAGCTCGCGCCGCAGGTCAGCCGCGCCTGTCGGCCGGATCAGGTCAACCAGGCGGGCGGCTTCGGCGCCGGCGAACGCGGGCAGCCGCTCGGCCGCGCCGCCGCGGTGGAAGGCCGCGAAGAACGGCGACCGGTGGCGGCTGTGGGCGGGGCCGTCGAGCGACAGCATGCTCGGGCCGACCACCTTGGCCGTCGAGAACCGTGGGTCGTCGACCGTGAACGTGCGGCTGTCGCGCATCACCGCGACGGCGGCCGCGTGCCCGGTGACCAGCCAGCCGTCCAGCGCCGGGACCCATGCCAGCGGCGACTGCCGCCGCAGCTCAGCCAGGGCGGCGTGCGGGTCCTGCTCAAGGTCACCGAGGGTCGGCACAGGCAAAAGGCTAGCCGGGGGCCTGCTCCTTGACCCGGCCGGACCGGAGCATGACCAGCCAGCCGATGCCCAGCACCAGCCAGAAGTTGACCAGCCGGTAGGCCAGCACCGCCGCGAACGCGCCCGCCCCGGGCAGCCCGCCCACGGTCAGCGCGGCCGACACCGCGAACTCGACCAGCCCGAACCCGCCGGGGGTGAGGCCGGTGCTGCCGACCGCCGCCCCGGCCCCGTAGGCCAGCAGCAGAACGTGCCACGGCACCGGCAGCCCGGTCGCCCGGATGGCCAGCGCCAGCGCCGTGCAGTCGGCCGCCCAGTTCAGCGTGGCCAGGCCGAACGCGGTCAGGTAGCCGCGACCGGGCAGCCGCAAGCTGGCCACCCGGTCCAGGAAGTCCTCCAGCTGGGCCGGCAGGTCTTCCAGCCGGGCCCGGATCGCCTGGGTGCCCGGCAGCCGCCGCACCTGGCCCGCCAGCCGCAGGAAGAGCTGGCCGAGCGCCTTACGGACCCGGTCGTAGCGGAGGGCCAGCAGCACCGCCACCCCGGGCAGCAGGTAGACGGCGGCCCCGGCGAACCCGGCGGCCGCCCCCAGGCCCGCGCCGCCGACGATCGCCCCCGACACCAGCAGCACCGCCAGCGACGAGGTGGACAAGATCCCCGACACCGCCAGGGTCCAGCCGGTGGTGGCCGGGTCGACCCCGCGGCGGCGGAACTGCTTGTACTCGTAGACGGCGGCCAGCCCGGTGCCCGCGAACGGCAGCGACATCGACAGCGCGGCACCCGCGAACGTGATCCGGATCATCGCCCAGCGGCTGGGCACCCGGCGGCTGACCTGCAGCAGCTGGCGGCGGCTGAACGCGAACGAGACCACCGAGATCATCTCGGCCGCGACCGCCAGCACGAACCAGCGGCCGTTCAGGTGCCCGAGCACGTGCAGCGAACGGACCAGGTCGCGGTGGTAGATGGCCACGATCCCGGCCAGGATCGCGACCATCGCCAGGCGTGCGGCAATACGCCAGCGTGGTGAGCCCCGTTCGTCCCGCCTGGCGTCGTCCGCGGCGTCCCGCCGCACACGGGTAGTGGTAATGGAGAGAACCTCTCGCCCCGTTGGCACTCCAGCCCCCCGGCTGGAGCACGAAGTTCACCTTCCTGGCATCCCGGCCGAAGCCTAGCGGGCTGGTCGGAACCAGGAAACTCAATTACGCGTTATTACGCGGCGAGGGCGACAAGCGGATTGGCCTGCGGCGGAACCTCAGCGGCGCTCAGTGGAATTGGGCGGCCAGCGCGGCAACGGTGTCGCGCAGCCGGGCCGGGTCCGGGCCGGCCGCCAGCAGGCTGCGGGACGCCGACGGCATCACCCGGTCCGGGCAGGCCGCGAACGTCTGCGCCACGTCGGCCGGGGTGTAGCCCTGGGCGCCGACCCCGGGCGCCAGGAACAGGCCGTTCATGTCGGCCAGCGCGAGCGCCGGGAGCTGTGTGGAGGGGGCGACGACGGCGCCGATCGGTCCGACGGTGCCGGGCGCGAGGGTGGCGTTGAGCAGGCCGATGTCCCGCAGCAGGGTCTCCTCCACCGTGTCGCGTTCGGAGCGGGCGGCCTGGATGGCGCGGCCCTCGGGGTTGGAGGACCGGGTGACGACCAGCAGCCCGCGGCCGGTTTGGTAGGCCCGGGTCACGAACGCGCCCATCGCGCCCAGCCCGAGGTAGGGGCTGACGGTGATCGCGTCGGCCGCGAACGGGGCGTCGTCCCCCAGGTAGGCCTGGGCGTAGGCGTCGTTGGTGGATCCGACGTCGCCCCGTTTGACGTCGAGGATGACCAGCAGCCCGGCCTCGCGGGCGGCCGCGGCCAGCCGGGCCAGCGTCCGCATGCCCCGCCAGCCGTGCCGCTCGTAGAACGCCGACTGGGGCTTGACCAACCCGATCGTGGCGGCCGCGACCGGCACCACCAGGTCGGCGAACCGGTCGAGCCCGTCCGGGGTGTCGCCCAGCCCCCAGTCCTCCAGCAGCGCCCCGGACGGATCCAGCCCCCACACCAGCGGGCCCCTGGCCTTGCGGACGGCGGCGAACCGGGCCGCGAACGTTTCCGGCATGGGTCTAGTAGATCGTGTAGCCGCCGTCGATGACCAGCACCGACCCGGTCATGAAGGCGCTGGCCGGGCTGGCCAGGTAGACGACGCTGGGCGCGATCTCCTCGGGGCTGGCGTAGCGCTGCTGGGGGGTGTCCTCGATCCAGTGGCGGCGGAACTCGGGCCGGTCGACCGGGGCCATCTCGGTCTTCACGTAGCCGGGGGCGAGCGCGTTGACGCGGATGCCGTGGGCCGCCCACTCGGCCGCCAGCGACTTGGTCAGCTGGTGGAC
The DNA here is from genome assembly GCA_019240215.1 of Actinomycetota bacterium. GTDB lineage: Bacteria > Actinomycetota > Actinomycetes > Streptosporangiales > Streptosporangiaceae > Bog-532. Next base: position 2,756 of record JAFAYQ010000019.1, on the reverse strand, counting down.
GGCCGCCTTGGAGGCGTTGTAGGCGGGCTGCCACTGCGGCCGGTTGACGATGATCGAGGAGATCGAGCCGACGTTGACGATGACCCCGCCCCGACCGCCGCGCTGGCTGCTCATCCGCTTGGCCGCCTCGGTGCTGGCCACCCACAGGCCGTACACGTTGACGTCGAACACCTGCCGCCACTCCTCGTCCGGCACCTCCAGTGCGGGCCGGTGGAAGCACACCCCCGCGTTGTTGACGAGGATGTCCAGGCCGCCGAGCCCGTCGGCCGCCTCGGCGATCATGCGTTCGGCGTCGGGCCGCTGGGTGAGGTCGGCGGTGACCGGGACCACGGTGCGGCCGGTCTGCCCGGCGATGCCGGCGGCGGCCGCCTTGATGTCGGTCCCGGTACGGGCCACCACCGCCACGTCCGCGCCGGCCTGCGCCAGGGCCAGCGCGAACGCCCGCCCCAGGCCGCGGCTGGCCCCGGTCACCACCGCCTTGCGGCCGGGCAGCGCGAACTGTTCCAGTACACCGCCGGTCATAGTCGCTCCTGCTCTACCGACTCGGTCTGCGAGTGGGGGCGCCCCGCGTGAGGCTCCTCCACCGGAATTGGATCACGGCGGCCGCCTAGCGCGTACACCCCGGCCAGCACCGTCCCCACGCACAACGCGGCCGCGCTGAGGCCCAGCGACCAGTGCACGCCGATCGCGGCGCCGAGGAAGCCGACGGTGAAGCCGCTGCCGGCCCGCAGCCCGTTGGCCGCCATCCCGTACAGGCCCACCACCCGGCCGCGGTCCTTGGCCGGCGCCATCAGCTGGACGACCGTCTGCCCGATCGACATCGACGCCAGGTTGGCCACCCCGCTGATCAGCAGCATGATCAGCGCCACCGCGTAGTTCCCGGTGAACGCGAAGAACACCGTGGTCACCCCGTAGATGGCGGTGCTCACTACGGCCGCCGTCACCGTCGGCTTGATGCGGCCGGTGACCTCCAGCAGCACCCCGCCGATCACCCCGCCGAGGCCGAGCGCGAACAGCAGCGCCCCGTAGGCGGTGCCCGCGCGGCCGGCTCCCAGGTCGTGGGCGAAGATCGGCATCGAGGTCTGCAGCGACGCGCCGATGAAGAACGAGCCCAGCCCGCCCAAGATGATCATGGAGACCACCACCCGGTCCGACCGGACCTCACGGAACACCCGCAGCGACTCCCGCAGCCCGACCCGGGCGCGCGGCCCGCCGTGGTCGCGGGTGTGGCCGGTGAACTTGGTCCGGAACAGGAACAGGGTCAGCGGCAGGTAGATCGCGACGTTGACGAAGATCCCGCGGGTCGGGCCCAGCCCCAGCAGCAGCACCGACCCGACCACCGGCCCGAACAAGATGCCCAGGCTCTTGAACGTGGAGTTCAGCCGGACCGCGCTCGGCAGTTCGCGGGCGCCCACGAAGTCGTGCAGCATCAGCTGCTCGCCGGGTCCCCACAGTGACCCCGCCATCCCGTGCAGGATCAGCAGCATGCACGCTTCCCAGACGGTCAGCGAGTTCGTCAGGAAGAGAACGCCCCACATGGCCGACACGAACATGAACAGCACCTGCGCGCCCTGGATCAGGCGGCGGCAGTCGTAGCGGTCGGCGAGCGAGCCGAAGTAGACCGAGAACAGCAGGAACGGCACCCAGTGGCTGATGACCTCGAACCCGGTCAGCGCGGGGGAGTGGAACTTCTGCCACAGCACCCAGTAGGTGATGACGTGCTCGACGTTGTCCGCCATCATCGCCAGCCCGGCGCCGAACAGGTACGGCCGGCAATCCCGGTTGCGCAGCGCCGCGAACTTGGCCGGTGGCGGCGTCCCCGCCGTCAGCGCGGTCATCTCGTCGGACGGGGCGGCCTCGTCCAGCTCCAGGACGTGGGTGGGGATGCCGCAGGCGGAACACATACAGGCGTTTCTCCGGTCGTCGGGGCAGGCAGCGGCCGGTCGGGCCAGCAATCTCAACTGTTGTGCTTGCACAACTGTTCCGCAAGTCCGCTTCCGCGTTGTGCAGGGCTCGTACCTCACCAGCTGGCCGCGCCCCGCGCGTTACCGCGCCCCGCGCCGCACGCCAAGCGCTTCCGGTGATAACAGCAAGAAGCGAGCCGCAGCCCACGCTCATCGTTAACGCGCACGAACTCGTGCCGTAACCCGCGTGCATGATCATGCAGTCTTATGCATATAATTTCATTTGTGTCCAAGGTACTCAGCTCCCTGCCTGTTGGTGAACGGGTCGGCATCGCCTTCTCCGGCGGTCTCGACACCTCGGTCGCGGTCGCGTGGATGCGCGAGAAGGGCGCGGTGCCCTGTACTTACACTGCCGACATCGGCCAGTACGACGAGCCCGACATCGGCTCGGTACCCGGCCGGGCGGCCGCCTACGGCGCCGAGATCGCCCGGCTCGTCGACTGCCGCGAGGCGCTGGTCGAGGAGGGCCTGGCCGCGCTGGCCTGCGGCGCGTTCCACATCCGGTCCGGCGGCCGCGCCTACTTCAACACCACCCCGCTCGGCCGCGCGGTCACCGGCACCCTGCTGGTGCGCGCGATGCTCGAGGACGACGTGCGGATCTGGGGCGACGGGTCGACGTTCAAGGGCAACGACATCGAGCGGTTCTACCGGTACGGGCTGCTGGCCAACCCGGGGCTGCGGATCTACAAGCCGTGGCTGGACGCCGACTTCTACAGTGAGCTGGGCGGCCGCAAGGAGATGTCGGAGTGGCTGCTGGCCCACGACCTGCCGTACCGGGACAGCACCGAGAAG
>JAFAYQ010000052.1 GCA_019240215.1 Actinomycetota bacterium | reverse complement strand
CCAGTTCGGCGGCGGCCTTGCGGGTGAAGGTGAGGCCGAGCACGCGATCCGGGCGGACCTGGCCGTTGGCCACCAGCCAGACCAGGCGGGCGGCCATCGTCTCGCTCTTGCCGGAGCCGGCGCCGGCGATCACCGCCAGCGGCTGGGCGGGGGCCGAGATCACCGCGGCCTGCTCAGCGGTCGGCTCGGGCAGCTCGAGCAGCCGGGCGACCTCTGCGGGCCCGTACGTGGCGGTCACGGCTCGACCTCCGGCTGGTCGTGGCGGGGGGTCACGGCTCGACCTGCCCGCCGTTGTCGCTGACCGGGCAGGAGCCGGCCACCGGGCAGGTCCGGCAGCCGGGATTGACCCGCGCGGTGAAGACCGGGCCGGCCATCCCGGCCGCGACCGTCTCCACCAGGTCCTTGGCCCAGCCCGGCTCGTCGTCCTCGCCGAGGGCCCGCTGCGGCTGGATCTTGGCTCGCACGGTGTAGCCGGCCTTGCCCACCTGGACCAGCTCGGCCCCGCCGGGATCGGTCAGCCCGAACCGCTCGAACGCACCGAGCAGCACCGCCAGCTGGTAGACGCCGAGCTGCGGGTGACGCTCAAGCTCGTCCTCTCGGGGGGCGCTGCCGCCGGTCTTGAGGTCGACGACCACGGCCCGATCCTGCTCGTCCTTTTCCAGCCGGTCGACCCGGCCGGTGATCTGCACCGGGCCGATCTGGACCTTGAGCGCCTGCTCGACCGCGACCAGCTCGCGGGGGTTGGCCGCGTGCCAGTCCAGGAACCGGCGCACCATCTTGCCGGCCAGCTCACGCTGCTTGGCGCTGTACCAGACGCTGCCGAAGTCGAGGTGGTGCCAGATGTCGTCGATGCGGCCGCTGATCTCGGCGTCGGTCGCGCCCTGGGCGGCCAGCACCGCGGCCGCGTGGATGACCGTGCCCAGGTGCCGCAGCACGTCGGACCGGCCCGCCCCGGCCGCGGACTCCAGCAGCCAGCGCAGCCCGCACCGGGTGAACGCCTCCACCTGCGACGGCGACAGCCGCACCTGCTCCCCCGGCCCGGCGATCGGCCCGTCGTCCGACAGCGCGGTCAGCGCGTACCAATGGGCCGGGTCGGCCCCGCGCGCCCCGGCCCGGGCGAGCCTGGCCAGCTGGGCCGCGGCCGCCTGGCGGACCGGCAACGGGCGCGCGCGGTCGGCCGCTGCCCGCCGCAGGTCGGCGGTCAGCGCGGCCAGCGACAGCCAGCGGTGGCCGGGTGGCAGCGCCTGCTCGGGCTCGATCTCGTCGCCGGCCAGCTCGGCCAGGAACCGGGACGGCCGGGTGTCGGACCCGTCGCCGCCGACCGCGGTGACCAGCAGCGACCGCTTGGCCCGGGTCACCGCCACGTAGAACAGGCGGCGCTCCTCGGCCAGCAGCTTGGACGCCAGCGCGGCCGCGGCCGCGTCGTCGGCGGCGCTCGGGGCACCGGAGGCGGCCTCGGCCAGCTCGTCGACGCCGAGCAGTGAACCCCGTAGCCGCAGGTCGGGCCAGGCCTCCTCCTGGACCCCGGCCACCACCGTCAGGTCCCACTCCAGGCCCTTGGACCGGTGCGCGGTCAGAATGCGCACGGCCTCGTCCCGGGTGGCCTGCTCGGCCAGCGTGTCACCGGCGATCTCCTGGCCGGTCAGGCTGTCCACGAACAGCGCCGGGGCGCCCGGCGGCAGCGTGTCGGTGAACCGGGCGGCCGCGTCGAACAGAGCCAGCACCGCGTCGAGGTCCCGGTCGGCGGCGGCGCCGGCCGCTCCGCCCGCCGCGCTGGCCGCCTGCCAGACCGGGGCCAGCCCGGACGCGTCCCAGAGGGCCCAGAGGACCTCTTCGGCGTTGCGCCCGTCCCTGATCGCGTCGCCGGTGACCGTGAGCAGCCGGGCGAGCTTGGCGGCGGGCTCAGCCACCTGGGTCGGGACCATGGTCAGGTGACGGGGATCGAGGATCGCCCCGGCCAGCGGATCGACGGGGGGCAGGATGGGGCGGCTCGGGGTTGGTTCACTGGGGTCGGCCGGAGCGGGGGCGGCGGTGTCGGCGTTGGCGCGCAGCCAGCGGCGCAGGCGGCGCAGGCCGAGCGCGTCGGTGCCGCCGAGTGGGCCGGTGAGCAGCTCGGCGGCGGTCTGCTCGTCCAGCGCGGCCGGGGTCAGCGCGCAGCGCAGCAGGGTCAGCAGCGGCCGGGTGCCGGGCTCGTCGGGCAGCGGCAGCTCGTCGCCGGCCACCGACACCGGCACACCCGAGGCGGTCAGCGCCCGGCGCAGCAGCGGTACCTGGCGGGTGGCCGAGCGGACCAGGATCGCCATCGACGACCACGGCACTCCGTCGGCCAGGTGGGCCCGGCGCAGCGTGTCGGCGATCAGGGCCGCCTCCTGGCTGGCGCTCTCGGCGACGACGATGCGGATCGTGCCGGGCTCGGCGTCGGGGCGGGCGGCCAGGTTGCGGTGGCTGTTCGCGGTCCCGCCGAGGCGGGCGGCGGCCTGGCCGGGGGCCACGCTGGCGGCAGGCGCGGCGGGCAGGCGCTGGGCGATCCGGCGGGAGGCGGCGATGAGCGCGGGTCCGCTGCGGCGGTTGGTGCCGAGCGCCACCACCGGGGCGGGGCTGCCGTCCGGCCCGCGGAACCGGACCGGGAACTCCATGATCGCCCGCACGTCGGCGCCCCGGAACGCGTAGATGGACTGGTCCGGGTCCCCGACCGCGATCAGCTCGCGGCCGTCCCCGGCCAGCGCCTGCAGCAGCGACTCCTGGGCCGGGTCGCTGTCCTGGTACTCGTCCACCAGCACAAGGTCGTAGGCCTCCCGCTCGCGCTGGCGGATGGTGGCCCGGCTGAGCAGCGAAGCCGCGATCCGGACGATCTCCGCGTAGTCGTAGGCGGCCACCGGGGCGAGGTCGAAGCGGGCCGCGTAGCGGTCCAGGAACCGGCCCGCCGACACCCAGTCCTCCCGCCGGTACTGGCGGCCGAGCGCGGCCAGACGGCGGCCGTCGAGCCCGCGCTCGGCCGCCCGGAGCAGGAAGTCGCGCAGCTCCTCGGCGAAGCCGCGGGTGGCCAGGGCCGGGCGCAGCGGGCCGGGCCAGTGCGCGGCCCCGTCGGCGATCTCCCCGCGCAGCAGCCGCCGCACCTCCAGCAGCTGCTCGGGGCCGGACAGCAGCCGCGGCAGCTCCTCCCCCATCAGCAGGAACTCCCGCCGCACAAGCGCGTAAGCGTAGCTGTGGAAGGTGAAGGCGAGCGGCTCGCGTATCGTGCGCCGCAGCCGGCCCGCGATGCGCTCCCGCAGCTCGCCGGCGGCCTTGCGGCTGAACGTGAGGACCAGCACCCGGGCCGGATCGACCTGCCGGGCCTCGATGCGGTGCGCCACCGTCTCCACGATGGTGGCGGTCTTGCCGGTGCCCGGCCCGGCCAGCACCAGCAGCGGGCCACCGGAGTGCTGCACGACCCGCTGCTGGGCGTCGTCGAGCTGCAACCGGGCCCCGGTCGGGGCGGGACGCCGGATGAGGCGATAGGGCTGGGAGCTTTCCATCGCTGACAATTCCAGCAGAAGGCACCGACATTCTGCCGGCGATTCCGGGGGCCGGCCGGGATGCGGTTGGGCCGCTTTCGGGACTGCTGGCCGCCGTCGGCCGTTTTGTCAGACCCGTCTGCCATCATTCGAATATGGATTCGAACGGCGTGTCTATCCGGGACCAGGCGCTGGCCGAGCTGGCCACCCTCGGGACCGGATCTGGTGATGCGCTGGCGCTGCTTCGCGAGGTTCGCCGGCTCGCGGTGTTCGCCGACCAGGTGCTCGGCCAGCTGGCCCGGCTGGTTGGCCTGGTCGACTCGACCGGCGCCTACGCCGAGGTGGGGTACACGTCGGCGGCGGCGTTCCTGCGGCACGGGTGCGGCCGGTCCGCCGGCCGGGCCGGGGAACTGGTCGCGGTTGGGCGGGCGCTGCCGCGCCTGTCGGCCACGGGCAAGGCGATGGAGGCGGGCGAGGTCTCGTTTGACGCTGCTCACGTGATCTGCCGGACGGCCGACCAGATCGATGACACGGCCGTGGCGGGGGCGGCTGAGCAGCAAATGTTGTCGGCGGTGACGGTTGGGCGGCCTGGGGCCCGGCCGCCGGACGAGGAGGGCTGGGTGCGGCCGGGGTTGGATCCGCGGGAGTTGCGGCGGCTGGGTGAGGACCTGGCCTACCGGGCCGACCCGGACGCGGTCGAGGAACGGCAGAAAAAACGGTTCGAACGGCGGTACCTGTCCTTCGGGCTGACCCTGGACGGGGCGGGGACGATCAGCGGGGCCTGCAGCGACGGCCTGTCAACCGAGATCATCAAGACCGCCGCCGAAGCGTTCAGCCCCCCAGGCGGCACCGAAGATAACCGCACCGCCGCGCAGCGGCGGATGGACGGGCTGACCGCCGCCTGCCAGGCCGCCCTCGACTCGGGGAAAGCCGGGAGCCGGCACCAGGCGATGCCGCACATCAGCGTGCTGATGGATGCGGACGGTAACGGTAAGCCGGGGGCGGGCCGGACCGTGAACGGGGCCCTGCTGACCGCGGCGCAGATCCTCACCCTGGCCTGCCGGGCGGAAATCTCGCTGATCAAGTGGCGCGACGGGCTGCCACTGGACGTGGGACGCC
>JAFAYQ010000045.1 GCA_019240215.1 Actinomycetota bacterium | reverse complement strand
CCGGCACATCCGGTCGTGCACCGACGTCGACAGCCGGGTGGTGCCCACGTTGTCGAACGGGTTCATCGAGGCGATGACCCGGAAGGTGTCCCTGGCCTTCACCGTGTCGGCCCGGGGCACCGCGATCTGGCGTTCGGCCATGGCGGTGAGCAGGGTGTTCAGCGTGTCCTCGGGGGCCCGGTTGAACTCCTCGATGTACAGGAAGCCGCCGGACCGCATCGCTTCCAGCAGCGGGCCGTCCACGAAGTTGTCGGCGCTGTAGTCCTCGCGCAGGACCCGGGCCGGGTTGTGGTGGCCGACCAGCTTGGCCGGGGTCAGGTCGGCGTTGCCTTCCACGAACACCAGCGGGATGCCCCACTCGGCGGTGATGGCCCGCAGCAGCGTGCTCTTGCTGGTCCCGGGCGGGCCTTCGAGGACGATGTCGCGCCCGGCCGCGACGGCCGCGAGCACGAGGTCAAGCTCGTGCTCGCGGCCTACGAGGTGCGGCCGGACCCGGTCGCGGACGGCCGTGATCCTCATCGCACCCAGGGCTGAAGTCACCCTTTGTCTCCTGTTTCGTTGGTCCTTTTATTTGATCAGAGACCCGGCGTCGACCGGCAGCGTGATCCCGGTGATGTAGCGGGCCTCGTCCGAGGCCAGGAACAGCACCGCGTTGGAGATGTCGCGCGGGTCCACCCAGGGGATCGGGAGCGCGTTGAGCGAGCCCATGACCTCGCCGTACTGCTCCTGGGTGGGGTTGGCCACGTCGGGCAGGAACAGCCGCATGCTGGCCTCGTTCTGCACCATCGGGGTGTTCACCCCGGTCGGGTGGACCGAGTTGACCCGGATGAAGTCGGGGGCCAGCTCCAGCGCCAGCGTCCGCATCAGCCCGACCACGCCGTGCTTGGCCGCCACGTAGTGGGCCAGGTTCGGCAGCGCCATCAGGCCGGCGGTCGAGCTGGTGAGCACGATCGAGCCGCCGTGGCCGCCCGCCCGGATGTGCGGGATCGCCGCCTTGGCGGCGTGCCACACCCCGGTCAGGTTGGTGTCGATCATGTCCTGCCAGGTCTGCTCGGGCAGTTCGTCGGCCGGCCCGTAGGAGGCGATGCCAGCGTTGGCGGACACGATGTCCAGCCGCCCGAGCTGCGCCACCCCGTCGGCGACGGCGCTGGCCAGGGCGTCGAAGTCCCGGACGTCAGCCTGCTGGGCCACGATCCGGCGGTCCAGCGCCTCGACCTGCTTGACCGTTTCGGCCAGGTCAGCCGGGGTCGACATCGGGTACGGGACCGAGTCCACCTGGGCGGCGATGTCGACCGCGATGATGTCGGCGCCCTCCTCGGCCAGCCGGAGCGCGTGGCTGCGGCCCTGGCCGCGGGCGGCGCCGGTGACGAACGCGACCTTGCCCTCGACCCGCCCGCTCATTTGAGCCCCCTCATTTGATCAGGGACCCGGCGTCGATGGGGAGGGTGACCCCGGTGACGTAGCGGGACTCGTCCGAGGCCAGCCAGAGCACCGCGTTGGAGATGTCGCGCGGCTCCACCCAGCGGATCGGCAGCGCGTTGAGGGTCTGGAACCGCTCCCCCAGCACCTCCTTGGTGCGCTGCTCGGGGGGCAGGTCGGGGGCGAACAGCTCGTAGGTGGCCGAGTTGTGGATCATGTCGGTGTTGACGCTGGTCGGGTGGACCGAGTTGACCCGGATGAAGTCGGGGGCGAGCTCCAGGGCCAGCGTCCGCATCAGCCCGACGACGCCGTGCTTGGCCGCGGTGTAGTGGGCGAAGTTCTCGAACGGCATCAGGCCGGCGGTCGAGCTGGTGAGCACGATCGAGCCGCCGTGGCCGCCCGCCCGGATGTGCGGGATCGCCGCCTTGGCCGCGTGCCACACCCCGGTCAGGTTGACGCCGATCATGTCCTGCCAGGTCTGCTCGGGCATTTCCTCGGCCCGGGCGTGGCCGAAGATGCCGGCGTTGGCGGCGACGATGTCCAGCCGCCCGAGCTGGGCCACGCCGTCGTCGACGGCCGACTTCAGCGCGTCGTAGTCCCGCACGTCGGCCTGGGTAGCGATGATGCGGCGGTCCAGCGCCTCGACTTCCTTGACCGTCTGGGCCAGGTCGTCGGGGGTCGACATCGCGTACGGGACCGTGTCGATCTGGGCGGCGATGTCGACCGCGATGATGTCGGCGCCCTCCTCGGCCAGCCGGAGCGCGTGGCTACGGCCCTGACCGCGGGCCGCCCCGGTCACGAAGGCGACTTTGCCTTCTACTCGTCCTGCCATGGTGCTGGTCACTTCCTCGGGGTAGGAGTGGTTACTTCTTGTTGGTGAAGCCGGCGTCGACCGGCACGGTGATGCCGGTGACGTAGCGGGCGTCGTCGGAGACCAGCCATGCGATCGCGTTGGAGATGTCGACCGGCTCGACCATGTCGACCGGCAGCGCGTTGGCCATCGCGTTGCCCAGCGACGGGTCCTGGGCCAGGAACTCCTGCATGGCGTCGTTGACCACCATCGGGGTGCTGACCCCGGTCGGGTGCACGGTGTTGACCCGGATCGAGTGCGGGGCCAGGTTGTTGGCGTAGGAGCGCATCAGGCCGACCACGCCGTGCTTGGCGGCGGTGTAGCCGAGGCCGCCCCGGCTCGGGCCGCCGATGCCGTTGATGCCCGCGGTCGAGCTGGTCAGCACGATCGCGCCGCCCTGGCCGCGCTCGATCATGGATGGGATCGCGGTCTCGACCGTATTGAACACGCCGGTCAGGTTGACGTCGATCACGTCCTGCCAGGCGCCGTGGGTCTCGTGTACCGCCAGCGGGGCGATGCCCGCGTTGGCCAGCACGATGTCGACCGGGCCGAGCTCGGCCACCCCGGCCTCGAAGGCGGCCGCCAGACCGGCCTCGTCGCGTACGTCGGCCTGCTGGGCGAAGATCCGCCGGTCCAGGCCTTCTACTTCCTTGACGGTTTCGGCCAGGTCATCGGGGGTGGCCATCGGATAGGGCACGGAGTCGATCTGCCGGCAGATGTCCACGGCGATGATGTCCGCGCCTTCGCGGGCCAGCCGGACCGCGTGACTGCGGCCCTGGCCGCGGGCGGCACCGGTGATGAAGGCGACCTTGCCTTCCAGCTTTCCCATGACTGGGTGTCCTTTCTCGGGTATTTCCTCCTGTTACGGGTCGGCGCTGGCAGGCAGGCGCCGACACCGGTGCGGGTACACCGGTGAGCGCGAAGCCGCGGGGAGAGGGCAGGGAACGAGCAGGCCTCGGCCCGCGTCAGCGGGACGTGGCTAACGGGCCGTCGGGCGCGAAGCCGGCCAGCGGATTCTCATCGCAGGCGCGGTCCGGGGGCCGCCGCCCGATCGTGACCGGGACCGGGCCGCCGTCGCGCGGGCGCGGGCTGGTCCGGTGCGAGTGGTCGCCGGACGGGCGTGGCGCCGAGGCCCCGCCGTTGGCGGCGGCGGTCGCGGCCGCCAGCAGGGCCTGCTCGCCGTGACCCTTCACGCACTCGGGGTCGGGGCCGTCCAGCGGCAGGCCGGTGAAGAACTTGGCCGCCATGCAGCCGCCCCGGCAGGCGTCGTAGGCCGAGCACGACGTGCAGGCCCCGCCCCCCTGCGGCTGGCGCAGCTCGGTGAACAGCTCCGAGGTCCGCCACAGACGAGCGAACCCGCCCGGCGCGCGGACGTTGCCGGCCAGGAAGTTGTCGTGGATGGCGAACGGGCAGGCGTACACGTCGCCGACCGGGTCGATCAGGCAGACGACCCGGCCCGCCCCGCACAGGTTGAGCCCGGGCAGGGCGCTGCCGAAGGCGGCCAGGTGAAAGAACGAGTCGCCGGTCAGCACCTGCTCGCCCCGGGCGACCAGCCAGTCGTACAGCTCGCGCTGCTGCTCGGCGGTGGGGTGCAGCTCATCCCAGACGTCGGCGCCGCGGCCCGACGGCCGCAGCCGGGTCAGCCGCAGCTCGGCCCCGAAGCGGTCGGCCAGCGCCTTGAACTCGTCCAGCTGGCCGATGTTCTGCCGGGTGCAGACGACCGAGATCTTGAAGCCGGCGAAGCCGGCGTCGGCCAGGTTGGCCATCGCCCGCAGCGCGGTCGCATGCGACCCGGGCCCGCGGACGGCGTCGTTGACCTCGGCGGTCGCCCCGTCCAGGGAGATCTGCACATCCACGTAGTCGCTGGCCGCCAGCTGGCGGGCGACGGCCGGGGTGATCTTGACTCCGTTGGTGGAGAACTTCACCCCGACGTGGTGCTCGGTGGCGTAGTCGACCAGCTCCCAGAAGTCGGGCCGGACGGTGGGCTCGCCGCCGCCGATGTTCACGTAGAACACCTGCATGCGCTCGAGCTCGTCGAGGACGGCCTTGCACTCAGCGGTGGTCAGCTCGCGCGGGTCGCGGCGGCCGGAGCTGGACAGGCAATGCCGGCAGGAGAGGTTGCAGGCGTAGGTCAGTTCCCAGGTCAGGCAGATCGGCGCGTCCAAGCCGAACTGGAACTGCTCGACCAGGGGCAGGGTCTTAGTAGACACCGCACATGCCGTCGATCGAGACCTCCTCGATCAGCATCTCCTCGGCGCGCGGTTCGGCGTCGGCGGGAGCCTCGACATCGGGCTCGCGGACGGCGGCGGGGGCTTCGGCGACCTTCGCTGACTCGCTCATACCAGCTCCTCAACTGCGGAAACGGCGCCAGAGGGATATTCGACACCCTGTGACGAATACATGTGAAGTTTACGTCACCCGGTGACGCAATCAAGAGGCGGGGCTACCATTTGAGGCAATTCATGGACGATCCTCAGCCCCCACCAGACTCAGCGGCCCGCCGCGGCCGGCCTCCGGGCACCAGCAGGCGGACGCTGGAACTCATCGCGCTCCGTCTCTTTTCCGAACAGGGCTTCGACGAAACCCCGATCGAGCAGATCGCGGCCGAGGCCGGGGTGAGCCGCCGGACGTTCTTCCGCTACTTCGACTCCAAGGCCAGCGTGCTCTGGGGCGAGTTCGACTCCGAGGTCACCGTCATCCGTGACGCGCTGGCCCGGGTGCCGGACTCGGTGCCGATGATGGACGCCATCCGCCAGGCGGTGGTGGCGGCCAACCACTACCGGGCCGCCGACGTGCCCGAGCTGCGGGCGCGGATGAACCTGATCGGGTCGGTGCCGGCCCTGCAGTCCAGCGCGGCCGTGCACTACGACGACTGGGAGCGGGCGGTCAGCGAGTTCGTCGGGGCACGGACCGGGCAGCCCCCCTGGTCGCTGTACCCGCTGGTGGTCGGGCGGTCCACGCTGGCCGCCTGCCGGGCCGCCTACGAGCGCTGGAGCGCCCGGGCCGACAGCGACCTGACCGTCTACCTGGACGCGGCGCTGACCGCGCTGGCCTGCGGGTTCAGCGCGGCCGGGATGGCGTTCCCGGAGGAGCGGCTGGACGCCGCCGAGCGGCCGGAAGCGGGCTAGTCCGCGCCGGCCCCGGACGCTTCGGCGGCGGGCGCGACGGCGACCAGGTCAGCCAGCAGGGCCTGGGCGGCGGCCGTCAGCCGGCGGCCCTGGGCCACCGCCACCGACACCTGCCAGGCCAGGTCGGCGCCGGTCACGGTCACGGCCGCCACCTCGGGGAACCGGCGGGCCGAGGAGGCGGGCAGGAACGCCACCCCGAGCCCGCCGCGGACCATCGACACCATCGTCTGGTAGTCGGTGACCTCGAACCGGACCGTGCGCTGGAGGCCGCGGGCGGCGAACGCGCGATCGGCCACCGTCCGGTTGCCCCAGCCGGGCGGCGATTCGATGAACGGCTCCCCCGCCACCTCGTCCAGGCGGACGCTGGCCCGCCCGGCCCAGGGCCCGTCCGGCGCGACCAGCAGCACCAGGTACTCGGCGGCCAGCGGCCGGATCACGATGCCGGCCGGCGGCGGGCCCGACACCGCCACCAGGGCCACGTCGAGGGCGCCGTCGCGCAGGTCACGCAGGTGGGCGGCGGTCCCGGCGGCCGCCTGGCGGGCGTGCACGACCACGTCCGGGTGGGCGGCGTGGAACCCGCCCAGCACCGTGGCCAGGTCGACCGGGCCGTTGGAGAGCATGATCCCGAGCGACACCGAGCCGCGCAGCCCGCCGCGGACGGCGGCCACCGCGTCGCGCGCGCCCTGGGCGGCGGCCAGCGTGGCCCGCGCCTCCGGCAGCAGCGCCCGCCCGGCGTCGGTCAGCGTCACCTGGCGGCGGGCCCGCTCGAACAGCGGGGCGTTCAGCTCCCGCTCCAGCCGGGTGACGGCGGCCGACACGGCCGACTGGACGACGTGCGCGCGCCGGGCGCCGCGGGTGAAGCTCAGCTCCTCGGCGACCGCCACGAAGTACTCCAGCTGATGGAGTTCCACCTGGTCATTATCACCGGCCGCGACGCCTGCGATCTGTATAATCGATCAATTTTCTGAAATGGTTCGCGACTGGCGATCGGTTGTCACCGGATGCGCAGACACTTCGCTCATCGGGAGGCGTTATGACGTCCGCGACCCCCATCCGGGTGCAGGCTTCGAGGCGGCCGGGGGCGACTGGCAGGCCGCCGGTGGCGGGCCGCCGCCATCGGGCCGGGTTCTGGCTGGTGGCCTACGCGTTCGCGGTGACGATGGCGTTCTCGGCCGTGCCGACTCCGCTGTACGTGCTCTACCAGGCTCGCGACGGGTTCGGCGCGTTCACGCTGACGCTGATCTTCGCGGTCTACGCGGTCGGCGTCAGCCTCAGCCTGCTGCTGGCCGGGCACCTGTCCGACTGGGCCGGCCGCCGCCGGATGCTGGCCGCCGCGATCGCCGTCAACCTGGCTTCCGGGGTGCTGTTCCTGACCTGGCCGTCGGTGCCGGGGCTGCTGGTGGCCCGGTTCGTGTCGGGGGTCAGCATCGGGCTGCTGACCGCGACCGCCACCGCCCACCTGACCGAACTGCACCGGGCCGGACGGCGCGCCCGCGGCCGGGTCGGCCCGAGTGAACAGGCCAGCGCGGTGTCGACGGCCGCCAACCTGGGCGGGATCGGGCTCGGCCCGCTGCTGGCCGGGCTGCTGGCCCAGTACGGGCCCGACCCGCTGCACCTGTCCTACCTGGTGGGCGAGGGCCTGATGGTGGCCGCCCTGCTGGCGCTGATGCTGGTGCCGGAGACCGTGACCCGCCCGGACCCGCGCCCGGCCTACCGCCCGCAGCGGGTGAGCGTGCCGCCCGCCAGCCGGCCGGCGTTCTGGGCCGCGGGCGGCACCGGCGCGGTCGTGTTCTCGGTGTTCGGCCTGTTCACCTCGCTGGCCCCCAGCTTCCTGGCCGGCACCCTGCACGACCGGTCCCACGCCCTGGCCGGGGTGGCCGCGTTCGCGGTGTTCGGGGCGGCCGCGCTGAGCCAGATCATGCTGGCCCGGGTGCCGCTGCTGCGGCTGCTCGTCATCGGCATCACCGTCCTGGTGACCGGCCTGGCGCTGGTGACGGTCGCGGTCTGGGTCGCCAGCCTGGCTCTGCTGCTGATCGGTGGCGTGCTGGCCGGGGCGGGGGCGGGCGCCACGTTCAAGGCCACGGTGGCGACGGTGATCGCCGTCGCCCCCGACGGCGCCCGCGGTGAGGCCCTGGCCGGCCTATTCCTGGCCGCCTACCTGGGGCTGGCCGTCCCGGTCATCGGCCTCGGCGTCGCCACCCAGTACCTGTCGGCCCCGGTCGCCCTGCTCATCTTCGCCGCCGCCCTGCTGGCCGCGCTGGCCACCGCCACCCGCCGCCTCTACCGCTCGGCCTGAGTGTGGTCGGCGAGGATGTGGTGGGGGTCGGTGCCGGGGATGACCGGGTCGGCGTGGACGAGCGCGGCGGTCAGGCGGGGGATCGCGTGCAGCAGGTCGTGCTCGGCGGTGACCGCGATCTGGTGGGCCTGGGCCGCGCTGATGTCGCCGCTGACCTTGATCTCACATTCGGCCCGGAGCTGGTGGCCGACCCAGCGCAGCCGGACCTGCCCGACGTCGAGGACACCGCCGGTGGCGTGCAGCGTCTGCTCGGCCCGGTCGACCAGGGCGGGGTCGACCGCGTCCATCAGCCGCCGGTAGATCTCGCGGACGGCCTGGCGCAGCACGGCCACGATGGCCAGCGTGATGAGCAGGCCGACGACCGGGTCGGCCCAGTTCCAGCCGAGCGCGACCCCGCCCACCCCGAGCAGGACGGCCAGCGAGGTCAGCCCGTCGGTGCGGGCGTGCAGGCCGTCGGCCACCAGCGCCGCCGAGCCGATCTTGCGGCCGGTGCGGATCCGGTACCAGGCGGCCAGCTCGTTACCGGCGAACCCGATCACCGCCGCCACCGCCACCGCGGGCAGGTCGGTCACCGGCCGGGGATGCAGCAGCCGGGTGACCGCCTCGTAGGCGGCCAGGGCCGACGAGGCCGCCATCACCGCTACGATCGCGATCCCGGCCAGGTCCTCGGCCCGGCCGTAGCCGTAGGTGTAGCGGCGCGTCGGCGGCCGGCGGCCCAGTACGAACGCGATGCCGAGCGGCACCGCGGTCAGCGCGTCGGCCGCGTTGTGCAGGGTGTCGCCCAGCAACGCCACCGACCCGGACCGGACCGTCACCACCACCTGGATCAGCGCGGTCAGGCCGAGGACGGCCAGCGAGACCCACAGCGTCCGCATGCCCTCGGCGCTGGCCTGCATGGCCGCGTCGACCTGGTCGGCGGGGTCGTGGGAGTGCGGCCGCAGCCAGTGACGGTGGTGGTGATCATGATCGTGGCCGTGCGGGTGGCTCATGTCCTCAGGATGAGGCCAAAACCTTGTTGCAGCACCTCGACCACAGCGGCCCGGATGCTCCTGCGACCAAGTGGCAGACTCGAGGGGTGGTGAGCAGCTACATCTCGCCGAAGGCGGCGAAGGGGCGGCCGAGCGGGATCGAGGGGCGCGGGCTGGTGGCGGTGGCGCCGATCGGGGCGGGCGAGATCGTCGCGATCAAGGGCGGCCACATCGTCGACACCGCGACGTTGCGGGCGTTGCCGGCGGAGTTGCAGGAAGCCGAGATCCAGATCGCGGACGGGTTCCATCTGGCCGCGCTCAGCGCGGATGAGTACGAGGCGGTGATGCTGTTCCTCAACCACTCGTGCGAGCCCAACGTGGGCTTCGCCGGGAACGTCGTGCTGGTGGCCATGCGCGACCTCGCGGCGGGCGAAGAGCTGACCACCGACTACGCGCTGTTCGACGACTACGACGGATCGATGGCCTGCCGGTGCGGCACCGCCTCGTGCCGGGGCACGATCGGCGGGCGGGACTGGCAGCGGCCGGAGCTGCAGCGGCGGTACGGGCCGTACTTCTCCTCATACCTGCTGAGCCGCATCCAGCCCCTGCGCCAGTAGCCGGGTGGCGTCCTGGCCGGGCGGGACGCCGAACAGGCGGCGGTACTCCCGGCTGGCGTTCCCGTTCGAGGTCAACCGGTTCGCGGGCCGGCTCGCGTTCCCCGGCACCACCGTCGACGGCCAGACCTGGGAGCAGCACCCGGCCCTGGCCGCCGCCACCGCCCGGTACTGAAGGTGCAGACTGGGTTTCATGCAGCGGAGCATGGAACGGATCCGGGTGTCACACGCCGGGGCGCTGCCGCGGCCGGGCGACCTGCAGCGGCTGTTCGACCAGGGGCCGGGCGGGCAGGAGGCGTTCACCGCGGCCCTGCCGGACGCGGTCGGCGAGGTGGTGGACCGGCAGGTCAGCGCGGGCGTGGACGTGGTCAACGACGGGGAGATCTCCAAGCGCGGGCTGTTCATCGGCTACATCCGGGACCGGATGGCCGGGTTCGAGCCGCGCCGGTTCGCGCCCGGGGCCTGGACGCCACCCAACGAGGGGGTCCAGGGCCGGGACCGGCGCGACTTCCCGGGCTTCTTCGCGGCTGGGCTGGGCGGGTTCCAGTTCGGGGCGGCGGTCACCCCGCCGCCGACGGCCGGCGGTGAGCAGCCCGAGCCGGGCGGCCGGACCGAGTACTTCTGCACCGGGCCGCTGGCCTACACCGGCCGGGACCGGGCCCAGGCCGACATCACCCGGCTGCAGGCGGCGGTGGCCGGCCGCGACGGGGTCGAGGCATTCCTGCCCGCGATCACCCCCGGCACGGTCGAGCACTGGCTGAACAACGAGTTCTACCCGGACACCGAGACGTTCCTGTTCGCAGTGGCCGACGTGCTGCACGAGGAGTACAAGACGATCACCGACGCCGGGCTGATCCTGCAGGTCGACGACCCCGACCTGCCGGACGGCTGGCAGATGTTCCCGGCGATGACGGTGGCCGACTACCGCAAGTACGCGGCCGTACGGATCGAGGCGCTCAACCACGCGCTGCGGGGGCTGCCGGAAGAGCAGATCCGGCTGCACATCTGCTGGGGCAGCCACCACGGGCCGCACCGCGACGACCTGCCGCTGCGCGACCTGATCGACCTGGTGCTGACCGTACCGGCCGGCTGCTACTCGTTCGAGGCGGCCAACCCGCGGCATGAGCACGAGTACGCGGTCTGGGAGGAGGTGCCGCTGCCGGACGGCAAGCTGATCATGCCGGGCGTGGTCGGCCACTCCTCCGACATCATCGAGCACCCCGACCTGGTGGCCCAGCGGCTGGTCCGGTTCGCGAACCTGGTCGGCCGGGAGAACGTGATCGCCGGGACCGACTGCGGGCTGGGCGGCCGGGTCGGGCACCCGGAGATCGTCTGGGCCAAGCTCACCGACCTGGCGGCCGGCGCGGCGATCGCGTCGGCGCAGTTGTGGCCGGGCGCGACCTGACCAGCCCGCCCGGTCAGACGTTTTCAGGGTTTCCCAGCAAATCGATCAATTGCCGGGCATTGACCTGGGCGTCGTCGCGGTAGCAGTTGTTGAACAGCACGTGGGTGACCTCGGATTCGGCCCCCAGCCGGCGGACCTTGGGCGCCCACTCCTCCAGCTCTTGCTCTGAGTAGCGGTAGCGATACTTCTCCTGGATGTCGTTCGAGTCCCACTTGTCCGATCGGCCGTGAAAACGCACCACGGACAGCGGCGCGGTGGCCGCCACCACCGGCGGCACCGAGCTCGTGTGACCCTGGGGCTCGTCCACCACCACGTAGGGCAGCTGGTGGTCGGCCAGAAACTTGAGCGTCTCGTCGCGGTTGTCCTCGCTCATCCAGGTCTTGTTGCGGAACTCGATGCAGAGCTGGCGGGGGGCGACCCGCTCGGCGCAGGACAAGATGTAGTCCTTGCGCTCGCGGCCGATCACGAACCACTGCGGGAACTGGAACAAGATCGCGCCCAGGCGGCCGGTCTGGCGCAGCGGCTCGAGGGCGTTCAGGAACCGTTCCCAGGCCTGGTCGACCAGCTCGGGGTCGGCGTCCTTCAGGTAGATGCTGGCCTTGCCCTTGGCCGTCTTCTCGGCGGCCGGCCGCAGGTCCTTGGGCAGCGCCGCGATCTTGGTCGGGTGGTGGGTGAACAGGCTGAACGACTTGATGTTGAACACGAAGCCCTTGGGCGAGCGCTGGGTCCAGGCGGCCGCGGTCTGCTCGGCCGGCAGCGCGTAGTACGACGAGTCCACCTCGACCAGCGGGAACTGGCGGGTGTAGTAGCGCAGCCGCTTCTCCGGGTTGTTGGCCTCGGGCGGGTACCAGCCGGAGTCGATCAGTGTTTTGTCCGTCCAGGACGCCGTTCCTACCCGGATGTCAGCCATGACAGCAGGGTAAGCGGTCCAGGCGGGCGGCCAGCCGGGGGTAGACGCGGCGGGCGTTGAGCTCGAACACCTGGGCCCGGGCGGCCGCGGGAATCGGTGCTTGCTCGACGTACCGCTTGGTGTCGTCCCAGGCGGCGCCGCTGTCGGGGTTGACGCCGCGCACGGCCCCCAGCATCTCCGAGGCGAACAAAATGTTGTCCGCCGGGATCACGCTGGTCAGCAGGTCGATGCCGGGCTGGTGGTACACGCAGGTGTCGAAGTACACGTGGCCGAGCAGGGTGTCGGGGGCCGGGCGCTGCATCCGCTCGGCCAGGCCGCGGAACCGGCCCCAGTGGTAGGGCACCGCGCCGCCGCCGTGCGGAATGATCAGCCGCAGGGCCGGGAACCGGGCGAACAGGTCACCCTCGAGCAGCTGCATGAACACGGTGGTGTCGGCGTTCAGGTAGTGGGCGCCGAGCGTGTGCACGGCCGGGTTGACCGAGGTCGACACGTGGATCATGCCCGGCACGTCCAGCTCGGTCATCTTCTCGTACAGCGGGAACCAGTACTCGTCGGTCAGCGGCGGGGCGGACCAGTAGCCGCCGGACGGGTCCGGGTTGAGGTTGACGCCGACGAACCCGAGCTCGGTCACGCACCGCTCGAGCTCGGCCACGCTGTCGGCCAGCGGTCCGCCCGGCACCTGCGGGAGCTGGGCGGCGCCCGCGAAGTGGGCCGGGAACAAGCTGGTGACCCGGTGGATCAGGTCGTTGCAGGCCCGGGCCCAGGCCTGCGCGGTGGCCGGGTCGGTCACGTGGTGCTGCATGTCGGAGGCGCGGGGGGAGAAGATCGTCAGGTCGGTGCCGCGCTCGCGCAGCAGCCGCAGCTGGTTGGCCTCGACCGCCTCGCCCAGCTCGTCGTCGCTGATCGGGCCGGGCGCGGGCATCGGGAGCGCCGCCCCATCAGACAGCCGATCCAGCTGGGCGCGGCGGAAGGCGCCGTGGGCGGCGGGGGCGGTGGTGAAGTGCCCGTGACAGTCGATGATCATGATCGGCGCGCGGCCCGGTCAGCCGGCCGGCTGGTCGTCGACGTAGCGCAGGCCGGCCGCCGCCAGCTTCTCGCGCATGCGGTTGACGTCCAGGCTCAGCTCCCCGGCCGCGTAGCGCTGGCGGGCGGCCGCCTCCTTGTCCGCCCGGGCCTGGCAGGCCTCGAGCACGGCGGCGGCGCCGTCGCGCGGTACCACCACCACGCCGTCGTCGTCGGCCACGACCACGTCGCCCGGGCGGACCAGCTGGCCGCCGCAGACGACCGGCACGTTGACGTCGCCCAGGGTGGCCTTGACCGTGCCCTGGGCCGACACCGCCCGCGACCAGACCGGGAACGCCATCGCGGTCAGTTCCCGCACGTCCCGGCAGCCGGCCTCGATGACCAGCCCGCGCACCCCGCGGGCCTGCAGCGCGGTGGCCAGCAGCTCACCGAAGTAACCGTCCTCACAGCGCGAGGTGGGCGCGACGACCAGCACGTCGCCATCCTGGCACTGCTCGACGGCCACGTGGATCATCCAGTTGTCGCCGGGCGGCACGGCGACGGTGACGGCCGGGCCGGAGACCTGGGCACCGGGCCAGATCGGGCGCAGGTGGGGAGCCAGCAGCCCGGTCCGGCCCTGGGCCTCGTGCGCGGTCGCCACCCCGAACTCGGCGAAGGCGCCGGCCAGGCTGGCTTCGGTGCGGTGGATGTTGCGGACGACGACGGCCATTTTCGGATCCAGCCCTCCCACGGCAACAGCGGAACAGGTAAGACACTAATCTGCCCATCATGACTACCCCTGTTAACGTGACCGTGACCGGCGCGGCCGGCCAGATCGGCTACGCACTGCTGTTCCGGGTCGCTTCCGGCCAGCTGCTGGGGCCGGACGTGCCCATCCGGCTCCGCCTGCTGGAGATCACCCCGGCCCTCAAGGCGGCCGAAGGCACCGCCATGGAGCTCGACGACAGCGCGTTCCCGCTGCTGTCCGGCATCGACATCACCGACGACGCGAACGTTGCGTTCGACGGCGCCAACGTGGCGCTGCTGGTCGGCGCCCGCCCCCGCACCAAGGGCATGGAGCGCGGCGACCTGCTGGAGGCCAACGGCGGGATCTTCGGGCCCCAGGGCCAGGCGATCAACGACCACGCCGCCAGCGACATCCGGGTGCTGGTGGTCGGCAACCCGGCCAACACCAACGCGCTCATCGCCCAGAGCCACGCGCCCGACGTACCCGCCAGCCGGTTCACGGCGATGACCCGCCTGGACCACAACCGGGCGGTCTCCCAGCTCTCGGCCAAGCTGTCGGTCCCGGTGACCGCGATCGAGCACATGACGATCTGGGGCAACCACTCCGCCACCCAGTACCCCGACCTGTTCACCACCCAGGTCAACGGGCGCAGCGCCGCCGACCAGGTGGACCAGAAGTGGCTGGAGGCGGAGTTCATCCCGACCGTGGCCAAGCGGGGCGCCGCCATCATCGAGGCCCGCGGCGCGTCCTCGGCCGCCTCGGCCGCCAACGCCGCCATCGACCACGTGCACGACTGGGTGAACGGCACCGACTGGACGTCGGCGGCCGTGGTGTCGGACGGCTCCTACGGGGTGCCCGAGGGCCTGATCAGCTCGTTCCCGGCCCGGTCGAAGGACGGCGCCTGGGAGATCATCCAGGGCGTCGACATCAACGACTTCTCCCGTGAGAAGATCGACGCGACCGTGGCCGAACTGGCCTCCGAGCGTGACGCGGTGAAGTCGCTGGGGCTCATCTGAGACCAGGCTGGCCCGCTCCCCCGGGCCCGCGGTCAGCCGCGGCGCCCGGGGCGGGCTTGACCACCCCCGGATTCGGGGCTTGCCAGCACCCGCCGGCGATTAGTAGAAACGTCAAGTCGGGATATTTCGCCCCATTGTTTGGCCAAACCATAATGCCTAACATGGAGTGAACGATCTATCGCGCACCCGCCAGGCCCTGCGGTGCGCGGGGGGTGAAGGAGGGGCCAATGTCTGGGTCGCGGGAAACCACCCGGGCCGACGTGACCGCCGTGACCGCCCTGGCCGAGCCGGGGCTGTTCAGCCGGGTCAGCGTGGGCCGCATTTCGGAGATCATCGTCGAGCAGATCCGGCTGCTGATGCGGCAGGGCCAGCTCAAGCCCGGCGACCGGCTGCCACCGGAACGGGACCTGTGCGAGCGGTTCGGCGTCAGCCGGGTGACGGTCCGGGAAGCCCTGCGGATGCTGGAGTCCAGCGGCCTGGTGGAGATCCGGGTCGGGGCCCGGGGCGGGGCGTTCGTGACCGCGCCGTCCAGCGACCGGGTCGGCGAGGGCCTGGCCGACCTGCTGACGCTGTCGGTGATCAGCGCGACCGACATGACCGAGATCCGGATGATCCTGGAGACCGGGATCGTCCCGCTGGTCTGCGAGCGGGCCACCGAGGAGGACCTGGCCGGCCTGGAGGCGATCTGCGCCGAGTCGGACGCGGCCCTGGCGGCGGGCGACTACCCGGCCGACCTGTCGCTGGAGTTCCACCTCAAGGTGGCCGAGGCCACCCACAACCACGCCATTGCGGTGATGGTGAAGTCGTTCTGCGAGCCGCTGCTGGTGTCCCGGCAGCTGACCTCGGGGACGACGATGGACGCGCACGGCCCGAGCACCCACGCGCACGAGCGGTTCACCGAGGCGGTGCGGCGCCGGGACGCCGGCCAGGCGACCGAGATCATGCGTGAGCACCTGGCCCGCAAGATCCGCCAGCTGAGCAACTGACGCGCCCGGCGGGCCGGCGGCTCAGCCGGCCCGCGCGGGGCTCAGAACTTGGCGCGGGTGTCGGGGATCGGCACGCTGGGGTCGGCCAGCCGCTCGGGGTCGACCGGCAGGCCGTCGCGGATGAGGTCGCGGATCTCGTCGGCCACGTCCCAGATGTTGACGTTCATGCCCGCCTGGACCAGGCCGCGGGACAGCCAGAACGCGACGAACTCGCGCTTGGCCACGTCGCCGCGGAAGATCACCCGGTCGTAGCGGTCCAGGGTCACGTAGCCGGTGTACTCCATGCCCAGGTCGTACTGGTCGGAGAAGAAGTACGGCAGCCGGTCGTAGGCCACTTCCTGGCCGAGCATGGCGCGGGCGGCCGCGACCGGCTGGTGCCGGGCGTTGGCCCAGTGCTCGACCCGGACCCGGTGACCGATCAGCGGGTGGTAGGCGCGGGCGACGTCGCCGGCCGCGTAGATGTCCGGGTCGGAGGTGCGCAGGGCGGCGTCGGTGAGCACCCCCTCGTCGACTTCGAGGCCGGCGTTGACCGCCAGCTCGGCGGCCGGGTCGACGCCGATGCCGACGATGACCGCGTCGGCCGCCAGCTCGGTGCCGTCGGCCAGCCGGACCCCGGTGGCGGCGTCCGCGCTGACCTGGATCGACTCCACCTCGACGCCCAGCCGCAGGTCAACCCCGTGCTCGCGGTGCAGGTCGGCGAACACGGGCGACACCTCGGGGCCGAGCACCGGCAGCAGCGGCTGCTCGTCCAGGCTGACCACGGTGGTGGCGACGCCGGCCGCGCGGGCGGCCGCTGCCACCTCCAGCCCGATCCAGCCGGCCCCGATCACGACCACCCGCGAGGCCGAGGACAGGGTGCCCCGCAGCCGGTCGCTGTCGTCGACCGAGCGCAGGTAGAGGACGCCGTTGGCGGTGGCCCCGGGCACCGGCAGCAGCTTCGGGGTGGCCCCGGTGGTGAGCAGCAGCTTGTCGTAGCCGAGGGTCTCGCCGGTGCTCAGCGCGAGCTGGCGCAGGTCCCGGTCGATCGCGGTCACCCCGGTGCTGAGCCGCAGGTCGATGCCGTGCTCGGCGTACCAGCCCTGCCCGTGGACGACGAACGAGTCCCGGTCCTCGGAGCCCAGCAGGTAACCCTTGGACAGCGGCGGCCGTTCGTAGGGGTAGTGCGGCTCGTGCCCGACGAGCACGATCTGGCCCTCGAAACCCTCCGTGCGCAGCGCTTCCGCGGCCCTGGCCCCGGCGAGCGACGCGCCGACGATCACGAACGTGGGTCCCGATGGCATCACACGGCCTCCGTTGGTCGGTTACTACCGGTGGTTCGTCAGATACCGGCCATCTTAAGCCCGCGAGACTTGACAGCCCCGGGATCGAAGCTACTACTGTAGCCGTCGTATTTAGGTAAGCCTTACCTTCGTGATGGACGGCCAGGAGGATCGGTTTGGCAGCGCCCGACACCAGCGTCGTAGCAGCTGACTACGCGGACCCCGGGCGGGGCCAGCGGCGGATGCTGACCCTGCTGGCGGTGTGGGGACCGGGGCTGATCGTGATGCTGGCCGACACCGACGCCGGCTGCCTGATCACGGCGGCCCAGTCCGGCGCCCAGTGGGGCTACGCGATGGTCCTCCCCCAGCTGGTGCTGATCCCGATCTTGTTCATGGCCCAGGAGATCGTGGTCCGGCTCGGGGTGGTGACCGGCAAGGGCCACGGCAAGCTCATCCGCGAGCAGTTCGGGCTGGGCTGGGGGCTGATCTCGGCCGGCACGCTGCTGGTGTCGGCCGTCGGCGCGCTGCTGACCGAGTTCGCGGGCGTGGCCGGGGTGGGCGAGCTGTTCGGGGTGTCCCGCTGGATCACGGTCCCGGTGACCACCGCGTTCCTGCTCGGGCTGGCGTTCACCGGCAGCTACCGGCGGGTGGAGCGGATCGGCATCGCCATCGGCCTGGCCGAGCTGGCGTTCATCCCGGCCATGATCCTGGCCCACCCGAGCGTGCACGACCTGGTGCACGGCCTGGGCACGCTGCCGTTGGGTCACAAGTCGTACGTGTACCTGCTGGCCGCCAACGTCGGCGCGGTGGTCATGCCCTGGATGATCTTCTATCAGCAGAGCGCGATCGTCGACAAAGGCCTGAAGCCGTCGATGCTGCGGGCCGAGCGGCGCGACACCGCGGTCGGCTCGCTGCTGACCCAGGGCATCATGATCGTGGTCATCATCGCCTTCGCGGCCACCTTGTTCAAGGTCAACCCGGGCGCCGCCCTGAACACCGTCGGCCAGCTGGCCAGCGGGATGGCCCCGTTCATCGGGGCCACCTCGGCCAAGGTCCTGATCGGGGCGTCGGTGCTCGGCGGGGCGCTGGTGGCAGCGATCGTGGTCTCGCTGGCCGGGTCGTGGGGCATCTCCGAGGTGCTGGGCTGGAAGCACAGCCTGAACCAGCGCGTCAACCGCAAGAACGCCAAGTTCTACGTCGTCTACGGGCTGGCCCACGTGATCGGGGCCGTCGTGGTGCTGGCCAGCGCCGACCTGGTCAGCCTGGCGGTCGACGTCGAGGTGATGAACGCCCTGCTGCTGCCGATCGTGCTCGGGTTCCTGCTGGTGCTGGAGCGCAAGGCGCTGCCGCCCGCGTACCGGATGCGGGGGGCGTACCGGTTCGCGTGCACCGGACTGTGCGTGATCGTGATCGGGTTCGGGCTCTACATGGTGCCGGCCACGCTCGGCTGGACCTAGCCGTTTCGGGTCAGCCGGGGAGGCCGGGGGCCGGCAGCAGGCGGGTCTCGGCGTCGGCCAGGGCCAGTTCGACCGCGCCCAGCGCCACCGCCTCGTCGCCCAGCCGGGACAGCTCCAGCCGGGGCGGCACCAGCGTCAGCGGGCCGACGCTGTCGGTGATCGCGGCCAGCAGGGCCGAGCCCGCCCGCGATACCCCCGCCCCGATGACGACCAGGTCCGGATCGAGCACCAGCAGCACCGGGGCCAGACCGCGGGCGAACCGGGCGGCGATCGTGTGCACCGCCTCGACCGCGGCCGGGTCGCCGTGGGCGGCCGCCGCGAACACCGCCTCGGCCCCGGCCCCGCGCGGATCCGGCCCGTCCAGGCCGGGGCCGTCCAGACCGAGGCCGGCCAGCACGCCACCGTGACGGGTGGCGGCCTCCCGGCCTACCTCGACGATCGCCTCGGCCCCCACCATCCGCTCGAACGGCCCGCGGCCGAGCTGATCGGGCTCGGCGGTGGTGCCCGGGTCGAGGGCCAGGAACCCGATCTCACCGGCCGCGTTGGCCGCCCCGCGGTGCAGCCGGTCCCCGATCAGCACGCCGGCCCCGACCCGTTCCCCCCAGTAGATGAACACCAGCGTGTGCGCGTCGCGGGCCAGGCCGTGGCGCCGTTCGGCCAGCGCGGCCAGGTTGGCGTCGTTCTCGACCTGGACCGGGCACCGGAACGAGCGGCGCAGCTCCCGGGCCAGCTCGATCTTCCAGCCGGGCAGGCCGGGCGCGAGCATGACCGCGCCCCGCGGCCAGTCGACCAGACCGGGAGTCCCGGCCGCCACACTGGCCACGTCGGCACGGCGGATCCCGGCCTCGGCCAGCGCCCCGCGGGCGGCCGTCCGCAGCACCGCCAGCAGGTCGGCGCTGCTGCTGGCGCCGGAAGCGTCCTCCCGGCGCCGGGCCACCACCGTCCCGGCCAGGTCGGCCACGGTGACCAGCGCCTTGTGACGGCCGATGTCAATGCCGACCACGTAGGCGGCCTCGGCCCGGAACCGCACCAGCCGGGCGGGCCGCCCCGACCGCGGACCCTGACCGTCCTGGCCGGGCTCGGCCCAGGCCAGCAGGCCGGCCGTGGTCAGCTGGTCGACGACCTGGCCGACGGTGGGCCGGGACAGCCCGGTCCGGGCGGCCAGATCGGACAGGCTCAGCGGGCCGGCGCCGCGCAGCGCCGCCACCACGTGCGCGCTGTTGATCTGGCGCAGCAGCGGCGGGCCACCGTGTGCCGACGCCTCCATCCGACCCCCTCTGGTCGTGCGGTGCTGTCCTAGTGGGCTTGCCGGAGACTGTGTTGCTTTTGTATCTGGGTTGCCCTTGACCACTCTGGCCGTCGGGAGCATGATATGCAGCAATCTTTAATAAATAACCTTTTATATGTCCCCAGACAACCGATCGCGGCAAGTGATGTCGGCAAAACAGGCCGGCGGGCTTGACCAGCGGCTGGATAGCCAGGAGGCGCTTTCGTGATGTCTATCAGGCGTGGAGCCCGGAGGGCCTGGCGGGCTCGATGGGCGAGATCAGCGGGCGCGGTGGCCGCGGTGGGCGCGGTCGGGCTGGCCGCCGCCTGCGGTGGTGGCGGCGGCACCAGTAGCGGCAGCGGCTCGAGCGGCAGCGCCAGCGGCACCATCAGCGTGGTGATGGCGCAGTACAGCAACCTGAGCGGGCCGTACTGGACCTCGCTGGTGAACAACTTCGAGAAGGCCAACCCGAAGATCAAGGTCAACCTCAAGGTCATCGACTGGAACGACCTGCTGCAGCAGGTGCCGACGATGATCTCGACCCGCAACTACCCGGACGTGCTGAACTTCAACGCCTACAGCACGTTCGCCGCCTCCGGGCTGCTGCAGCCGGCCAAGGACGTGCTGTCCCCCAGCACCGAGGCCGACTTCGAGTCCTCGTTCCTGGCCAGCGACTCGATCAAGGGCACCCAGTACGCGATCCCGTGGATCGCCAGCGTGCGCGCGCTCGGCTACAACAAGCAGGCGTTCACCAAGGCGGGCATCACCACGCCCCCGGCCACCTGGGCCGAGTTCACGGCCGACGCCCAGAAGGCCAAGAAGGCCGGTTACATCCCCTACTGCCTGCCCCTCGGCTCGGAGGAAGCCCAGGCCGAGTGGTCGCTGTGGATGTGGTCGAACGGCGGCGGGTGGACCGACTCGTCGGGCAACTTCACCGTCAACAGCGCCAAGAACCTGCAGGCCCTGAACTTCCTGCGGACGCTGTCGAACACCGACAAGCTGACCGAGCCGAACCCGGGCTCGACCAACCGGACCGACGGCTGCTGGGCCGAGTTCGCCCAGGGCAAGGTGGCGATGACCGAGGTCATGCCGCTGGGCACGTTCCAGACCACGTCGATGAAGGGCTCGTCGGTCCAGTGGTCCTCGTCGCCGTGGCCGCGCTCGAGCACCAGCATCCCCCAGTTCACGCTGGGCGTGCAGGACCTGCTGATGGCGTTCAAGAAGCCCGGTAACACCACGATGGTCCGCACGTTCCTGGACTACGTGTACCAGAAGGGCAACTACCTGAAGTTCGTCAAGGACGAGGGCTTCCTGCCCACCACCAAGTCGGCCAGCGCGGCGATGGCCAGCGACCCGGTGACCGGTGAGGGCATCAAGCTGCTGCCGTCGGCCAAGTTCTACCCGGGCACCAACCCGGCCTGGAACAAGGTCCAGAGCACGGTGCAGAGCCAGCTGGGCACGGCGATGGCGCCGTCGGCCAACCCCAGCCAGGTGCTCGGCCAGATCCAGCAGATCGCGCAAACGTCCGGATGATCTCGCGCGTGTCGCGGAGGCTGGGCCCGCTCGGCTGGCTCGGGCCCAGCCTGATCCTGATCGCGGGGATCATCATCTACCCCGCGATCGAGATGATCAGGACCTCGTTCATCAAGTTCAACTCGATCGGGCTGCCCCAGGGCGCGGCCGGGGCCTCCAACTACCGGAACCTGTTCCACGAGCCCGCGCTCGGCCACGTGCTGCTCAACACCGTGCTCTGGGTAGTGCTGGTCGTCGCGCTCACGATCGGGATCTCGCTGGGGCTGGCCCAGTTCCTGAACAAGCGGTTCCCGGGCCGCCGGATCGTGCGCTGGGCGCTGATCGTGCCGTGGGCCGCGTCGCTGGTGATGACCGCGACCGTGTGGCGCTACATCTACGAGGGTGCCTACGGCATGCTCAACCGGGTCTTCCTCGACCTCGGGCTGATCCACACCCCGGTCGAGTGGTACCAGGACAACTCGACCAACTTCTGGTGCCTGGTCGTGGTCGGCATCGTGGTGTCGATCCCGTTCAGCACGTTCGTCATGCTGGCCGGGCTGCAGGCGATACCGGCCGACGTGTACGAGGCGGCCAAGGTCGACGGGGCGGGCGCCTGGCAGACCTACCGCAAGGTGACGTTCCCGCTGCTGCGGCCGGCCCTGCTCACCTCCAGCGTGCTGAACGTGATCTACGTGTTCAACTCGTTCCCGATCATCTGGGTCATCACCGGCAAGCTGCCGGGCGACCAGACCGACACCACGATCACGTTCATGTACAAGATCGCGTTCACCTACCGGCTGGACGTCGGCGAGGCGGCGTCGATGTCGGTCATCAACGTGATCTTCCTGCTGCTGGTGGTGGGCGTGTTCCTGCGCCGGGTGCGCTGGAACGCCGGCGACGAGGGCGGCAGCGGACGGCCGGGACCGGGGTTCCTGCGGCGCCGGGCGCGGGCGGTGTTCGCGCCGCGCGTCACCGGGGCGGCGATGACGTCGGCCTCCGGGGCAGCGGCTGGGCCGGCTCCGGTACCCGCCGCACCTCAGCCGGCCGCCGTTTCCCCTGCCCTCGATGAATCCGGAAAACGTGTGGGCCGGCCGGCGTTGACCGTACGGCCGCCTGGCCCCGGGGCGCGGTTCGGCAAGGCGGCCGGGCGGCTGTGGTCGCCGGTCCGGCCGGCCGGGCTGATGATCGGCGGCGCCATCGTGGCCGCGTTCTTCCTGGCCCCGTACGCGGTGATGGCGCTGGGGGCGCTCAAGTCCCAGCAGGACCTGTTCCACAACCCGGCCCTGTACCTGCCGACGCACTGGGAGTGGGGCAACTTCGCGCACGTCTGGAAGGTCATCCCGCTCGCCACCTACCTGGTCAACAGCCTGATCGTGGCGGCCATCTCGACCGCGATCGTGCTGCTGGTCTCGCTGCCGGCCGCCTACTACACGGCCCGGCACAGCTTCCGGGGCAAGCGCGCGTTCCTGTACCTGGTGCTCATCACCCAGATGTTCGCGCCGGTGGCGCTGGTCATCGGCATCTACCGGGAGGTGACACTGGTCAACGGGGCGGTCAACAGCTACTGGGCGCTGATCCTGGTCGACTCGGCCTTCAACCTGGCCTTCTCGATCTGGATCCTCAACGGCTACCTGTCCAGCATCCCCAAGGAGATCGAGGACGCGGCCATGGTGGACGGCGCCGGGCGGCTGCGGACGATGTTCCGGGTGGTGCTGCCGCTGGCCAAGCCGGGCATCGTGACCGCCGTGATCTTCACGTTCATCCAGGTCTGGAACGAGTTCGTGGTGGCCGAGACGATCTTCAACAACCCGACCCAGAACCGGGAGACACTGACCGTCGGCATCAACGCCTTCGTCGGCCTCTACCAAACTCAGTACCAGTACCTGTTCGTGGCGTCGATCATCGGCATCGTGCCGGTGGTGGTGCTGTTCGCCTTCATCGAGAAGTACCTGGTCGGCGGGCTGACGGCGGGCAGCATCAAGTAACCGTCAGGACCTGCCAGGCAGCCGGGGTGAGCGAGTAGGCGCTGGTGGCGCCGCTGACGAAGCGGCGCCCAGCCGGCGGGTGCAGCAGGGTGGCCACCGCCGCCGCCGCGTAGGGGGCGGCCCCGACCAGGTCAGGGCGGGTCTGGGCCGGAGCGGCGCTGGGCGCGGGCCAGCGGAGCGGGGTGAGCTCCTCGGTGCTGCGCCAGTAGGGGCCGGTGCGGGTCAGCGCCTGGGCCAGCTCGCGGGCGACGTCGCGGCGGTGGCCGGTCCGGGCCGCCTCTCCGAGGACGGCCAGCAGCCCCTGGTGGGTGCGGACGCCGGCCCGGCCGTCGGGCTGCGGCGGCGCCGTCCCCGACCGGGCCACCTCGACCAGGGTGGCGGTCAGGTCGACCCCGGACTGGTAGGCGTTGGCCGGCTCGACCAGCCGCGGGTTGACGTCGATGAACAGCGGGCCGCGGCCGGTCAGGATCACGTCGGCCGACAGCGCCCCGTGCCAGCCGAGCGCCCGGCCCAGCGCCGCCAGGTGTTCGCGGGCGGCGGGCAGGGTCAGGCCGCGCTTGTGGCTGGAGCCACCGCTGGCCCCTTCCCGGATCCGTTCGCAGGCGTGGAACGCGATCAGCTCGCCGCGAGCGAACACCGACTGGACCATGACCAGCGGCCCGGCGGCCGGCTGCTGGACCAGGACTCCCTGCTGCCAGTCGAGTTGGGCTTGGTCGAGCCGGTCGGCCAGCCGGGCCAGGTCGCTCGGGCTGGTGATCCGCCAGGTGCCCGCGGAGGCGGTGCCGATCGGCGTCTTGACGAAGACAGGCGCTCCGCCCAGCGTTTTCAGGGTTTCCCGGCTGGTGACGACCTGCCCAAGTGGCTGTGGCAGCCCGAGCCGGTCCAGCGTCCGGAACGCCGAGACCTTGTCCTGCACCTGCCGGAGCGCCGCGAAGTCCGGTACCGCGGTCAGCAGGCCGGCCGCCGCGATCCGCTCGCGCTCGAGCGACATCACCGTGACCTGTTCCTGGACCGGCAGCAGGAGCTCGGCCCCCCGGCGGGTGGCCACGTCGAGGGCGGCGTCCAGCCAGCGCCGCGGGTCGGCGCCGAGCCCCGGCACCCGGTGCACCGCGCGCACGTGCCGGGTCAGCCGGCTGAGACAGAGCGGCTGCGGTGACAGCGCCTCGACCCGGTGGCCGGCCGCCGCCAGCAGCGTCGCGCACTGGCGCGAGGTCAGCCCCGCCCCGTCGCTGAGCAGTACGAACATGACAACCCCGCTTACTCCCGAAAGTATATGGCGTAAGCTTATGCCGTATACTTTGGTGCGTCGAGCGAATAGGGCGGAGCCTGCGATGGGGCGACGACGGCAGATCGACCGGGCCGCGATCCTCGACGCGGCGCTGGCGCTGGCCGACACCGATGGCCTCGACGCGGTAACCATGCAGGCGGTCGGCCAGCGCCTGCAGGTGACCCCGATGGCGCTGTACCGGCACATGGACGGCAAGCAAGCACTGCTCGACGGCCTGGTCGAACGGCTGCTGAGCGGCTTCCCGCTCCCGGCGGCGGGACTGCCGTGGGACGAGCGGCTGACCGGGCTGGCCGAAGCGATGCGGGCTACGGCGCGGCAGCATCCGGCGGTGTTTCCGCTGCTCCTGACGCGGCCAGCGGTGACCCCGGGTGCTCGCGTGGTGCGCGAGGCGGTGCTGGGGGCGCTGGCCGAGGCGGGACTTGATGAAGGTGCGGCAGCCCGGGCGGAGCGGCTGATGAGTACGACCGTGCTCGGGTTCGCGGCCAGCGAGGCGGCCGGGCGGTTCCGGAGGCACCCGAAGGCGGCCATCGACGAGGACTTCGCGGTGCTGTTGGGGTGGCTGCGGCTGATGGTGACGGGCGCCTAGGGTCGGGGCCGCACTGGGGTTGGACCGCAGCTAGGGGTCGCGGCCGGAGCCCATGGGGCCGCTCGGGCTATCGGGTCCGCTTCTTGCGGTTATCAGCTGGGCAGGTCCTCGATGGAGCGCCTGCAGGGATAATCCCTGCAACTGCTCCAGTGGGCCGGGCTGTGAGGCGCGTGGGCTCCGCGAGACGGATGAGGCGTGAGACCGGCGAGGCTTCTTGCTGTTATCACTGGAGGTGGCGGCGGGGCGGCCTCAGACGACGGGGACCGGGGGGCGGCGGAAGCGGGCGGGCTGGCCGCCGAAGGCGATGGAGTCGTCGGGGGCGGCGGTGACGGCGCTGACCTCGGTGAGACGGGCGTACTGGGCGGGGGTGAGCGGCACCGCGAGGCCGGCCAGGTAGTCCTCGAGCTGGGTCAGGGTGCGGGGGCCGATGACCGGGACCAGGGCGGTGGCGGAGCGGCGGGCGCGTTCGGCCAGCCAGGCGACGGCGGCCCGGGCGGGGGTGGTGTCCAGCTCCCCGGCCACCGTGACCAGGCTGTCGAGGATGGCGGTGTGCTGGGCGCTGTCTTCGGTGCGGACGCCCGCGCCCCAGGCGGTGTAGCGGCCTTCGGCCCCGGCGGCGCGGTATTTGGCGGTGAGGAGGCCGCCCGCCAGGGGGGCGTAGAGGCAGGCGCCGAGGCCGAACGCTTCGGCGGCGGGGATCAGGTCGGCGTCGGCCGGGCGGTGGGCGAGGCTGTATTCGTCCTGGATGCCGATCAGGGCGGTGCCCGGTCCGTGGTGCTGGTCAAGGGTGGCGGCGGCCGCCACTCGCCAGGCCGGGAAGTTGGACAGGCCGCCGTAGCGGATCTTGCCCGACCGGATCAGGTCGTCGAAAGTGGCGAGGATCTCCTCGACTGGCGTGACGCCGTCGGGGAGGTGGACCCAGTAGATGTCGACGTGGTCGGTGCGCAGGCGGCGGAGGCTGGCCTCGAGTGACCGGACGGCGATCAGGCGGCTGTTGCCGGTGGCGGCGGACCCGGCGCGGGGGCCGGGGGTGCGGGTGAACTTGGTGGCCAGCACGAACTCATCGCGGCGGCCGGCCAGGACCTCACCGAGCACCTCCTCGGCGGTGCCGCCCTGGTAGGCGTCGGCGGTGTCGATGAAGTTGCCGCCGGCGGCCGCGTAGGCGTCGACGATCCTGCGGGCCTCGGCCAGGTCGGTGCGGGCGCTGGGGGCGGTGCCGAAGTTCGACGTGCCGAGGGCGAACTCGGACACCCGCAGGCCGGTCCGGCGGCCGAAGGCGAGGTAGCTGAGGCTCATGACCCCGACTCTACGGCAAAAGTGAGGTGCCCCTCCGTTTTGCTACGATGGGCGCGTGAGTCACCCCGCTGTCTCCGCCCGGGCGCCGCGCCGGGATCGGGCCCGCAACCGCGAGGCGCTGCTGACGGCGGCCCGCGCGGTGTTCGCCGAGCGCGGGCTGGGCGCGTCGCTGCAGCAGGTGGCGCGGGACGCGGGGGTGGCGATCGGGACCCTCTACCGGCACTTCCCCACCCGCGACGACCTGCTGGTGGCGATGTTCGCGGACAAGCTCGCCATCGTGGCCGCCACCGGCGAGCAGGCGCTGACCGACCCGGACCCGTGGGCGGGGTTCGTCCGGTTCGTGGAGACGCTGTGCGCGCTGGCGGCCGAGGACCTCGGCTTCAACGAGCTGACCTCGATCGACCGCCCGGCCCGGGGCGGCGCGGCCGCGATCCGATCCCGCATCCACCAGCTATGGCAGCACCTGCTGTCACGAGCCCAGGACACCGGCGCGGTCCGGCCCGACCTGACCCTGGGCGACATGTTCGTGCTGCTGTGGTCGCAGAGCCGCATCATCGAGGCCACCTACGGCGTCGCCCCGCGCGCCTGGCGCCGCCACCTGTACCTGATGCTCGACGCCTACCGGGCCGAGCGGGCCACCCCGCTGCCGGAGCCCCCGCTGAGCACGAGCCAGATGGAACGGGCCACGGCGCGGCTGAACCGGGTGCAAGGATAGGCCGGTGATCGATCCGACCCGACCGCCCGGAGGCTGACCCCGTGCTCCAGTACCACTGGCTCATGACGCTGCAGGGCGGGAGCGCCACCCAGCCGGTGACGATGACGTTCAGCGGCGTAACCGACGTGGAGGCGGGCGACAGCCGGATGGCGACCTTCACCAGGCTGTTCCAGAACCTGGCCGCCGACGACGACTACAGCCTGGTCTTCAGCGGCGGTGCGCCGGCCGTCGTGTTCTTCAGTTTGGAGCCGGACCGCCTGTAATCGGACCGGCTGTGAGCCAGGGGCGGAGCTTGTCGGGGTTGCGGACGGCCCAGACCCGGGTGATGCGGCCGGCCGCGACCGCGAACGCGAACACCGCGACCGTCACCCCCTGGTACCGGCCGATCAGGCCGGGCTGGCCGTTGACGGTGCGTTCGAGCAGGACCAGGCCGGGCGCGCGGACCGCCAGCTCGGCCAGGTAGGCGGCGATCTGCTCGGCGCCTTGAATCGGAGCCAGGGCGGCGGCGACCAGGCCGCCGCCGTCGGCGACGACGGTGGCGTCGGGATCGAGCAGGCCGACGATGGCCCGGATGTCCTGGTGCTCCCAGGCCTGCTTGAAGTCGCGGACGACGCTGGCCCGCTCGGCCTCGGGGGCCGGGGTCAGCTGGGCTTCGCGGACGCGGCGGCGGGCGTGCGACGCCAGCTGGCGGCAGGCGGCCGGGGTCCGGCCGGTGATGGTGGCGACCTCGGCGAACGGGTAGCCGAAGATGTCGTGCAGCACGAACGCGACCCGCTCGGCCGGGGTCATCGCGTCCAGCACGACCAGGAACGCCATGCTGACCGACTCGTCCAGGGTGACCCGGTCAGCCGGGTCGGCGCCGCCGCCGGCTGACCCGCCGCCGCGCCACTCCCCCGGTCCGGGCAGCGGCTCGGGGATCCATTCGCCCACGTAACGCTCGCGCCGGACCCGGGCCGAGCGCAGCTGGTCCAGGCAGATCCGAGTGGCGACGGTGGTCAGCCAGGCGGCCGGGGTCTCGATCGCGTCCCGCTGGGATCCGGACAGCGCGTACCAGCGGGCGTAGGTGTCCTGGACGGCATCCTCGGCATCGGCCAGCGAGCCCAGCAGCCGGTAGGCGAGGTTGATCAGCTGGCGCCGTTCACCCATGACCGCGGGCAGGTCCGGGCTACCGGTGAACGCCTGGTCGTCAGACATTTTCCGTTCTTCCCTGAAAAGCGGCGGACTGGATACCCAGTCTGACGATCCAGCGCGCGGAAGTGTCAGGCCCTCACACCTGGCCGTGGTGATTCGTCGGATCGATATATAAAAGGCCGGCACCAGGGAGGCAACCATGCCAGCATCGGCCAGCCAGCTGCAGGCGGTCGTGGACCGGGTCGAGATCGAAGCGCTGCGGGGCGAGTTCACCGACGCCGCCATGATGCGCGACTACGACCGGGTCGCGGGCCTGTTCACCGCGGACGGGGCG
>JAFAYQ010000032.1 GCA_019240215.1 Actinomycetota bacterium | reverse complement strand
CTCGGCCGACTACGCCGGCGCCTACCGCGCCCGGCTGAACGCCAACCTCGCCATGTGGGACGGTACCGACGGCAAGACCGACTGGCCGCTGGACGCCGACGGGACACACCCGCTGACTGAGCTGCTGCTGGCCGACTTCATGATCGTGGACGTGTCCAAGCCGTACGGCCAGGACACCTTCCTGGAGATCGAGAAGGCCGCCCTCGACGGCCGCCCGCACCAGACCTGCGGGGGCCGCTCGCCGAACGACGATGCCATGGACACCCTGTTCACCCTGCTGGTGAACGCGGGGAAGGGCCCCCGGATCAGCGACGGCGTCGACCGGCCGACCCGGCTGGCGTCAACGACGTTCCCCTACCTGGCCCCGCCCAGCCCGAACCCGCCGTCCCTGCCCGGTCATCACTGAGGCCCGGCTCAGCCCGCCTTGCGGCCGACCCCGCCGACGATCATGCTGGACCGTTCGGGCAGCCCGGTCTCCTGCCCGCCGGGCCGCCAGGCGGCGGTGTCGGCGATGCCGGGCGGGATCAGCTCGAGGCCGTCGAACAGGGCGGTGATCTCCGCCCAGGAGTGCGCGTAGATCCGGGGGCCGGCCTGCGAGTTGTAGGTGCGGGCGAAGCCGTCACCGCCGGCGTCTTGCTCGTATCCGACCGACGCGATCACGTACGAGCCCGGGCTCAGCGCCGCGGTGAAGGCGGCCACGATGTCGCGGGCGGTGCCGGCGTCGACGAAGTGCAGCACGCAGGCCAGGACCAGCCCGACCGGAGCGTCCAGGTCGAGGCCCGCCTCCCGGATGTCGTCGTGGCCGAGGATGGCGGCCGGATCGCGCATGTCGCCCTGCACCGCCACCACCCGGCGGCTGCCGCCCGCCAGCAGCACCTGCGAATGCAGGACCGCCACCGGGTCATAGTCGACGTAGGCCACCAGCGGGTCGGCGGCCGCGGCCGCCTCGTGGGTCGGCCGCCACCGCGGCGGCGAACCCACGCCCGGATGGGGGGAGGTGGGCAGGCCCGACCCGACGTCGAGGTACTGCCGCACCCCCTGCTCAGCCAGGTAGCCGACCGCCCGGGTCTGGAACCGCTTGTTGTCCAGGGCCTGCTCGGCCACGTTGGGCCGCAGCGCCCGGACCGCCTCGGCCGCCACCCGGTCGGCCTCGAAGTTGTCCTTGCCGCCGAGCCAGTAGTCGTACATGCGGGCCGAGTTGGGCTTGGCCGTATCGAACTGCGCTGTCATGAGCCCTCCGCCTCACCCCGGGGCCTTCACCCTAGCGGCGGCACCCAGTCGCCCGCTGGGTCCGTGGCCTGCCCCACCTCGATCAGGTGACCGTCGGGGTCGCGAATGTAGCACCGCTTCTCGTACTGGTGCTGTTTCGGCGGCGTCAGGAATTCGGCCCCCCGCGCGCTCCATGCCGCGTAGACGGCGTCGATGTCTTTGACCCGGATGTTGAGGA
This sequence comes from Actinomycetota bacterium, assembly GCA_019240215.1. Lineage (GTDB taxonomy): Bacteria > Actinomycetota > Actinomycetes > Streptosporangiales > Streptosporangiaceae > Bog-532. Next base: position 44,493 of record JAFAYQ010000032.1, on the reverse strand, counting down.
AGCTGCTGACCCGGCCGGGATCGGGTGGCGTCTCCAGGACGATCGTGGGCTTGTCGTCGGTCGGGCCGCCGCCGGAACTGATCACGATCCAGCTGTTGGCGAGCGCGACGTTGACCGGTACCGGGCCGAACGCCACCCGGCCGCCCAGTACGTCGGTGTAGAAGCGCTTGGAGCGCTCGACGTCGTTGGAGACGATGAAGCGGGTCAGCACCATTTCTTCGGCCATCTCACACTCCTACCGGTTGGGTACCGCGGATCGACCCGGCCCGATCAGCGACCGCGCCCGCTCGGGCCCGACCACGAGATCGTGCAGGTCACCGCCCACCTCGAGGCGGCCCGACTGCCCGAGCCCGCCCGCCTTGACCGGCTCGAAGCCGGCCACCCGGATCAGCCGCTCGGCTCCCGCCCCGGCCCGCTCGTCGTCGGCCACGTAGAACAGGACGGCCCGCTCCGGTGACCGGCGGGCCGCCGACCTGAGCAGCTCGGCCCGCATCGACCCGAACGCCATCGCCAGCTGGGTCCCGGGCGGCAGCCAGCCGGCCACGACCTGCCCGGCCGACGGCCCGTCCGGCAGCAGGTGCACGAGCTGGCCGGATCCGTCGAGGCTGACCGGATTGCTGGGGACGACCACGAGCTGGCCTGTGAGTGCGCCCGCGATCTGGTCGATGACGCCCTTGAGCACGGTGAACCGCAGCGCCAGGATGACGGCGTCGGCCCCGGCCAGCGCGTCGCCGTCGCCGGCCACGACGACCGCGCCCGGCCCGATCGCGGTGGCCAGCGCGTTTGCCGATCCGGGGTCGGCGCTGGCCAGCCGCAGGCTCTCACCCCCGGCCGCGAGCTGGCGGGCGATGGTCGATCCGATCCCGCCGGTGCCGATGATCGCGGAGGTCATGACCGCCGCCGGCCGCGCTACTCGGACTCCCCGGCCGCCTCCGACGGCCAGCGCGCGGGCACCCAGTCGCCGGACGGGTCGGTGGTCTGCCCGACCTCGATCAGGTGACCGTCGGGGTCGCGGATGTAGCAGCGGATCTCGTACTGGTGCTGTTTCGGCGGCGTCAGGAACTCGGCCCCGCGGGCACTCCACTCGGCGTAGACGGCCTTGATGTCCCGGACCCGGATGTTGAGGAAGCTGCTGACCCGGTCGGGATCTTGCGGGGTCTCCAGGGTGACGGCCGGCTTGTCGTCGGTCGGCCCGCCCCCGACGTTGATGATGATCCAGCTGTTGGACAGGGCGACGTAGGTCAGCCCGCCGGGGCCGGAGTAGGCCAGCCGGCCCCCCAGCACCTCGGTGTAGAAGCGCTTGGAGCGCTCGACGTCGCCGGAGACGATGAAGTGGGCCAGCACCATGTCTTCGGTGGGTGGGACCTCGGCCATCTGACACCCCTGCACGTGTTGTCGCGGTCTTGGCGTTCGGCTACCGCTCCAATCTCGCGCCCGCCGCCCTCCGCTCGCGCCGGTGTAAATGCCTGGCCGTCTCCCGGGTCACCGTCGCCGCGACCAGATCAAGCTGGGCAGCGACGGCGGCGCTGAGCCCCGGCCATCGACCCGAATCAGCCGACCTGCGCGAACGCCGTCGCCAGCGGCTCCAGCAGCGACGGATCCAGCGGCGGCCGCAGGTACACGATGGCCAGGTCCAGCCCCACCTCGCCCAGCGCCGCCGCCTGATCGGCGGTGCCCGACACGCCCGTGGCCGGGTCGAACCGCACGTGGGACGACAGGGTGATCTCGCTCGGGTCGCGGCCGATGTCGGCGCAGTGCCCGTACAGGATGTCCCGCTTGCGCGCGAACTCCTCCGGGGTGCCGCCGCCGAAGTTCCAGTGCTCGGCGAAGCGCGCGGTCGTCCGCAGCGTGCGCTTCTCCCCGCCGCCGCCGATGCAGATCGGCGGGTGCGGGCGCTGCGGCCCCTTGGGCTCGTTCTGGGCGCCGGTGAGCTGGTAGTAGCGACCCTGGAACGAGAACTCCGGCTCGGCCAGCAGGCCGACGAGCACCTCGCAGGCCTCCTCGAACCGGTCACTGCGCTCGCGCCGGGTGCCCAGCTCGATGCCGTAGGCGCCGGACTCCTCCTCGTTCCAGCCGGCGCCGATGCCGACCTCGAGCCGCCCGGCCGAGATGATGTCCAAGGTGGCGATCATGTTGGCCAGGACGGCCGGGTGGCGGTAGTGGATCCCGGTCACCATCGTGCCCAGGCGCAGCCGCGCGGTGGCCTGGGCCAGCGCCGACAGCATCATCCAGCCTTCCAGGCAGGGGCCGCCGGCGTTGCCGTCGATCGGGTAGAAGTGGTCGAAGTTCCAGCCCGACTCGAACGTCTCGATCTGGTCGGCGACCCGCCACATCTCGAGCACCTCGGCCCAGGTCGTGCTCTGGTTGGCGGTCTTGAACGCGAATCGCACCGGCTGCTCCTCTGGATCAGTGGCCTGGCTCAGTGGCTGAGCTCAGTGGCCCTTCAGCACCCCCAGCAACGTAGCGGCAAACTTCTCCGGCTCGCCGCCCGGGAACCCGTACTCCCCGCCCGAGAACCCGTCGTGCCCGCCCGGGAACGTGACCGGGGGAGTACCCAGCCGCTCGGCCACCGCGGCCCCCGCCCGCCCGGCCAGCTGCTGGCTGGAGGTGGTGCCGACGCCGATGACCACCCGGGTCGAGCCGGCCCGCAGCGCCCCGAAGTCGTGGTGGTATCCGTTGCAGGTCACCATGTTGGCCATCAGCGGGTCGGAGCGGGAGCCGTCGTCAGCCGCCGGCCGCCCGAACCTGGCCGGGTCGGGCGCGGGCTGGCTGACGTAGTCGCCGGGCAACGGCCCCTCGAACATGACCAGCGCGATGAACCTGGCCATGGCCGGGCCGAGCCCGCTGCTCAGGTAGGTGGCGCGGATGTCTTCGCAGGCGGCCATCACGGTCTCGTGGTCCGGCACCTCCTGCGAGGCGGGCGGCTCGTGCGCCACCAGCGTCCGCACCTGCTCCGGATGCTTGGCCACCAGCGCCAGCCCGTTGACCGCCCCGCCGCTGCTGGCGAACACGTCGACCGGGCCGGCCCCGAGCGCTCGCTCGGTCCCGAGCGCCTCGATCAGCCGGTGCAGGTCGTCGGCGTGCTGGTCCGGGGTCATCTCGGCGGTGTCGTCCTCCCGGCGGCTGCGCTCGACGCCGCGCGGGTCGTAGGTGACCACGGTCCGGTCGCTGATCAGCCCGGCCAGGGTGGCGAACCCGGACGCCCCCATCGGCGACCCGATGATCAGCAGCACCGGCTCGTCGTTGCCCGCGTGCTCGCGCACGTCGTAGCTCAGCACCGCCCCCGGTACATCCAGCGTGTAGGTCTTCGGCTCGCTCATGGCGTCCATCCTTTGGAAGATGCGCTCTTACGCCGGTACTGACGCCCCGGACCGGCCGAACTCATCGGCCCGGGCCGGACGCGGCCGCAGCAGCAGCCCGTAACCGGCCACCGCGCCGCCCGCCACCAGCATCGCCCCGGTGCCGCCGAGCAGGCTGACCAGCACCGGCGCGAGCAGCGAGCCGGCCACGATGCCGGCCACCGAGGCGGGCAGCGCCAGCCCGTAGGCGCGGCCGAACACTTCGGCCGGCAGCGACCGCTGCAGCGCGGTCTCGGTCAGGATCTCGACCAGGATGGCGCCGACGCCGGTGGTGGCGGCCAGCGCGACCGCCAGCGCCGCGAACGAGGCCCAGGGCAGCACCAGCATCGGCAGGCCGACGGCGGCCAGCGCGCCCAGCAGCACCGCGCGTGGGTGCGGCAGCCGCATGACCCGGCCCGCCAGCGACGTCCCGATCAGCGCCCCGGCCCCGATGCCGGCGAACAGGTAGCCGTAGCCGTGCAGGCCGAGCCCGGCGTGCCGGGCCGCCAGCAGCAACAGCACCGTCTGCATGCCGTAGACCAGGCTGCACATGATGTCGGCGCCGACCAGCCGGACCGCCTCGGGGTGGGCCCGCAGCGCGGCCGCCCCGTCGGCGACGTCGTGCCACAGGCTCGACGGCCGTTCGGCCTTCGTCCCGCTGACCGCGAACGCCGGGCCGGCCGGGATCGCCAGCACCGCCGCGGCCGCCACCGCGAACGTGACCGCGTTGACCACGAACGCCAGCGCCGGCGAGCCGAGCAGCAGCACGCCACCGAGGGCGGGGCCGACGATCACGCCGAGCGCGGTCACCGCCGACCGGGCCGCGTTGGCGCCGGGCAGGTCGGCGTCGGGGACCAGCCGCGGCGTGACCGCCGAGGTGCAGGCCAGGTAGGGCGAGCCCGCCACCGTGGCGGCGGCCGCGATGACCGGGGCGAGCAGGATCGGCAGGTGGGCGGCGGCGACCAGCGCCAGCAGCAGCATCAGGGCCAGCCGGGCCAGGTCACAGGCGATCAGCAGGCGGCGGCGGTCGAACCGGTCGGCCAGGCTGCCGCCGATCGGGCCCATGATCACGATCGGCACCACCCGGGCGGCGGTGGTGACCCCGGCCCACAGCGCCGAGTGGGTGCGCGAGTAAACCAGCGTGACCAGGGCCAGGTTGTACAGCCAGTCGCCGATCTGCGACACCGCCAGCCCCCCGAGCAGCTTGCGGAACTGGCCGTGGCGCAGCGCCGCCCTGATCGTTCCCTCCGGTGCGTTCTGAACGTTCATCGAGCCCTCCCTGGCCCCGTGCGGAATTACTTCCACCCTCGGGCTAAGGGCCTGCCGGGCACATCGGACGGCCGCCGTAACCACGCCGCGGCTCGGCCTCAGATCCGGCCGCACCGTTCCTTACCGCCGGCCACGGGTCACCACGTAGGGCCTTAGGCGCCGCCGCAGAGTGCCTTATTCCATTTTTAAAAGGTCTCAGCGCTCGGGGGACCGGGTGATGCCCAGCCGATGCGCGACCGCGGCCGCCTCCACCCGCCCGCCGACCCCGAGCTTGGCCAGGATGTTGGACACGTGCACGCTGGCCGTCTTGGCGCTGATGAACAGGGCCTGCGCGATCTCCGGGTTGGAGCGGCCGGCCGCCAGCAGCCGCAGCACTTCGCGTTCGCGCTCGGTCAGCCCGAACCGGGCCAGCTCGTCCGCCTCGGCGCCGACGTCGCCAGGTCGTGCGGAGCCGACCGGGGCCGACCCGCCGGTGGCGGTGCCGGCGGCCTCCCGGCCCAGCCGGGCCCGCTGCCTGAGCGCCTCCGCTTCGGCCGCGATCGGCGCCGCCCCGATCCGGCTGGCCAGCTCGAACGCCTCCTGCACGGCCGCGCCCGCCAGCTCCCGGTCCCCGCCTTCGGTCGCCGCCTCGGCCTGCCGGAGCAGCGCGTACGACAGCGGGAACGGCTCCTCGGCCACCCGCCACGCCGCCACCGCCCCCGCCCAAGCCGCCGTTACCCCAGCCCCAGCGCCCCCGCCAGTCCCGCCAGCCCCACCAGCCCCAGCCGCCTCGCCCGCCCGGGCCTGCTCGGCCGCCGCCATCGCCTGGTAGCCGCGCGACGGCGGGGCCGGCGTCGGCAGCTGGGCGGCGATCCCGGCCAGCTCCGCGCACCGCGCGGCCGAGGCGGCCGGCCAGTCTTCCCGCCGGTCCCGGCTGCGGGTGGCCTCGTCGGCCTCGACCCGCAGGCCCAGCCACACCAGCGGCCAGGCGTACCGGGCCGCCCACGACAGCACCGGGCCGTCCAGCCCGGCGGTGACCGCCTGCCGGGCGCCGGCCAGGTCACCGCGGCCCAGCGCGATCATCGCCTCCACCCAGAACAGCGGCTGGGTGAACTGCAGGTCGGCGCTCCCGCCAACCACCCGGCGGGCGTCCCGCAGCTTGGTGGCCGCGTCGGCGTACTGCCCGCGCATGACGGCCAGCTCGGCCAGCAGCGAGAACAGGGTGGCCTCGAACACGCCCTCCGGCATCGCGCTCAGCGCCGCGCCGGTCAGCCGGTCCACCTCGTCCCACTCGCCCAGCCGCAGCAGCGGCTCGGCCTGGTTGCCGACCAGGTAGGAGCCGTAGGAGCGGGCCAGCCCGACCCGGACCGACAGCTCGGCACCGTCCCGGGCGGCCTGGGCCGCCTCGCGGTGCCGCCCCAGCAGTTCGAGGACGTCGGCCAGGTTGATGTAGCCGCGCAGCGCGGTCAGCGGCAGGTCCTCGGCCAACGCCAGCTGGACCCCGGAGCGCAGCGGGTCCAGGCCCACTTCGGCCGGCCCCAGATAGGACATCACGCAACCGAGCGTGATGGCCGCCTCCGCTTCGGCCTCCCGGGCCCCGGCCGCCTGCGCGGCCACCACCGCCCGCTCGGCCACCGCGGCCGAACGTTCCATGGCTGAGGCCCGCATCAGCAGCCCGGCCAGCGAGGCCAGCACCACCGCCCGCGCCTGGCTGGCCTGCCCGTCCGGCAGCAACTCGAGCGCCTGCTCCAGCGACGTCACCGCCTCGGCGGTCTGGCCCGCGTCCCGCTGGATCAGCGCGTACCGGTCCAGCAGCAGCGCCCGCCGCACTGGATCGGCGTCGGCCGGCAGCTCGGCCAGCGCCCCGGCCAGCAGCGACTTCGACCGGTCGATGGCCCCGGATCGGAGGGCGGCCTCGGCCGCCCGGGCGCTCAGCTCGACCTGGTCCAGGCCGGTCCGCTCGGCCGCGTCGGCCACCCGCGGCCAGATCTCCTGCGCCCGTTCCAGGTGCCGCAGCGCCTCGGCCGCCGCGTAGCTGGCCATCGCCCGGGTGGCCGCGTCGATCGCGGCCGGCAACGCCCGGGGCAGGTCGAGGGCCGCGTACCAGTGGTAGGCGAGCGCCGACGGCAGCGCCGCCTCGTCGGCCGCCAGCCCCGGGTCGCGTTCGAGCGCGTCGGCGTAGGCGGCGTGCAGCCGCACCCGCTCACCCGGCAGCATGTCCTCGTACACCGCATCCCGGGTCAGCGCGTGCCGGAACGAGTAGCCGAGGCCGCCCGGGTCCACCTCCAGCAGGTGGTTCTCGACCGCCTCGCGCAGGCCCGCGAAGAACTCGGTCTCGCCGATCCCCGCCACCTCGGCCAGCAGCCGGTCCGGCACCGCCCGGCCCGCCACCGACGCGGTCCGCAGCAGCCGCTGGCTGTCCGGGCTGAGCGCGTCGACCCGGCTCAGCAGCACGTCCCGCAGCGACGGCGACAGGTCGGCCGGGTCGCCGCTCAGCGCCGCCCCGGCCAGCTCCTCCACCAGGTAGGCGTTGCCGCCCGACCGGTCGAAGATCGCGTCGACCGCGTCCGGGGCCGGGTCGGTGCCCAGGATCGCGGCCAGCTGGGCGGTGACCTCATCCCGGTCGAACCGCCGCAGTTCCAGGTGACCGGCCGACCGCATCCGTTCCCAGCTGGTCAGCAGCGGCCGCAGCGGGTGCCGCCGGTGCAGTTCGTCGGACCGGTAGGTGGCCAGCAGCAGCACCCGGCTGTCCCGCATCGACCGGACCAGGAACGCGATCAGGTCCAGGGTCGACTGGTCGGCCCAGTGCAGGTCCTCGACCCCGAACAGGACCGGCTGCCGGGCGCTGAGCCGGCTCAGCAGCCCCAGCACCATCTCCAGCAGCTGCCCCTTCTGCAGGTCGGCCCAGGCCGGCGCGCTGCCCGCGATGACCGGGGCGGCGTCGGCCGCCAGTTCCGGCAGCAGCCGCGCCAGCCCCGCCCCGGCCGGCCCGAGCACCTCGGCCAGCTCGTCCGGCGCCATCGCCCGGTTCAGCGTCCGCAGCGCGTCCACCAGCGGCGCCAGCGGCAGCCCTTCGGCCCCCAGTTCCACGCACTGCCCGGTCAGCACCAGGAACCCCGCCCCCGCCGCCTGCCCCGCCAGCTCCCGCACCAGCCGGGTCTTGCCCACCCCGGCCTCCCCGCCGACCAGCGCGAACGCGGGCTCCCCGGACTGCGCCTGCTTCATCAGCGTGGTCAGCGACGCCAGTTCCTCCCGCCGCCCGATGAACACCGGGCTGACCACGCTCACGCTCATGCCGTCCACGGTGTCACACCAGGCGTTTCGTTGTCATTGCCCGCGTTTGGGGGCGGTGGTACACATAGGCCAGCCAAGGGGAGGGGCCGCCGATGGACGCCGATGCCGATGGCCCGCGCCCGGACGTCCCCGACCCCGCCGCCCTGGTCGCCGCCGCCGTCAGCGCCGCGGTCAGCGCCGCCAACCCCCCGGACCCAGCTGACCGCAGCCGGGTCGGCCGCTTTTTCAAGAACTGGGCCACCCCGTTGTCGATCGTGGGTGCCGCGATCAGCCTGCTGTGGTCGGTGTACCAGTTCAACGCGCAGCAGAACACCGATGCGAACCAGCAGCGGGCCAGCCAGGCGCAGACGCTGCAGCAGGAGCAGGCCAGTCAGACGCAGGCGCTAAATCAGCAGCGGCAGACCACACTCAACAACTACCTCGACGACATGTCGGCCCTGCTGCTCACCAACGGTCTGGTCAAGGCCCCGCCCGGAAGCACGGTCCGCGCCATTGCCGTCGCCCGGACGGACACGGCTATTCGCGGCCTGGACGGCAGCCGCAAGGGCACGCTGGTCCGGTTCCTCTGGGAAGCCAACCTCATCTTCAACCCAGAACCAGTGGTCGTGCTCCACCAGACCAACCTGAGCGGGGCCGAGTTCGACGGCGCCAGCCTGGGCCGCGTTGATCTGAGCGACAACGATCTGTACGAGGCTGACCTGGCCAACGCGAACCTGAAGGAAGCCAACCTCAGCAACGCCGACCTGGCTCGGGCCAATCTGTTTTACGCCCACCTGAACGGTGCAGACCTCGCGGCCGCGAACTTGAGCTGTTCCGCCGCGGGTGGTGTCACCGTTGACTGCGTTGGCGGTAGCGGTGCCGACTTGGCCGGCGCCGACCTGGCGGGTGCTGATCTGGCCCGCGCCAACCTGGCGGGTGCTGATCTGGCCCGCGCCGACCTGGCGGGCGCCAATCTCAGCCAGGCCGACCTGGCCCGCACCGAGGTCACCAGCGGCCAGCTGGCTCAGGCCGGTTCGATCCAGGGCGCCATGCTGCCCAACGGGTCAATCGCCAAGTGAGCCGGCCGGTCTAGCCGGTCGCCGCCGGGGGAGCGGGCTGGCTCAGCAGCTGCTCCAGCGCGGCCGCGAACCCGGCCGGTTGCCGGATCATGCCGGCGTGGTTACCGGGCAGCTCCACCAGCGGCAGGCCCAGCGCCGCCGCCAGCGCCTGTGCGCAGCGGTACGGATAGAAGTCACGGCTGTCGCGCCCGCCGGCCACCACGATGCGGCCCGCCAGCGGCGCCAGCCGATCCAGGTCCAGGTGGTAGTCGCCGACCGCCGGAAGGTCGCGCCGTACCAGCAGCTCGATGTCGGCCGCGCGCGCCTGGTCGCCAGCGGCCCCTCCGGCCCGCGCGGCCCCTGCGGCCCCGGCGGCCGGGCCGGCCAGCTCGCCGCGGTGCACCCCGAGCTGGCCGGCCAGGGCGTTCAGCGCCGTACCGGCGTTCTCGCCTTGGCCGCCGGCGTCGAAGGCGGCCCGGTCGGCTCCGCTCAGCAGCTGGCCGAGCGGCGGCTCGTGTACGACCAGGCGGCCCACCGCCTCCGGGGCGGACGTGGCCAGCGCCAGCGCGATCAGCGACCCGATGCTGCTGCCGAACACCACGGCCGGGCCCATCCCCAGCTCGGCCAGGATCCGCCGGACGTCGCCGCCGTGCTGGTCAATGCTGACCGGCGCGTCCCGGTCGCCGAGCTGGCTGCGCGAGTAGCCGCGCCGGTCGTAGCTCACCACCGTGTAGTCGCCGTCCAGCTGGGCGGCCAGCGCGCTGAGGGTGTCGGCATTGCTCGGGCCGCCGCCGATCAGCATCAGCGGCGGCCCGAGCCCTTGAGTCCGGAAGTAGAGCGACCCTCCGGGGATCTCGATCGTGTGGTCCTCGCTCATGACTGGCCGGCCGAGCCGGCCGAGTGGCCGGCGTCCTCGCGCCGCTGGTGCCGCATCTGCAGGAACGACAGCCCGAGGCCGACGATCGCGGTGATCAGCCAGGTGTGGTTGTGGGTGACGACGGCCAGAGCCACACCGGCGACGCTGGTGAGGACGCCGAGGATCGTGGCGAGCTTCTTGTGACCGGTGAACCGCAGCAGGAGCAGCATGGCCGTTTCCTTTCGTCGTGCCCTTTCGATGTCTTCATCCTGCCATTGACTTGCGCACCGCGCAAGTTTTTCTCAATACGAATTGAATGCATATGGAGAAAACCGGGTCAGCCTGCCCGGCAATACCCCCTAACTGGGTAGTAACTTCGGTGATCCCCGGCGGAAGGGCAGGCCCCATGGAGCTGATCATCGAGGACGCCACCATCGTCACCATGGCCCCCGGAACCGGAACCGGAACCGGAGCCGGAACCGCACCCGCCGAGAGCATGCTCGTCCGCGACGGCCTGGTCGCCGCCGTCGGCACCACTGCCCAGGTCCGGTCGGCCGCCAGCGCCAACGCCGCGGTCCTGCGCCTGGACGGCGCCACCGTGATCCCCGGCCTGATCGACGCCCACTGCCACGTCTGCGACGTCGGCTACCTGGCCGCGGCGGCCGACTGCAGCCAGCCAACCGCCCCCGACATCCCCGCCATCCAGGCCCGGCTGCGGGACCAGGCCACCCGGACGCCAGCCGGATCCTGGGTGGCCGGGGCCGGTTACGTGGAGTACAAGCTGCGCGAGGACCGCCACCCGACCCGGGCCGACCTGGACGCGGTCGTCCCCGACCGGCCCGCCGTGCTCTACCACACGTCGCTGCACGCCTGCGTGCTGAACAGTGCGGCGCTGCGGGCGGCCGGGTTCGCCGACGGGCAGCCGGACCCGCCCGGGGGCGCGTTCGGGCGGGACGACCAGGGCCGGCTCGACGGGGTGGTCTTCGAAGGCCCGATGTTCGCTTTGCTCGAACGCAACCTGCACCACGACCTGGGCGAGATGGGGGCCGCCCAGCGCGCCCGGGTGGTCCGCACCGCCGGCGAACGGCTGGCCGCACTCGGCGTCACCGCCGTCGGCGAAGCCGACCTACGCCGTGACTCGTACACCGCGTTCGCCGAGGCCGACGCGGACGGGCACCTCTACCAGCGGATCTACGGCCTGGTGGTGCACGACGAGGTCGACTGGCTGCTGGCGTCCGGCCTGCGCGGGCGCCGCTCGGACCGGCTGGCGGCCGAGGCGGTCAAGATCTGGGCCGACGGGGGGATGAGCAGCCGGACCGCCGCCATCAGCGGGCAGTACCCGGTGCCGCCCTACGGGTCGGGGATCTTGTACTTCGACCGCGACGAGCTGACCCGGATGGTGCGGCGTTTCGACGCCGAGGGGTTCCAGGTGTGCGTCCACGCTCAGGGCGACCGGGCCATCGGCACCGTCCTCGACGCCTACGCGACCATCCTGGCCGGCCCGCCGGCCAACCCCCGCCGCCACCGCATCGAGCACGGTGGCGCCCTCTACCCCGGCCTGCTGGCCCGGGCGGCCGCGCTCAACGTCGTCGTCGCCACCCAGCCCGGCTTCCTGTCCGTGCTCGGCGACGGGTTCGCGGCCGCCTTCCCCGACACCCACGACCAGCTCTACGCGATCGGCTCCTGGCGGCGGGCGGGGCTCACCGTGGCCGGCTCGTCCGACGCCCCGGTGATCAGCCCCGACCCGCTGCTCGGGCTGCGCGACGCTGTGCTGCGCCGGACGGCCGGCGGCCGCGTCCTGGGCCCGGGGGAGGAGGTCACCGCGGCCGCCGCGCTGGCGCTCTACACCACCGAGGCCGCCTACGCCATGCACCGCGAAACCGAACTGGGCACCCTTGAACCCGGCAAGCACGCCGACTTCGTGGTCCTCGACGGCAACCCGCTCGCCACCGAGCCGGACCGGATCACCGACCTCGACGTGCTCGCCACCGTCCTCGACGGCGCCCCCGTGCACCAGAACGGCGTGACCTTCCCCAGCTGAGCGGGCCAGAACGGCCGTGAGATCCTGACCCCGTGCCACCGAGCCCGAGCCTGGCCGCCCCCCACTGCCCCAAACACATGGTCATGGGCCCGTGCGGCGGGGTCCGGGCCGACGGCCGCTGCGAGGTCGTCGACGACCCGTGCGCCTTCCCGGTCCCGGCCGCCTGGCCGGACCCCCCGGGCCCGGTCGCGGGCGTGCCGCTGCCGCGGACGCCGCTGATCCTGACCGACTACACGGCCGAGCCGTTCTCGGTGCGAGCCCTGCGGGCGGTGGCCGCCACCCTCGCCCCGGCCAGCGACGCGGTCCTGGTCGGTGAGCACCAGAACCGGCCCGACTTCCCGCCCACGCTGCTGGCCGAACTGCTGCAGGCGGCCGGGGCCCACCCCTGGATCACGCTGGCCTGCCGCGACCGGAACCGGATCGTGCTCGAACAGGAGCTGATCGGCCTCCGCCACCTCGGCGCCGAGGCGGTGCTGTGCGTGACCGGCGACGCCCGCGCCTACGACGTCCGCCCGGACGTGACCCAGGTCTTCGACCTCGACGGCCCCCGGCTGGCGGCGCTGGCCGCCACCATCGGGCTGCCCGCCGCCGTCCCCGAGACCCCGGCCGCGCCGCCCCGCGACCAGCGCGCGGTCCGGCTGCTGCAAAAACAGCGGGCCGGGGCGGCGGTGGCGGTGCTCAACCACGCCGCCCCCGCCACCGTGGCCGCGTTCATGGCCGCCGCCCGCGCGACCGGGGTGAAGATCCCGATCATCGCCGCGGTCGCGGTCTACACCGATGCGCCGTCGGCCACCGTGCTCAGCGCGCTGCCCGGCCTCGAGCTCGACCCGGACGCGGTCCGGCGGGTGGTCGACGCCCCCGACCCGGTCGAGGCCGGCCTGGCCGCCGCCGTCGCCGAGGCCCAGACGCTGCTGGCCATCCCCGGGGTGGCCGGCGTCAACCTGTCCGGCCTGGCCTCCGGCCGCGGCTACGAGTACGCGGCCCAGGTCAAAGCCGATTGTGCGGCCCGCATCCGGGAAGTGCGGGCGTCATGACCAGCGGTACCGACGAGGCGATGGCCAACGAGTTCGACACCGTGGCCGGATGGACCGCCCAGGTGGCGATGGACCTGGGCCCCGACTACCACGTGCCCGCCGCCTGCCGCGGCAGCGGCCAGCCCGCCGCCCTCGACTGGCTGCTCAAGGGCCTGCAGCCCACCCCCGGCGACCTGCTGATCGACGCCGGGGCCGGAGTCGGCGGGCCCGCCGCCTACGCCAGCCAGTGGGCGGGCCTGCGCCCGATCCTGGTCGAGCCCGAGCCCGACGCCTGCCGGGCCTCGCGCGAACTGTTCGGCTTCCCGGTCATGCAGGCCGACGCGACCCGGCTGCCGCTGCCCGACGGGGCGGCCGGCCTGGCCTGGTGCCTGGGCGTGCTCTGCACCACCACCGGCGCCGACGCCCAGCTCGCGATCCTCCGCGAGCTGGCCCGGGTGGTCCGCCCCGGCGGCCGGATCGGCCTGCTGGTCTTCCTGGCCACCGTGACCCAGCTCGACGACCCGCCCGAGGGTAACCACTTCCCCAGCCCCGCCGCCCTGACCGCGATGGTCGGCCAGGCCGGCCTGGCCGTCCTCGACCGGGCGCTGGCCGCCGACCTGCCCCGGCCCCCGGCCGACTGGCAGGAACGCACCCAGGCGGTCGAGTCCGAACTCGAGCGCCGCCACCAGAATCACCCGGCCTGGCGGGTCGCCGAGGAGCAGAGCGCCCGCATCGGCCACCTGCTGCAGCAGGGCCAGCTCCAGGCCCAGGTCCTGCTCCTCCAGCGCCCGTAAACGGCCGCTGCCGATCAGCTGGCTTGGCCCCGCCCGCGCCCGGGTGCTTTGCTGTCGGCATGCCGTACATCGCGCTCAATTCCGACCAGCCCGGCATCCGGGGCCTGCTGCAGTACCGGCCGGAGACCGGCCGCCCGCTCAGTGAGCTGGCCGAGGTCCTGCTGCGCGGCCCGAGCACGCTCAGCCGCGGTGAGCGTGAGCTGATCGGCGCCTACGTGTCGTCCCTCAACGGCTGCCGTTACTGCACTTCGTCTCACTCCGCGACGGCCGCCGCCCAGCTGCCGGGCGGCCTCGATCTGGTCGACCAGGTGCGCGCGGACCCGGTCACCGCCCCGATATCGGCCAAGCTCAGGGCGCTGCTGGCCATCGCCGCGGCCGTGACCCACAGCGGCCACGACGTGACCGAGGCCGACGTCGCCGCCGCTCGCGCGGCCGGCGCGACCGACCTGGAGATCCACGACAGCGTGCTCATCGCCGCCATGTTCGCCATGTTCAACCGCTACGTCGACGGCCTCGCCACCATCGCCCCCGACGACCCGGCCGCCTACGCCGCCGGTGCTCAGCGGCTCGTCCAGCAGGGCTACCGGTTGCCGGCCTGACCGGTCACCACTCGACCAGCGTCCAGATCTCCGGGCGGGGCGGCCCGCCCGGGTCAACCGCCGCGAAGCCGCGGGCCGCCTCTTTCAGGTGGACCAGGGCCGCGTCCCGCTGGCCGGCCGCGTGCAGCAGGTCGGCCAGGTTGGTGTGCAGGGCCGCCAGCCGGTGCTGGTCGCCCAGCTCGCGGCCGAGGGTCAGCGCCTCCTGGGCCAGCGGCAGCGCCTCGGCGCCCTGGCCGGTCTCGGCCAGCAACCGGGCCAGGTTGTTGAGCGCGGCCACCGCTGCCCCCGAGTCGGGCAGGGCCCGGGCCACCTCCAGGCTCTCTCGCAGCCGGGATGCCGCTTCGGCGCTGGCCCCGCGCTGCCGGTCGAGCATGCCGAGCACGTTGAGGGCCTGGGCGACGGCCGCCCGGTCATCGGCCTGGCGGGCGGCAGTCAGCGCGGCGGCCGCCAGCGCGGTGGCCGGTCCGGTGGCGCCCCGCCGGTAGGCCAGCACCGCCCGGTCGGCCTCGATCCGGGCCTGGCGGCCCCGATCTGCGGGCCCCAGCAGGTCGCGGGCGGCGGTCAGGTGCGCCTCGGCCAGGTCCCAGTCGCCCAGCCGGTGGTGCACCTCGGCCAGCCGGTGCTCGATGGCGGCGGCCGACACCTCCCCGTCAGCGGACAGCTCCCCGCCGCCCGTCAGCCCGTCGGCCAGCGCCGCCGCCGTCTCGAATTCGGCCAGCGCCTCCCGGTAACGCCCGAGCACGGTCAGCACCTCGCCCAGAGCCACCGCCACCTCGGCCGGGGCGTACCCGAGCGCCTCGGCCCGCCGCAGGTAGGCGTAGGCCTCGGTGTGCGCGTAGAGGTCCCGGGCGCGGCCCGCGGCCCGCCACCACCAGCCCGCCGCCTCCTCGTCCCGCCCGGCCCGCTGCAGGTGCCCGGCCACCGTCGCCGCCCGGGTGCGCAGCGGGTCACGCTCGTACCGGCGGGCCAGCGCGTCGGCCGCCCGGCTGTGCAGCAGCCGCCGCCGGGCCAGCGTGGCCGACTCGTACACCACCTCGCGCAGCGCCCCGTACGGGAAGTCGTAGCTGGGGACACCGTCCCCGCCGGGCGGCGGGATCTCGGTCAGCAGGAACCGCCGGACCGCCTCGTCCAGCGCCTCGACCACCTCGGTCTCACCGCGCCCGCTGACCGTGCGCAGCAGGTCGGCGTCGCAGCCGCCGCCGAGCACGGCCGCGGTCGACAGCATCTGCCGGGTTGGCTCGCTCGCCTCCGCCACCCGCCGCCGCAGCAGCTCGCGGACCGAGGCGGGCGGCCCCCCGCTCCCGGGGTCGGTCCCGGTCCGCAGCGCCTCGGCGTACTCGCGCACCAGCATCGGCAGGCCCCGGGTCTGGGCCTGCAGCAGGCCGACGTCGGCGCCGTCCAGGCCGGCCTGGGCCAGCAGCTCACCGACCTGCCCGTCGGTCAGCGGGCTGGGCTCGATCACCGTGCTGCGGCCCGCCTCGGCCGCCTCCGCCAGCGCCGCCCGCAGGCCCGTCAGCCGGTCCGCGTGATCGGCCGACCAGCTCAGCACCAGCAGGACCGGCCACCCGGCCAGCCGCCGGACCAGGTAGGCCAGCAGGCCGAGGGTGGGGCCGTCGGCCCAGTGCACGTCGTCGACCAGCACCACCCCGGCGGGCGGCCCGGCTGGCGCGGCCGGCTCCTGGCCGGCCGCGATCCGCAGCACGTCCGCGATCGCCCCGTACAGCCGGGTCAGCGCCAGCAGGCTGTCCAGCGGCGCCTCCTCATCGGGGAAGTCACCGGCCAGCTCGGGGCACAGCCGCCCGGCCATCGACCCGGTGTGGGCGGGCAGCCGGGCGGGCAGTTCCGGCACCGTCGCCACCGCCGCCCGCAGCAGGTCGGCCGCCGCCACGAACGGCAGCTCGGTCTCGCCGTCGTGGCCGCGGACCGCCAGCGTCACCGTCCCGGCCGCTTCCACTTCGGTCCCGAACTCGGCCAGCAGCCGGGTCTTGCCGCAGCCGGCCGGGCCGGTTACGCAGGCCACCCGGCCCGTGCCGGTCACCGCCCGCCAGGCCGCGCGCAGCTCCGCTAGTTCCTCCCGGCGGCCGGTCAGCGGCCAGGCCGGGACCGCGACCGCGGCCGGCGCCGGTGGTTCCGGCCTGGTCACCAGCGCGGCCGGCCGGGCCGGCGGGGGCGCCAGGCGGCCCGCCCGCACGTCGTCGTACAGCTCGGTGGTGGCTGGCAGCGGGCGCACCGCCAGCTCGCGGTCGAGCGTGCGGACCAGCGCCCGGTACTGCCGCAGGGCCGCCGACCGCTGCCCGGTCCAGGCCAGCAGCCGGATCAGGGCCTGGTGGGCGGGCTCGTGCAGCGGGTCCAGGGCCAGCCAGCGCTGGGCGTGGGCCACCGCCCCGTCCAGGTCCCCGCTGGTCGCGCCCATGCTGGTCAGCTTCTCCAGCACGGCCGCCAGCCGCTGCCGGAGCCGGTCGGCGGTGGCGGCCTGCCAGTCGTCGAACTCGGGGCAGTCGCGCAGCCCGAAGCCGGACAGGAAGTCGTCCCGGTACAGCCGGGCGGCCTGGTCCAGCCCGGCCGGGTCGCCGGCCGCGGCCAGCGCCTCGAACTCCCGTACGTCGGCCCGGGTGCGCTCGGCGTCCAGGGCGATCGCCAGCCGGGTCACCCGCAGCCCGTCGCCGGTCGCCGCCTGGGTGACCGACAACGTCCGGCGCAGCGACGCCCGCGCCCGCTCGGAATCGGCGTCCGGCCACAGCAGACCCGCCAGCCGCTCCCGGCTCAGCTCGTGCTCACCGGCCGCCAGCAGGGCCAGCACCGCGGTCGCCTTGCGGGTGTCGAAACGGGCCGGACGCCCGCCGCTGGTCACCACCGGCGGTCCGAGCAGGGCCAGCTCGAGCGTCGCCCTTTCCCGCGTCATATCGGCACCGTAACGCAGGATCGTGAAATTTTCTGCGGCAGGCCATTTGCCGTAACGATCTCGTAGCGGCATTTCCCTAAGCTGGCCATGAGCTCGGAAAACGCAGTGAGTTCAGGAAAAAGCGGAAAAATCCGGGGTGGGACGATGGCACAAGGATCGAGCAGAACCGGCGGCCACCCGGGCGCGGCCGGCATCGTGGCCGACCCCCCGCCACCCGGTGCCCCGACCGTGAGCCTGCCGCCCGCCGGGCGGGGCCGGATCCGGCCCTGGAGGCGCAACCGCCCGGCCGCCCCGGTGCCAGTGGTGCCGCCGCCGGCCGCGCCGCTGGCGCTGGCGCCCGACTTCGAGCTGGCCTCCAACGACCCGCTGGTCGGGCTGCTGCTGAGCGCGGCCGGCGCGGTCGACCTGCGTGGGCTGGAGCTCGATTCACCCGCGCTGCGGGCGCTGCGCGCCAGCGGGGTGGTGCTGGCGGTGCCGCTGATCTCTTCCGGCAGCCTGATCGGGCTCATCAACCTGGGGCCGCGGCTGTCCGAGCGGGACTACTCCTCCGAAGACCGGCGGCTGCTGAACGCGCTGGCCGGTTACGCGGCGCCCGCGCTGCGGGTCGGCCAGCTGGTCCGCCAGCAGCAGACCGAGGCCCGCAACCTGGAGCGCATCGAGCAGGAGCTGAAGATCGCGCAGATCATCCAGCAGCAGTTCCTGCCCAAGTCGGTCCCCGACCTGCCCAGCTGGCACGTGGCCGCGTTCTACCGGCCAGCCCGCACCGTGGGCGGCGATTTCTACGACTTCATCCCGCTGCCGGACGAGCGGGTCATGTTCGTGGTCGGCGACGTGACCGACAAGGGGGTGCCGGCCGCGCTGGTGATGGCCTCCACCCACGCGCTGCTGCGCAGCGCCGCGCCCCGGCTGATCTCGCCCGGGGCGGTGCTGGCGCACGTCAACGACCTGCTCTGCGCCGACATCCCGGCCCACATGTTCGTCACCTGCCTGGCCCTGGTGCTCGACCCGGTCAGCGGCAAGGCCGAGTTCGCCAACGCCGGCCACGACGTGCCCTACGTGCGGACCGCCGACGGGGTGGCCGAGCTGCGGGCCCGCGGCATGCCGCTCGGGCTGATGCCGGGGATGGACTACGAGGAGAAAGCCTTTCAGTTCGAGCCGGGGGACTGCGCGCTGCTGCACAGCGACGGGCTGGCCGAGGCGCACGCCCCCGACCGGGAGATGTTCGGCTTCCCGCGGGTGGCCGCGCTGACCGGCCGGGGGCCATCCGGGGAGGACCTGATCGACCTCTGCCTGACCGAGCTCGGCGCGTTCACCGGCCCGCACGCCGAGCAGGAGGACGACATCACGCTGGTCAGCCTGGAACGCAGGCTGTCGGCCCGGCCCGGGGGAGTGGACCGATGACATCGCTGACCCAGCCCGCCCGGCCGCCCGGACGGCGGCTGGCCGCGTTCGCGGTCGCCAGTGAGCCCGGCAACGAACGGCTGGCGCTGGACCAGGTGGCGGCCGCGGTCGCGTCCAGCGGGCTGACCCCGGCCCGGCTGGAACGGCTCAAGACCGCGGTCGCCGAGGCCACCATGAACGCGATCGAGCACGGCAACCTCGGCCAGCCCGACGTCCCCGTCGACGTCGAGGTCATCCAGGACGGCGCCGACATCATCGTCGCCATCACCGACCTCGGCGGCGAGCACCAGCCCGCCGGGCCGGCCGAGGAGCCCGACCTGGCCCTCAAGCTCGACGGCGTCCAGCGCGCCCGCGGCTGGGGGCTGTTCCTGATCCGGAACATGGTCGACGGCATGCAGGTGCGCACCGACGGCCAGCGGCACACGGTCGAGCTGACCATGCGCAGCGAGGGAGACCAGACATGAAGCGGACCTGCACGGCGACCGTGCACGAGGTCGGCGGCGCCGCCGTGATCGAGCTGACCGGCGAGGTCGACGGCGGGGCGGCCGGCACCCTCAACGCCGCCTACGACCAGGCGGTGACCGGGGGCGCGGCGGGCACGCTGGTGCTCGACTTCGCCGCCGTCGACTACATCAACTCGACCGGGATCGCGCTGATCGTCAGCGTGCTGGCCCGGGCCCGCTCCGAGCGCCGGGCGGTGGTGGCCAGCGGGCTGTCCGCCCACTACCGGGAGATCTTCGACATCACCCGGCTCTCGGACTTCATCGAGGTCTTCGCCGACCTCGACACCGCCGTCAGCCAGGTGGCCGGTCCGGCCGCCTGATGAGGGGCGCTACCAGCACAGCTGCATTTTGGGGAGGGAAAAGGGATGGACGGACCGAGGGTCACGATGGACGTGCGGCACATCGGCGAAACGGCCGCCGTCGTCGACATCAAGGGTGACGTCACGGCGGCCTGCGAGCCGGTCCTGATGTCGGCCTACGAACAGGCCGGCGGCCTGGCCGCCAGCCGGCTGGTGCTCAACTTCGGCGGCCTCGAGTACATGAACAGCGGCGGCATCGGGATGCTGGTCACCCTGCTGGTCCGGGCCAACCGGCACCGCCAGCAGCTGGCCGCCTACGGGCTCACCGACCACTACCGCGAGATTTTCGAGCTGACCCGCCTCGACGAGGCGATCACGATCTTTGAGGACGAGGCATCGGCGCTGGCCAGTACGGGCACGGCGCGGTGACCTGAGGAGGCCGTCATGGCAGAGACGACAGGGCCGGAGCGTGCGCGTTCGGCCGAGCAGATCGAGCTGAGTGTCCGGGAAGCGACGGCCGGGACGGCCGCCACCCCCCGGGACGCGGGCCGCTGGGCGGCCAAGGTGGACCGGCTGGACGCGGTCGCCCGCGACGGCGTGCGCGGCACCAACGTGGCCGGGCGGCGGCTGACCGGCCCGGTCCAGGGGTTCGGCAAGATGTGGCAGAAGACCTACCGGCTCTCGCTCGGCCCGCAGGTCACCCCCGAGCAGGCCATCGCCACCTGGAAGGCGCACTTCCCCGAGTTCTGGCCGGCCGGCAACCGGTTCGCGGGCGCCCTGACCGGCATCAGCCCCGGCGACGTGGCCCTGCTCGACCTGGCCGTGGGCGGCGGCGTCAAGCTCTCGACCGGGGTGTTCGTGCTCTACGCGGACGAGGAGTCGTTCACGCTGATGACCCCGCAGGGGCACATGTTCGCGGGCTGGATCACGTTCTCGGCCGAGCGTGACGAGGCCGGGACCGGTGTCCAGGCCCAGGTGCTGATGCGGGCCAACGACCCGCTCTACGAGCTCGGCATGATGGCGGGCGGCCACCGCAAGGAGGACGTGTTCTGGGCCCAGACCCTGACCGCGCTCGGCCATTACCTGGGGGTGCCGGACGCGCCGGTGCAGACCCGGACGGTCTGTGTGGACACCCGCCGCCAGTGGCGGCACGCGGGCAACGTCTGGCACAACTCGATGGTGCGCAGCCTCCTGCAGACGGTGACCGCGCCGGTCACCGCGTTGCGGCCGGGCCGCCGGACCGGCTGACCGGGGCCGGGGCGGTGGGGGGACGATGTCAGCTGAGTTCGACGCGGTCGTGGTCGGCAGCGGCCCGAACGGCCTGGCCGCCGCGGTCACCCTGACCGCCGCGGGCCTGCGGGTCCTGGTCATCGAAGGCGACGCCACGGTGGGCGGCGGCTGCCGGACCGAGCAGCTCACGCTGCCCGGGTTCTGGCACGACGTGTGCGCGGCCGCCCACCCGCTGGCGGTGACCTCGCCGTTCTTCCGGCGCTTGGGCCTGGCCGGGCGCGGGGTCGAGCTGGCGGGCTCGCGGGTGGTGTTCGCCCAGCCGCTCGACGGCGGCCGGGCGGCCGTCGTCACCCGCTCGGTCCCGGAGACCGCGGCCCGGCTGGGCGCCGACGGCCCGGCCTACCGGCGCCTGTTCGAGCCGCTCGCCCGCGACTGCCTGCCGCTCACCGACCTGCTGCTGTCGCCCATCCGGCGCCCGCCCGGCCGGGTCAGCCGGGGCGTGGCGGGGTTCGCGGCCAACGGCCTGCGGTCGGCGGCCGGTATCGCCCGGCGCTGGCACGGCCCCGAGGCCCGGGCCCTGTTCGCCGGGGCCGCCGCCCACGGCATGCTCCCGTTGACCCGGCCTCCGAGCGGCGCGGTCGGATTGATGCTGACCGCGCTCGCGCACGCGGCCGGCTGGCCGGTCGCGGTCGGCGGCAGCGCCCGCATCACCGCCGCCCTGGCCGACGCGGTGGTGGCCGGGGGTGGCCGGATCGAGACCGGCCGCTGGGTCCGGTCGCTGGCCGAGTTGCCGCCCGCCCGGGCCGTCCTGCTTGACGTCACCCCGCGGGCGCTGCTGACCCTGGCGGCGGGAAGGCTGCCGGGCGGTTACGCGGCCGGGCTGCGCCGGTTCCGCTACGGAGCCGGGGTCTGCAAGGTCGACTTCGCGCTGGCCGGGCCGGTGCCCTGGCGCAACCCGGACTGCCGCGAAGCCGGCACCCTGCACCTGGGCGGGCGCTGGGACGAGATCGCGGCGGCCGAGACCGACGTCGCCGCCGGGCGCCACCCCGAACGGCCCTACGTGCTGGTCACCCAGCCCGGGGTGGCCGACCCGACCCGGGCGCCGGGGGAGCAGCAGACGCTGTGGGCCTACTGCCACGTCCCGGCCGGCTCCGACGTCGACATGACCGCCCGCATCGAGACCCAGATCGAACGGTTCGCCCCCGGGTTCCGCGACCTGGTGCTGGCCCGCCACACGATGACCGCGGCCCAGGAAGAGGCCCGCAACCCCAACTACGTCGGCGGCGACATCGCGGCCGGGTTGCAGACGATCTGGCAGACCGTCGCCCGCCCGGTGCCCCGCTGGAACCCGTACCGGACCCCGCTGCCCGGCGTCTACCTGTGCTCCTCGTCGACCCCGCCGCTGCCCGGCGTGCACGGCCGCTGCGGCGAACTGGCCGCTCTCAGCGCCCTCCGCGACGTCTTCGGCCTCCGCCAGCCCCCCGACCTGGGCGCCCTCCCCGCCACCCCGCCCCAAGCCTCCCCAGCCGCCCCGGCCCCAGAAACCTCACTCGCCCCACACCTCCCAGCCGCCCCGGCCGCACCGGGCCACCCCACCCGGAGCACCCGGTGACGGCGGTCGCTCCGGCTCGCTACCGGCCGCCACCCCGGGCCGTGGCGGTGGCCATGGCCACCGCCGTGCTGACCGCCATCGTCGCGGCCGTCGTGGTCCCCGGCGCCGTCGACCTGGACGGGATCCGCGCCGACCTGGCCGCGACCGTGCACACCACCCTGCAGCCCGCCCACTCGTCGGTCTGGACACCGGGGGAGCGGCCATGACCGCCCGCCGATTCCCGTACCGGCTGGCCGCCTGGAGCCTGGTCGGGCTGACTCTGGCGGTGATCGCCGGGGCAATAGTGCTGGCCGTGACGATCGGCAACTCGGCGCTGTCCAGCGGCGGCGCGGTGCTCGCCATCATCGTGTCGTTCCTGGCCGTCGGCCTGGTCGTGGCGCTGCGCCAGCCGCGCAATCCCGTCGGCTGGGTGCTGATGGGGACCGCGCTGCCCACGGCGCTGATCATCGCCGGACCGCAGTACGCGCAGTTCGCCCTGACCTGGGCGCACGGCGCGGCTCCCGGCGGGCGGCTCCTGCTGTTCCTCGGTAACGCATTCTGGCCCGCCGGACTGCTGATCGGCATGACCACGCTGCTGTTGTTCCCGGACGGTCGGCTGTCCCGGGCGGCCCGGCGCGGCCTGGTCGCCTATGTTGCGGTCGCGGTCCTCATCATCGTGTCCCAGGCCCTCCCGGCCTGGTACGTGGCCACCCTGCCGCACCTGCACTGGGGCCAGGGCGGGCAGATCACCGCGCCGCGCCCGGTCGGCTACATCTCGCTGCTCAGTACCGGCCTGCCCGTGCTGGCCATCGTCCCGTTCTGGCTGGCCTGGATCGTCCGGGTGGTGATCCGCTTCCGCCGGTCCACCGGGGACGCCCGGCAGCAGTACAAGTGGTTCACCGCCGGTGCCGCCATCACGATCGCCGGGCTGATCGTGATGACCACGGTCGAGGCCAAATCCACGCTCACCGGGCTGCTGGCCGCGGTCAACGTGCTGGCCACCCTGCTCGTCGTCGCGCTGCCGCTGGCCATGGGCTTCGGCATCCTGCGCTACCGGCTGTACGACATCGACCGGATCATCTCCCGGACGGTCGCCTACGCCCTGGTGACCGGCCTGCTGGTCGGGGTCTACGCCGGCCTCGTGCTGCTGGCCACCGAAGTCCTGCAGTTCTCCTCCCCCATCGCGGTGGCCGCCTCCACCTTGATCGCCGCCGCCCTGTTCAATCCGCTCCGCCGCCGCGTCCAGCACGGCGTCGACCGCCGCTTCAACCGCGCCCGCTACGACGCCGACCTGGTCGTGGCCGCCTTCGCCGCCCGCCTGACCGGCGCCGTTGACCTCGACGCGGTCCACGGCCAGCTCACCACGGTCGTCTCCGACGCCCTGGAGCCCGCCCAGCTTCAGGTCTGGATTCCAGGATCAGACCAATGACCCGGCCCCAACCCCTACCCGATGACCACGATCCCGGCCTCCGCCACGATCCCGGCCTCCACCACGATCCCGGCCTTCACCAACCGATGACAGCATCTGCTGTCAGGCGGGCGGCCACCCTCGCCGCCGCCCTCACCGGCGCCCTGGTGCTGGCGCTGACCGTCGGGCTGGTGGTGCTGCTGGCGGTCACCCGGCAGGCAGCCCAGCCCGGCCAGTGGATCCCGGTCGAGCTGGCGGCCGCGCTGGCCGCGGTCGGGCTGGTGGTCGCCCGCCGCCAGCCCGCCAACCCGGTTGGCTGGCTGCTGGTCGTCACCGCCGTCGGCGTGCTGGGTACCAGCGTGACCTCGATGTACGCACTGCTCGCGTACCGGCAAGGACACCCTGGCCTGCCGCTGGCAGCCACCGCCCTGGTGATCGAGGCGCTGACCGGCGCCTTGGCCCAGGTGCTGCTGCCGGTCGCGGTCCTGCTGTTCCCGGACGGCCGCCTGCCGTCCCGGCGCTGGCGCCCGGTGCTGATCGCGTTCGCCGCGCTCGCCCTGTTCTACCTAGCCGTTCTCACCCAGCGGGCCGTCGGCGCGGTGACCGCCGCGCCGATCCGGGTCGATTCCGATGGTGGCCTGCTGGCCCTCGACGGCCATCCGTCGGCGGGCTGGCAGGCCGTGCTCACCTCGGTCAGCCAGGTTGGCTACGTGCTGTTCTGGCTGGCGGTGGTCGGCCGCCAGGTGTCGGCCTGGCGGCGGGCCGGTGGCGAGCGCCGCCAGCAGCTCAAGTGGCTGATGACCGGGGCGGCCGTGGCCGGGGTGGCGCTGATCGGGTTCGCGGTCGTCGACGGTCTGCCCGGTGCCGCCAACTCGGCCCCCATCCAGGCTGCCGATAACGTGTTCGGCCTGATGGTGGCCGCCCTGCCGGCCGGTATCGGCGTCGGCATCCTCAAGTACCGGCTGTACGAGATCGACCGCATCATCTCCCGCACCCTGGCCTACACGCTGGTGACCGGACTGCTGGTCGGGGTCTACGTCGGCGTCGTGCTGCTGACGACCGAAGTCCTGCGGTTCTCCTCCCCGATCGCGGTGGCCGCCTCCACGCTGATCGCCGCCGCCCTGTTCACCCCGCTCCGCCGCCGCGTCCAGCGCACCGTCGACCGCCGCTTCAACCGCGCCCGCTACGACGCCGACGCCGCTGCCGAAGCGTTCGCCGCCCGCCTGGCCGGGGCCGTCACCCTCCCCCAGGTCCAGACCGAGCTGCAGGCGGTCGTCAGCCGCACTCTCGAACCAGCCCACGTCTCGATCTGGCTCCCCACCCGCCAGCCCTGACCCAGCCGCGACCCCAACCCCACCGCGCCCGCCTGGTCTCGGTTTGGATACGAAGCTCCCACCAGGTCTTGCCACGCCTCAATCCAGCGATGAATATCTGTTCATCAAGCCGCGATGAAGCGGCTTCGGAGCAAGGGTGACCCCTAATGAACGATGGTTCATTGGAGATCCGTGACGTCACCGTCCAGTTCGGCGGGCTGACCGCGCTGGACGGGGTGTCCCTGGCCGCTCGGCCGCGCCAGATCACCGGGATCATCGGCCCCAACGGAGCGGGCAAAACCACCTTGCTCAACACCGCCTGTGGCTTCGTCAAACCACAGTCGGGCATGGTCAGCTTCGACGGCCAGGTGCTGACCGGGCTGCGCACCCACCGGCTGGCCGCGCTCGGCATCGCCCGCACGTTGCAGGGCGTCGGCCTGTTCCCCGGGCTCACCGTGGCCGAGAACGTCATGATCGGCGCCACCCCCAGCGCCAAGGCCGGCGTCTGGTCGGCGCTGTTCGGGCTGCCCCGCTCCGACCGGGACGAACGGCGGTTGCGGGAGCAGGCGATGGCGGCGTTGGAGCGGCTCGGCGTGGCCGACCAGGCCAACGAACTGCCCGGCACCCTGTCCTACGGGCTGCGCAAGCGGGTGGCGCTGGCCCGCGCGCTGGCCGCCCGGCCCCGGCTGGTGCTGCTGGACGAGCCCGCCAGCGGACTGCCCGAGAACGAGCTGCCCGAGCTCGGCGACCTGATCAGGGACATGGCGGCCGAGGCCGGGGTGGTGGTCATCGAGCACCGGATGGACCTGGTCATGTCGGTCTGCGACACGATCTTCGTGCTCGACTTCGGCAAGCTGATCGCGCACGGCTCACCGGCTGAGGTCCAGGCCGACCCGGCCGTCACCGCCGCCTACCTCGGCGCCGACGGCGAGCCGGGGCCTCCAGCCGAAGGCGAGCCCGGCCCCACAGCTGAAGGCGAGCCCGGCCCCGCAGCCGGAGGCCCGGCCAACCTCGCGCCCGACGCACCAGCCGACGGGCAGGCCGATGCCTGACGCCGCCGCCCTCACGATCGAGGACCTGGTGGCCGGCTACGGCCAGGTCACCGTGCTGCAAGAGGTGACCCTGGCCGCCCGGCCGGGCACCATCACCGCCGTCCTCGGCGCCAACGGGGCGGGCAAGACCACCCTGCTGCGCACGATCAGCGGCCTGGTCAAACCGCGCGCGGGCCGGATCCTGGTCGACGGCATCGACCTGGCCCGTCGCCGCCCCGAGGACATCACCCGGGCCGGCGTCGCCCACGTGCCCGAGGGGCAGGGCGTGGTCACCGAGCTCACGATCGAGGAGAACCTGCGGCTGGGCGGCCTCATCCGATCCGGCGGCGCCGCCCGGTCGGCCGCCCTGGCCGACGCCTACCAGCGGTTCCCGCTGCTGGCTGAGCGCAAGCGCCGGCTGGCGGGGACCCTTTCCGGCGGCGAACGGCAGATCCTGGTCATCGCGCGCGCGCTCATGGCCGCGCCCCGCGTGCTGCTGCTCGACGAACCCTCGCTGGGCCTCGCCCCTCGCATGGTCACCCAGGTCATGGACCTGGTGCGGCGGCTGCGGGACGACGCCGGGCTGACCGTGCTGCTGGTCGAGCAGAACGCCCGCAGCGCGCTGGCCATCGCCGACCACGGCCTGGTGCTCAACCTGGGCAAGGTCGTGGCCGCCGCCGACGCCGCCACCTTGTCCGCCGACGTCGCGCTGCGGCGCCACTACCTCGGGTTCTAGGAAGGCGGGCTGATGCAGGAGTTCCTCGAGTTCACCCTCGGCGGCATCGCGACCGGCATGATCTACGCCGCCATCGCCCTGTCGCTGGTGCTGATCTGGCGGGGCACCCGGATCCTGAACTACTCCCAGGGCGGCATGGCCATGTTCACCACCTACGTCGCCTGGCTGGTCATCCAGCATACCGGCAGTTACTGGGCCGGGTTCGCGGTGGCGCTGGCGGCCGGGCTGGTGCTCGGCTCGGTGCTGGAGTTCGCGGTGGTCCGCCCGACCGAGAACAAGGCCCCGCTGAACGCGGTCATCGTCACCATCGGGCTGCTGATCCTGCTCGAAGGGCTGGCCGGGATCATCTACGGCGGCCAGTACCGCTCGTTCCCGGCCGCGTTTTCCATCAAGGGGCTTAAGGCCGGATCGGTCGGCCTGGGCATCTCGCCCAACGACGTCTTCACCGCGGCGGCGGTGCTGGGTGCCGCGGTGATCCTGGCCCTGGTGTTCCGCTACACCTCGGTCGGCCTGCGGCTGCGGGCGACCGCGTTCGCCCCGGCCGTGGCCCGGCTGCTCGGGGTCCGGATCGGCCGGGTGCTGACCCTCGGCTGGGCCCTGGCCGGGCTGTTCGGCGCGCTGGCGGGGGTGCTGGTCACCTCGTCCACCTTCCTCTACCCGAACAGCATGGACTCGATCTTCGTGCTCGGGTTCACCGCCGCCGTCATCGGCGGCCTCGACAGCCCGGTCGGCGCGGTGGTCGGCGGCATCGTGCTCGGCGTGGTGCTCAGCTACGCCGGCGGCTACCTGGGCAGCAACCTCGTCCTCGTCTACGGGCTGGCCGCGCTGGTGCTGGTGCTCATGATCCGGCCGACCGGCCTGTTCTCCAGCGGCGTGACCCGGAGGGTGTGACGATGACGCTGGCTCGCCACCTGGGCGCGGCGCTGGTGATCGCCGTGATCGTGGTGCTGCTGTCCATCCAGCTGTCCGCCTACCGCGACTACCAGCTCGCCGAGGTGGCCGCCTACCTGGTCGCGGTGGCCGGGCTGACCGTGCTGATCGGCCTGAGCGGCCAGATCTCGATCGGGAACGGCGCGTTCATGGCCGTCGGCGGCTACGCCTCGGCCCTGCTGCTCACCCACCTGGGCTGGAACCTGGTGCTGATCCTGCTGGCCAGCGTGGTGGTCGCGGCCGCCGCAGGCGCGATCTTCGGGGTCGCCGCCGCCCGGCTGCGCGGACCTTACCTGGCCGGGGCCACCTTGATGCTGGCGGTGGCGCTGCCCACCGTGGCCGACCAGTTCCAGCATCAGCTGGGCGGCGACCAGGGCCTGTCGGTGGCGATCACCCCGCCCGGCTTCCTCGGCGGCAGCTTCCCGCCCACCCGCTGGCAGGCCTGGGTCACCTGCGCGGCCGCCCTGATCACGCTGATCCTGCTGGCCAACCTGAACCGCAGCCGGGTCGGCCGCAGCTGGCGGGCGGTCCGCGACGACGAGATCGCGGCCTCGCTGTCGGGCCTCAACGTGGCCCGGCTGAAGGTGCTGGCGTTCATCATCAGCGCTGCCTGCGCCGGGCTCGGCGGTGCCCTGCTGGCCGTCGTCACCGGCATCGTCGCCCCCGGCGCCTACACCCTGACGCTGTCGATCGCGCTGCTCACGGCGGCGGTGCTGGGCGGACTCGGCACCTTGCCGGGCGCCCTGTGGGGCAGCCTGGTCCTGGTCCTGGTGCCCACCTACCTGACCAACGTGGGCTCGAGCCACGGCCTGTCCAGCGCGGCCAGCTCGAGCGTCCCGATCGCCGCCTACGGCGTGATCCTCATCGTCGTGATGCTGGTGTTCCCTTCCGGCATCCAAGGCGGTTTGCGCCGCCTGTTCGGGTCGGCCACGCCCATGCCGCCCGTTCTTTCCCGCCGACGTATCCCCTTCACCGCTCTGCGCCGTCCGGCGCCGGGCCGCGAAAACCAGGAAGAAGGCCCCTCATGAAGAGATCATCCAGGGCCCGCGTCGCCGCACTGGCCGGCCTCACCGCCGCGGCCGTGGTCGTCGCGGGCTGCAGTTCCGGCGGTTCCAGTGGGTCCGGCGGCTCCGGCTCGTCGTCATCAAGTTCCAAATTGACCGCGTCGGCCCCGGGCATCACCGCGACCACGATCACGATCGGCAGCCACCAGCCGCTGACCGGTGTCGCCGCCCCCGGCTACGACGAGATCTCGCCCGCCTCGAACGCCTACTTCCAGTACGTCAACTCCCACGGGGGCATCTACGGCCGCAAGATCGTCTACAAGGTCCTCAACGACCAGTACGACCCCACCATCACCGCCACCGACGTGCACCAGCTGGTGCTGCAGGACAACGTGTACGCGATCTTCAACGGGCTCGGCACCCCCACCCACCTGGCCGTGGTCAAGTACCTGAACAGCTCCAAGGTCCCGGACGTGTTCGTCGCCTCCGGCTGTGAATGCTGGAACGCGACCAGCACCGAGCCCGAGACCACCGGCTGGCAGCTCGACTACGTGCGTGAGGGCAAGATCCTCGGCAACTACATCAAGCAGCACTTCGCGGGCAAGAAGATCGGCTACTTCTACCAGGACGACGAGTTCGGCCAGGACGGCGTCAAGGGCCTCGACGACGAGATCCCCAAGGCCGACGTCGTCGCCCGCCAGAGCTACAACCCGACCGTCACCAACGTGGCGCCCCAGGTCACCGCGCTCAAGGCGGCCGGCGCCCAGGTCGTGGTCTCATTCAGCGTGCCCGCGTTCACCGCGCTGCTCCGGCTGAACAGCCTCAAGCTGAACTTCAACCCCCAGCTGGTCGTCAGCGACGTCGGCTCCGACCCGATCACGCTGGCCGGGCTGCTGGAGTCGTTCGCCAAGCAGGGCGGCGCCACCGTGTCCGGCAACCAGCTGACCCAGGGCATCATCACCGACGGCTATCTGCCCTCGCTCGGCAGCGCCAGCAACTCCTGGATCCAGCTGTTCACCAAGATCCACAGCACCTACCTGAGCAAGCTGCCGCTGGACGGCAACGTCGCGTTCGGCATCGCCGTCGCCTACACGTTCGTCCAGGCGATGTTCAAGGCCGGCCGCAACCCGACCCGGCAGGACCTGATCAACGCGATCAACTCCGGGCTCCCGGCCGGTCCGTCGGTCGCCCCGTACGCGTTCTCGGCGTCCAACCACGACGGCATCACCGGCGCCTACATGGCGGTGGTCAAGAACGGGGCGCTGACCCCGCTGGGGCCGGTCCAGGTGACCGACACCAGCGCCGGCGGCGCCGTGACCACCTACAGCACCTCTCAGCAGGCCGCCCCGGCCAGCGGGATACCATCGCCGTGACGTGCGCAGCTGGCCGCCCACCAGGGCGGCCAGCTGCTTTAATGCCCCCGAACGGAGTCCTGCCCGTGACTGTCGTCTCCAGCCGCCGGGCACCGGGTGGTGACGATCGGCCACCCGGCGAGCGGTTGCTGACCGCGGCCGAGGAACTGTTCGGCGAGCGCAGCTACCGGCGCACCAGCGTGGCCGACATCTGCGCCCGGGCAGGCATCGCCACCGGCAGCTTCTACGCGCACTACAGCTCCAAGATCGACATCTTCGCGGCCGTGGTCCGCCGGATCAACGCCGACCTGCGGGCCGCGATGGGCGCCGCCCTGGCGGATGCGCCGGACAGCCAGCGGGACCGGGAACGGGCCGCGTTCGGCGCGTTCTTCCATATGCTGTCGCAGCGTCCGTGGATCGACCGCATCGTCCGCGAGTCCGAGTTCGTGGACCACGCCCTGTTCCGCGAGTACTACGAACGCCTGGCCCGCGGCTACGCCCGGGGCGTCCGCCGCGCCCAGCTGGCCGGCGACGTCGACCCGCACTACGACCCCGAGGTCATCGCCTACGTCTACACCGGCATCGGCAACTTCGTCGGCATGCGCTGGGCCGACTGGACGGCCGGCGGCCAGGTCCCGCCCGACGTCCTCGACGATATGCTCAGCGTCCTCGCCCGCGGCCTCCCCCCGAATAAGCCGCAACCCTGAAACCTCCCGCATCACCAGCCCCACGCGCCCCACCCCGCGGGCCCCACCAGCCCCGCGAGACCCGCGAGCCACACGAGACCCGCGAGCCCCACGGTACCCGCGAGCCCCAACAACCCCTCGGAGTCCTAGAACCCCGCGCGTCGGCTCAGTTCACGCACGCACTCCGCGCTGCCGCAGGTCCGCCCCGACCCCAGCCGCGGCCGTCCACAGAAACAGGTGGGCCGCAGCCGCGCCAGCCAGGCGTCGTAGGCCAGCAGCTCATCCACGCCGTCGTCGGTCGGCACCGAGACCACCGGCCGGATCCGGCCGCCGGGCATGGCCAGCCACTCCCGCGGCTTCTCGGTGAGCGGTCCGACCGTTTCCGAACCCATACCTCTATTGTCGCTCGCTCCGGGCTATGCCTGGAAGGGTCAACCTGCGCCCCGCCCTCAAGCGGCGACCCGGGTCACGATCGGCAACCGCGCCCGCGCCTGTCCCTTGGCCAGAGCCGCCCGGATCTGGTTCACCACCTCCTCCGGCTCAGTCCGGATCTGCCTGGGCGTGAAGTGCAGCAACAGCACCCCGTGGGCCACCAGCCGATCGTGCCGCCGCATCGTCCGCTGCCAGTCCGCCGCCGAAAAGTGGTACTCCCGCGAGTCCACCTCGGCCGCTACCCCCGCCTCCGCCCACCAGGCGTCCGCCACCCCGATCAGCGTATCCCCGTCATAGAGCCGCGCATTGAACACCGGTTCGGTCACCCGCCCCCGCCGGAGCAGATTCCGCAGATCCCCCTCCGGCACCGACCGAATCCCGGCCTCGACCTCCGCTAACGCCGCCCGCAGCAGCCCCGACCCCCGGACCGGCCCCTCCTCCAGCTCCGCCGCCAGCAGCGCAATCGAGCATCGCTGCTGCTGAACCGCCTGCGCCACCAGCGCCCGCACCTCCCCGCCACTCCGCAACCCCCGTGCCGCGTCCCCCACCGCCCGCGCCGCCACCACCCACCGAACCTCCCCCTCCACACAAACCCCCGCCGGCATCCGCCACGTGCGCAACACCCTGACGAAGCCGGTGCTGCGAGGACCGGCTGTCGATGGCACCAGCACGTCCACGATGTTGCTGGTCAGTGCGCTGATGCCGTGACGGCGGGCCGCAGCCAGCCCGGTGAGGACGCTACGCGGGCCGGCGTACAGCAGGGCGGCCATCTCCCGCTGCTTGACGGACACCCCGCCCGTCACCGTCACGTAGACCCCGGGTAGCAGCTTCCGCCAGGGCCCACCCGCCCGGATGCGGTACTTGATCATCGAGTTGGTCATCCCGCACGCCAGCGCCTGCCCGCGTGCGATGACGTCGTGCTGCGCCCGGAGCAACTGTTCGAGGCTCCGGTCGTCGATGGCGCGAGTTCTGGGCATAGCCCCACGATGCCCCCGGCATCTGACATTCCGCCCGCCCCGCGCCCCAGCCCCCACCCGCCTTGCCCGCAATGTGACATCGCGAATATAAGAGTGTCCACAATGTGGCATTGCGGATAAACGTACCCGCGCTTGGTGGGACTCGTGGGGTTCGTGAGGCTGATGGGGCAGGGGCAGGGGAGTGGAGCGCCCCAGCCCCCAGCCTCACCGAGACTGCATCAGCTCATTCAACTCCGCCAATGGGAGCCCCAGCACGTTACTCACGCTCCCGTTCACGGAAGCCACCAGCATCGCTCCCGCCCCCTGCAGCCCATACCCCCCCGCCTTGTCGTAAGGCTCGCGCGTGCCCGTGTACCAGTCCAGCCACTCCTCGCTGGCCTTGACGAACGTGACCTCCGACGTCACCGTCGCCCCTGCGAACCCACCCGCCCTGAGCACCGCCACCCCCGTGAACACCGTGTGCGTCCGCCCCGACAAGGCCCGCAGCGAGGCCAGGGCCGAAGCCCGATCGACGGGCTTGCCGATGATCCGCCCGTCGATCACCACGGTGGTGTCGGCCGCCACCACCACCTCGCCGGGCCCGGCCACCGCGGCCGCCTTGCCCTGGGCGAGCCGGGCCACGTAGGCGTCGGGCTCCTCCCCAGCAAATGGAGTCTCGTCGATGTCGGCCGGCCGCACCTCGGGGTCGACCCCGATCGAGCGCAACAGGTCCAGCCGCCGCGGCGAGGACGACGCGAGCACGACCGCCGACGGCCACCCGGGCGGTGGCGTAGCCATTGACACGCGCGCCAGGCTACCGCCCTCTGCCCTGGCCACACCGCCCTCTGCCCTGGCCACCCCGTCAGATGCCCCGGCCACCTCGTCAGATGCCCCGGCCACCCCGTCAGACCCGGTTCAGACCACCGGGTCGGCTCGTCCCGTCTCGTCCGTCACCGGCTGCCCTTCGGCCTCCCCAGCCCCACCGACTCCGCCAGCCCCACCAGCCTCACCAGCCTCACCAGCCGCAGGCGCCTCTTCCTGCACCCCGCGCCGCAGCCCCAGGATGGCCACGATCGCCGCCACCGCCATGATCCCCGCCATCACGTAGAACACGGTCCGCGTCGCGTACGCGAAGTCCAGCCGGTAGAACGCCGGAATCGCCGACGTCGACCCCGAGCCGGAAGACCCCGACCCACCAGAAGACCCCGAGTTCCCCTGCGCCAGCCGCGCCGCCAGCGCCTGCGCCCGCGGGCGCGGCAACCCCTGCGACACCAGTGAACTCGTCAGCCGCGACCGCATCTCAGTCACCAGAATCGTCCCGAGGATGGCGAGCCCCAGGCTGGCCGTGTAGTTACGCACGGTCTGCGTGATCCCGGTGGCCTCGCCGTAGGACAGCCGCGACGCCCGGTTGACCGCGTCGGTCGAAGACGGCCCGAGCATGAACCCCATCCCGCCCCCGGCGATGATGATGTACCACTGCTGGGTGCTGAAGCTGAGCCCGGTGACCTTGCCCGCCCACAGGTAGAACCCGACCGCGGCCAGCACGCAGCCCAGCGACACCGGCAGCTTGGCCCCGCGCTTGTCCAGCATCCGGCCGCCGATCTGGGCCGCGATCACGAAGCCGATGAAGAAGTACAGCAGGATCACGCCGGCCTGCGAGGCGGTCTTGCCCAGCGAGATCTGGGCGTACTCGCTGCCGAAGAAGAACACCGGGATGAAGACGAGCATCGAGATGCCCAGCACCAGGTTCTCGACCAGGAACGGCCGGTTACGGAAGATGCTGACCTGAATGAGGGGCGAGGAAGTCCGCATCTCGATGAAGTAGAACACCACCAGCAGCACCAGCCCGCCGATGATGCACAGCCAGGTACCGGGGTTGTGCCAGCCCCAGATGTTCGACTGCTGGAAGCCGAACACCGACAGCGCCACGCCCGCCGCGATCAGCACCAGCCCGCGGTAGTCCATCCGGGCCGGCCGGTGCTCGGTGACCGGCTTGGAGATCCAGATCAGGGCCAGCGCGACCAGCGCGACCGGGATGTTGACCCAGAAGATCGCCCGCCAGGTCCACTGGGTCAGGAACCCGCCCAGGATCGGGCCGATCGCGGTCAGGCCGCCGGCGATGCCGAAGAACAAGGCCAGCGCCTTGCCCCGGGCGTTCAGCGGGAACGTCTGCACCACGATGGCCAGCGCGGCCGGGAACATGATCGCGCCGCCCGCCCCCTGCACCACCCGGAAGGCGACGATCCAGGCCTCGGCCAGGCTGCCCTTGGGGGTCAGCCCGCACAGGGCCGAGGCGGCCGCGAAAATGATCACGCCCAGCGTCACCATCTTGGTGTGGCCGAGGGTGTCGGCCAGCCGCCCGCCGAACGCGAACAGCGCCGCCAGCGACAGCAGGTAGGCGTTGACCGCCCACTGCACGCCGGTACTGGTCAGCCCCAGCTCAGCCTGGATCTTGGGCACCGCGATCGACACGATCGTCTGGTCGATGAACGTCATCGCGACCGCGAAGATCATCGCCGCCAGGATCAGGTTTCTGGACCGGCCGCCCGTTGCGCTGCCCACTGCCACTGTGCCTCCCGATTTCGGTGATCAGCTTCTCTTAATCAGCGCGATTGGTCTAGCCCCAGACCGGTGTCCAGCATGGATAAATGCGGCTCCCGGGCCCGGGGTAAAACGGTTGCCCGTGCGAGGATGCTGCGGGGGACTGTCCCCATGACGGATCAGAACCGGAGGACCCAGCATGAGCCGCGTCGTCGTCATCGGAGCTACCGGCCACATCGGCAGCTATCTGATCCCGCGGCTGGTCCGCGCCGGCCACGACGTCACCGCGCTGAGCCGCGGCAAGCGCGAGCCGTACCACCCGGCCCCCGAATGGGCCAAGGTCACCAGCGTCACGGTCGACCGCGAGGCCGAGGACGCCGAAGGCACGTTCGGGGAGCGGATCGCCGGCCTGCGGCCCGACGTGGTCGTCGACCTGGTCTGCTTCACCGCCGACTCGGCCCGCCAGCTGGTCGACGCGCTCCGGCCGACCCGCCCGCTGCTGGTGCACTGCGGCACGATCTGGGTGCACGGGGTGGCGCTGCGGGTGCCGGTCACCGAGGACGAGCCGCGCACCGCCTACGGGGAGTACGGCACCGGCAAAATGGAGATCGAGGCTCTGCTGCACCGGGAGACCGTGGCCGGCGGCGTGCCGAGCATCATCCTCCACCCCGGTCACATCAGCGGCCCCGGCTGGCCGGTGATCACCCCGGCCGGCAACCTGGACCCGACCGTGTGGACCACGCTGGCCACCGGCGGGCAGCTGCCGCTGCCCGACCACGGCCTCGGCACCCTCAACCACGTCCACGCCGACGACGTCGCCCAGGCGTTCGAGCTGGCCCTGGGCCGGCCTGAAGCCATCGGATCCAGCTTCCACGTGGTCGCCGAGCAGGCGATGACCCTGCGCGGCCTGGCCACCGGGGTCGCGGCCTGGTTCGGCCGCGAGCCCAACCTCGACTTCGTCGACTGGCCCGAGTTCGAGCGCCGCGTCGGCGCCGAACAAGCTGAGATCACCCGCGAGCACACCTTCCGCAACCTGGCCGCCAGCATCGCCCGCGCCCGCCAGGTGCTCGGCTACGCCCCCCGCTTCACCTCCCTGAACGCCCTCCACGAAGCCCTGCGCTGGCTCGCCGCCCACGGCCAGGCCGACGTCAACGGCCAGGAGTTCTGACCGTCCGGCCCCGCCAGCCCGCCGTGGACGTGGTGATCGGCCTGGACGTGGGCACGTCCGGCTCGCGGGCGGTCGCCCTCGACCCGGACGGGACGATCCGGGCGGTGGCCGCCGCCGATCATCCGTCCCAGCTGACCGGGCCCGGCCGGGTCGAGCAGGACCCGGCCGACTGGTGGGCCTCGGCCGCCAGCTGCCTGCGCGCGATCACCGCGGTCACCGGCCCCGCCCCGGCCGCCGTCGGGCTGTCCGGCCAGATGGACGGCCCGGTCCTGATCGGGGCGGGCGGCCGGGTGCTGGGCCGCTGTCACATCTGGGCCGACTCGCGCGGCACCGCCGAAGCCCAGCGCATCACCGACCTGGCCGGCCCGGCCGAGCTGATCGCGGTGACCGGCAAACCGGCCGTCCCCGCCTACACCGCCGCCAAGCTGCTGTGGATCCAGGCCCACGAGCCCGACCGGTTGGCCGCCACCGAGCGGGTGCTGCTGCCCAAGGACTACCTGCGCTGGCGGCTGACCGGCACGCCGGCCACCGACCCGTCCGACGCCGCCAACACGCTGCTGTTCGACGTGGTCCGCCGGTGCTGGGCCCCCGAACTGGCCGCCCAGCTCGGCATCCCCGCCCGGCTGCTGCCCGACCTGGCCGAATCGTCCGACGTGGCCGGCCGGGTCACCGCCGCGGCCGCCGCCGCGACCGGCCTGGCTCCCGGGGTCCCGGTGGTGACCGGGGCGGGCGACTCGATCACCGCCGCCGTCGCTAGCGGCCTGGTCCCCAGCGGCCCGGGGCTGACCGTGCTCGGCTCGTCCGGCAACGTCAGCGCGGTGTTCGCCCGCCCCCTGATCGACCCGGCCGGCCGGGTCCACACCGGCTGCCACGCCACCCCCGGCACCTGGATCGCGACCGGCGTCCAGCAGGCGGCCGGCCTCGCCCTGGGCTGGGTCCGCGACCTGCTGCCCGGGGGAGCGGGCACCAGCTACCAGGACCTGACCGCGCTGGCCGCCCAGGCCCCGCCCGGCAGCCACGGCCTGACATTCCTGCCCCACCTGGCCGGGACCCGCAGCCCCCACTACGACCCGCTGGCGCGGGGCGCGTTCGCGGGCCTGTCGATCAGCCACACCGCCGCCGACCTCGTCCGATCGGTCATGGAGGGCGTCGTCTTCGGCCAGCACGACTCGGTCGCGGTGTTCGCCGAGCTCGGCCTCCCGCTGCCGGCCCTGATCAGCGCCGGCGGCGGCGCCCGCAGCCCGCTCTGGCGCACGATCCAGGCCAACGTCCACGCCGTCCCCGTCACCCACCACACCCCGGCCGCCGCCGGCGCCCCCGAGCCCGCCGGCGCCCCCGAGGCCGCCGGCGTCCCCGAGCCCGCCGGCGTCGCCAAGCCGGCCGGCGTCCCCGCCCCGGTTGCCCACGACTCGGCCCCGCCCGCCGACGACTCGGCCCTCGGCGCCGCCATCATCGCCGCCACCGCGACCAGGATGTTCGCCTCCCTCGAGGCCGCCGCCCACCAGGTCCGCACCGCCGCAGGGGGAGCAGCCACCCCGCTCGCCCCGGACCCCGCCACCGCCGCTGCCTACCAAGCGGCCTACGCCCGCTACCGCCAGGTGGCCCGCCAGCTCGTCACCCGCTAGCCGGTCCCAAAACACCTTCGGCCCCGCCCCGTCCCCAGCCCCCGCTGGTAAAGCCTGCGTTAACTGGCCCCAAAGTCTTGACAGCGTGATCATCGCGCGCCCAAGATAACGCTCATTCGAGCGTTGGGACTCAAATGAGCGCTAGCGAACACGACCGGCGGCTGATCCTCAAGGTCAGCCAGCTGTTCTACCGGTCCGGTCTCAGCCAGACCGAGATCGCCAGCCGCCTGCGGCTGAGCCGGTTCCAGGTCGCCCGACTGCTGCGGGCGGCGCTCGACGACGGCTACGTGACCGTCAAGATCCTGGAACCCGACCGCTGGCACTCAAGCCTGGAACGACGGCTGGAAGAGCGATTCGGCCTCAGCGCGGCGATCGTGGTCGACGGCGAGGACTCCTCCGACGGCGAGATCCGGCTGCGGGCGGCCGACGCGGCCGGCCGCTACCTGTGCGACGTGCTGACCGACGGCGACGTGCTCGGCATCTCGCTCGGCAGCACCGTTCAGAGCGTGGTCGACCAGCTGCCCGACCGCATCGACAAGCGGGTCGAGGTCGTCCAGCTCATCGGGGGTAGCAGCCGGGTGGCGACCGAGCTCAACTCGATGATCCTGACCGCCGACCTGGCCCGCCGGTTCCGCTGCGAGCCGCACCTGCTGTTCGCCCCGGCCGCGGTGGCGGCCGGCTCGGTCCGCCGGGCACTGCTGGCGGACGGGGAGATCAAGGAGACGTTCGGCCTGTTCGGCAAGCTCACGATCGCGCTGCTGGGCATCGGCTCGCTGGCCCAGGGGGAGACCTCGCGGCTGCTGTACGGGGGGCTCATCGACGACGACAGCCGGACCGGCCTGCTCGCCCAGGGCGCGGTCGGTGACGTGCTGTCCTACGTCTACGACAAGACCGGCGCGATCCTCGACGGCGCGGCCGGCGACCGGATGATCGCGATCAGCCCGCAGCAGTTGCTGGCGGTGCCGCACCGGATCGCCGTCGCCACCGGCAAGGCCAAGGCGACTGCGATCGCCGGGGCGCTGGCGGGCGGTCTGGTCAACGTGCTGATCACCGACAACCGGGCGGCCGAGGTGATCTGCGGTGGCTGACCGCGAGCTGCCGCCGGCCGGCCGAGCCGGCCAGCTGTCGCCGGCCGAGGTCGCGGCCCACGACGCCGAGCACGGGGCCGGCTCCCGGACCTGGTACTTCCCCGACGGCGACCGCCCCCCGGCCGGGCCCGCGGACGGCCCCGAGGCGCACGAATCGCTGATGATCCTCAACGTCTGCCGCCGCCCGGCCACCGTCGACCTCGACCTGTACTGGACCGACCGGCCGCCGGTGCTCGGCGTCCGCCTGGTGGTGCCGGCCGAGCGGGTCCGGGGCCTGCGGGTGCCCTGGTTCGACGACCCGGCCGACGCCGGCCGGGCGGCGGTGCCGGTCCGTGAGCAATACGCGCTCCGGGTCCGCAGTGACATCCCGGTGATCTGCCAGTACGGCCGGCTGGAAGCGGTGCCCAGTTTCGCTCTCTACACCACGATGGGATTCACGCAGTGACACGGTTCGCAGGCAAGACGGCGGTGGTGACCGGGGCCAGCTCCGGCATCGGCAAGGCGACGGTGGCGAATTTCCTGGCCGGCGGGGCCCAGGTCGTCGCGGTGTCCGACCGGCCCGGCGAACTCGAGGAAACCGCCGCCGAGTTCGCCGCCCAGGGCGAGGTCACCCCGGTCGTCTGCGACGTCGCCGACCCGGCCCAGGTGCGGGCGCTGGCCGAGCGGACCGCCGCCCTGGGCGGAGCCGGCATCCTGGTCAACAACGCCGGGGTGTGGAACGAGCGCGAGTTCGCCGACATCGAGTACGAGAACTGGCAGCGGCTCATCGGCGTCAACCTGACCGGCCCGTTCCTGTGCTCGCAGGCGCTGGCCGACCAGCTGGCCGCCCACGGCGACGGCGCGATCGTCAACACCGCCTCCACCAACGGGCTGGTCGCCGAGCCGCGGCTGGCGCACTACAACACCACCAAGGGCGGCCTGGTCATGCTGACCAAGTCGATGGCCATCGACCTGGCCCCGCACGGCATCCGGGTCAACGCGGTCGCCCCCGGCGTGATCAGGACCCCGCTGATCGCGCACATCCTCGACGAGCAGAGCGCCGACCACTTCGGCAGCATCCCGGTCGGCCGGGTCGGCCAGCCCGAGGAGATCGCCGCCTGCATCGCGTTCCTGGCTTCCGCCGAGGCCAGCTACTGCACCGGAAGCGTGCTGGTCTGCGACGGCGGCCAGCTTGCCATCAACGGGGAACTCCCCGTCGCCGCCACCGCCGACGGCTCCGTCCCGACCCATTAACCCCCGTTAACCCCCCGGGAGCACCGATGAGCACAGTGGAAGGACAACCCGGCACCGATCCTGCGGTGGCCGCCGGCAGCGGGCCGCGGCTGCGCGCCAACTCGATGGGCTGGATCGCGGCCGCCGCGATCGGCGCCATCATCATGTCGCCGGCCGGCGGCATCTACTTCAACTTCGGTCCGATGGTGCAGAAGGCGGGCGCGGTCGAGCCGTTCATCTTCCTCATCGCGCTGATCGCCTCGCTGCCCACCGCGCTGTCGTTCGCCATGGTGGCCCGGGAGATGCCGTCGGCCGGCAGCGTCTACACCTGGATCTGGAACGCCACCCGGCCCAGCGCCGGGCTGTTCGTGGGCTGGATCCTGGCCGGCTTCTACCTGCTGGCGATGATCGTGCTGCCCGGGATCTTCGCGCTGTTCTGGAACGAGTTCCTGAACTTCTTCGGCGTCAGCACCGGCTACGGCACCTGGGCGGCCGGCGTCATCCTCACCACCCTGGTCGTGATCGCGGTGAACTACACCGGCATCACGATCACCGTCAAAGCCACCATCATCTTCATGGTCTTCGAGTCGGCGGTGCTGCTGGCGCTGGCCCTCACCGTGTTCGCCAAGGGCGGCTACGCCGGCCACATCTCGGCCGCCCCGTTCAACCCGGCCACCGCGGTCGGCGGCGGCACCGCGATCTTCGGCGCGCTGATCTTCGGCATCCAGTCCAACGTCGGCTACGACGCGATCCCGACGCTGGCCGAGGAGACCCGCACCCCGAAGAAGTTCATCCCGCTGGCCACGATCGCCGCCGTGATCAGCGTCGGCATCTACTGGATCGTGGTGTCCTGGGCGTTCAGCGAGGCGGCCCCGGTCAAGGAGATCAACAACCTGCTCAGCCAGGGCTTCACCCCGATCGTGCCGATCGCCAAGCAGTACTGGAGCTCCGGCGACATCATCATCATCATTTCCGCGATGACCTCGATCACCGGCATCTACATCGCGCAGACGGTCGGCACCAGCCGGGTCCTCTACGCGATGGGCCGCGAGGGGTCGATCCCGCCGGTCCTCGGCCGCCTGAACCGGCGCTACGGCCTGCCCTGGAACGCGATGACGGTCGGCATCATCGCCACCACCATCGTCACCCTGATCCTGGGCAAGACGCTGGGCCTGGCCAACCAGTACGGCTGGACCGGCACGATGTCCTCGTTCCTGGGCCTGCTGACCTATTTCTGCGTAAACGCGGCCAACATCATCTTCTTCCTGCGCTACCGCCGGGAAAAGTTCAACATCCTGCTCAACGGGGTGGTCCCGGTCGTCGGCATCGCGGTCGTGCTCTACATCCTGTACAAGTCGTACTTCGCCTCGCTGTGGGACGCGGGCTGGACCTACGGCCGCAGCGTGCAGATCGCGGTGATCGCCTGGCTGGTGCTGGGCGTAGCGTGGACGTTGTTCCTCAAGCGCCGCAAGCCGGACCTGTTCCGGCGGCGGAGCCAGGTCTTCGATCCGGACGCGCCCGCCGGGTCCATCGCGCCCGACGCGGCCGCCCCGGGCGCGGCCGGGAACGCCTAGGAGGCCATCTCGATGGCGTCACGCCTCGCTGACCTCACCCTGCCGATCGAGCCGGGGATGCTGTCCAATCCCGATCACTTCCCGCCCGAGATCACCCTCTACGCCACCCTCGAACGGGACGGCTGGACGGCCCGGCGGCTGGTGCTGGACTCCCACCTCGGCACCCACCTGGACGCCCCCTCGCACTTCGTGGCGGGCGCCCCGGACGTGGACCAGGCCGACCTGGAGGTGCTGATCGGGACGGCCGAGGTCATCCACCTCAGCGGGATCGAGCCAGGCGAGGTCATCACCGCCGCCCGGCTCGGCCCGGTGACCGGCCGCCGGGTGCTGCTCGACACCGGCTGGGGCGGCCGTGGCCTGGCCCAGGCCGAGTACTTCGGCCAGGCGCCCTACCTGGCCCCGGACGCGGCCGAGGCCCTGCTGGCTGCGGGCACCGAACTGCTCGGGGTCGATCTGCCGTCGGTCGACCTGGACGGCGGGGTGCACGTGGCCCTGCTCGGCGCCGGCTGCCTGATCGTGGAGAACCTGACCGGCCTGGCCGCCTTGCCCGGCCGGTGCGAACTGACCGTGCTGCCGCTGCCCATCACCGGCGGCGACGGCAGCCCGGTCCGGGCCGTGGCCCGGTTCGAGGCCGACGACAACGAAGGAGCGGGACAACCGCGGTGATCAGCTTTTATGACACGTCCACGCTGCCGACCCAGGAGATGCTCGATGCGATCGCCTCGGCGCCGCTGGGCGATGACGTCTACGGTCTTGACCCGACCGTCAACGAGCTCGAGGCGGTCGCCGCGGGCCTGATGGGCAAGGAGGCCGCGGTCCTGATGCCCAGCGGCACGATGGCCAACCTGGCCGCCGTGCTGTCCTGGACCCGCCCGTCCAACGAGGTGGTGCTGGAGGCCGAGGCGCACCTGCTGTACTACGAGGCCGGCGGCATCAGCGGGGTGGCCGGCTGCGTACCGCTCGGGGTCCCGGGCGACCGCGGGGTGCTGCGGGCCGAGGAGGTCGAGCGGCGGCTGCGCCGACCCGACCAGCACTACCCGCAGACCGCGCTGCTGTGCGTGGAGAACACCCACAACCGGGCGGGCGGCACGATCACCCCGGTCGCGGTCATGAAG
This sequence comes from Actinomycetota bacterium, assembly GCA_019240215.1. Taxonomy (GTDB): domain Bacteria; phylum Actinomycetota; class Actinomycetes; order Streptosporangiales; family Streptosporangiaceae; genus Bog-532. The sequence continues at coordinate 2,176 of JAFAYQ010000032.1, read as the reverse complement.
GAGCTGCGCGAGCTCTGCGACACCCGCGGGCTGGCCCTGCACGTGGACGGGGCGCGGATCTTCAACGCCGCCGTCGCCCTCGACGTCCCCCCGGCCGACCTGGCGGCCGACGCCGACTCGGTCTGCTTCGCCCTCAGCAAGGGCCTGTCCGCCCCGGTCGGGGCGGTGCTGGCCGGCTCGGCCGACTTCGTCCAGCGCGCCCGCCGGGCCCGCAAGATGCTGGGCGGCGGGATGCGCCAGGCCGGCGTCATCGCCGCCGCCGGCCTGGTCGCGCTGCGGACCGGCATCGGCCGCCTGCGCGAGGATCACGAGCAGGCCCGGCGGCTGGCCACCCGGCTGGCGGCGCTGCCCGGGCTGACCGTCAACCCGGACGCGGTCGAGACCAACTTCGTGATGATCGACACCTCGGGCTGGGGGATCGGCGCCGCCGAACTGGTCGCCGAGCTCAAGGCGCGGGGCATGTCGGCCTCGGCCCGGCCGCCGTGGACGGTCCGGTTCGTGACCCACCGGCAGATCGGCGACGCCGAGTGCGACACCCTGGTCAGCACGCTGCGGGAGATCAGCGGCCGGTGAGCGGACCGGCCGGGGCCGGGCCGGCCGTGCTCGGCCTCGACGTCGGCACCGAGAGCGCCCGGGCCGGCCTGTTCGGGCTGGACGGGCGGCTGCTGGCCGACGGCCAGGCGGGCTACCGGACCACGTTCCCGGCCCCGGGCTGGGCCGAGCAGGACCCGGCCGCGGTCTGGCGGGCGGTCACGACGGCCCTGCGGGCCTGCCTGCAGGCGCCCGGGGCGGCCGGGGTCACCCCGCTGGCCTGCAGCTTGTCCGGCACCGCGGTCACCGTCGTCACCGTCGACCCCGCCGGTGAGCCGACCGGCCCGGCCCTGCTGTGGATGGACACCCGGGCCGCCGCCGAGGCGGCCGAGATTACCGCCACCGGCCACCCCAGCCTGTGGTTCACCGGCGGCCACGTGTCGCCCGAGTGGATGCTGCCCAAGGCGCTGTGGCTGCGGCGGCACCAGCCCGATCGGTACCGCCGGGCCCGCTGGCTGGTCGAACTGCACGACTGGATCCTGTACCGGCTGACCGGGCACTGGGCGCTGGCCAGCGCGACCGCCAGCGCCGAATGGGGCTACGACCCGCACGCCGGCGCCTGGCCCGAGGACCTGCTGGGCCAGCTCGGCCTGGCCGACCTGCCCGCCCGCTGGCCGGCCACCGTGCTGGCGCCGGGGGCCCCGGCCGGGACGCTGCGCCCGGACGTGGCCGCCGCGACCGGTCTGCCGTCCGGGCTGCCGGTCTGCCAGGGCCTCATGGACAGCTTCGCGGCCGCGCTGGCCTGCGACGGGTTCCGGCCCGGGCGGGTGGCGATGTCGCTTGGCAGCTCGTCGTCGTACATGGCGCTCACCGCCGACCCGGTCAGCGACCCGCGGTTGCTGGGCCCGATCCGGGACGCGCTGGGGCCCGGTACCTGGCTGATGCAGGGCGGCCAGACCAGCGCGGCCTCGCTGGTCCGCTGGTTCGTCACCGAACTCGGCGGCGGCCAGGACGCGGCGGCCCTCGACGCCGAGGCAGCCGCGCTCCCACCCGGCAGCGACGGGGTGGCCGCCCTCGACACCTGGCAGGGCAGCCGCACCCCGCACCGCGATCCCGCCCGCCGCGGCGCGTTCACCGGCCTCGCCCTCGGCCACGGCCGCGCGCACCTGTACCGGGCGACACTCGAATCGGTCGCCTACGGCGGCCGTCAGATCACCGACGCCCTGGCCGAAGCGGGCACCCCGCTGGACGAACTGGTCCTGACCGGCGGCGGCAGCCAGAGCAAGCTCTGGTGCCAGATCCACGCCGACGTCATCGGCCGCCCCCTGCTCCGCCTCACCCAGCCCCTGCCCGCCGCCCTCGGCGCCGCCATCTGCGCCGCCACCGGAGCAGGCGCCCACGCCACCCTCCGGTCCGCGGCCGCCGCGATGTCCCAGGTCGTCCCCTGCGCCCACCCCGACCCGGCCCGCCAGCCCACCTACGAGGCCGGCTACCGCGCCTACCAGCACCTCGCCGCCGCCCTGTCCGACTCTTCACGCCCGTGACCGGCTAGCCCCCGCCCGTACTCCGCTCCCCGCTCCGGCCCCCGTCCCGCTCACCCCGCCCCCACCATCACCGCCCCCGGCCCGGCCACCCCGCGCACCTC
>JAFAYQ010000015.1 GCA_019240215.1 Actinomycetota bacterium | reverse complement strand
CCAGCGCCTGTGCGCTCGTGGGCCGCCGCGCCCACGCCTCCAGCTGCACCCGCTCGTCATCAGTCAGCACCACAGCAGGCGCAACAGGACTCGGCATGCAGCAAAGCCTAGAACACTACATGTGAATTAATGACTCACGACACTAGAGGGCGAGCACGACCGCCAGCGCGATCGCGGGCGCGACCATCAGCGCGATCGGCAGCCAGGCCCAGCGGGTGGTCACGGCCGCTCCGGCGTCAGCCGCCGGGGCGGCCGTGCCTGTCCTGGCCGCCGCCTTGGCCGCCTTGGCCCGGGCGGCCTGCTCGGCCGCCAGGCGCTGCTCGATGCGGTGGGCGATGATGACCACCGCCGGCTGGGACATCAGCCGCCGGGCCTCGTCCGGCATCCGGTTGGTGGCCGGGGTCTTGGCCGCGTAGTCCTGGGCGCGCTGGGTGTAGTTGCGCTTGACCCGGGCGGTCGCGAACAGCGCCCAGCTCTCCACGATCCGGTCGTGACCGGCGTCACCGTCCGCCCGGCAGCTGAACCGCACCCAGTCGCGGACGTCGACCGCGCGGATCACCGACCACGGCAGGCGGAACTGCCGGACCGGGTTGATGACGGTCAGCCCGCTGGTGTCGGCGATGACCCGCGGCCGCAGCCCGCAGGCGTAGGCGACGCCGGTGATGGTGAGGATGACCAGGCCCACCACCAACGCGAACCGGGGCTTGGCCTGCACGGCCAGGTCGACCACGTTGATCGCCGCGAACGCCAGCCAGATATAGAAGATCACCACCGGCGCGTTCAGCCGGAACATCTCGCGCTCGCCCGTTACCTCGGGCTGGCCGCCCGGGGCCGGCTGAGTCATCGGCTTCGGGGTCGGGGACGACATGCCCTGAGCCTAAGCGTTCTCCCCGGTGACGGCATCCTCGGTGGCGGCGATGGCCGCGTCCAGCTCCGCGGGGGCCGGCAGCGGCGGCGGGGTGCCGCCGAACTCGGGGCACAGCGCCTTGTGCGCGCACCAGTCGCACAGCCGCCCCGGCCGTGGCCGCCAGTCGCCGGCCTCACGGGCCCGCTCGATGGCGGCCCACAGCGCCAGCACCTTGCGCTCGGTGGCCCGCAGGTCGGCCTCGTCGGGCGCGTACCTGACCACCTGGCCGTCACCCAGGTACATCAGCTGCAGCAGCCGCGGAATGGTCCCCCGTGCCCGCCACAGCACCAGCGCGTAGAACTTCATCTGGAACAGCGCCCGCGCCTCGAAGTCGGGCGGCGGCGCCTTACCGGTCTTGTAGTCCACCACCCGGATCTCGCCGGCCGGGGCGATGTCCAGCCGGTCGATGTAGCCGCGCAGCCGCAGCCCCGACTCCAGCGCCGCCTCCACGTACAGCTCGCGGTCGGCGGGCTCCAGGCGGCGCGGGTCCTCCAGCTGGAAGTAGCTGTCGACCGCCGCGGCCGCCTCCTTGAGCCAGGTCTGGAGCTCGTCGGGACCGGCGAACAGCGTGGTCAGCTCGGGCTCGGCCGCGGCCAGCTTCTCCCACTCGGGCTGGACTAGCGCGTGCGCGGCGTCCGGGGTCCGCTCGGCCCGGGGGTGGTCGAACAGCCGCTCCAGCACCGCGTGCACCAGCGTGCCGCGGGCCGCGGCCGGGCTCGGCGGCTCCGGCAGCTTGTCGATGACCCGGAACCGGTACAGCAGCGGGCAGGTCATGAAGTCGCCCGCCCGCGACGGGGACAAGGCCGGCCCGCGGGGCCGGTCCTCCGCCGCCGGAACCGGGGCGGTGGCGAGTTCTTCCATGCTTCGACCCTAGGGGAGACCGCCGACAGTATGGCCGATTTCGCCGGGGTGGCGGCCAGTTCCGCTACCGGCCGAGCAACGGCCCCACCGGGTCGCGCGGGCACGTAGCATCGGTCATGTGGCAGGCATGACCCCCGGTGATCAGCCCGGCGACCGCGAGCAGCGGCCTGCGCGGATCTCCGCCGCCGGGATCATCGTCGGGCGCCCGTTCGGCATCCCGGTCCAGGTCTCGCCCTACTGGTTCGTGATCGCGGGCGTGTTCATCGTGACGTACGCCAACGACCTGGCCGGCACGCTCAGTGGCGGCACCCGGTACCTGGTAGCCGCGGTGTTCGTGGTCCTGCTGTACATCTCGGTGCTGATCCACGAGCTGAGCCACTCGCTGGTGGCCCGCGGCTACGGGCTGCCGGTCCGCCGGATCCTGCTGTACCCGCTGGGCGGGGTCTCCGAGATCGAGCTGGAGCCGCAGACCCCGGGCCGCGAGTTCACCGTGTCGGCGGCCGGGCCGTTCCTGTCGTTCGTGCTGGCCGCGATCGCCTTCGGCCTCGAGCACGTGGCCACGCCGGGCACCGTCGTCTGGATCATCATCCGCCAGGCGTGCTGGGCCAACGTCGTCGTCGGGGTCTTCAACCTGCTGCCCGGGCTGCCGCTGGACGGCGGCCGGATGCTGCGGGCGGTGGTGTGGAAGCTGACCCGGCGCCCCGGTCTGGCCACCCTGACCGCCGCCTGGGCGGGCCGGGTGATCGCGGTGGCGCTGGTCGCGGTGCCGGTCGGCTGGACCGTCACCCACGGCGAGAACTTCGACCTGATCAGCGTGCTCTGGCTGGTGGCGATCGCCGCGATCATGTGGATGGGGGCCGGCCAGGCGATCAAGGCGACCCGGGTCCGGGAACGGCTGCCCGGCATCCAGGCCCGGCGGCTGGCCCGCAAGGCCATCCCCATCCCGGCCGACCTGCCGCTGTCGGAGGCGGTCCGCCGGGCCGACGAGGCCAACGCCCGGGCGCTGGTGGTGGTCGACCACGACAACGCCCCGATCGCCATCGTCAGCGAGTCAGCGGTGACCGCCACCCCGCCCCAGCGGCGGCCCTGGATCGAGGCGGGCACGCTGGCCCGCAAGCTCGATCCCAGCCTGGTGCTGCCCGCCGACCTGTCCGGCATGGCGCTGCTGGACGCGGTGCGCAAGGCCCCCGCCACCGAGTACCTGGTGGTCGAGCCGTCCGGGCAGGTCTACGGGGTGCTGACCGCCAGCGACCTGGACGGCGCGTTCGCTGGCGTCTGACCGGTAGCCTTCCGGCATGATTTCCACCCCCCGGGGCCCCTTCGAGGCGGGGGACCAGGTGCAGCTGACCGACCCCAAGGGCCGTCACCACCAGCTGGTGCTGGTCCCCGGCAAGTCGTTCTTCACCCACCGCGGCTCGATCAGCCACGACGAGCTGATCGGCCTGGCCGACGGCAGCGTGGTGACCTCGTCCGGTGGCACGCCCTACGTGGCCTTGCGGCCGCTGCTGGCCGACTACACGCTGGCCATGAAGCGCGGCGCCGCCGTCGTCTATCCCAAGGACGCGGCCCAGATCGTGGCCATGGCCGACATCTTTCCCGGCGCCCGGGTCATCGAGGCCGGCGCCGGATCGGGCGCGCTGACCTGCTGGCTGCTGCGCGCGGTGGGGGAGTCCGGCACCGTGACCTCCTACGAGCGGCGGCCCGACTTCGCCGCCATCGCCCAGCGCAACGTCGAGACGTTCTACGGCGGCCCGCCGGCCAACTGGAAGCTGGTCAACGGCGACTTCGGCGGCAAGGACGAGCCGCCCGCCGACGACCAACTCAGTATCCCCGAAGACCCCAGCGCCCCCGCTGACCCCACCAGCCCCAGCGGCCCGGCCCCCGCCGCTGGCCCTACGCCCTCAGCGGAAAATTTCACCCAGGTTAATTCTTCCGGCTCGGGGGCCGATGCCGGCCGGGCTGACCGGGTCGTTCTCGACATGCTGGCGCCCTGGGACAGCCTCGACGCCGCCACCCGGGCCCTGGTGGCCGGCGGGGTCATCTGCTGCTACGTCGCGACCACCACCCAGCTGTCCCGGGTGGTGGAGGCGCTGCGGGCCGCCGGACGCTACGACGAGCCCGCGGCCTGGGAAACCATGGTCCGCGGGTGGCACGTGGACGGGCTCGCGGTGCGGCCCGAACAGCGGATGATCGGGCACACCGGGTTCCTGGTCACGGCCCGGCGGCTGGCCGACGGCGTGATCCCGCCGCCCCGCCGCCGGCGCCCGGCCAAGGGGGCCCACCCCGAGGACGGGGACACAAGTTAACACTAACGAAATGTGTCTAAACCGTAACGATGAGCCGCCTTGGTTGCTTCAGCTTGCGGGAGGCGGGCATTAATCCACTAGCAAATGTGCTTGGCGTAACGCGGGCCATCAGGTTACGAATGGCTCTCAGGTAGGTAGGGTCTTAGGTAGTTCAGCCAGCGGAAGGAGGTGAGGGCCGTGAGTAACAGGGACGACAGCTCGCGCGCCTCACGGCACGACGATGAGGTCAAGGGCCTTACCGCGCAGATCTCCTTCCTGGACGAGGAGATCGCCGCATTGCGTCGCAGGCTCGCGGATTCCCCGCGCCAGGCGCGGCTTCTCGAGGAGAGGCTGCGCGAGACCGAGGCCAGCCTGGCCGCCGTGACCGCCCAGAACGAGCGGCTCACGGGCACGCTGCGTGAGGCCCGGGATCAGATCGTCGCCCTCAAGGAAGAGGTCGACCGGTTGGCGCAGCCGCCGTCCGGCTTCGGCATCTTCCTGAGCGCCACCGGCGACAACACGGCCGACGTGTTCACCGGCGGCCGGAAGATGCGGGTGCACGTCAGCCCCGCGGTCGAGCTCGACGAGCTCAGGCCCGGCCAGGAAGTCGTGCTCAACGAGGCGCTCAACGTGGTGGTCGCCGAGGGGTACGAGACCGCCGGTGAGATCGTGATGCTCAAGGAGCTGCTCGAGGACAACGAGCGCGCCCTGGTCATCTCCCACTCCGACGAGGAACGGGTGGTGCGGCTGGCCGATCCGCTGCGCGACCACCCGCTGCGGCCCGGCGACTCGCTGCTGCTCGAGCCCCGGTCCGGATACGTGTTCGAGCGGATCCCCAAGGCCGAGGTCGAGGAGCTCATCCTCGAAGAAGTCCCCGACATCGTCTACTCCGACATCGGCGGCCTGTCCGGCCAGATCGAGCAGATCCGGGACGCGGTCGAGCTGCCGTACCTGCACGCGGACCTGTTCCGCGAGCACCAGCTGCGGCCGCCCAAGGGTGTGCTGCTGTACGGCCCGCCCGGCTGCGGTAAGACGCTCATCGCCAAGGCGGTGGCGAACTCGCTGGCCAAGCAGGTGATGGAGAAGACCGCGGCCGACGGCGGCAAGGACTCGGCCGGGCGTAGCTTCTTCCTCAACATCAAGGGCCCGGAGCTGCTGAACAAGTACGTCGGTGAGACCGAGCGGCACATTCGCCTGGTGTTCCAGCGGGCCCGGGAGAAGGCCAGTGAGGGCATGCCGGTGATCGTGTTCTTCGACGAGATGGACTCGATCTTCCGCACCCGCGGGTCCGGTGTCTCCTCCGACGTCGAGAACACGATCGTCCCCCAGCTGCTGTCGGAGATCGACGGTGTTGAGGGCCTGGAGAACGTGATCGTGATCGGCGCGTCCAACCGCGAGGACATGATCGACCCCGCGATCCTGCGGCCCGGCCGCCTGGACGTGAAGATCAAGATCGAGCGCCCCGACGCCGAGGCGGCCAAGGACATCTTCTCCAAGTACATCCTGTCCGGCCTGCCGCTGCACGCCGACGACATGGCCGAGCACGGCGGCTCGGCCGAGGCCACGGTCGAGGCGATGATCCAGCGGACCGTCGAGCGGATGTACACCGAGTCCGAGGAGAACCGCTTCCTCGAGGTGACCTACGCCAACGGCGACAAGGAAGTCCTGTACTTCAAGGACTTCAACTCGGGCGCGATGATCCAGAACATCGTCGACCGGGCCAAGAAGATGGCCATCAAGCAGTTCCTCGACACCGGCCAGAAGGGCCTGCGGGTGGCTCACCTGCTGTCGGCCTGTGTGGACGAGTTCAGCGAGAACGAGGACCTGCCGAACACCACCAACCCCGACGACTGGGCCCGCATCTCCGGCAAGAAGGGCGAGCGCATCGTCTACATCCGCACGCTGGTGTCGGGCAAGCAGGGCTCGGAGGCCGGCCGGTCGATCGACACCGTGGCCAACACCGGCCAGTACCTGTGACCAGTCGCCCGAGGGCCTGCCCGTCGTGCATCTGCGGCGTAGCTGTCGTCCGGCGGGCATAGGCTGGCAAATATGAGCGTGCTGCGGGTGATGGGCACCGAGACCGAGTACGGGATCTCGGTGCCCGGCCAGCCAGGGGCCAACGCGATGGTGACCTCGTCCCAGATCGTCAATGCCTACCAGGCGGCGACAGCGGCACGGGCGCGCCGGGCCCGGTGGGACTTTGAGGAAGAGAATCCGCTGCGCGACGCCCGCGGGTTCGATCTGGCCCGCGAGAACGCCGACTCGACCCAGCTCACCGACGAGGACCTGGGCCTGGCCAACGTCATCTTGACCAACGGGGCCCGGCTCTACGTCGACCACGCGCACCCGGAGTACTCCACACCCGAGTGCACGAACCCGCTGTCGGTGGTGATCTGGGACAAGGCGGGGGAGCGGATCATGGCCGAGGCGGCCGAGCGAGCCGCCACCATCCCCGGCGCCGCCCCGATCCAGCTCTACAAGAACAACACCGACAACAAGGGCGCCTCCTACGGCACCCACGAGAACTACCTGATGCGGCGGGCCACCCCGTTCGCCGACATCGTCCGCCACCTGACCCCGTTCTTCGTGACCCGCCAGGTGGTCTGCGGGGCGGGCCGGGTCGGCATCGGGGCCGACGGCCGCGGCAGCGGCTTCCAGCTCAGCCAGCGGGCCGACTTCTTCGAGGTCGAGGTGGGCCTGGAGACGACCCTCAAGCGGCCGATCATCAACACCCGGGACGAGCCGCACGCCGACCCGGAGAAGTACCGGCGGCTGCACGTGATCATCGGCGACGCCAACATGAGCGAGGTCGCCACCTACCTCAAGGTGGGGACCACCTGCCTGGTGCTGTCGATGATCGAGGACAAGTTCCTGGACCGGGCGCTGGACGGCGACCTGTCGCTGGAGTCGCCGGTCGCCGATCTGCGTGCCATCTCCCACGATCCATCATTGAAAAAGGTGGTCACGCTGCGGAGTGGCCGCAAGATGACCGCGATCCAGCTGCAGCGGGAGTACCTGGAGCTCGCCCGCAAGTACACCGAGGACAAGTTCGGTTCCGACGTCGACGCGATGACCACCGACGTGCTCAACCGCTGGGAGTCGGTGCTCAACCGGCTGTCCGACGACCCCATGCAGCTGTCCCGCGAACTGGACTGGGTGGCCAAGCTGGAACTGCTGGAGGGCTACCGGAACCGGGACGGGCTGGCCTGGGACGCCCCTCGCCTCCAGCTCGTCGACCTGCAGTACTCCGACGTGCGGCAGTCCCGCGGCCTGTACAACCGGCTGGCGGCCAAGGACCGGATGGTCAAGCTGGTCACCGAGGACCAGATCCGCCGGGCCATCGAGGAGCCGCCCGAGGACACCCGGGCCTACTTCCGGGGCCGCTGCCTGCGCCAGTACGCCGAGTCGGTGGCCGCCGCCTCCTGGGACTCGGTAATTTTCGACATTCCCGGCCGGGAGTCGCTGCAGCGGGTACCGACGCTGGAGCCGCTCCGGGGCACCAAGAAGCACGTCGGCGACCTGCTGCGGCGGGCCCGGACCGCCGCCGACCTCGTCGCCGCGCTGACCGGCACCGGCTCCGGGCAACCGGAGTAGGGCGAAGCACGATTGAACTGAGCGCTCGCGGGCGAAGATAGCTTTGGGGCAGGGAAGACCCCCGATCGACGGAGGTACCAGGATGGCAACGAAGGACACGGGCGGCCAGCGCCATACCAGCCGCCGGACCGAGGAAGCCGAGGAGACCGAAGCCCGGTCGACCGAGGAGGTCCAGGAGCGGCACGAGAAGCTCAGCGACGACGTCGACGCGATCCTGGACGAGATCGACGAGGTTCTCGAGGAGAACGCCGAAGAGTTCGTGCGTTCCTACGTCCAAAAGGGTGGCCAGTAGGCAGCCCGACAAATCAGACTCTCCACGGGTTCGCCGAAGGCTGACGCGCGCAGCGCGTCAGCCTTCGTGTTTGGCTCTGGCATCCCAGTAGGGTCGACACAGTAGGGTCTGTTCAGGGTTTCGTTGACATACGGAAGGATCCGCGTGGCCTCCGACTTCGATGGGTTCAGGCGTCCTGGCGCGTTCCTCGCCCCCAGGATCTCGTCGTTCTCCGACTTCCTGGCCGGCTACGCCCCGGACCTGCTGCCGGGCTCGGCGGCGCACCGGTCCCCAGCGGCCGGCGGCGAGCTGACCGATCTGCCCCACGCGACCACGATCGTCACCGCCACCTTCGACGGCGGCGTGGTGATGGCCGGCGACCGCCGGGCGACCGCGGGCAACATGATCGTCAAGCGGGACGTGGAGAAGGTCTTCCGCAGCGACGAGTTCTCCGCCATCGCGATCGCCGGCACGGCCAGCGTGGGCCTCGAGTTCGTCCGCCTGTTCCAGGTCGAGCTCGAGCACTACGAGAAGATGGAAGGCCGCGCGCTGTCCCTCGAGGGCAAGGCCAACCGGCTGGCCACCATGATCCGCGGCAACATCGCCGCCGCCATGCAGGGCCTGGTCGCGGTGCCGCTGTTCGCCGGCTACGACGAGGACACCGGCCAGGGCCGGATCTACAGCTACGACGTGGCGGGCGGCCCGTACGAGGAGTTCCGCTTCCACTCGATCGGCTCCGGTTCGGTCTTCGCCCGCGGCGCGCTCAAGAAGCTCTACCGTGACGGCCAGTCCGCCCAGGACGTCGTGCGGGTCTGCGTGCAGGCGCTGTACGACGCGGCCGACGACGACTCGGCCACCGGCGGCCCCGACCTGACCCGGCAGATCTTCCCGATCGTGGCCGTGGTCACCGGCGACGGCTTCAGCCGCCTGTCCGACGCTGAGGCCACCGAGGTCGCCCGGTCGGTGGTCGAGGAGCGCCTGCAGTCCCCGGACGGCCCGAAAGCACCGATCGAGTAACCCCACCTCCCGCCCGCCCATCTCGGAGTAAAGGAAGCGCCTGCGGTGTCCATGCCGTTCTACGTGTCGCCTGAACAGGTGATGAAAGACAAGGCCGACTACGCGCGCAAGGGAATCGCGCGCGGTCGCAGCGGAGTGGTCATCCAGTACGCGGGCGGCATCTTGTTCGTCGCCCCGAACCCGTCGCGGGCGCTGCACAAGATCAGCGAGATCTACGACCGGATCGCGTTCGCCGCGGTCGGCCGCTACAACGAGTACGAGAACCTGCGCAAGGCCGGCGTCACCTACGCCGACGTGACCGGCTACCAGTTCGACCGCCGCGACGTCACCGCCCGCGGCATCGCCAACTGGTACGCCCAGCAGCTGGGCACGATCTTCACCGAGAGCAGCAAGCCGTTCGAGGTCGAGATCATCGTGGCCGAGGTCGGCGAGAACATGGACGCCGACCAGATCTACCGCATCACCTTTGACGGCTCGGTGGCCGACGAGCACGGCTTCGCCGCCATCGGCGGCCAGGCCGACCAGGTCTCCACCGCCCTCAAGGAGAGCTACTCGCCCGAGCTGTCGCTGACCGAAGCGCTGTCGGCCGCCCTGACCGCCCTCAGCGCCCCCGCCAGCACCAACGGCGGCGAGGGCCCCGACCTGGCCGCCAGCCAGCTCGAGGTCGCCATCCTCGACCGGACCCGCTCGCACCGCACGTTCCGCCGCCTGTCCGGCCCCCGCCTCGAGGAGCTCCTGGCCGAAAGCCGCCCCGCCGCCGGGCCCACCGACTCAGCCTCGTCCGCCGAGTCCGGCTCCCCCCTCAGCGCCGGCTCCGACGACACCGCGATCGGCCCCACCGCCCCCGACGACGGCAACCCGACCCCCGGCACCAGCACCGACCCCGACTGACCGTCGCCCGTCCGTCCCGGCCACCCACCCAGCTCGCCCGCGCCACGCCCAACCCCGGCTCGTCACCACATTTTAAAAATGATCATGGGCGGGACGATGGCGAGCGGTCCGGACGGCGGCTGAGGCAGCGGGACCAACCGCCCGAGGCCGTCACCGAGCGGACGCCCGGGCTGCGGGCGGACGGGCGGTCAGGTGGCCCGATGCGGGGCCGTCAGCACCGAGGCGGTCCAGGCCACCGCGGCCAGCACCACCGCGATGAGCACTGGCACCCACGGCAGCGGGTGCCCTTGTGTGGCCGAGGTGGCGCGGATGGCGGCGTTGGCAGGGGAGCCGGACGCGGCGACGGCGGCGATGGCCACGGCCGCGGTCGACATCACCGCGTAGCCGCGGTGGCGGATCAGCGGCGGGTTGCACAGCGCCCCGATCGCCGACCCGATGAGCAGGCAGGTCAGCCCGGCCGCGACCCCCGCGAACGCCAGCCCGCCCGCCGTCGGCTGCCCCGCCCCGGCGGTCGGCCACCTGGTGATGGCCAGCTCGAACCCCGCCCCCAGTACCCCCAGCAGCACCCCGCCCGCCAGCGCCGCCGTCAGCGTGGCCAGCTGCGCCCGCCGGGGCCCGGCCATCGTGGCCAGGCACGCCCGGGCCGGGGCCGGCTCCGCGGTCAGCGCCGACCGGGTGAACCACCCGACCACCGGCACCAGCGCCGCGCTGCTCCAGCCCAGCCCGTCCGCCAGCGGCATCCCCTCGAACGACCCCGACACCACCGCCGCCGCGTACAGCAGCACCGGTGGCAGCCAGCGGTGCGACCGCCCCAGCAGCGCCACCTGGTACCGCAGCAACGCCATCACCGCTGGCCCACCCGATCAATGTGCGCCCCGCCCACACTAAGCAGCCACCGCAACACGTCATCCGACCGTCCGGCCGACACGATGACGCGCCCTACCCCGTCAGCCACCTCAGCCGACACGACACCCCTCAGTCCCCGCAGCGCCCCCAGCTCACTCCTGAGCCCAGAAAACTCAATAACGATCGATTGCAGCGGACCGGTTGGGGTCGTCACGTCAGCCTGATGAGAAGCACGGATCTCATTGGTCGCGAGAGACTCAATCAGCTGCCCGTCGCTCAAGGCCCACTGAGTGCTCGCCCGCCCCGCCAGCCGGGCCGGATCGTGGTCGACGAACAGCACCGTCGCCCCCGCCGCCACCCGCTGCTCGACCATCTGGTCGAGCACCGCCCGGGTCTCGGCGTCGAGCCCGGTCCAGGCCTCGTCCAGGCCGAGCAGCTCAGGCTCGCCGAGCAGCGCCTGGGCGACCGCCACCTTCTGGCAGTTGCCCTTGGACAGCTCCCGCAGCGGCCGGCTCGCGTACTGGCCGAGGCTGAGCCGCTCGATCGAGGCGATCACGGCCCCGTCGAGCCGGGCGCCGCGCAGCCCGCGCACCCGGCCCAGGTGGGTCAGGTACTCCTGGGCGGTGAACGGCAACTCGGGCGGGAACCGTTCCGGCACGTAACCGGCCTGGCCGAGCGGCGGGCGGGCGGTGATCCGGCCGCGGCTGGGGGCCGACGCCCCGCACACCAGCCGCAGCAGCGTGGACTTGCCGCACCCGTTCGGCCCGGTCAGCCGGATCAGCTGTCTGGGTGCCAGCTCCGCGTCGATGTCACGCAGCACCCAGTCCCCGCGTACCCGGTACCGCTTGCTGACCCCCAGCAACCTCACGCGGTCAGCCTAGACCGGCGCCCGCTTAAAGCGGGATGTTGCGATGCCCGCCGCGGGCCTGCGGGGCCTCGGCGATGGCGCGGGCGATCATCACCCGGGTCTGGGCCGGATCAATGACCTCGTCGACCACGCCGATGTCGAGCGCCCGCTGCAGACCGCCGACGGTCCGCTCGTGCTCGGCGGCCAGCTCGGCCTCGGTCTCGGACAGCTTCTCGGGTTCGGTCGCGGCCAGCGTGCGCCGGTGCAGGATCCGGATCGCGGCCACCGCGCCCATCACCGCCACCTGCGCGTCCGGGTAGGCGTAGACCTTGGTCGCGCCCAGCGAGCGGGAGTTCATCGCGATGTAGGCGCCGCCGTAGGACTTGCGGGTGACCAGGGTGACCCGGGGCACCACGCACTCGGCGAACGCGTGCAGCAGCTTGGCGCCGCGGCGGACCACGCCGTCCCACTCCTGCCCGACGCCGGGCAGGTAGCCGGGGGTGTCGACCAGGACGACGAGCGGGATGCCGAACGCGTCGCACATCCGCACGAACCGGGACGCCTTTTCGGCCGAGATCGAGTCCAGGCAGCCGCCCAGCCGCAGCGGGTTGTTGGCCACCACGCCCACGGTGCCGCCGCCCAGCCGCCCGAGCACGGTGACCATGTTCGGCGCCCACTTGGGGAACAGCTCGATCCCGGGCTCGTCCAGCAGCCGGTTGATGATCGGGTGCACGTCGTAGGCGCGGCGCGGCGACTCCGGCATCAGGCCGGCGAAATCCGCCTCGGCGACGTCGGCCGAGACCTTGCCGTGGTCGCCGAGCAGGCTGGCCAGCCGCCGGGCGTCGGCGATCGCGTCGGCGTCGTTCTCGGTCACGATCGCGGTCACCCCGGACCGGCGGGAGTGCGGCTCGGGACCGCCGAGGCGGGCCATGTCGACGTCCTCACCGGTCACGCTGCGCACCACGTCGGGGCCGGTCACGAAGATCCGGCCGTGGCCGGAGAGGATCGTGATGTCGGTCAGGGCGGGCCCGTAGGCGGCGCCGCCGGCCGCCGGGCCGAGCACCACCGAGATCTGCGGCACCGCCCCGGAGGCGCGGGTCATGGCCGCGAACACCGCGCCGACCGCGTGCAGGCTGGCCACCCCCTCCGCCAGCCGGGCGCCGCCGGAGTGCCACAGGCCGATGACCGGCACGCCGCGGGTCACGGCCTCGTCGTAGGCGGCCACGATCGCCGCGCAGCCCGCCTCACCCATCGCGCCGCCCTGGGTCCGCGGGTCGGAGGCGAACGCGACCGCCCCGGTCCCGTGGATCAGCCCAGTACCGGCGATGGCGCCGCTGCCGTCGTCCGGCGTGATCAGGTCGAGCGTGCCCGGGTCGAACAGCGCCTCCATCCGCGCGATCGGGTCGCGCGGCAGGTTGAGGTCGGTCGCCGTCGCCGCCGTCTGGGCCGGAACGTGGGCCGAGTCCGGCTGCGATGGGCGTGAGTTATCCAGAACGGTCACTTGAGTTCTCCTCCGGACGGCTTACGGTGCGACGAAGACAACCGAAACGTTGTGGCCGCCGAAGCCAAAGGCGTTGTTCAGCACCGCCATCGGCTCCCGGCCGCCTGCGTTCAGCGGCCGCGGCTCGCTGGACACGGTCACTTCGACACCATCGTCGGGAACTTCGAGGTTGATCGTGGGCGGCGCCACCCGGTCCTTGAGGGCCATGATGGCGGCGACCGATTCCACCGCGCCCGCCCCGCCCAGCAGGTGGCCGGTCATCGACTTGGTGGAAGAGACGATCACCCGCTCGGCGTCCTCGCCCAGCGCGGACCGGATGGCCTGGGCCTCCAGCACGTCGCCTTCCGGCGTGGAGGTGGCATGGGCGTTGACGTGGGCGATCTGGTCGGCGGAGACACCCGCGTTGGCCAGCGCGCGCTGCATGGCCAGCCTGACCCCGGCCCCTTCCGGGTGCGGGTGCGCGATGTGGTGCCCGTCCGAGGAGTACCCGGCCCCGGCCGCGATCGCGTAGACGTTGGCGCCCCGGGCGGCCGCGTGCTCGGCCGACTCCAGCACCATCATGCCGGCCCCCTCGCCGAGCACGAAGCCGTCCCGGCCCTTGTCCCACGGGCGCGACGCCCGCTCGGGCTCGTCGTTGCGCAGCGACAGCGCCCGCATCACCGCGAACGCGCCCAGGTTGAGGGCCATGATCGCCGCTTCGGTGCCGCCCGCGACCACCACATCGGCCCGGCCGGATTTGATCATGTCGATGGCGTAGCCGACCGCCTCGGCCCCGGACGCGCAGGCGCTGACCGGCGCGTGGGCTCCGGCCTGGGCACCCAGCTCGATGCTGATGAGCCCGGCCGAGCCGTTCGGCATCAGCATCGGCACGGTGAACGGGTTGATCCGCTGCCAGCCCTTTTCCTTGAGCACGTCGTAGGCCGCCAGGGTGGAGCCGATCCCGCCGATACCGCTGGTCACCGACACACCGAGCCGTTCCGGGTCGACCTCCGGCGCACCGGCGTCGGCCCAGGCCTCGCGGGCCGCCACGACCGCGAACTGCTCGCAGCGGTCCATCCGGCGGGCCTGGACGCGGCCCACGATCTCGGCCGGGTCGACGGCGGCCACGCCCGCGATCCGGGCCGGCAGATCCTTGGCCCAGTCCTCGGTCAGCGCCTTGACCCCGCTGCGCCCGGCCAGCATCGCCGACCAGGTCGATGCGACGTCGCCGCCGAGGGGCGTGGTTGCGCCCATTCCCGTGACGACGACGCTCCTGTCGTTGGTGCCCACTGTGATCGGCTCCTCAAATCTCATCCCGCCGGACCCCGTCGGTTCAGGGCTCCGGCGGGTCGTCCCGCCCAGGTGACCAGGCGGTCAGCTGGCGTTCTTGTGCACGTAGTTGATGACGTCCTGGACCGTCTTGAGGTCCTTGAGCTGGTCATCGGGGATTTCCACGCCGAACTTGTCCTGCGCCGCCACCGCGATCTCCACCATCGACAGCGAGTCGATGTCGAGGTCGTCGACGAAGCTCTTCTCGGGCGTCACTTCGTCGGCGGGCACGCCGGCGATCTCGTCGACGATCTCCCCAAGACCCGCGAGGATCTCCTGCTCGCTCAGTGCCATCTGTCGCTATCTCCCATCACTGTGGTTTTCTTGCCGCCAAAACTTCGTCCATGCTGGTCGGAAGCCCGGCTAGGGTACCGTGATCACCTGCGCGGCGTAGCACATGCCCGCGCCGAACCCCATCAGCAGGGCCGGACTGCCGGACGGCAGCTCGCCGTGCTCGGTCATCCGGGCCAGCGCCAGCGGGATCGACGCCGACGAGGTGTTGCCGGCGTACTGGATGTCATCCGCCACCCGCTCGCGCGGTACCCCGATCTTGCGGGCCAGCGCCTCGACGATGCGCAGGTTGGCCTGGTGCGGGACGAACGCCGCCAGATCCTCGACCTTGACCCCGGCCTGGTCGAGGGCGCTCAGCGCGGTCGGGTGGAGTTCGGTGGTGGCCCACCGGAACACCGACTGGCCCTCCTGGACCAGGAACGACGTCCGGTCCTTGATGACGATCCGATCGGCGATGGCGCCGGCGCTGCCCCACACCACCGGGCCGATGCCGGGCTCGTCACCGGGGTTCTCGACCGGGCCGACCACGGCCGCCCCAGCTCCGTCGGCGAAGATGATCCGGGTCGACCGGTCCTCCGGGTCTATCCAGGCGGACATCTTCTCTGACCCGATGACCAGCACGTTCCGGGCGCTGCCGGCCCGGATCGCGTCGCTGGCGTTGGCCAGTCCGTAACAGAACCCGGCGCAGGCGGCGTTGAGGTCGTAGGCCCCCGGCGCGTGGATGCCGAGCCGGCTGGCCACGCTGGCCGACGCGTTCGGGATCGGCGCCTCGGTGCTGCAGGTCGCCACGATGACCAGGTCGATGTCGGCCGGGCTGACCCCGCTGCCGGCGATCGCCTTGCCCGCCGCCGCCACCGCCATGTCGGTCACGGTCTCTTCCGGCCCGGCGATCCGGCGGCTGATGATGCCGACGCGGCTGCGGATCCACTCGTCGTTGGTGTCCATGACCTGGGCGAGGTCGTCGTTGGTGACGACGTTGTCCGGCTGGTAGCCGCCGAACGCGAGGATCCGGGCGCCGGTGACGGGTTCGGGTAGCTGCATCAGTCTCAACCGCCTAAGCGATGGTGCGCACGTCGTCTGGCAGCAGCCGCGCGACCGGCTGGCCGAGGCCGACCGGGTCGCCGTCCTGCACCAGCCACTCGATGATCGCGCCGCGCCAGGGGGCGACGATGGGCTGCTGGTCGCGCCGGGCCTCGATGTGGCCGAGCATGGTCCCGCCGGTCTGCTGGTCCACCGGCAGCGGGCTGTCCTCGCTGGTCAGCTCGTTGCTAGTGGCTGGCTCGGGCGCGTGGAAGATGCCGCGGGCGGGGGCGACCACCAGCCGCCACTCGGGCAGCTCGCCGCCGATGCCGAAGCCGGCCTCGCCGTCCCAGTCATACTCCTCGGCCGCCGGCCTGGTGACCGGGCCGGCAGGCATGGAGATGGTCATGATCCCTCCGTGGGGTTGGCTGAGGCGGATCCGGCCTCGGCGGATCCGGCCGCGGGGCCGGTCGAGTCGGGTCCGGCGTCGTTGCCGTGGTCAGCGCGGTCGTCAGCGCCGTATTCGGCGATGAGCTTGCGCGCCGCGTCCAGATCGTCGGGAGTCTTGACCGCCTGTAGGGCCACGCCCGGCAGGGCGCGGCGGGCGATGCCGGTCAGCGTCCCGGCCGGCGGCAGCTCGATCAGCGCCTGCACACCGAGGTCGGCCAGCGTGTGCTGGCACTGGTCCCAGCGCACCGGCGCGGCCACCTGGCCGACGATGCGCTCGAGCCAGTCGGCGCCGGTCGTGACCACGGCGCCGTCCCGATTGGAGAGCAGGACGATCTGCGGGTCGCTGACCGTGACGGTCGCGGCGGCGGTCCGCAGCGCGTCCACCGCCGGCGCCATGTGCACGGTGTGGAAGGCACCGGCCACCGACAGCGGCCGCAACCGGGCCTTGGGCGGCGGGTCAGCCGCGAACGCGGCCAGCTGCTCGAGCGTGCCCGCGGCCACGATCTGCCCGGTCGCGTTGACGTTGGCCGGGGTCAGCCCGTGCGCCTCGATCGAGGCCAGCACTTCCTTCTCGTCCCCGCCCAGCAGCGCCGTCATCCCGGTCGGCTGCACGGTCGACGCGGCCGCCATCGCCCGCCCGCGCACGGCGACCAGCCGCAGCGCGTCGGCTGGGCTGAGCACCCCGGCGATCGCCCCGGCCGCCAGCTCACCGACGCTGTGACCGGCGGTGGCCAGACCTGGGCCGCGAGCCGGAAGCTCGCCGTCGAACAGCGCCTCCGCGGCCGCCAGGGCGGCCGCCACCAGCAGCGGCTGGGCCACCGCGGTGTCCTTGATCTCCGCCTCGGTCCCGGTCGTGCCGTACTTGATCAGGTCGCATTCGGCCAGCTCAGACCACCCGGCGAGCCGTTCGGCGACACCAGGGATCTCGAGCCAGGGCGAGAGGAAGCCGGGGGTCTGAGCCCCCTGGCCAGGAGCGGTTATGACGAGCACCGTCCTAGCCTGCACTGTAGGAGTTCGCCACACCCATCACGGAGACGACGAATTTTCCGCCCCCGTCTTTGTACCGTTCCGACAAATAGCGTTCACCTGGGGGTCACCAGCCCGTTGCACGCTGCTGTGCGGGCCGATCCCGAGGGCGGCCGGCACTCGTCACCGACAGCGCGAAATACTGGCGTGAAGGCGCCGCCCAGGGGAGTAGGACCACATGAGCGCAGGAACTGGCCACATTCCGGACCCGGCTTCAGCTGGATCACCGCCCCCGGCTGCGGCTTCAGCTGGATCACCGCCCCCGGCTGCGGCCTCAGCTCCGGCTGCGCCCCCGGCTCCGGCTGCGGCCTCAGCTCCGTCCCCGGCCCACGCCGCTGTCCCGGGTGCGGATGGGCGTGACTACCCGCAGACGCCGATATCGGTCAACCACGTCGAGCCCGCGCCCCGGCGGGTCCGCGGATTCCTCGGCCACCAGCTGATCTTCGACACCACCAGCGCGCGCTACGTGTGGGAGATCCCGTACTACCCGCAGTACTACATCCCGGTCGGCGACATCGACCCGCGTTTCCTGATCGACGAAGGCGGCCACCAGAGCACCCGCCGGGGGACGGCCCAGCGGTATGGCCTGCACGCCGGCCACCAGGAACGCCCGGGCGCGGTCCGCGTGTACGGCGACGACGCCATCCCCGGCCTGGCCGGCACCGCCCGGTTCGAGTGGTCCGCGCTCGACACCTGGTACGAAGAGGACGAAGAGATCTTCGTCCACCCTCGTAACCCCTACGCTCGCGTCGACGCGCTCCGCTCGCACCGCCACGTCCGGGTGTCCCTGGGCGGCGTCACCCTGGCCGAGACCACCAGCCCGGTCCTGGTCTTCGAGACTGGCCTGCCGACCCGTTACTACATCGACCGCACCGACGTGTCGTTCACGCACCTGGTGGCCAGCCCCACCCAGACCGCCTGCCCCTACAAGGGCATCACCAGCCAGTACTGGTCGGTCCAGCTGGATTCCGCCCAGCCCGGCCCCGACGACTACAAGGACCTGGCCTGGGCCTACGACTTTCCCACCCGCCAGCTGCTCCCGATCGCCGGCCTGATCGCGTTCTACAACGAGAAGGTCGACGTAGAAGTCGACGGCCGCCCCCTGCCGCGCCCCCGCACCCACTTCTCGTAACTTCCGACTGACCCGGCAGCCAAACTCCGGGTACCCACACCCCGCCCGGGCACCCGCACGCAACCTCCCTCTCCCACGCACGCCACTCGTCACCACCTCACAAGATCGTTTGAACCTGAGTATTGACGCTGTTTTATGTCGGGTCTACGGTACTGGGAAAACCTATTCCCATCAGTCTGCCGCGTATGGCCTGAGTTCCGGAGAGGTCCCCGTGAAGCGTTTCGCGTCAATCCTGACCGTGCTCGCGCTGGCCCTTCTGGCGCTGGCGCAGGCCGCCCAAGCGTCACCCACCCACCCCAGCCAGCCCAGCCGCTCCACCCACCCCAGCCGCTCCACCCACTCCACCCACTCCACCCACTCCACCGGAGTCGCTGCCGCGAGCAGGTCAGCCCACCCGGCCGCCACTCCGGCCGCCACGAACGCCTCAGCCAGCACGGCCGAAAACCTCTCCGTCGACCTCGGCGCCACTGAGGGACCGGTCGGGCACGGCGCCGACGGAAGCCTGTACGGCCTTTATGACCAGGGCGTGCCGTCGGACAACCTGATCCAGGGCATGGGGCTGCAGACCACCGACACCAAGGCGCAGGATGGCCAGCAGCACCCCGGGTCGGACGCCCTGGAGATCGCCCCGCCGTTCGTCAGCAGCGGTGGCGGCGACATCTATATCTACATGACGGACGTGTACCGCAACTTCCCCTACGAGCGCACCAGTTACGCCCAGTACCAGGGCTACCTGAGGACCGAGGTCAAGCAAGATCTCACGTCGCCGTACCGGAACCGCATCGTGCTCGTGCCCTACAACGAGCCGGACGGCAACTGGTTCGCCGGGCTGCAGGACAACGCCTCCACGCTGGCCGCCTTTGAAGCCGAGTGGCAGCAGACCTACCAGCTGATCAAGGGCCTGTGGCCGGCGGCCCGGATCGCAGGGCCGAACTTCTTCCAGTACCAGGGCGCCGCGCTGACCTCTTTCCTGGCCTACTGCCAGCAGAACCACTGCCTGCCCAACGTGATCACCTGGCACGAGCTGAACAACCCGTCGACCATCGCGCCCGATGTGGCCGCGTTCCGCGCCGCTGAGGAACCGCTCGGCCTGGACCTGCCGGTCAGCCTGGACGAGTACGCCGCCCGCTACCAGCTCACCAGCCCGGGCCGGATGGTCCAGTGGCTGTCCGCGATCAACGGCGCCAAGGTCAGCGGCGATCTGCCCTACTGGAACGAAAACGGCACACTGAGCGACTCGACCTCGCAGCAGAACATCCCGAACGCCCAGTGGTGGCTATACAACTGGTACTCGTCCCTGACGGGCCAGTCCGCCCAGGTCACGCCGCCGCAGGCCAACACCGATAACACCCTGCAGGCGGTGGCCTCGCTGAACAGCGCCCAGCGCCAGGCCCGGATCATCCTCGGCGGCGGCCCGCCCGGCGAGGCCGACGTGACGGTCAAGCACATCAGCCCGGCGGTGTTCGGCCACACGGTGCACGCCACCGTGCTGCAGGACGGCTGGAGCGGCATGACCGGGGCGGCGGCCGCGCCGGCCCGGATCGCCGACCGTGACGTGCCAGTCTCGTCCAACGGCTCGATGACCTTGCCGGTGGACATCACCGGGCCGCCGGGCGGCACCGGATGCGACGCCACTGGCGCCCGGGTGCCGGGGAAGATCGGCAACGCGGTCGCCCTGTGCGGGAACGACGAGTACGTGTCGCTGCCGTCCGGGATCGTCAGCGGCCTGCACGACTTCACGGTCTCGGCCTGGGTGAATCCGTCGGCGGACACCGCCTGGCAGCGGGTCTTCGACTTCGGCACCGGCACCAGCGACTACATGTTCCTGACCCTCAACAACGGCAGCGGCCAGCTCCGATTCGCCATCACCGATAGCGGCGCAGGCGGCGAGCAGCAGATCAACGGCACGGGCACGCTGCCACTCAATACCTGGTCCCAGGTCACGGTCACGATGTCCGGGAGCACCGGCACGCTGTACGTGGACGGCAAGGTGGCCGGCACCAACACCGGTATGACCCTGGACCCCTCCGACCTGGGCGCCACCACTCAAGACTGGCTGGGCCGGTCCGAGTACGCCGCCGACCCCTACTTCAGCGGCGACCTCGACGACGTCGGCATCTACTCCACCGCGCTGTCGGCCAGCCAGGTCGCGGCGCTGGCCGGCGGGCAGGCCGCGGCCGGCGACGTCGCGGACTACAAGTTCGACGAGACCAGCGGCGCCACCGCCATCGACTCATCCGGCCACGGCCGCAACGCCACGATCATCTCCAACCCGCAGCGGCCCACCTCGATGGACGCTTACGAGATCATCCTCAGCCCCGGCGGCACCGGCTCGGCCACCCCGGCCGACGGCACCAGCCCGCTCAGCTATCCCGCCGCCGACGCCACCATGACCGGCACCGGCTGGAACATCAACACCGAAGGCACTCCGTCCAACCTGGGCGGCTTCGCCACCTACGCGGATCAGGACGTCGGCGGCCTGCGGACCGGATCGTCCACCGTGATCACCTTCAACGTGAACGTCCCGCAGACCGGTAACTACCTGATGAGGGTGTTCGACGGGAGTGACGCGCAGGCTTCCGACGTGTCCGGCCCGACCAACATCTTCGCCCGGGTCGACGGAGGGCCGCCGACTGAGATCTGGCTGCCGGACGCCTACAACTGGGTGATCTGGAACTACGGCACCGCGCAGCTGCACCTCACCAGGGGGGCCCACACGATCAGCCTGTCCACGGTGGGCGCGGACGGCGCGGTCACCCATGGTGACGCCATCATCGACAAGATCGACCTGCAACCAGAGTCTGCCGACGCCTCAGTGATTTATGAGGCCGAGCAAGCACAGCTGGGCGGCGGCGCGCGTGCTGATTATCGGCCTCAGGGCCAGTCCGGTGCGGGTGCGGCCGACATCGCCCGGGGTCAGGACGTGACGTTCTGGGCGTACTCGGCCACCGACGGATACTCGGACCTGGTCTTCCGTTCGCGCGGGAACGGCACCGCCAGGGTCGACGTCAACGGGCTGGCGCTGGCCGGTGGTCTCGGTGCTGGCACCCGCTCAGGTCAAGGCTGGTCGACCACGGCCGATCGGGTCTATCTCAGCGCGGGCATCAACAAGGTCATGGTGGCCGGTGACGGAGGAGCGGTCACCCTGGACAATCTGACCGTCACTCCAATTCCTGCTGCCATGGCCGGAGCGCGCACCTACCAGGCCGAGGACGGCACGCTGACCGGTACGGCCAAGGTGGCCGGCGGCTACAGCCAGGCCAACGGCAGCGTGGTCACCGGCGTCGGCGGCGGCCCCGCTAACTCGCTGACGCTCACCGTCCAGGCGCCGACGGCCGGCACGTACGGAATGACCGTCCGCTACGCCAACAACCAGGGCATCATCGCCAACCACTACAACCCGGACCTGATGACTGCCCCGGCCGACATCAGCGTCGATGGTGGCCCTACCTTCCACGTCAACTTCGCCAACACCTTCGACTGGAACCAGTTCTGGAACCTCACCGTCCCCGTCCGCCTGCGCGCGGGCACCAACACGATCAAGTTCATCGCCAACCCGCAGTACAACTGGGACAGCACCACGATCTGCTACATCTATTCGGGTAGCGACGTCGGTGACCCGCTCCGCTCGGAGACTGCCCCCAACATCGACCAGATCACTTTGGCGCCGTTCCAGATCCGGGCCTCGGCCACGAAGCCCTGACACGCTTGGCCCGTCAGCCCCGCCCGGAGCCGAGCGGACGGGGCTGACGACGGTGTGCGGGTCAGGCGATGTACTGGGCGGGACCAGTGATGTAGCGCCGACCAGACGGGGTGCCCCAGACGAACACGCCGGGCTCGGGTTGCTCGAGCCGCCAGCCGTGGGCCTGCTTGACCCGATGGTGGTGCCGGCAGAGCGGACCCAAGTTGCATTCGCAGGTGCGACCGCCCTGGTCGAATGGCGTGGTGTGGTCGTCGTCGCACACCGCCGCGGGCATCCGGCACCCCGGCGCGGTACAGCTGGTGTTGCGCATTTGAATCAGATGCCAGAGCGACGGCGGCGGCCGGTAGTGCGGGCTCGCCCGGTCATGGGCACACTCGGATCCGGCCAGTGCGGTCAGTTTCACGGTGAACAACCAGCCTGGACTGCCCGCCGGGCCACCCACCGAGCGGATGCGGGTGGCACAACCATGGCCAACGGCCTCGCCGTGCTCGCCAGTGACGGTGATGCACCAGTGGACGCCAGGCTGGCCCAGCGCGCGGTCGGCCAGTTGGCGGGCGGTATGGCCGGTCACCGGCCCAAACCCGGTCAGTTGGCCCGGCCCATCGCTGATCCTCATGACGGTACCGAGCGGGACGGTGAGGTTGATGGTGCCGCGCAGTCCGCGTGCCGGGCGCTCGACCGGACCCGGCTGTGAGCTGGCAGGAGCTGACTCGTCCGCCGCCGTGTCGTCCTCGGGGTCCATCTCCGGTCCGTCGGCGGCGGCGGGCGCCGCAACCTCGTCGCCGTTCAGCAGTGCCAGGTAGACGTGCACGCGTAGCTCATCGAGGCTGCCCCCGGCGCCGGCCAGCCGGAGCTGGCGGGCCATGGCGGTGATGCGATTCCAGGCCGTTACGGTGCCGGTGACTGGCAGGCAGCGGCCCGCCAGCAGGGCAGTAACGCCGCCCGGCTCGGGACCCCGTTCGATCCGGGCGTGCCGCTCCTCGGCTTCGCGCTGGCGTTCGGCTGCGGCTGGGTCGGCGGCCAGAAGCGCCCGGTTCAGGGCGACGCGCAGCTGACCGGTGGTCTGCTGTGGAGCCCGGCCGATGAGCTGGCTCTCGATGCGCCCGGCCAGATCGGGATCCTGGCCGCTCAGGCCGTTGATGAGAACAAGCGCCTTGGGCCAGTCGATACGCCCGGCCGCCAGCGCTATCCCGGTGGCCGGTAGCTCGTGCAGCATGGCCGCCCGGTCCATCAGCAGCTGGGTGCCGCGCGTGGTCAGCGTCAGCACGGCTGCCAGTTCAACGTCGGCGGCGTCGATGGCGGCCCCGTCCGAAGCGCCGTCGGACTTCGCCTGCTCCTGCCTCCGCCGGCTGAACTCCGACACCGCGGCCAGTTCCGCGGCGGCCGCCAGCGAGGCCACCTTCCGCCAGCCGCGGATGAGGCCGAGCAGCGCGTTGTCCTCGCGCTGAGCCAACCCCGACCCGTTCGCGATGCGCGCGGCCATGGATGCTGGCGGGCCGATCTGGGTCGTGCCGCTGGGTGGCGGGCTGGCTGGGCTGAACTCTTCGCGGCCAATGCCGGACTCGGCTGTGGGAGCGCTGCATTCGGACAGGAATGCGGTCAACACCGGGCCGGGTGGCATTTCGTCGAGTGGGCCTGCCTGCCTGAATGCGACTCCCAGGGCGTGATCATTGTCGACCGAAGCGCCGCTTTCCAGCTCCGCCAGCAGAGTGGCAGGCAGCCAAGCCGACGCGGTGAGCCACATGCCCGGCTCGTCTGGTCCGGCGCCGGGAATTGGCGGCGGCGGGGCGGGAGAGCCGCCTGGCTCATCCGGCGCCAGATCGCCGGAAGCATGGTCGGTCATTGTGGCCACCTCCTTCGTTAACTGGCTCTGCGGTGGTCGCCTTCGAAAACAATATCGAACGAGAAAATAGAAATCAAGGCATTCGCCAGTAAATGCTAAAAGTGCACATACAGATGATGTTCAATGTGCACTTTTCTTTCTTGGTGACCATTGGGCCACGTCGAGCGCCACGTCGAGCGCCACGTCGAGCGGCGGTCCGGCCGTCCGGCGGTTCGCCGGCCCCACGGTCCGGCGGGCTGTGGCCTCGCTACCGGTCGGCCGCCAGCCGGCCGAGCACGATCGCCACCCACAGCGCGAACCCGTCGCGGCCGTCCGAGGGGGCGTACCCGGTCAGCTCGGTCACCCGTCGCAGCCGGTATCGCACCGTGTTCGGGTGCACGAACAGCATGCGGGCGGTGGCCTCCAGCGACGAACCCTGCTCCAGGTAGGTGGTGAGCGTGTCCACCAGGGCCGAACCGCCGGCCAGCAGCGGCTCGTAGACCTGGCTGATCAGCCGCGTTCGCGCGTCGGTGTCGCCGTCCATGGCCCGTTCGGGGAGCAGTTCCTCGGCGCTGACCGGGCGGGGCGCGTCCGGCCAGGCCGCGGCGGCGCGCAGGCCAGCCAGAGCGGCGCGGGCGGATCCGGCGGCCGAACGAAGGTCGGCCACCACCGGCCCGACGACCAGCGGCCCGGCCCCGAACCGGCCGGCGAAGCGCTCGGCCGCGCTGATCGGGTCGTCGGTGCCGCCGAGCACGACGATGAGACGGGTGCCCTGGACGCCAGCCAGCACGTCGAGCCGGGCTCGTTTGGCGTCCGTGCGCAGGTCGTCGATGAGCGCGCCGGAATCCTCGCCGTCGGTCTGCCCGTCAGGCCGCGCGTCGAGGGTGCCGGCGATGACCGCGACGGGGGAGGAGGTCCAGCTCAGCGCCGATGCCCACGAGTTAAGCGATTCCTCGGTTTCGCCGCGCACCAGCGAGCCGACCACCAGGGCTTCCAGCCGGGCATCCCATGCACCGCGGGCCTCGGCCGTGCGCGCGTAGACCTGGGCCGCACCGAACGCGACCTCGCGGGTGTAGCGGAGCACGGCCTCGCGCAGTTCGGCTTCCCCGCCGGGCGCGGCCAGCTCGTCGACCTGGGACTCCACCACGTCGATGATGACGCGCACCATCTCTACGGCCTGCTGCAGGCTGACCGCGCGGGCCAGCTCGCGGGGGGCGGTGCCGAACACCTCACCGGCCACCGCGGGCCGGGTCCGTTCGGGGTGCCGCACCCAGTCCACGAACGCGGCGATCCCCGCCTGGGCGACCAGGCCGAGCCAGGAACGGTTTTCGGCCGACATGGCCCGGAACCAGGGCAGCCGCTTGTCCATGGACGCGATGGCGGCGGTGCCGAGGCTGCCCATCGACCGCTCGATCCGGGCGATGGTCTCTTCTTTGACCCGGCTGGCCCCGGATCCGCCCCTCCCGCCACGACCGCCGCGGCCACCGCGACCAGCCCGGCCGCGCATACCGCGAACGCCACGAGACCCCGACGACCCGGCCGAACCCTCGGAGCCGCCAGCACCCGAGGCGTCCGCGATGCCCGGCGTCGCAGGCGCGCTCAGCGCGGTAACAGCACCCAGGGCACCAACCGCATCGGCGGGATTGCCGACACCAATGCCTTCTCCAGCATCTATGGCATCTATGGCGTCAATGGAGGCCCCGGCACCGTTGGCACCAAGGGCTTCGGCAGCACCCTCGACCCCAGCCGACCCGTTGAGCCCACCAGTTTTACCGGGATCGGCCGCCTCACCACCATCATCAGCCCTGTCAGTACCGTCAGCCTGACCAGCCCTGTCAGTACCGCCAGCCTGACCAGCCCTATCAGTACTGCCAGTCTGACCAGCTCCATTGGCTCTGCTCGTCCGGGCAGGCTTGGCGGACTTGCCAGCGCCGCCCGCCTCGACAGCCTCGGTGGTCCCTGACGCACTATCAGCCCCGTTAGCGCCGCTGGAATTCCCTACCCCAACCGCATCGGAGATCTCAGCTACCTCGGACGCCTCACCCGAAGCCTCAGGGTTCGCACCAGAATCATCAGCGGCCACAACCGTCTCATCAGCATCAGGCGTATCAGCGTTCGCTGTCTTTGACGACTCGGAAGCTCGCTTGCTGCCCTTGCGCAGCCGCCGATGGGAGCCGGTCTGCTCGCTGGTGGCCATGCGCCTAGAGTGTCACGTCTATGAAGACCCAGATAATCGAGGTCCGGACAGGCAGTCGCGAAGGCGTTTTCGATCTGACCGGCGAATGCCAGAATTTCGTCGCCGAGGCCACCCGCCCCGGCGCCGAGACCAGCAACAGCGACGGCCTGCTGCACGTGTTCGTGCCGCACGCGACCGCGGGCCTCGCGGTGATGGAGCTGGGGGCGTCCAGCGACCGGGACCTGCTGGCGGTATTGGCCGAGGTGCTGCCGGCCGACGACCGCTGGCAGCACGCCCACGGCTCGCGCGGGCACGGGCGGTCGCACGTGCTGCCGGCGTTCCTGCCGCCGTACGCCACGATTCCGGTGGTCGACGGGCGGCTCGCGCTCGGCACCTGGCAGTCGATCGCGCTGGTTGATCTCAACGTCGACAATCACGTGCGCCAGGTGCGGTTGTCATTTTTTTCATAAAAAGTGACGCGACGATGAGCCGCCGCCCGGCACGACGTCAGAACTGACGAGGCGCACAGAGTCAACTGGGGCTGGAGGACATCGTGAGCGCAGAGCTGACCACGGACGGTCGTGAACGGCTGCACGAGGTGGCAGCGCGGTACATCGGGGATGGCCGCGATCCGGAGCGATTTCAGGTCCCCGGTCTGGTCGGCCTGGTCGCGGTGGGCGACGCCGTGCACGTCGAGGCGCTGGGGACGATGGCCGTGGGTGGGGCGCCGGTGCGGCGCGACACCATTTTCCGCATCGCCTCCGACACCAAGCCGATGACCGCCGCCGCCGTGCTCGCGCTGGTGGCGGAGGGGCGGCTGGAGCTGGATGAGCCGGTCGACCGGCTGCTGCCGGAGCTGGCCAGCCGCCGGGTGCTGCGCCAGTTGGACGGCCCGCTGGACGACACCGTGCCTGCCGAGCGGGCGATCACCGTCCGCGACCTGCTCACGTTCACGTTCGGGTTCGGGCTGGCGGTCGAGATGTTCTTCGCCCCCGAGCCCTGGCCGGTGGTCGCGGCCGCCAACGAACATCACCTGGAGACGCTGGGACCGCCCAACCGCGACGCCCAGCCGGACCCCGACACCTGGATGGCCGGCCTCGGCTCGCTGCCGCTGCTGGCCCAGCCGGGAGAGCGCTGGTTCTACAACACCGCCGCGTCGGTGCTGGGCGTGCTGGCCGCCCGGGCGGCGGGGGAGTCGTTCGGCGAGGTGCTGCAGACCCGCGTCTTCGAGCCGCTCGGCATGGGTGACACCGGCCTGTGGACCACCCAGACCGGGCGGCTGGTGACCGCCTACCGGCCCAGCCAGGACGGGCTGGTCGTCTGGGACGAGCCGGATGGATCGTGGAGCCGGCCGCCCCGGTTCGGCGACGGGGCCGCCGACCTGGTGTCGACCGCCGACGACATGCTGGCCTTTTCCCGAATGCTGCTGGGCGGCGGCACGCCGGTGCTGCCTTCGGCGCTGGTCCGCCAAATGACGACCGGTCAGCTCACGGCCGAGCAGAAGGCCCACGGTGGCCTCGGACCGGACTTCTTTCAGGACAAGTCCTGGGGTTTCGGCCTGGCCGTGCAGAACGACGGCTCCTACGGCTGGGCGGGTGGCTTCGGCTCGACCTGGCTGATGGACCCGAACCACGACCTGACTGTGGTGATGCTGACCCAGCGGATGTTCGCCGGGCCCGACGCTGACCCGCTGCATACTGAGTTCCAGGCCGCCGCCTACGAGGCCCTGGCCTAGACCCGGAGCGCCCCCGCCCGGGCCAGCCCGCCCGCAGGCTCAGCGGATCCCGTCCCAGACCGCCCGTTCGCGACCGTCTGGGTCCCCGGCCGCGGTGACCTCCTCGTCCAGCAGCCCGGTGGTCCGCGCGGCCGGGTCGTAGGGCGCCCAGCCGGGCTCGCCGCCGGTGATGAAGTCCACCCAGACCTTGTGCACCTGGTCGGCCGCGGCCTGATTGGGCGCACTCCCGAGCCGCGGCTCCAGCTCGTCCCGGCTGATCGTGTCGAACACAAACGGGACCTCCACCCCGTGGCAGGCACCCAGTTCGTGGTTATCACCCGGCTCCGGGTGGTCGAACCGGTACATCCAGGTCCGGTCGCCGGCACCGCCGGCGTCCCGAGCCTCCGCCACCCGGATCGCGGGCACCCGGAAGAACCAATCGCTGATCACCGCGGCCAGCAGGTCACCCGGGCTGGCCCCGGCCCGGCCGGACCGGTAGACGGTCAGCCCGTCGCCGGACAGCCCGTACGCACCCGCCATCGCCTCTACGGTGGCGTCGTCGATAGCCCCGATCGTGCCCGCGGCGACCAGGAACAGCCGCGCCTCGTCCCGGTTCGACCCGATCAGCAGCCGCACATCACCGCCCTGACCAGTGGCGATCGAGGTCAGCGGGGCGGCCGGGAGCACGGTGCCGTCCACCGTCGGGGCGAACGGCAGCAGGCTCAGCATCAGCGAGCCCCAGCGGGCCGGGTCGGGGTTGGTCTGCACCTCCACCACCAGGTCAGAGGCCGCCCGCACCAGCTTGTCGAGCGGCACCGCCTTGATCGACTCCCGGTCGGCCGCGACCCCGAGCGCGGCCGCCAGATAACCGGCCACCATCCGCCCCTGCTCCGGGCTGATCGTGTGCGCGGCCGCCCCGCTCTGGGCGATGGCCTGCGCGAACAGGCCCTCCGAACGGGGCATCGACAGCAGCGTGGTCACGCTCATCGCGCCCGCCGACTCGCCCGCCACCGTGACCCGGGCCGGGTCGCCGCCGAACGCCGCGATGTTGTCGCGCACCCACGCCAGCGCGGCCAGCTGGTCGAGCAGGCCGAGGTTGGCCTCCCCGTCGGGGGTGTCGGCGGTGAACAGGAAACCCTCGGCCGCCAGCCGGTAGTTGACCGTGACGCAGACGACGCCGTCGCGGGCGAACGCGCGGCCCTCGTACTCGCCCAGCGACCCGGAGCCGTTCATGAACGACCCGCCGTGGATCCACACCAGCACCGGCAGGCCAGCCGCGCCCGTCAGCGCCCTTTCCGGGGTCCAGATATTGAGGTTCAGGCTGTCGTCACCCGCGATCACCACCTCCGGGAACAGCGGCTGGAACTGCGGCGGGTAGTCACCCTTGGGCACGGTCGGCCCGTAGGCAGTGGCGTCCCGTGTCCCGGACCAGGAAACGACCGGCTGCGGCGGCCGCATCCGGTTGGCGCCGAACGGCGGCGCCGCATACGGCACCCCCAGGAATGCCGCCACCCCGTCCTCGGCCAGGCCGCGGACGGCCCCGTCGCCGAGCTGGACCACCGGATACCGCGCTGCATCGTTCATGGCCTCATCATCAGGCACGCTCGATCACATCCTCAAGATCGAGTCCGCCCGCTGTGGATTGCGCGCCGTTATCCACAGCCCGGTGGACCTTCGCCACGATCTCGGCCGAAGCCCGATATACCGATAGCAGTGCCTGCCCTTCCCCGGGCGAAGGCGGCGGCCAGGTCGTCCTGGCCAGGAGCGCCGTCGTGGCCGGGCCCGCCGGCCCCGCCGGGCCCGCCGTCGTGGACGAACACACCGTCGACGGCCTGCTTGGCCGCGGCGGTCGCCGCGGTGATGGCCGGCCCTCATCCGGTGAAGATCGATGCAGGCCGGTGCCGCTCGGTGCCGCCCGCCACGTCCGGGCCGCGACTGAACCGCCGCTACTAGCTCCGGGCGGCCCATCAACAACCGGGTAGTAAAAGCACCCCTTTGTTGCGATGTGTTGGACATTGTTGTTGATTTACGATCGCAGGCACGGGGATGAGACGGGGCGGACGCGGGGATGAGACGGGCCATCACGGCTGTCGGCCGGTGTGCACCCAATCCCATCCGGAACATATTCGGTTGCAGAGAGGGTGCCCGCCGTGCAGAGTTCCCTTAAAAGGAAATTCGGGTTTGGCCCGGCCTACGGATCTCCTATGCGGAAATTTCTCGTAGTTGTTTCGGCCGCGGCCACCCTGGGCGCGGGGGCGGCGGCGTTCGCGCCCGCGGTCTCCGCGTCGGCCGCCACCACGCCGACTGCCACCACGCCGGCCACCACGGTCGTCCATTACGGAGGAATGGTCCGGGCAGGCAGCACCGACGCGACGCCGGCTGGTACCGCAACCCCAGCGGCGACGGCTTACCCGTCGTGTCACAGCATCAAGTACGTCGGCAACGCCGGATTCATCTCGGTCCAGGAGAAAAGCAACAAGCTTCAGTGGGGAATTACGATGACTCCGCTCTCGTACTCGGTTGGCAAATGGAGCGTCAGCACCTACCTGAGCGGTAAAAAGACAACTTCCGGTTTCAACCGGACCGTGACCATTGGCTATATCCCGCACGGCAGCCTCTCGGTGCCGTCCGGCAAGATATTCCATGTGATGGCCGAAGTGGTCGGGCCCGATGGAACATTTACCAACGTTCCGAACGCCTGCCGCACCTGAAAGGGGATCGCCGATGACCGTCCCGGATCAGCCGGGCCACGATTCGCCGGCCGCCCTCGCGCTCGCATCCTTCGGGGATGGACGGTTCGCCACCCTGGCGGGCGAAGCGCAGCAGGGTGACTGGGCCGTGGTGCTCCTGCTCACCAACGAAAAGCCCTTCGTCGTGCCCTACGAGGTGGTCTTCCACCGGGACGGCGGCCGCTGGTCCGAAGTGGCCGGGAACGACTCGCCCGGCTGGCGGTCGACGGGCGGGGCCAATGGACTGGTCACGTTCTGGGCGGAGTCGCCGGGCGGGGAGTCGCCGGTCAGGGTGTCATATCGCGGCACGACCGCGACGGTGCCGGTCGAGGCGGGTTACTTCCTCGCCGTGTTCTGGGACGTCCCCGAAGACGACTTCGATCCGGCCGCCCAGCCCGAGCTGACGCCCAGCCCGGGCTGACGCCCAGCCCGGGCTGACAGCCTGACGGACATGGATCGGCGCGGGCTTTCCACCAGCCCGCGCCGATCCTCGCCGCCTGCGAGATACCAGCGGCCAGCCGCCGGCTAGCCCCGTACCGCCGGCTAGCCCCGCACTTCCGGCTGGTTCTCCGTCTCCGGCCGCCCGGGCACGTTGGCCTGGATGGTCGCCTGCGGGTCGGCCAGCGCCTCGCTGACCGGCAGGTCCAGCTTGTACTTCTCGATGGCCTTGGCCAGCACATCGTGCTTGACCTCGCCCTGCTTGGCCAGCTGGCTGAGCACGGCCACGGTCACCGACTCCGCGTCCACGTGGAAGAAGCGGCGGGCGGCGGCCCGGGTGTCGGAGAAGCCGTAGCCGTCGGTGCCCAGCGACGTGTACGACGCGGGCACCCAGCGGGCGATCTGGTCCGGGACGGCCCGGATCCAGTCACTGACCGCGACGACCGGCCCCGGCCGGCCGTCCAGCGCCTGGGTGACGTACGGCACCCGCTGGTCGGCCTCGGGGTGCAGCAGGTTCCACTCCTCGGCCGCCATCGCGTCCCGGCGCAGCTCGGTCCACGAGGTGGCCGACCACACCGAGGCGGACACGCCCCAGTCGTCGGCCAGCAGCTGCTGGGCCTGCAGGGCGGCCCGGACCGCCACGCCGGAGGCAAGGATCTGGGCGTCCGGGTGGTCGCCTTCGAGCTGGCTGGGCGCGTACTCGTACAGCCCGCGCAGGATGCCCCGCTCGAGCGCGGCCGGGCCGCCCGGGTAGTTGGCCGGCTCGGCCGGCTGCGGATACGGCTCGTTGTAGATGGTCAGGTAGTAGAAGATGTTCTCGCCCTCGGGGTGGTCCGGGGTCGAGGTGTACATCCGCCGCAGCGCGTCCTTGATGACGTAGGCGATCTCGAACGCCCAGGCCGGGTCGTAGGAGACGCACGCCTCGCTGACCGAGGCCAGCAGGACGGTGTGGCCGTCGTTGTGCTGCAGGCCCTCACCGGTCAGCGTGGTCCGGCCGGCCGTCGCGCCGAGCAGGAAACCGCGGCCGAGCTGGTCGCCGAGCGCCCACATCTGGTCGCCGGTGCGCTGCCAGCCGAACATCGAGTAGAAGATGTAAATCGGGATCATGTGCGTGCTGTGGGTCGCGTACGAGGTGCCGGCCGCGATCATCGAGCCCATCGCGCCGTCTTCGTTGATCCCCTCGTGCAGGATCTGGCCCTGCTCGGACTCCTTGTAGGACAGCAGCAGGTTCCGGTCGACGGCCTCGTAGGTCTGGCCGTGCGGGGAGTAGATCTTGGCCGACGGGAACAGTGAGTCCATGCCGAACGTGCGGGCCTCGTCGGGGATGATCGGCACGAACCGGGCGCCGAGTTCCTTGTCCTTCATCAGGTCCTTGAGCAGCCGGACGAACGCCATCGTGGTGGCGATCGGCTGCTTGCCGGAGCCCTTCTTGAGCTCGTCGTAGACCTTGTCCGGTACCGGCGGCAGCGGCTTGGCCCGTACGACCCGCTTGGGCAGCACCCCGCCGAGGGCGGCCCGCCGCTCCTTCATGTACTGGATCTCGTCGGAGTCCTCGCCCGGGTGGTAATAGGGCGGCAGGTCCGCTTCCAGCGCCTTGTCCGAGATCGGCAGGTAGAGCCGGTCGCGGAACTCCTTCAGCTCGGCGTGGGTGAGCTTCTTCATCTGGTGGGTGGCGTTGCGGGCCTCGAAGTCCGGCCCCAGCGTCCAGCCCTTGATCGTGTGGGTCAGGATCACGGTCGGCTGGCCGACGTGCTCACGGGCCGACTTGAAGGCCGCGTAGACCTTGCGGTAGTCGTGGCCGCCGCGCGACAGGTTGCGCAGGTCGTCGTCGGACAGGTGCTCGACCATCTTCCGCAGCCGCGGGTCGCCGCCGAAGAAGTTCTCCCGGATGTAGGCGCCCGACTCCACCGAGTAGGTCTGGAACTGCCCGTCGGGGGTGGTGTTCATCTTGTTGACGAGCACGCCGTCGGTGTCCTGGGCCAGTAGCGGGTCCCAGTCACGGCCCCAGATGACCTTGATAACGTTCCAGCCCGCGCCCCGGAAGTAGGCCTCGAGCTCCTGGATGATCTTGCCGTTGCCGCGGACCGGGCCGTCCAGCCGCTGCAGGTTGCAGTTGATGACGAAGGTGAGGTTGTCCAGCTCCTCACGGGCGGCCAGGCCGATCGCGCCGAGCGCCTCGGGCTCGTCCATCTCGCCGTCGCCCAGGAACGCCCACACGTGCGAGCGGCTGGTGTCGTGCAGCTCGCGGGCCAGCAGGTACCGGTTGAAACGGGCCTGGTAGAGGGCGTTCAGCGGGCCGAGGCCCATGGAGACGGTCGGGAACTCCCAGAAGTCCGGCATCAGCCGCGGGTGCGGGTAGGAGGGCAGGCCGCCGCCCGGGTGCGACAGCTCCTGGCGGAACCCGTCCAGCCGCTGCTCGCTCAGCCGGCCTTCGAGGAACGCGCGGGCGTAGATGCCGGGCGCCGCGTGACCCTGGAAGAACACCTGGTCACCGGACTCGCCGTGGTCCTTGCCGCGGAAGAAGTGGTTGAAGCCGACCTCGTACAGGCTGGCGGCCGAGGCGTAGGTGGCGATGTGGCCGCCGACGCCGAGGCCCGGCCGGTTGGCGCGGGAGACCATCACCGCCGCGTTCCAGCGGATGTAGGCGCGGATCCGGCGCTCGACGTACTCGTCGCCCGGGAACCACGGTTCACGCTCGGGCGAAATCGTGTTGATGTAGTCGGTGCTACGCAGTCCGGGCACGCCGACCTGCTGCTCACGGGCCCGCTCGAGCAGCCGGAGCATGATGTAACGGGCACGTCCGCGGCCACGGGTCTCCATGACCGTGTCGAACGAGTCGACCCATTCCTTGGTCTCGTCCGGATCGATGTCGGGCAGCTGGGTCGGGAGCCCGTCATTGATGATCGAGAAGCGCTGGCGTCCGGAAGCCACGGGGTAGCCTCGCCTTCCGCTAGTTCAGGGCGGCTGTCCGCCGCGTTGTATCGATGATGTCCAGACCAATCGTCCTGCGTTTGGTCGACGAATGCATCTCTACTGCAGGGTAACCGCGCCCCGGCGTGGGTCGTCCGCAACCGGTTGAGGGGCGGTCTGGCGCGAATCTGACGCAAATTGTGACAGCAGATTGGCCCGTAGCGGCGATTGGCACTTGCGCACCGGGCGATCGGCGTGTGAACTGTCCCAACAAGTAGTGCTGACGCGGTCATCGCCCCGGCACGGGACCACGGTAAGGGGCCGTGGATCCACGGGCCGGCCAAGGGAGCGATGGCGCGGGGAGGGTGCAGGAGGACGTCAGTGAGCGCGACCGCGGGCCAGGCCCAGGATCAACGCGGCCAGGCCGAACGGCTCGGTATCAAGCCGGGCCAGGTGGTGCAGGAAATTGGTTATGACGACGATTGCGACGAGGATCTGCGCGACGCGATCGGCGATGTGGACGGTGTGGAGCTGGTTGGCGAGGAATACGACGACGTGGTCGACGTCGTCCTGCTGTGGTGGCGGGACGAGGACGGAGACCTGGTTGACGCCTTGGTCGACGCGCTGACACCGCTCACCGACGGGGGATATATCTGGCTGCTGACACCGAAGGCGGGCCGGGACGGGCATGTCGAGCCGAGTGACATCGGCGAGGCGGCTCCGACCGCGGGCCTGTCCCAGACGTCGAGCATCAGCGCCGCCCGCGACTGGTCGGGTTCCCGGCTGGTGGCGCCGCGCGCCCGCCGCTGAGGCACCACTGTCCCGGTAGTGGCAGACTTGGCCGCGTATGCAGCATTGGCTGCGGCGCGGCCAGGCATCCACTAGGGAGAGGACCCCAGGCATGGCGGTTGAGATCGGCGAGCAGGCACCTGACTTCGAGCTGACCGACCAGCATGGCACTCCGGTCAAGCTGTCGGAATTCCGCGGCTCGAAGAACGTTGTGCTGGTCTTCTATCCGCTGGCGTTCAGCGGTGTGTGCAGCGGTGAGCTGTGCGCAATCCGCGATGACTTCCCGGAGATCACCCGGGATGACGTGGAGATGCTGACGGTTTCGGTGGACTCGATGTTCACGCACCGGGCCTGGGCCGAGGCCGAAGGTTTCAATTTCGAATTGCTGTCGGATTTCTGGCCGCACGGCGATGTGGCCAGGTCTTATGGTGTCTTCGACGATGACCGGGGGCTGTCCACGCGGGGCACCTTCATCATCGACAAGTCCGGTGTCGTGCGGTGGAAGGTCGTCAACCCGATCCCGCAGGCGCGAGACATCAGCGAGTACCAGAAGGCGCTCGCGGCGCTTGACTGACGTGCCCGCCCGCGCGGGCGGGTGCACGGCAGGATTGGAGTCGATGGCGGGGATGCCCTGCTTCCACTGCGGTATCCGGCAGGTCGACCCGGACCAGGGGCCGAGCCCCTGGGGGCGGGGGCTGCTGAACGATCACCAAATCCTCGTCTGCCCCAGCTGCCAGGGGCAGCGGGACTGGACGGCGGACCTGGACCGCTGCGGCCGGTGCGGCAGCGCTCACCTGGTGCGGCGGCTGGACGAGGTGGAGTGCCGCGACTGCGGCCTCATCCGGCTGACCGGCGCGATCCCCGCCGCTCGCCCGTCCGGGGAACTGATCCCGGCCTCTCCCGATCCGGAGCTGGCGGCCGAGGTCGAGCGGGCCCTGGCCAAGGTCCTCGGCAAGACCGCCAAGGTCATCGCCGCGCCATGACCGAGGGCGGCGAGGGCCGGGGGAGCGGCGAGGGCCAGGGGACGAGCGAGTTCCTCATGATCGTCGAGGTTCCGCAGGGATCGCGGAACAAGTACGAGTGGGACCCGGCCATCAACGCGATCCGGCTGGACCGGATGCTGTTCACCTCGACCCGGTATCCGCACGACTACGGGTTCATCCCCGACACGCTGGCCGAGGACAACGATCCGCTGGACGTCATGGTCATCCTCGACGAACCGACGTTCCCGGGCTGCGAGATCACGGTCCGGCCGATCGGCGTGTTCTGGATGACCGACGAGCAGGGCCCGGACGCCAAGATCCTCGCCGTCCCCGCTCACGATCCCCGCTACGCCGCCTACCAGGATCTGGGCGACGTACCGGAGCACGTGACCGCGGAGATCGGCCACTTCTTCGACGTCTACAAGGAGCTCGAGCGGGACAAGGGCACCGACGTCCGGGGCTGGCAGGACCGGGCCGAGGCGGAACGGATCATCGCCGAGTCGTTCGCCCGCGCCGCCGAGGGCGCCGGCGCCGAAGCCGGGGCGGACTGAGCGTCAGTCGCTGGCGCGGTCGTGCGCGCTCCGCGAGTGCTGAATCAAATTAGTGGCCAGCCCGATCACGTGCGACGGGATGATCGGCTTGGTCACGTGGCCGTCGGCCGCGTGCAGCTGGTCGCCGGTGGCGCCGGCGACCGGGAACGCGGTCATCATCGCGACCGGCAGCCGCGGCTTGATCGCCCGGATGGCCGCCAGCAGCTCCAGCGCGGCCGCCCCCGTCTGCTCAGCGGCGCCGGGCAGCTCGAAGTCCACCAGGATCAGATCCCACAGCTCGTCCTTGATCCGGCGCAGCGCCAGCTCCGGCTCGGTTTCCGCCGAGACGTCGAACGCTTCCAAATTGCCCAGGACAAACTCGACGAAGCGCGAGACCGCGAGGTCACGCTCGATGACGAGAATCCGGCCGGGACCATTGCTCCGTATGTTTTCCATGACCCGAGCTTTGACAGCGGCCGTAGCAGCCCGGGTTGTCGTCCGGTTGCCGCCCGGTAGCGAGCGCAGCCCGGTCAGGACGAGCTGACCAGTGACTGGGTGACCGGGATCGGCGCGAACGTCAGCGCGTCGACCAGCACCCGGTTCCCGAGCGGGGCGGGCAGCGTCACCGTCAGCGTGACCTGGGCGGCGCTGGCCGCGCAGACCCCGGAACCGCCCCCGTGCGGGGTCTCCACCACGTACAGGGCGACCGCGTGGGCGGAGCTGGCCTGCCGGACCGTGTAGGTGGCCTGGCACGGCCCGGTTCCGGCCGGCTCGCCGCTGGTGGTCAGCATCAGCGTCCGCGTGCTCCGTCCCCGCTCGGTCGCGTCTTCGCGGGGCGGCAGCGGGCGCAGGCCGGCCGGCCAGAACCGGCTGGCCGTGGCCACCGCCAGCACGTCCGCGGTCCCGGTGGCCCCGCGGAAGCTGAACCGCCAGGCCGGCAGGGCCTGCTGGCCCCGGTCGGTGCTGAACACGGCGGTGCCGAGCTCGACCCGGGTGACGATCAGCCGGGTGCCCGGCGACCCCGAAGGCGAAGACGGCGACGGGGTCGGCGTCGCGGTGGTCGTGAGCCGGGCCGCGGCGCGGGCCGCGCTGATCAGCGGGAGGCCCGCCGCCTGGCCCGGCCCGGCCGGCCACGAGCGGGGCATGGTGATCGCGCCGTCGTCGTAGGCGTGCTGGTCGGCCCCCGACGGGAACGCCGCCGGCTCGTTGAGGTCCAGTTCCTCGACCAGTACCAGCGGCCGGACCGCGGCGGTGGCCGGGAACGCCGACCAGCGCTGCAGGGCGGCCCGCAGCTGGGGCGCGACGGGCGGCGCCGGTGCCGCTGGTGCCGCCGGCGGCGCCCCCGAACTGCACCCGGCCACCCCGGTCACCCCGGCGGTCACCGCCAGCCCCACGGCCAGGCCGGCGACGGCCGCCCCGGCCGTGAACCGGCGCCCGCCCCTAAGCCCCGTGCTGCGCGTGGTGTTCATGCCCTTGTGACGAATGGGAATGGCTTTCGGTTGAATCGGCCGGGCCGTTCATCATCCGCAGCATCGGCGTACCCCCCGAACGGAAGAACCGCACCAGCAGCGCCACCGCCACCAGCCCGAACACGATGTTCAGCCACGTCGTGTAGTCCCAGCTGATGCCCTGGTCGGGGATGCTGGCGATGGCCCGGCTGGGTACCAGCCCGAGCCCGCCGAACACCAGCTCGACGACGTACCCGGCGATCACCATCGTGGCGTAGAAACTGGCCAGGATGAACGCGGCCATCCTGGCCCCGTAGTACTTCCGGTAGATGTTGAGGATCGGCAGGATGATCAGGTCGGCGAAGATGAACGCGACCACCCCGCCGAAGCTGATCCCGCCCTTCCACAGCACCACCGCCAGCGGCACGTTGCCGATCGAGCAGACGAACGACACGATCGCCACCACCGGCCCGATCAGCGGCCCCCAGATCTTGGACGCCAGCGGGTGCCCGGCGATGAAGAACGCCCGCCAGAACGAGTCCGGTACCCAGGCGGCGATCGCGCCCGCCGCCAGCAGGCCGATGATCAGGTCGCGCAGGATCGCCGCCCACTCCATCACGAACACGTGGGCGACCGCGGTGTAGCCGTCGCGCGACAGCAGCCGCCGCCCGAACGAGCCGTCGCCGCCCACCGACATGTCCATCGCGGCGTGGCCTTCCATCGAGCCGGCCACCGCCCGGTCGGCCTGCTGGCGGGCCGTGCGCAGCAGCTTCTCCCGCAGGAACAGCCGGAAGCCGACCGCCAGCACCACGATCATGATCGGCCCGCCGACGAACTCGGCCAGCGTGAACTGCCAGCCCATCAGCAGCGCGAGGATCACCCCGAGCTCGATGACCAGGTTGGTCGAGGCGATCTCGAACGCCATCGCCGCGGTGAAGCTGGCGCCCTTGCGGAACAGCGACCGGGCCAGCGCGACCGCCGCGTAGGAGCACGAGGACGAGGCCGCCCCCAGCCCGGCCGCCACCGCCAGCGTCCGTGGCCGGTCGTCACCCAGCAGCCGGACGATCGTCGACCGCCGTACCACCGCCTGGACCACGGCCGAGAGCGCGAACCCGAGGATCAGCGCCCAGGCGATCTCCCAGGTCATGGAGCCGGCGATGGACAGCGCGTGGATGATGGCGTGCATGGCGGTCATCATACCCCTAGGGGGTATCGTCAGAACGGGCGGCCGTCGGGTTGTACGGAGCGGCCGCCGCCGTCAGCGCGTCCAGCACCACCCGGACCGCGGGGGCCCGGTCCCCGCCGCGGCGGCTGACCGTGAAGATCCGCCGGGTGACCGGCTCGGCCGGCCGTACCAGCCGGACCCCGGCGGGTGGCGACCACGCGGCCAGCCCCGGCACCAGCGTCACTCCCGCCCCGGCCGCCACCAAGCTCAGCAGCACCCGGAAGTCGGTGGCGCGGGCCACGATCCGGGGCACGAACCCGGCCCGGGCGCAGGCTCGCTGGATCATCTCCGCGCAGGCCGTACCCGACCGCGGGGCCAGGAACGGCCAATCCCCGAGCTCCGCCAGCCCCACCGGTTCGCCGCCCCCCGGGCAACGGTCCGGCAGAGCCAGAAGGACTGGATCGGTCAGCAGCTCGCGCCGCTCGAACAGTGGGTCCAGCGGCCGCGGGAAGATGTCGTACTCGTGCGCCACCGCCACGTCGGCCTGGCCCTGCCGGACCGCGGGCAGCGACTCCTCCGGCTCCATCTCCTCCAGGCCGAGCCGCACGTGCGGGGCCGCCGCCGACAGCGCCGCCCAGGCCGCCGCGACCACCGTCGCCGCCGCCGACGGGAACGCGGCCAGCGCCACCCGGCCGGTCACCTGGTCGCGCAGCGCCGCCAGGTCGGCCTCGGCCGCGTCGAGCTGGTTGAGCAGCGCGTCGGTGTGCGCGACCAGCAACTCGGCGGCCGGCGTCAGCGTGATGCCGCGGCCCGCCCGTTCGGTCAGCGCCAGGCCGACCTCCCGTTCGAGCGCCGCCAGCTGCTGGGAGACGGCGGGCGCGGTGTATCCGAGCGCGCTCGCGGCCGCTGTCACCGTCCCGTAGGTGCTGACGGCGTGCAGTACGCGGAGTCGCCGCACGTCCAGCATGAAGTGGAACTTACCATTCAATCGACTTTTTATAAATTGATCTAAAGGGTCTCCGCGCGGCAGGGTGGACCTGTGAAGCAGGCGGCCGCCGCGGCGGGCACGGTGGTGCTGTGGGCCAGCGCGTTCCCGGCCATCGCGGTGGCGGTGCCGGTGCTGGGACCGGTCGGCCTGTCGGTGGCCCGGCTGGCGGTGGCGTCGCTGGCCCTGGCGGCGGCCGCGCCGTTCCTGGGCGTGCGGCGGCCCCGGGCCCGGGACCTGCCCCTGATCGGGCTGTGCGGGCTGGCCGGCATGACCGCCTACCAGTTGCTGCTCAACTCGGGCGAGCGCGTGGTCCCGGCCGGCACCGCCAGCCTGCTGGTGGCGACCGCGCCGGTCTACGCCAGCCTGCTGGCCAGCTGGTTCCTGGGCGAAAAGGCCACCCGGCGCCGCTGGGCCGGCAGTGTCGTCGCGTTCACGGGGTCGGCGGTGATCGCGGTGTCCCACGGCCTCGGGTTCGGCGCCGCCGCCCTCATCGTGCTGGCCGCCGCCGTGGCCCAGGCGATCTTCCACACCGCCCAGAAGCCGCTGCTGGCCCGCTACACCGGCTTCGAGGTGACGGTCTACGCGATGTGGGCCGGCACCCTGTTCATCCTCCCGTGGACCGGCAGCCTGCTACACGCGCTGAGCCAGCCGGGAGGGGCGCACGCCCGCGCGGGTGCGATCGGCGCGGCCGTGTTCCTCGGCATCGCCCCCTCGGCGGTCGGCTTCGTCCTCTGGGCCTACGCCATGGCCCGGATGGACGTCGGCCGCGCCACCACCGCGCTCTACCTGGTGCCGGCCGTCGCCGTCTTCATCGGCTGGATCTGGCTCGGCCAGATTCCCGGCCCGCTCGAGCTCGCCGGCGGCGCGATCGCGCTGGCCGGGGTGATGCTGGCCAACGGGACCGGGCGGCTGAGCTGGGATTAGCTGGTCCGTCAGCGTCCCCCGCCGCGCCAACCTTGATCGTTGTCCGGTCCGCACTCTACCGTGTGATTCTGATCACCACTCCGACACGGGAGATAGCAAATGTCCGGAATCGTCGTAGGCATCGACGCGTCGAGTCACTCCATGGCCGCACTGTCCTGGGCCCTGCGGGAAGCGGCCGCCAAAAATGAGGCGCTGACCGTGGTCACGGTCGAGGTCGTCGTGGCCAGTGGCTGGGGCGGCAGCCAGGTCTACGGGCAGGACTACGAGCTGCGCGACAAGGCTCAGAAGGCGGCCGAAGAGGCGGTCGCCAACGCCACCAAGTCCCTCGA
The DNA here is from genome assembly GCA_019240215.1 of Actinomycetota bacterium. Lineage (GTDB taxonomy): Bacteria > Actinomycetota > Actinomycetes > Streptosporangiales > Streptosporangiaceae > Bog-532. The sequence goes on along the minus strand of JAFAYQ010000015.1, from coordinate 8,527 downwards.
CGCCAAGCCCGCCTCGGTGACCGTCAAGGCCCTGCTCGGCCAGCCCGCCGAGCAGCTGCTGGAGGCGGCCAAGGGCGCCGACCAGCTGATCCTCGGCCGCCGCGGCACCGGCGGCTTCAACCGCCTGATGCTCGGCTCGGTCACCAGCCAGGTCGCCCACCACGCCGACTGCCCGGTCACCATCGTCCCGGACGTCTGACGCTCAACCTCCCGGGCGGCCTCTTGACCAAAGGGGCCGCCCGGCCGGCGCTCAGCTGGTGTACTGCGCCCGCAGCTTGCCTTTCTGCAGCTTGCCGGTGGCGGTGCGGGGGAGCGCGGTCACGAAGTCGACGGTCCGGGGCACCTTGTAGTGCGCGATGCGCTCGCGCAGGTAAGCCAGCAGTTCGGCGGCGGTCTCCGGGCCGGCGGCCACCCCCGGGGCGGGCTGGACCACCGCCTTGACCGCCTCACCCATCTCCGGGTCGGGCACCCCGATGACGGCGATGTCGAACACCTTCGGGTGCAGGGCCAGCACGTTCTCGATCTCCTGCGGGTAGATGTTGACCCCGCCGGAGATGATCGTGAACGCCCGCCGGTCGGTCAGGAACAGGTAGCCGTCGTCGTCGAGGTAACCGATGTCGCCGGTGGTGGTCCAGGTCGGGTGGTCCGGGTGCTGCGCCTCGCGGGTCTTGTCCGGGTCGTTGTGGTAGGTGAACGGCACCTTGTCGCGCTCGAAGTAGACCAGCCCGATCTCGCCGGCCGCCACCTCGCGGCCATCCTCGAGACAGATGTGCAGGGTGCCCAGGCCGCCGGGGCCGACCGAGCCCGGCTTGTCCAGCCACTGCTCGGAGTTGATGAACGTGACGCCGTTGCCCTCGGTGGCCGCGTAGTACTCGTGCAGGATCGGCCCCCACCAGTCGATCATCGCCCGCTTGACGTCGACCGGGCAGGGCGCGGCCGCGTGGATCGCCACCCGGTGGCTGGACAGGTCGTGGCCCAGCCGCCCGGTGTCCGGCAGCTTGAGCATGCGCACGAACATCGTCGGCACCCACTGGCTGTGGGTGATCCGGAACTCCTCGATGGCCCGCAGCGCCCGCACCGGGTCGAACGACGGCAGCACCACCACCGTCCCGCCCAGCGCCTGCACGAATCCGCCGAACCGGAGCGGGGCCGCGTGGTACAGCGGGGCCGGGGTCAGGTAGACGGTGTCCCGGCCGAAGCCGTACATCCGCCCGAACACGCTGACCAGCGGGTCACCGGGCTCCTCGACCCGCCGGTCCTGCAGCGGCAGCTTGATCGCCTTGGGCAGGCCGGTGGTGCCCGAGGAGTAGAGCATGTCGGCGCCGACCCGGGTGTCGGCCAGCGGCTCGGAGGAGCTGCCCGCCAGCGCCGCCTCGAAGTCCTCGTGGCCGGGGACCGAGCCGCCAAACGCCAGCCGGGTTTCAATCCCCGGCGTCTCGCCCGCGACCGCCAGGGCCTGCTCCGCCTTCGCGGCCGACACCACCAGCGCCTTGGCCCCGCAGTCGTTCAGGATGTAACTGATCTCGGCCTGCTGCAGGTGGTGGTTGACCGCGGTCAGGTACAGCCCGCTGCGCAGCGCCGCCCAGAACACGTCGTAGTAGCGGGCGCTGTTCTCCGACAGCAGGGCCACGTTGTCACCACGCCGTAGCCCGCGCTCGTACAGCAGCCGGGCCAGCCGGGCCGACCGGTCCTCCAACTGCCCGTAGGTGAGGGTCTCGCTGCCGTCGGCCATGATCACGGCCGGCTGCTGCGGCGACGTCGCCGCGTAGGTCCCCGGGTACATGCCAGCCAGCGTCGCGGACGATCCGGAGCCGCGTCAACGGGCCGGTTCGGCCGGCCCCGCCGCTGGCTCGGCCGCCGGCTCCTCGGCCGGGGTCTGCATGGCCCGGAAGATCGTGGGCTGCCGCAGCCGGAAACCCATCGCCTCGTACAGCCGGATGGCGCCCGAGTTGGTCGCCACCGCGTGCAGGAACGCGGTGTCCCCGCGCGCCCGGATCCCGGCCACCAGCACCCGGATCAGGCGGCTGGCGAATCCGTGCCCGCGCCAGCCGTCGTCGGTGCAGACCGCGCTGATCTCGGTCCAGCCTGGTGGCTTGAGCCGTTCCCCGGCCATCGCGACCAGCGCCCCGCCCCGCCGGATGCCCAGGTAGACGCCGAGTTCGAAGGTGCGCGGGAGGAACGGCCCGGGCCGGGTGCGGGCGGTCAGGTCCAGCATCTCCGGCACGTCGGCCAGCCCGAGCCGGACCACATCCTCATCCGGCCCGCCGACGCTCACCCCGGCGTCGATCAGCTGGACTCCTTCCCCGCCCCAGAGCAGCTGCCAGCCGTCCGGCGGCCCGGACCGTTCGCCCGCCAGCGCCAGCGTGCCGCCCGGGCCCGCCAGCGTGGCCAGGTCGGCCCAGTCGGCCGGGCCGGGGTCGTCGGGCAGCGCCGCGAACGGCACCACGTCGGCCGGGTAGCGCAGCGCCTGGCCGTGCTTTTCCGCGAAGCTGGCGTGGCCGCCGGTCAGCGAGGACAGCACCGGGTTGTCGAGCGGATGGCTCACTTGGCGACCTCGATGACGACCTTGCCCTGGACATGCCCGTCCTCGACCAGCCGCAGCGCGGCCGCCGCCTGGTCCAGCGGGAACGTGTGGGTCACGGAGGGCCGGAGCGCGCCGCTGATGACCAGGTCGGCCACCGCGTCGAGCACCTGCCGGTTGCGGGCGCGGGCCACCGGCGAGCCGCCGAGCCGGGCCACGGTGGCCCGGTCGCCCGCGCTGACCAGCTTCGACCGGTCGGTCAGGAGCGGGGCCACGTCCTCCAGGGCCGGCCCGCCGACCTGGTCGTAGATGCCGTCGATGCCGTGCGGGGCCGCCGCCCGGATCCGGTCGGCCACCCCCGGCCCGTACTCGACGTGGGTGACACCGAGCGACTCGACGAAGTCCTTCTTGCCCGCGCTGGCGGTGCCGATCACGGTCAGCCCCTGGTGCCGGGCGACCTGAGCGGCCGCCACCCCGACGCCGCCGCCCACCCCGTTGATCAGCACGGTCGCGCCGGCCGGGAGGCCCAGCTGGCGGATGCCGTCGTAACCGGTGGCGGCGGCCACCGGCAACGTCGCGGCGTCGGTGGCGGCCAGCCCCGGCCGCCGGTGCGCGGTCAGTGCGGCCGGCAGCACCGCGTACTCGGAGAACCCGCCGCCGTCGCTGTTGCCGAACACCGGGTCGCCGAGCGCGAAGCCGTCCACCCCGGGACCGGTCGCCGCCACCAGGCCGGCCGCCTCCCGCCCGAACACCAGCGGGAACTGCTCAGCCGGCCGATCGGAGGCACTGCCCGCCGCCCGCATGGTGCCGGTCCGGCGCTTCCAGTCGGCCGGGTTGACCCCGGCCGCGTCCACCGCGATCAGCAGCTGACCGGGGCCCGGCGCGGGCCGCGGCACGTCCGCCAGCGACTCGACCTCGGGGCCGCCGTAGCCGTTGTAGACGTACGCCTTCATCCCGTTGCCGCCTCCGTTGTCGTCGCCGCTTCGCTGGGTACAAACCGGAAACCGGCGCGGTTATGCCCGGCCGCCCGGTCCGTGCGGGCCGGCCGCCGCCCACCAGCCGCCGGCCCGTGGGCAGCCTGCCCACTACCAGGCAATCCCTATCGGAATAACCTAGTTTGCGAATTAGTCTTTACCTAGCGACACCCCCGATGGACGGGAGCCCGCTCTGAGCACCGCCGCGCCTGACCCCAGCCTGATCTTGTCCGTTGCTCTCGAGGGGGCGGGCTGGCATCCGGCCGCCTGGCGCGAGCCTCGCGCCCGCCCGGCCGAGCTGCTCACCGGCCGCTACTGGACCGACCTGGCGGCCGAGGCCGAACGCGGCCTGCTCGACTTCGTCACCATCGAAGACGGGCTGAGCCTGCAGTCCAGCCGCTACCAGGCCCCGGACGGGCGCACCGACCAGGTCCGCGGGCGGCTCGACTCGGTGCTGATCGCGGCCCGGGTGGCGCCCCGCACCCGGCACCTGGGGCTGGTCCCGACCGTGATCGTCACCCACACCGAGCCGTTCCACGCCTCCAAGGCCATCGCCACCCTCGACTACGTGAGCACCGGCCGGGCCGGGGTCCGGGTCCGGGTGTCGGCCGCCCCGCACGAGGCGGCCCACTTCGGCCGCCGCAGCTTCCCCCAGCTCAGCCTGGCCGACCGCGACAACCCGGCCGTGCGCGAGCTCATCGGCGCCCTGTTCGCCGAGGCGGCCGACTACGTCGAGGTCATGCGGCGGCTGTGGGACAGCTGGGAGGACGACGCCGAGATCCGCGACGTCAGCACCGGGCGCTTCATTGATATCGAAAAGGTGCACTACATCGACTTCGTCGGCGAGCAGTTCAGCGTCAAGGGGCCGTCGATCACCCCGCGCCCGCCCCAGGGCCAGCCGGTGGTCAGCGCGCTCGGGCACGCGACCGGGCCGTACCAGCTGATCGGCCGCTCGGCCGACGTCGGCTACGTGACCCCGCCCGACCCGGCCGGCGCGGCCGCGATCGTGGCCGAGATCCGGGCGGCCCAGGCCGCCGCCGGCCGGGCCGAAGAGCCGCTGCCGGTGCTGGCCGACCTGGTGGTGTTCCTGGGCCCGGACGCCGCCGCCGCCCAGGCCCGCCGGGACCGGCTGGACGAGCGGTCAGGGCGTGAGTACACCAGCGACGCCCGCATCTTCGCCGGTACCGCCAGCCAGCTGGCCGACCTGCTGCTGGAGTGGCGGGCGGCCGGCCTGTCCGGCTTCCGGCTGCGCCCGGCCGTCATCCCCGACGACCTCGAGGCGATCACCCGCGACCTGGTGCCCGAACTGCAGCGCCGCGGGGTGTTCCGGACCGCCTACGACGACGCCACCCTGCGCGAGCGGCTCGGGCTCGTCCGCCGCCCCGCCAACCGCTACGCCCCGGCCGGGAGGAACTGAACGATGCCCAAGCAGATCCACCTCGCGGCCCACTTTCCCGGGGTCAACAACACCACGGTCTGGAGCGACCCGCGGTCCGGCAGCCACATCGAGTTCAGCTCGTTCGCGCACCTGGCGCAGACCGCCGAGCGGGCCAAGTTCGACTTCCTGTTCCTGGCCGAGGGGCTGCGGCTGCGCGAGCAGGGCGGGAAGATCTACGACCTGGACGTCGTCGGCCGCCCGGACACGTTCACGGTGCTGGCCGCGCTGGCGGCCGTGACCGACCGGCTGGGGCTGGCCGGCACGATCAACTCCACCTTCAACGAGCCTTACGAGGTGGCCCGGCAGTTCGCCAGCCTGGACCACCTGTCCGACGGCCGGGCGGCCTGGAACGTCGTCACCTCCTGGGACGCGTTCACCGGCGAGAACTTCCGGCGCGGCGGCTTCCTGCCCCAGGAGGACCGCTACGAGCGGGCCAAGACGTTCATGCGCACCACCTGGGAGCTGTTCGACTCCTGGCGCGGGGACGAGATCGTGGCCGACCAGGAGTCCGGGGTGTTCCTGGCCGACCCCGACGCCGGCCGGTTCGCCCACCACGACCGCCACTTCGACATCAGCGGCCAGTTCAACGTGCCCCGCAGCCCCCAGGGCCGCCCGGTCATCTTCCAGGCCGGCGACTCCGAGGAGGGCCGCGAGTTCGCCGCCGCCAGCGCCGACGCGATCTTCAGCCGCCACGGCACGCTCGAAGATGGGCAGAAGTTCTACGCGGACGTGAAGGGCCGGCTGGCCAGGTACGGGCGGATCCCGGACCAGCTCAAGATCCTGCCCGCGGCTACGTTCGTGCTCGGCGACACGGATGAAGACGCTGCCGCCATTGCCCGCGAGGTGCGCTTCCAGCAGGTCAGCGGGCAGACCGCGATCATGTTCGCCGAGCAGCTGTGGAACCGCGACCTGTCCGGCTACGACCCGGACGGCCCGCTGCCGGAGGCCGACCCGCTCCCGGGGGAGAACACGATCTCCCGGGGCCGGGCCAGCGTGCGGATGTACCGGGACCCGCTGGCGGTCGCCGCCCAGTGGCGGGCCCTGGCCGCCGAGCGGAATCTGTCCCTGCGCGAGGTGGTCATCGAGGTCACCGGGCGGCAGACGTTCATCGGCTCGCCCGCCACCGTCGCCGCCGACATCAACCGCCTGGTGCAGGCCGACGCCAGCGACGGCTTCATCCTCGTCCCGCACATCACCCCCGGCGGCCTCGATGAGTTCGCCGACACGGTGGTCCCGCTGCTGCAGGAACGGGGCGTGTTCCGCACCGAGTACGAGGGCACCACGCTCCGGTCCCACCTGGGCCTCGACCCGCTGCCCACCCCGGCCGCGAACGAAAAGGCGGTGGCGTCATGACCAACCGGACTCCGCTGGCCGTGCTCGACCTGGTGCCGATCAGCACCGGGTCGAACGCCGCCGAGGCGCTGCACAACAGCATGGACCTGGCCCGCCAGGCCGAGCAGCTCGGCTACACCCGCTACTGGTTCGCCGAGCACCACCTCAACCCCGGGGTGGCCGGCACCTCCCCGGCCGTGGTGCTGGCCCTGACGGCCGGGGCCACCTCGACCATCCGCATCGGCTCGGGCGCGGTCCAAATGGGCCACCGCACCGCGCTGTCCACGGTCGAGGAGTTCGGCCTCATCGACGCGCTCTACCCGGGCCGCCTCGACCTCGGCCTGGGCCGGTCGGGCGGCAAGCCACCGGGCGGCGCCCCCAGCGGGCCGCCCCCCGAGGCCCACCGGACCGGCAACGGGCTGCTCATCCCCAAGCGGCCCTCGCTGGCTCACCTGTTCAAGTCGCCGCGCTTCGCCATGCAGAAGAAGCTGCTGCAGCTGCCCGAGGCCAAGTCGCAGGACTACACCGAGCAGGTCGCTGACGTGCTGGCGCTGCTGCGCGGCACCTACCGCACCGCCGACGGCGTGGAAGCCCACATCGTTCCCGGCGAGGGCGCCGACCTTCAGGTCTGGATCCTCGGCAGCAGCGGCGGCGAGAGCGCCCAGGTGGCCGGGGCCAACGGCCTCCGCTTCGCGGCCAACTACCACGTCAGCCCGGCCACCGTGCTGGAGGCGGCCGACGGCTACCGTGAGGCGTTCGTCGCCCGCGACGAACTCGCCCAGCCCTACGTGAGCGTGTCGGCCGACGTGGTGGTGGCCGACACCGAGGCCACCGCCCGCGAGCTGGCGGCCGGCTACGGCGCCTGGGTCCGCAGCATCCGCACCGGCGCCGGCGCGATCCAGTTCCCCACTCCCGGCCAGGCCCGCGAATACACCTGGACCGACGAGGACCGGGCCCTGGTCACCGACCGCGTCGACACCCAGTTCACCGGTTCCCCCAAACAGGTCGCCGACCAGCTCGAGCAACTCCAGGAAGCGACCCACGCCGACGAATTGATCATCACCACCATCACCCACGACCACGCCGACCGCGTCCGCTCCTACCGCCTGCTCGCCGAGGAGTGGTCCCGCCGCTAGGCCCCACCTGGCCGACCCCCGGCCCGCTGCTTATCTCCCGTGACCGGACAGCTCCCCGCCGTACTCCGCTGCCCCCTTCGCACCCGTCCCGCTCACCCGCTGCCCCCCGCACGCTGATAACAGCAAGAAGCCGCAGGCTCAACCCCGCCGCAGGCTCAACCCCGCCGCAGGCCTCGCCCGGCCGCAGGCGCCCCGCTGACCGCAGGCCCTACCCTTCTCGGGCCTCCCATCCAACCGCCGCCCCGCTCCTCTGCCGGTCACGCCACCGCGGCGCCGGCCGCACCCGCCGCAGCCCAAACCACCCTTGCCTAACATGCAAAGTTTTATTAGCATGTGCTAGGGATGAATAACTTTGATTTGACGGGTGACGAGCTGCTGCAGGTGCTGGCCACGCTGGCCAATCCGCACCGGCTGCGGGTCGTCGCCGCACTGGCGGCCGAACGCAACTACGTGAGCCAGCTCGCTCGGGAGCTGGACATCAGCCGCGCCTTGCTGCAGGTCCACCTGCGCAAGCTGCAGGCCGCCGGTCTGGTAACGGCCGATATCGAAGTATCGGCGGATGGGAAGGCCATGAAGTTCTACGAAGTGACGCCGTTCGCCCTGCAGCTGACGCCGCAGGCGATCCAAGTGGCGGTGCGGACGCTGCAGGCGGGCAGTGACCTCGGCGCGGAGGTGCCGCGATGAGCGCGGGCGACATCATCGTTTTCGTCGTCATCGCCGCGGTGGTGGTGGTGATCCTGGCCGCGATGGCGGTCAGCCACCTCGGCGCCGTCCGGCGGGCCCGGGTCCAGCTGGGTGCAAGCGACCAGTACCGGGAGCTGGCCGACGAGTTCCGGCGGCTGAGCGATGTGTCGATCACCGCCCAGGAGCACGTCGATTTCCGGCTCACCGACCTTGGCGTCCAGCTTGACGCGCTCCGGGAGCAGCTGGACCGCATGCAGCGGATCCTGAACGAGGTGGAGTGACCCGCGCCGCTAGGTGTACTGAGCCATCAGGTTGGTGACACGCCGGGGCTGGTGCTTGATCGTTAAGAAGACCTCCGAGTGAGGTGGAGATGCCGTCTTCACCCACTGGAGGTCTTCATGTCCCACGGTAATGCCCGGCTGACCTTTCATGGCCGGTGCCT
>JAFAYQ010000077.1 GCA_019240215.1 Actinomycetota bacterium | reverse complement strand
ATCGCCCCCGGGCAGATCGTCTACCCGGGCTTCCCGGCCGACGTGCTGTGGAAGTTCCGCTGGTACTCGATCCTGAACCAGCTGCTCATCTGGACCACGGTCGCGCTGGTCTTCGGCTACCTGCTCGACCGGTACCTGCGGCCGGTGCTGCCCGCCCCGCGGACCGAGCGGCAGGACCCCGAGCCGGTCGGAGCCGCGTCCTGACGGCGGTACTGTCCTGAGCGTGTCATCGGCCCGAGCGCAGTCAGCCGTCGTCGGCGAGCTGGCCGCGCTCGGGCCGTTCTTCGCGGTCGAGGCCCACCCGCCGGGCGCTCCTCCGGGCGCACCCTGGCGCCCGCTGGCCGAGGTACTCACGTCGCCGGTCCTGCAACAGCGGATCGGAATGGTCCGTTCCGCGCTGAGGGAGCGGGCGAGCCGTGATGGAGACGACGGGAGTGGCGGCAGTGATGGTAGTGGCGGAGGTGTCGGGGAGGACGGGAGCCGCGGCGGAGGTGTCAGGGGTGAGGGGAGCCGCGGCGGCGGCGGCGAGGGTGAGGCGGGCCGCGTCCCGGGGGACGTCGAGCTGCGCGTCGCCGCCTCGGTGACCCAGCTGGGGATGGTGGCCCGGCTGATCGCCCCGGCCCTGGCCGCCCAGGCGGCCGGGCACCAGCTCGCCCTGCCCCTGGCCGGTGTCTGGTGGCAGGACGTGGTCGGCGGCCCGGTCCCGCTGTCGGTCCCCGCGCCGCCGGCTGGGCTCGCGGCCAGCGCCGGGCAGTCAGCCAGCGCTCCACCCTCAGCCGGCGCCACCCAGGCGCCCAGCGCCGGTCACCCGCCCGACCCACTGGTCACCTTGCTCGAGGAGGTGATCACGCCGATCACGGCGGTCACCGCCGGCCTGGCGCCGGTCTCGCCCCGGGTGCTGTGGGGCAACGTCGCCTCCGCCATCAACGGCGCCGCCAGCCAGGTCGCCCGCGCCCGGCCCGACCTGGCCACCAACGCCTGGGCCACCGCCGCCGCCGTGTTCCAGTACCCCCGGCTCAGCACCGAGCCGGGGCCACCGGGCCCGTCGTTCCGCCGGTCCAGCTGCTGCCTCATCTACCGCCTGGCCCCGGCCAGCCGCGGCGGCGCCTACTGCGGCGACTGCGTCCTCCGCGACCGCCGCTGACCCCGCCAGCCCGGTCAGGGCAGGTGCGGGATGGTCTCGGGGACCGGGGCGGGGCCGATGGTGGCGCGGAGGGTGGCGGCGTCCTGGCCGGGCGGGGCGCCGAACTGGCGGCGGTACTCGCGGCTGAACTGGGTGGGGCTGTCGTAACCGACCCGATGCCCGGCCCCGGCGACGTCGCGGGGGTGGGCGACCAGCAGGGTGCGGGCCTGCTGGAGGCGGATGCTCTTCTGGAACTGCAGCGGGCTCATCGCGGTGACCGCCCGGAAGTGGCGGTGGAACGCGGACGGGCTCATCCCCGCCCGCCCGGCCAGGTCGGCGACCCGCATGGGCTCGGCGTAGTGGTCGCGGATCCAGCCGATGGCCCGGTTCACGCAGGCCAGGCCGCTGCCGTCCAGGCCGACCTGACTGACCACGGCCGCGTGGGGGCCGGTGAGCAGCCGCCAGAGGATCTCCCGCTCGGCCAGCGGGGCCAGCACCGGGGCGTCGGCCGGGTGGTCGAGCAGCCGCAGCAGCCGGACGGCGGCGTCCAGCAGCTCGGCGCTGGCCGGGCCGGTCGCCATCGCGGGCGGGCTCGGGTTGGCGCGCGGCCGCCGGCTGACCGGCGTCTCCAGCAGCAGCGGGGCGATGGCGGCCGGGCGCAGCACCAGCCCCAGGGCCAGCGCCGGCGTCTGCGGGCTGACGTCGAGGAAATGCCCGGTCACGGGCAGCTCGGCCGTGACCACCAGGCACTCACCGGCCCGGTACTCGAACACCCGGTCACCGAGCAGCAGCCGCTTGCCGCCCTGGGCCATGATGACCAGCAGCGGCTCGGTCAGTGCATGATTGAGCGGGGCGGTCTCGATCCGGGCCAGCCGCAGCCCGTCGATCGGCGTGACCTGGTCCGCCCGGGTGTGCGCGCTGATGAGCGCGCGGAGTTCGGACAGCAGATCCGTACGGTCGGGCACCCAACCCATGGGACCATTTTAATCATCGGATAAAAAGCCTGATTCGGCCGTAGTCGACAGGATCAGGCAAGGGTTCAGCGGGATTGGCCTACCGTTGCCCCCGGGCCGGGCGGTTCGATGGACAGAAGTGTCCCCCTCGTGAGAAGGAGCCCTCCGGTGCCACTCGACCACTACGTCACCCTCGGCCGCTCGGGGCTGCGGGTCAGCCCGTTCGCGCTCGGCGCGATGACCTTCGGCCAGGATCCGCCCGGCACCGGGTCCAGCGTCGAGGAGTCCGAGAAGATCCTCGCCACCTATCTGGACCTGGGCGGTAACTTCATCGACACCGCCAACTTCTACACCAACGGGCACGCCGAGCGGATCCTCGGCGACTTCTTCGCCGCCCGGCCCGGGCGCCGTCAGCACGTGGTGCTGGCCTCCAAGTTCTTCGGCAACATGTTCCCGGGCGACCCCAACGGCGGCGGCGCGGGCCGGGGCGCGATCACCGCCCAGCTCGACGCGACCCTGCGGCGGTTGCGGACCGACTACCTCGACCTGTACTACCTGCACAACTGGGACCGGCACACCCCGGTCGAGGAAACCCTGCGCACGCTCGACGACCTGGTCCGAATGGGCAAGATACGGTACCTCGGTTTCTCCAACACCCCGGCCTGGCTCACCGCCCGCGCCCAGACCCTGGCCGAGCTGAACAACTGGGCTCCGCTGATCGCCCTCCAGGTCGAGTACTCACTGCTGGCCCGCATGGTCGAGGGCGAGCTGGCGCCGCTGGCGGCCGACCGCGGCCTGGCCCTGGTGCCATGGAGCCCGCTCCGGAACGGCTTCCTGTCCGGCAAGTACCGGCGCGGCACCCGGGTCACCGACTCGGCCCGGACCGCCCACGTGGGCGACCCGGCCGAGGCCGACTACGCCGTCATCGAGGCGGTGGCGGCGGTGGCCGGTGAGCTCGGCACCAGCTCGGCGGCGGTGGCGCTGGCCTGGCTGCGGGGGCGCCCGGGAACGGTGGTGCCGATCGTCGGGGCCCGGCGGCTGGACCACCTGGAGAGCAACCTGGGCGGCCTGGACGTGACGCTGGGCCCGGACCAGCGGCGGCGGCTGGACGAGGTGTCGGCCCCGGTGCTGAACTACCCGGCCCCCATGCACGGGGCGCTGCGGGCCATGCTCCAGTTCGCCGGCACCACCGTCGACGGCGAACCCTCGACCGTGTACCCGCCGCTGGTGGAGAGCGACGTACGCTACTGAACGTGTACGGGAACGAAGCACCGAAGAGCGGCCTGCTGCGGTACCTGCGTGAGCAGCGCTGGGTCGCACCGGCCGTGGTGCTGATCGTGATCGGGATCTTCACGCTGACCGCGCACGGCCGCGGGTCCCACCCGGCCCTGGTCTGGGCCGGCATCCTGCTGTGCGTGGCCGGCGTGCTGACCGGGGTCATCGGTTACCTGAACGGGCGCCGCCAGGGCTGAGGCCGCCGCTCCGGTCACCCCCAGACGATCCCGAAGGTCCCCGGGGCCGGCCGCCGATCGCTTCGCACCATTGAGCTCGTTTGCGTCATGCTTAGTAGACGGTCAGTGATGGCGGTGATGACGCGGGTTTGCCCAAATTTTTCCGCGACGCCTAAAAGGCCTGGTCAGACCGAGTTAAGCCAGGGAAATTCTCCCGCTGGTGACGTCGATCTTCTGGGCCGGCAGTGGTCGGGGGGCCGGGCCCGCCACGACCTTGGCGTCGGTGATGCTGTACTTGCTGCCGTGGCAGGGGCAGTCGATGGTGCCGTCCGCCACCCGGTCGACGATGCAGCCGAGGTGGGTGCAGACCGCGCTGAAGCCCTTGAACTCGCCTGCCGTCGGCTGCGTGACCACGACCTTGGCCGAGGTGAACACCTTGCCCCCGCCGACCGGGACCTCGCTGGTGCTGCCGAGGGCGGCCCCACCGGAGGCGCCACCGGCCGCGGCTGAGCTACCGGCCGGCGCCGGGCTGTCGCCGGAACCACCCGAGCCGCCCGAGGAGCCGGACGAGCCGCCGCTGCCCGAACTGCTGCCACCGCCGCAGGCCGCCACGACGACGGCCACGCCGGCCACGCCGAAGCCGGTCAGGGCGCTCCGCCTGGTGGTTTCCAGAGCCGATCGGGATTCCAGTGTCACTGAGGGACCTCCATAGTCTGAGCTGCGAGTACGTCCCTGTACTACGAACGGCAGGCCGAATGGGATTGCCGGACGGTGTTCGATTCTGGCGCAGCGATGTCACGTTCGCACGTGGGTGGGTGTCAAGGTGATGACACGGAAACGAGGGACGTGACCCCCCAATGAGCAACACCGACGACACCGGTGGCACCGACGCGCTGACCGCCGCCTTCGAGCAGAACCGGGCCCACCTGCGCGGGGTGGCGTACCGGCTGCTGGGCTCGATGACCGATGCCGACGACGCCGTCCAGGAGACCTGGCTCCGGCTGACCAGCACCGACACCAGCGCGGTGGAGAACCTGGGCGGCTGGCTGACCACGGTGGTGGCCCGGGTGGCGCTGAACATGCTGCGCACGCGGCGGCGGCGCCCGGAAGAGCCGATCGAGGACGACTGGCCGGAGGCGATCGACGCCGCCGTCCCCGAGGACGAGGCCGTGCTGGCCGACTCGGTCGGGCTCGCCCTCATCGTCGTGCTCGACACGCTGACCCCCGCCGAGCGGCTCGCGTTCGTGCTCCACGACCTCTTCGCGATGCCGTTCACCGAGGTCGGGGCCGTGCTCGGGCGGTCGCCGGAGGCGGCCCGGCAGCTGGCCAGCCGCGGCCGCCGCCGGGTCCGGGGAGCGCCGAGCCCCGACCGGGCCGCCGACCTGGCCCGGCAGCGGGCGGTGGCGACCGCGTTCCTGGCCGCCTCCCGCGGCGGGGACCTGGCCGCCCTGGTCGCGGTGCTGGACGAGGAGGTCTCGCTGAGCACCGATGCGTTCGCCAGCGTGTCCGGGCGGCCGGTGCAGGCGCGCGGGGTCCAGGCGGTGTCCCGCGGCGCGATGGTGGCCGCCTCGATCCGGGCCGGGTCCTCGCGGCTGGCGCTGATCGACGGGGACGTGGGCATCGTGTTCGCGCCGGCCGGGCAGCTGCGTATCGCCCTCAAGCTGAGCATCAGCGACGAGCGGAAGATCACCGCGATCGACGTGATCGCCGACCCCAGCCGGCTGCGTGAACTGCGGCTGGCGGTGCTGCCGGACTGACGGCTGGGGGCCGGGGTGGCCCGGGCGCGATCAGCCGGCCACGGCCACCCGGGTGTCGTAGGCCGCGCGGGCGGCCAGCACGTCCGAGATGTGCTCCTCGGACCACACCGTCAGCGCCTTGACCAGGTCGAGCAGGTTGCTGCCGAGATCGGTCAGGGCGTAGTCGACCCGCGGCGGCACCACCGGGAACACGGTCCGGCTGATCAGGCCGTCGCGCTCGAGCGCGCGCAGCGTCTGGGTGAGCATCTTGGGGCTGATCCCGTCGATCCGGGCGGCCACCTGGCTGTAGCGGAGCGGGCCGCCGGCCAGCGCCGCCACGATCAGCACGCTCCAGGTATCGCCGATCCGGTCCAGCACCTGGCGGCTGGCGCAGTCGCTGGCGTACACGTTGGGTTCCACCTGCTAACTATCCCTCAGGTAAGTACTGCACTTCAAGGTGCCCACTATCTTTTGGGAAGCTTGCAGCTCATAGCCTAGTTGCGGAGGACGTCGGCCGACTGGCGGCCGAGTCTTGAGCAACAGGAGTGACCGATGACCATTGCCGTGACCGGCGCCACCGGCCCGTTCGGCCGCCACGCCATCGACAGCCTGCTGGAGCGCGGCGTCCCGGCCGGGCAGATCGTCGCCCTCGGCCGCGACCAGGCCAAGCTGGACGACCTGGGGCGTCTCGGGGTGACCACCCGGCGGGCCGACTACAACGACCCGGCCTCGCTGCGGGCGGCCCTGGCCGGGGCCGACCGGCTGCTGTTCGTGTCCGGCAGCGAGGTCGGGCAGCGGGTCCCCCAGCACCAGGCGGTGGTCGACGCCGCCCGCGAGACCGGCGTCGGCCTGGTCGTCTACACCAGCGCCCCCAAGGCCGACAGCTCGGACATGAAGCTGGCCGAGGAGCACCTGGCCACCGAGCGGGCCCTGATCGCCTCCGGAGTGCCCTACGTCTTCCTCCGCAACGGCTGGTACATCGAGAACTACACCGCCCAGCTGCCCGTCTTCCTCGAGCACGGCCTGTTCGGCGCGGCCGGTGACGGCCTGATCAGCGTGGCCACCCGGGCCGACCTGGCCGAGGCGGCGGCCGCGGTGCTGGTCAGCGAGGGTGATGACCACCACCACCGGGTCTACGAGCTGGGCGGCCAGTCGTTCACGCTCCCGGTGCTGGCGGCCGAGATCGCGCGGGTGTCCGGCCGGCCCGTCCGCTACACCGACCTGTCGCCCGACGCCTACGCCAAGGTCCTGACCGACGCGGGCCTGCCCGACCCGGCCCCCGCCATCCTGGCCGACTCGGACCGGGCCGCCAGCCACGGCGCGCTCTACGTGGAGGGCAACGACCTGGAGAAGCTGCTGGGGCGGCCGGTGACGCCGTGGGCCGAGGTCCTCCGGACCGCGCTGGCCGAGCTGAGCCAACTGGGCCAGGGGTAACGTGCTCGGTAGGGGGACACCGCGACGACCTGGAGGCGGTCATGGCGGCACAGCACTGGGGCGATCTGAGCCCGCGAGCCCGGCGGTTGCTGCTGGCCGGGGCGGCGGCGGAGGGTGTGCTCAAGGTGGCGGCGCTGGCGGACATCAAGCGGCGGCCGGCCAGCGAGATCCGCGGGTCCAAATGGGTCTGGGGGCCGGCCATGATCATCAACTCGGCCGGGGCGATCCCGCTGGCCTACTTCGTGTTCGGGCGACGGCGGCGGGGCTGACGGGCCGGCGCCTCCCCGAGCGTGTCCAGCGGGAGCCGTGACGGGGGCTTGATCTCACCCAGCCGCAGGTAGGTGATCAGCCGCTGGCCGCCGCGGGTGGCCAGGCTGACCAGCACCTCCTGCAACTCGGCGACGTCGCGGGCGACGACCTGGATCAGGTAGTCGGTCTCGCCCGCGACGATGTCGGCCGCGATGATCTGCGGCAGCGATCGCAGCTGGTCCTCGAAGACCCGCTCGGACCGGGCGTCGTGCCGGAACAGCGTGGCCATCACGTAGAGCTGCAGCGGGAAGCCGGCCGCGGCCGGATCGAGCTGAGCGCGGATCACCCGGATCACCCCGGACTCCTTCAGCCAGCGCACCCGGTGCAGGGTAGCGGCCGGCGACAGCCCCACCATCCGGGCCAGCTCGACGTTGGTCGAGTCCGCATCTTCCTGCAGCGCAGTCAGCAGTTTGATGTCAACTTCGTCAAGTTCAACGGCCATAACACTAAATCTTATTTAGCTGACAACGTTAGTAGACGGTCTTTGAGTTAGTAGTTGGCAAAATGTATGCATGAACAACAACCGCCGCCTCGCTGTCGTCGCGCTGGCCGCCGCCGGGACGCTGTGGGGCACAACTGTCCCCCTGTCCAAAGTGGCGCTGGCCTGGCTGCCGCCGGGCTGGCTGACCGTGGCCCGGTTCGCCCTGGCGGCCGCGGTCCTGCTGGTGGTGACCCGCCGGAACGCGCGCCGCACCGCATCGCGCACCCCGGTCCCGGGCCGCACCAGCCTGCGCCCGGCCGGCACCCTCAAGGTGCTGGCCTCGGGCGCGATCGGCTACGGCGGCTCGGTGGTCCTGCAGAACGCCGGGGTCGCGAAGACCAGCGTGACCCACGCGGCCCTGCTCATCGGCGCGGTGCCGGTGCTGGTCGCGGTCATCGCCGCGGTCTGGCAGCGGGCGGTCGCCCGGCCGGTCGCCTGGCTCGGGTTCGGGGTGTCACTGGCCGGGGTCGGCCTGGTCACCGGCGGACACGGGGGCGGCGCCTCCACCGTCGGCGACGGCCTGGTGCTGCTCTCGGTGCTGGTGTCGTCCACGTTCACGGTGGCCCAGAACCGGCTGCTGCGCGACCGCGACCCGATGGCGGTCACCGCCGTCCAGTTCCTCGGCGCGGCCCTCGCCGCCCTGGTGTACTCGGTGGTGGCCGAGGGGCTGCCGCCGGTCCCCGCCACGGCCGGCCCGGTGCTGGCCACGGTGGCGCTGACCGCCTGCGGCACGCTGGTCCCGTTCACCCTGTTCGCCTACGGGCAGAGCCGGATCTCGGCCGAGGCGGCCGGGGCCTTCCTCAACCTCGAGCCGCTGGTCGGGGCGCTGGCCGGGGTGGTCGCGTTCGGCGACCCGGTCGGCCCGCTGCAGGCGGCGGGCGGGGCCGCGATCGTGATCGGCATAGCCTTGAGCTCGCTTCCGCTGCTCAGCCTGCGGAGCGGGAGGGGAGACGGTGCACCGGATCGGCAGGCGGGAACGGCGAGCCCGGCTCGGCCTGCGGCACCGGCTCGCACCTGGCTCGGCCGTCACCTGGGCGGGCCCGCCCGGCTCGGCGGAGTCGCCCGGCTCGGCCGGGCCACCCGGCGTGGCCCGCTCGCTGGTCGCCGTGCACAGCACCGACCCGTCCTCGGTCTACCTGGGGCTGCTGGGCCGGATGGCGGACGGGTCGCTGACCGCCGTCGAGCACGCGCTCTACCAGGAGCGGACGCTCATCCGGCTGCTGGGCATGCGCCGTACGGTGTTCGTCACCACGCTCGACGGGGCGGCGCTG
The DNA here is from genome assembly GCA_019240215.1 of Actinomycetota bacterium. Taxonomy (GTDB): domain Bacteria; phylum Actinomycetota; class Actinomycetes; order Streptosporangiales; family Streptosporangiaceae; genus Bog-532. The sequence goes on along the minus strand of JAFAYQ010000077.1, from coordinate 24,031 downwards.
ATCCAGGCCGCCTGCGGGCGGGTGGTCGCGGCCCGCGAACGGCGCAAGGTCGTCGGCTGGCTGGCCGCCGCCGGGATCGGGGCGGGCCCGGCGGGGGCGGACGGCTGGCTGGCCGAGGTCGAACAGGTGGCGCTGCGGGCCCTGGCCGATCGCGGTGAGGCGACCGCGGCCGAGCTGGCGGCCGCCGACCCGCGGCTGAAGACCGAGATCGTGCTGTCGGCGGGCAAGAGCTACCAGGGACGGCAGACCGTCGGCAGCCGGGTGCTGTTCCTGCTGGCCGCCCAGGGCCTGGCCGTACGTGGCCGCCCGCGCGGGTCGTGGACCTCGCACCAGTACCGCTGGTCGCCGCTGTCCCGGTGGTGCCCGGACGGGCTGGCCGACTGGGCGACCGAGGACGCCGAGGTCGAGCTGGCCCGCCGCTGGCTGTACGCCTACGGTCCCGCCACCCCGGCCGACCTGCAGTGGTGGACGGGCTGGACCGCCACCCAGACCCGGCGGGTGCTGACCCGGCTGCGCCCGGCCGAGGCCGATCTGGACGGGGAGCCGGGCATCGTGCTGGCCGACGACCGGGCGCCGGTGCCCGAGCAGCCCCCCTGGGTGGCGCTGCTGCCGGGGCTGGACTCCACCCCGATGGGCTGGCAGGGCCGGGACTGGTTCCTGGGTGAGCACGGGCCGCGGCTGTTCGACCGGGCCGGGAACGTGGGGCCGACGCTGTGGTGCGACGGCCGCATCGCCGGCGGCTGGGCCCAGGACCCGGACGGCCAGATCGTGTGCCGCTTCCTGGAGGACGTGGGGTCCGAGGCGGTGGCGGCGGCCGAGGCGGCCGCCGCCCGGCTGGCCGCCGTGCTCGGCCCGGTCCGGCTCACCGCCCGCACCCGGGGCAAGACCTGGCTGGAGGAGGAGCTGGCGGCCCGCTGACGCCAGCCTGCCAGCGCCGGCCCGCTAGCGGCGGGCGGCGGGCGTCAGAACGCGTGCCGGGTCTGCGCGAACGAGCCCTGCCGCCAGGCCAGCACCTTGGCCGGCCGGACCGCGTAGACCAGCACCTGGGCGTCCCCGCCCCGGTGGGTGAAGTGGCCGTCCCGGACCTCGAAGTCCCAGCGCCCGTCCCACTTGCCCGTCCACGCCTCGGCCAGCCGCCGCAGCGTCGCGTCGTCGCTGACCCGGACGGCGTCGCCCTCGACGACCACGTCGAGCCCCTCGTCCCAGCGGCGGCCGCCCGCGGTCAGCAGCACGTGCGGATTGGCCTGCAGGTTGACCGCCTTCTGCTCCTCGGGACCGGTGCAGAAGTGCAGGGCCCCGTCCAGCCAGACCGCCACCAGCGGCGTCTGGTGCGGCCGCCCGTCCGCCCGGACCGTGGTCAGCCAGCTCAGCTCGGCCGTCTCCAGCACCTTCTGGGTCTCCGCCCAGCCGGTGGCGGTCGCGTCCGGGGCGCTGAAGCGCTCATCCAGGCTGGTCTGCGGCGTGGTCATCGAGTGGTCCCTTCGTAGCGGCCGGTGAGTCCTCGGACTTGAGACGACTCGGCCGGCCCGAAATCATCTGACCGGACTACTGTGGGCCGGGTGCGGATAGCGACGTGGAACGTGAACTCGGTCAAGCAGCGGCTGCCGCGGCTGCTCCCCTGGCTGGACGAACGCAGGCCGGATGTGGTCTGCCTCCAGGAGACCAAGCTGACCGACGAGGCCTTCACCGGGCTGCTCGGTGACGAGCTGGCCAGCCGGGACTACCAGGTCGCGGTGCACGGCCAGGGCCAGTGGAACGGGGTCGCGATCTTGTCCCGGGCCGGCCTCGACGACGTGGTGACCGGGCTGGCCGACGGCCCCGGGTTCCCGCAGCCGGAGGCCCGGGCGGTCGCCGCCACCTGCGGCGGTATCCGGGTCTGGTCGGTCTACGTGCCCAACGGCCGGTCGCCCGGCTCCGAGCACTACCAGTACAAGCTGGCCTGGCTGAAGGCGCTGACCGACGTGGTCGCGGCCGGCCCGGAGGCGGCCCTGGTGTGCGGGGACATGAACATCGCGCCGGCCGACGCCGACCTGTTCGACCCGGCCGCGTTCGTCGGCCAGACCCACGTCACCCCGCCCGAGCGGGAGGCGCTGGCCCGGCTGGAGGCGACCGGCCTGCACGACGTGGTCCGCGACCACTGGCCGTCCGAGCAGGTGTTCACCTACTGGGACTACCGGGCCGGGATGTTCCACCAGAACTTCGGCATGCGGATCGACCTGGTGCTGGCCAGCGACCCGGTCGCCCCCCGGGTCAAGGCCGCCTGGGTGGACCGGCAGGCCCGCAAGGGCACCGGCCCCAGCGACCACGCCCCGGTCATCGTCGATCTGGACGCGGCGCCGGACGGCGACATCGGCCCGATGGTGCCGCCGCCCTCGGCCTCCCGGGCGCCCAAGCGCCCGGTCAAGCTGCCCCAGGCCCCCAAAAGCTAAGGGCTGACGGTCAGCCGGTTGAACTTGAACCCGAGCCACGGCTTGCGGCCGCCCGCCCGGAGCTGGCCGCGCAGCATCGGCCCCCAGGGTGCGATCCGGCCGTAGCCGACCAGCAGGAACGCCACCGGGTCGGCGGTGATCACGCAGTCCGGCCGGCCGCTGGCGGGGCCCACGGCGGCGGTGCCGTCGTCGACCGCCAGCTGGTAGCGCAGGTCGCCGATCCGCAGCTCGTAGCGGGTGTGCAGGCCGTCGGCCGCATCCCGGTTGAGGTAGGCGGGCAGCATCTCGACCGCGCCCGGGATGACCAGCCGGGCGTCGGCCGGGTCGATCGGCCAGTCCCGGCCGGCCGCCCGGGCCAGGTCGAGGCCGTGGACGAGCTGCTCGCCGAGGATGATCGCGGCCAGCGTGGCCGGGGTCATGTCCACCCCGACCGGGCTGCCGACGGTGCCGTCCGGCGCCGCGGTGGCCGCGGCGATGAAGGCGGGCATCAGCGTGGTCAGCTCGGCCGCCAGCCGGTCCAGGCTGCGCTCGGGATACTCGGCCAGCTGACGCGCGTTCTCGGCGGTGCCGAGCTCGGACGCGGGGGCGGTGCCGGGCGCCACCGACGGTCCCCGGCCGGCCACCACCCCGGTGTAGGTGCGCAGGTCGGCGACCACGTGGGCGGCCACCTCGGCGGCGTTCCAGCGCAGGCCGGGGACCGGCGCGCGGGGATCGGTGATCTCGCGCATCAGCTGCGCGGTGCGCTCGGCCGCGGCCGGCAGGACGGCCAGCGCGGGGATGGCCGTGGCGGGGAGGGTGCGGTCGGAGTCAGGTGCAGTGACGTGATCGTTCATAACGTTGCCCCGTAAGGTAGGATCGTTCACTGACATAACGACGTTATCTGGAATGATGAGCATGCACAAGGGGATTGCCACGGAGTACACAAGGGGGGTGCCACCACCAGCCGATACGCCCACCGATCAGCCGGGGCCGCCCTCGCTGCGGGCCGAGCAGGTCGCGCAGACCCGGGCGGCGCTGGTCGCGGCCGGCCGCCGCCTGTTCGGCCAGCAGGGCTTCGCCGCCACCTCGGTCGACGACCTGGCCCGGGAGGCGCGGGTCACCACCGGCGCGCTCTACCATCACTTCCCGAACAAGACCAAGCTGTTCGAGGCGGTCTTCGAGCTGGCCCACACCGAGCTGATGGAGGGGTCGGTGCAGGCCGCGACCGGTGCACCGGACGAGGTGGAGCTGCTCAGCCGGGGGTTCGAGGCGTTCCTGGACAGCGTCCAGCAGCCCGAGCTGCGGCAGATCGTGATCGTGGACGCCCCGGCCGTGCTCGGGCTGGCCCGGTTCACCGAGCTCGACGAGCAGTACGCCTACACCGAGATCATGTACGCGCTGCAGAGCGCGATCGACGCCGGGCGGCTCGAGGTCGAGGACCCGGGCACGCTGACCCGGCTGCTGCTGGGCGCGCTCACCCGCGGGGCGATGCTGGTGGCGAACTCCGAGGATCCCGAGCGCACCCGCGGGTCGGTCGCCCGCACCATGCGCGCGCTGCTGACCAGCTTCGTGCCTTAGAGCCGCTCGTCGCTCATCAGGTCGAACGGTTCCAGCCGCATCAGGTCGTCCCTGCTCCACAGCCGATCCGGCTCGGCCGACAGCCGGAACGCGTGCCGCAGCCGGGCCCGGTCGAGGTCGTTGCGGACGCTGCGGGCGTTGGAGAACAGCGGGTCGCCCATCTGCCGGGTCAGCTGCTTGCCGAGCATGTCCTCGGCTTCGGGGGACAGGTAGTAGTGGGCCTGCTTGAGCATGACCTCGCCGATCGAGAGCAGCTCGCCCAGCTCGTAGTCGGCGAAGTCGAGGTGATGAGCGATGCGGGAGGCCATGCCCGGGTTGGAGGTGAAGAACACGTCCATCCGGTCCTTGTAGCCGGCCAGGACCACGACCAGCCGGTCCCGGTCGTTCTCCATCACCTGGAGCAGGATCCCCACCGCCTCCTGGCCGTAGTCGTTCGGGTCCTTCTCGTTGTACAGGTAGTAGGCCTCGTCGATGAACAGCACGCCGCCCATCGCCTGGTCCAGAATCTTCTTGGTCCGCGGCGCCGTCTGGCCGATGTACTCACCGATCAGGTCGTTGCGCATCGCGTGCACGAGCTGGCCGGTCTCCAGGTAGCCGAGCCGGTGCAGCAGGTTCGCCATTCGCAGCGCCACCGTGGTCTTGCCGGTGCCGGGCGACCCGGTGAAGCACATGTGCAGGTTCGGCCGGGGCGCCTCCAGCCCGAACCGGCGCCGGGCCCGGTCGACCAGCAGCAGCGAGGCGATCTCGCTGACCTTTTGTTTGATCGGCTGCAGGCCGATCAGGTCCTGCTCGAGGGCCGCCAGGATCTCGTCGACCCCGGTTGCCTCCCGCTCGGCGGCCAGCGTGATGTTGGCTTCTGGGGGAAGCCGGCCCAGCTCACCGGCCTGCCCCCGGCGGGCGGCGCGCTTCTTGGCCTGCTTCGATCCGAACGCGAGGATCTTGTTCATGTCTCTGGGCGGGATCATTCCTGCGTACTTCCCCCGTGCCGGCCGTCACTTCCGCTTGGTCCGACCCTATGACGGCATGTCAAACCCGTTGACAACGTAAGCACTCCGGCCACCACGAAGGAACCGATCGAGGCGGACATCCAGCTGGCCGGGGTGAAGCCGAGCTGGTGCCGGACCCAGGTCCAGGCCGACACCCACCAGGACAGGTAGCCCGGGTTGATGAGCTGGTAGACGACGAACCCGGCCGCCCACGGCAGCAGCATCAGCCACCGCGACCGGGCCTGGGCCGACAGGTCCCAGTGCCCGCGGCGAAGGATGAAGAAGTCCACCGCGACGACCGCGAACATCGGCACGAACACCGAGCCCAGCAGGTCCAGGAAGTTCTCGTAGTCGGCGATGTTCACCAGCAGCGCCAGCACCGTCGCCAGCCCGGTGATCGCGATGGCGAGGATCCGGCGGTCCCACAGCGGCCGCAGGTTCTGGGCCGACACCGCGGTCGAGTAGATGTCGGCGAACGACTGGTCCAGCTCGCGGGCGGCCAGGATCGCGAAGCAGACCGTGCCCAGCGGCAGCGCGATGAACGCCCCGTAGATGTCGTTGGGATTGCGGGCCACCGTGACCAGCGCCAGCAGGCCGATCAGGTAGCACAGCACCTGGGTGACGCCGTAGCCGATCATGACGCCCGCGAACGCCGACCGGCCCGACCGCGAGTGCCGCAGGTAGTCGGCCGCCATCGGCGCGAACGAGATCGCCACCGCCACCACGGTGTCGGTCGCGGGCCAGAAACCCGACCAGGTGCCGTGGGTCAGCGGCGGCAGCGGGTGCCGGGCCAGCTGGACCAGCAGGTACACCAGCACCGCGGACACCACCACGGCGGCGTAGCGCCGCAGCACCCGGATCGAGCCCAGCGGGTACACGGTCAGCAGCGCGGTGATCACCCCCGCGATCAGCACGTAGCCCCACCGGGGCAGGGCGGGCGCGATCGTGTGGGCGGCGGTCGCGATCGTGACCAGCTCGAAGATGCCCCAGCCGAGCAGCTGCAGGATGTTGATCCCGGTCGGCAGGTAGGACAGCCGGGCGCCGAACAATCCGCGCAGCAGCACCATGGCCGGCGCCCCGGTCCGGACCCCGGGGAGGCCGGAGACGGCCACCGCCAGCGTGCCCAGCACCGTGCCGAGGACCAGGGCCACGAACGCGGCCAGCAGCGAGAGCCGGGGGGTGCCGGTGCCGCCCGGCTGCAGCACGAACAGGGCGCCGGTGAAGCCGAGCAGGCTCACGCCCAGATTGCCCCACAGGCCGAGCTGGTCGGCGAAGCTCAGCGCCTGCGGGACCGGCTCGGCCAGGGTGCGGGGGGCCTCGGACTGACGATCGCCAGGAACAGTGGTGAACACCGCGTCTCCCTACGCCGGCATTATCCGGTCAGGTTCGGACGGTCGGTGGCGCCGTCGGCTCAGCCACCCTCTCAGCCCGGTCGGCCCGAGCTCCCGTGTTGCTTACACTCAGAGTATGCCTGAGCTGCCCGAAGTCGAGGCACTGGCCTCGTTCCTGCGCGAGCGGGCCAGCGGCCACACGGTGACCCACGCCTACGTGGCGGCGATCTCCGTGCTCAAGACCTACGACCCGTCCCCCGCCAGCCTGACCGGCCTGGTGGTGGCGGACGTGACCCGGCACGGCAAGTTCCTCGACCTGTCGCTGGCCCCGGCGGGCGACGGCTCGGCCGCGCACACCGTGCACCTGATCGTGCACCTGGCCCGGGCGGGCTGGCTGCGCTGGCGCGAGGAGATCCCGGCCGCGCCGCCCAAGCCGGGCAAGGCCCCGCTGGCGTTCCGGGTCATCCTCGACGACGAGTCCGGCTTCGACCTGACCGAGGCCGGGACCAAGAAGCGGCTGGCCGTGTACCTGGTCCGGGACCCGCTGGACGTGCCCGGGGTGGCCTCGCTCGGCCCGGACCCGCTGGACCCGGCGTTCACCGCCCAGTCGCTGGCTGAGCTGCTGGCCGGGCGGCGCATGCAGATCAAGGGCGTGCTGCGCGACCAGCACATCATCGCCGGCATCGGCAACGCCTACTCCGACGAGGTGCTGCACGCGGCGAAGATGTCGCCGTTCAAGATGGCCTCGACGCTGACCCCGGACCAGGTCACCGAGCTGTACGCGGCGATGCAGGCCACCTTGCGGGACGCATCCGAGCGGGCGTCGGGGCTGGCCGCCGGCGACCTCAAGGCCGAGAAGAAGACCGGCCTGCGGGTGCACGGCAAGACCGGCGAGAAGTGCCCGGTCTGCGGGGACACGATCCGCGAGGTGTCGTTCGCCGACTCGTCGCTGCAGTACTGCGCGACCTGCCAGACCGGCGGCAAGCCGCTGGCCGACCGGCGGCTGTCCCGGTTGCTCAAATAGCATCACGGGGTGAGCAGAACAGTCTTTGTCACCGGAGCCAGCGCCGGGTTCGGCGCCTCGATCGCCCGCCGTTTCGCCGCCGACGGGGACCGGGTAGTGGTGACCGGCCGCCGGTCCGATCGCCTCGACGAGCTGGTCAAGGACCTGGGCGGCGCGGCGTTGCCGGTCACGTTCGACGTGCAGGACCGCGACGCCGTGGCGGCCGCGGTGGCCGGCCTGCCACCCGAGTTCGCCGACATCGACGTGCTGGTCAACAACGCCGGCCTGGCCCTGGGCCTCGAACCCGCCCAGCGGGCCGACCTGGACCAGTGGGACCAGATGATCGACACCAACTGCAAGGGCCTGACCTACTGCACCCGCGCCATCCTGCCCGCCATGGTCGAGCGCGGCCGCGGCCACGTGATCAACCTGGGCTCGATCGCCGGCACCTACCCGTACCCGGGCGGCAACGTGTACGGCGCCACCAAGGCGTTCGTGCACCAGTTCAGCCTCAACCTGCGGGCCGACCTGCACGGCACCGGCGTCCGGGTCACCAGCGTCGAGCCCGGCCTGTCGGGCGGCACCGAGTTCTCGGTGGTCCGGTTCGGCGGCGACGAGGACCGGGCCGGCCAGGTCTACCAGGGCGTCCAGCCGCTCGGACCCGACGACGTGGCCGAGGCGGTGCACTGGGCGGCCACCCTGCCGCCGCACGTGAACATCAACGTGATCGAGATGATGCCGGTCGCCCAGAGCTTCAGCGCGCTCGCCGTGGCCCGCGACTAGGGGCGGTCGCTCGCGGTCCTGGGGCTACGGACGCTGCCCGCTGACCTCGTACTCGTAGAGGGCCAGGTTGCTGTTGCGCTTGCGCAGGACGGTGGTGCGCACGTCGGCGAAGCCGGCCGCGGTCAGCAGGGCCGCGTACCAGCGCTCGGCCGGCACCACGTGCCCGTAGAACGTCGAGTTGCCGATGATGTAGCTGGCCGTCCCGCCCGGCTTGACGTGCCCGAACGCCACCCCGAAGTGGGCCGCCATGTCGTGGAAGTACTTGGTCACGTAGGTGGCCAGCAGCGGGCCGTGCTTGCCGCCGTCGCGGGCGATCAGCGCGGTCACCGCGGCCAGCTCGTCCCCGATCGGAGCCGTGGGGCCAGTGGGGCTGCCGGGGCCAGCCGACGCCCAGTCGTGCAGCCGCGAGGTGGCGATGCCCCAGGTGCCGCCGATCGCGGTCCAGTCCAGCTCGCCGGCGTCGCACGCCTGGTCCAGGAACCGCAGCCAGTACATGTAGGGCCGCAGCTCGCGGATGTAGGACATCCGGTTCACGTACGGCGGCGACGTCAGCAGCAGGTCGCAGGGCGGCAGCCCGGCCGGGCCGAGGTCGCGGGCGTCGCCCAGCACCACCCGCCCCGACCCCGGCAGCCCGGTCCGGGCGCTGGTCAGGATCGCGGCCGCCTCGTCACTGAACCGGCGGAAAACGTGCTCGCTGCCGGGCGGCCCGCCGTCCAGCGCGGCGTCCCGGCCGGCCGCGAACGACATGCTCTGGTGGTTGAAGGCCGCGTTGCTGACCCCGATCGCGGTGCGGCAAAAGCCGATATTGAAAAGGTCGGCGACCGGACCGGGCAGGCCGTCCGTCCGGTCGAGCACCTGGCGGAGGGCCTTGAGCCCGGCCAGCGATCCGGGCGACCACCACCGGTCGATGTTGTGCAGGTTCGGGGCCCACAGCCCGGCCGCGTCGCTGGCGCCGTCGGCGGCCTGTTCGGTCAGGGCCAGGAGCCGGGCCTCGCCCTCGTCCAGCAGCGCGGCCGGATAGCTGGCCACCTTGGCGTTGCCCAGCCAGACCAGGAACGGGTTGACGTCGACGGCCTGGCCGGTGGCCCCGTGCTCGGCCGCCGCCAGCGCCGTGGTCCCGCTGCCAGAGAACGGGTCGGTGACGATCGCGCCCGGCGGCAGGTGCGCGGTCCGCTCGCGGACCAGCCGGACCGAGTAGGCGGGGGTCAGCCGCAGCCAGCCGTGCCGCCCGGCTCCCGTGTTCGCCCTGTGCGTAAGATACGAGTTCTGCCGCGCGGCCGCCCGTTGTCGGGTACTGACGGTCCGGGCTACCACGGGGAGAGCGTAGCGGCCGCTCAGCCAGGATGTGGCGGTCCGACACGGCCCGTCAGCTGGCGCTCCGGCGGGCGAACAGCCGTTCGCTTGATGGCATTGTTACTTGCTTAGAAGCAATTTCCTGAGCGGGCGCGGGAACGTACGGGGCATTCTAGGCGTTGCAATTGCATGCGGCGGGCACCGCACCAGAACGGAACTCCGCCCGCCACGGGGCCCCTAGACACACACGTAACTTGCTTGAACCGGTTGAGGTGATCGTTCCATGTCCAACGTACGGCGGCCTTCGGCGGCTGCGCTTCCCCGGCCCAACTGGAGCTGGCAGGACGAGGGCGCGTGCCGCAACGAGGATCTGAGTCTGTTCTTCGGCCCGGACGGCGAGCGCCAGCCCGAGCGCGACATCCGCGAGCGCAAGGCCAAGGCGATCTGTGCCGACTGCCCGGTCCGCATCGACTGCCTGAACTACGCCCTGTCCCGCCCGGAGAAGTACGGCACCTGGGGTGGCCTGAACGAGGACGAGCGGGCGTCCGAGCGCCGTCGCCGGATGCGCCGGGCCAACGCGGCCTGAGGCCTGGGCTCCGGGCGGCTCGGGCTCACTTCCTCCGCTTGAGGTAGCGCAGCGGCCACTTGCAGTCGGTGAACTCCCGCTCCAGGTACCCGGCCAGCTGCGCCTCGAAATCGGCGTCGGTGACGCACGTCCCGATCGCCCGTTCGACGGCGGAGGGCCCGGTCAGCCCGAACGCCAGCGGGTGCAACAGCGCCAGATCGGCGGGCTGACGGTCTTCTTCCCAGTCCGGCACCGTGCCGGCTGGGCGCCGGGGGGCCGGGGCCAGCCACTGCGGCTCCTGCTCCGGGCACAGCCACGTCCCCTGGGTCACCCGGGCTCGCATGGCCGTGACCACGTGGGACGCGAGCGCCGGGGCGCCGACCCGACCAGCGATCAGCGGGGTGCGGGCCGCCACGGCCGCGTCCACCGCCTGTGACAGGGCGCAGTCCCGGCGCCGGGCCGCCCACCCGGCCAGCCGCTTGAGCAGCGGCGGCTGCGGTATCGGCATCGGCCAGCCGGTCAGGTGGGCCAGCACCGACAGCTCGGCCCACAAGGTGATCGCGGGGTCGCTTTCGGCGGCCCGCTGGGCGGCCCGCAGGTCGCGCAGGGTGCAGGGGCTCGCCACGCAGTCGGCGCCGCAGGTGACGCTGCGGACCGATACCACGGTGGCCGGGCTGGCGGCCGGATACGGCTGGCCGGACTCCTCGGCCTCGCGGGCGGTGCCGTCCGGCATCCGGGCCAGCACCGGGTGGTCCATCCCGTCGGCTGACACCGCCGCTTCCCCCGGCGCCAGCGTGACCAGGTACCGCGACTGGGCTGGACTGAGGTTCATCGTCGCCCCCACCGCCTCGCGGTCGTCGGCCGCCGGCAGCCGGTGCACGACCTTGACCGCCGTGTTCTTGATCGCGTCGGAGATCAGCCGGGCCGGGATCTGCTCGACAATGATGATCCCCTCCCCGTAGGCACGGACCTCGGCCAGCAGGCCGGCGAACAGCTCCACCGCGTGGGCGGCCGCCCCGGCGCCGGGCTCGGGACGCCGCAGAAGGCGATGCGCCTCCTCGAACACGGTCAGATGGCGCAGCCCGGGCCCCGGCTTACCTCCGGGCTCCGTGGCAAGCTCCTCGCCCCCGCGCCCCTCCCACTCGCGCCCCTCCCCACCCTCCTCGCACCCACACCCCTCCGCCCCCTTGCACCCCATTGGCCCCATCAGCCTCAGGTGCTCGACTAGGCGCAGCAGCACCGTCCCCATCAGGAAGGCCTTGTCGCGGTCGTCGCCGACGTCCTCGATCTCGAGGACCACGTTGGCGCGCAGCAGACGGGCGAAGTCGATCGGGTGACCGCCGTCCAGGAAGCGGCCGGTGGTGCCGAGCCGCAGGCTGGCCAGCCGGACCTTGATGAACCCGAGCACGTCGGCGCTCATCTCCGGGCCGTAGCCGATGCCCCGCACGACCTGCTCGGCGGTTCGCTGCAGGTCGGCCAGCCCCGGGTAGCCCGGCTGGAGGTCCGGCCGCCGCGGTTCGCCCAGCGCCAGGTCCCACCCGGCCTCCTCGTACACCCGGGTCAGGGCGGCGCTCAGCACCTGCGGGAACGGCTCCTCGGACTGGAAGGCGGCCAGAAACAGCGCCCGCACCAGGTCGGCGTGGGTCTGCAACGGGAACCGGCGGCCGTGACCGTCAGTGGCGGGCTCCAGCGGGTTCAGCCCGGCCGCGACCGCGTCGGCCTCGCCCGGCCGGATCCGCACCACCGCGGCCCCCGACCCGGCCAGCCGGGTCGCCATCAGCCGGTACTCGGCCTTGGCGGGCTCCACCACCAGCCACGGCACCCCGGCCTGGCTGGCCGCCTCGAGCAGGCCGCGGACCGTCTGCGACTTGCCGCCGCCGGTCGCCCCGCACACGAACACGTGCCGGTTCAGCGACTCCAGCGGGATCCGGAGCGGGCCGGCCGCCAGCCGCTGCCGGTCCAGCACCTCACCCAGGGCCACGCTGGCGCCCGGGGACTGCTCCGGGGTGACGTCGAAGTCGGGCCGCAGCGCCAGCCGGATCCCCGGTATCTCCCGGTCCGGCACCCGGGCCAGCGCCGCCAGCAGCGCGGTGCTGGCGTGAAACGGCGCCCGCGGCGCCACGTCCTCGTCCAGGTCGGCCAGGTCGGCCAGGCTCGCGGCCGGCCCGGGGTCGAGCAACGCCCGGAACCCGCTCGCCTCGGCCGGCGTTGGCGTCAGCGAGTACGGCAACCCCCGCAGGTCGGCCGAGGCGCACACCAGCCCGGCCACCCGGGCCGCCGCGGCCGGGTCGGTCCCGCCCGCCAGCAGGTGCACCCGCCACAGCCCGGTCGACAGCCCCTGGCGCAGCTCGGTGTGCCGATCCCGGTGCCGCCGGGCCTGCACGTCCTGCTCGGGGAAGCGGTCGCCCAGCCGGCGGGCCAGCCGCTCCCGCCGGGCCTCGTCGTCGGCCAGGCCCTGCAGTTCCAGGGCGGCCACCGGCTCGGCCACCACGATCCACCCGAACGGGCCGCCCCAGGTCGGCAGCAGGCACTCCTGCAGCGACGGCCCGGTCCGGTCCCGGTCACCGTCCCCGCCGCCCAGGCCGGCCGCTAACCCGTCGCTGATCCCGCCGATCGCCCGCCAGCAGGCCAGCCCGGCCATCGCGGCTGCTGCCGCTCCCTGACCGAGCACCCGTCCCCGGCCCCCGCCCGGCAGCGCCAGCACCACCTCGTCCCGCCCGGCCCGGCCCACCAGCCCCGGCCCCGCCCCCAGCACCCGCACCGGATCCCCGGCCCGTTCCCGCAGCCAGCCGAACGCCAGCGCCTCCCCACCGTGATAGGCCGCCACCAGCGCCGCCGTCCGCTGCGCCCGCCCCGGATCCCGGTCGCGACCGTCCTCGTCCCACCGCGGAATCTCGCTGACCTGGAACGCCTCCAGACCGCACAACCGCCGCCAGGCCGAGACCATGGTTACTCCGCCCACCGCTGCCGGAAGCGCTCGATCAGGTCGTCGGCCTCAGCGGCGCTGATCTCCACCAGTTCCGGCCCGAAATTCTCGCCCCGCTCGTGCTGGTAGATCGCGTTCGTGAATTGCCAGGAGCAGTCCCGGGTGAATGATTCGTCGACCGGGCCCTCCGCCGTGTTGCGCCGGCGGACCAGTCCAGACGGGTCCGCGGCCGTTCTCCCGGTCCCGACGACCGCAAAGTAGATGATCTTCTCGGCCACTTATTTTTCCTGTTCTCTGAATGGGCGGAAATCGAGGGCAGCGGGCGGGATCGGGACCTCGGCCGAGACGCGCTGCTGGTATTCGCGAAGGCGAGCGCGCTCGGCTGGAGAGGTCCGGGGCGATTCGATTTTTTCGTAGGCGTCGTGGGTTTTCTGCTTGGCTTCCCAGCTCTCCGAAGTGTGGAACTGAACCTCGAAGTACTGGCCGCTGGACGGGTCGCGCCACTGGCTGTTGATGCCCTTGTACTCGCGGCCGGACCAGTTCGGTTTGAAAGCGATTAGTTCGTGGCCATCGGTCCTGAGTAGCCTCCGCGCGGCGTCAACTTCGGAGCTGTAGTGCTCGAAGTCGAAAATGTACGTGTAGCGAATGCCATCGTGGATGCCGGCGGCGAGATCGTCGGCTGGGCGATCGGGCTCTGTCGCCATCATCTTGGCCAGCTTTTCTTTGAAGCGGTCGGGGGATTTCAGGGCGAATTTCTCGGTGTCGGGGACCAGGGTGCCGTGGTCGAGCTGGGCTTCGACGCGGCGAACGGCCGGGGTCAGTCCATGATCGCCATAGCTACCGTCGGAGCTCCGGCCCTCGGCGGCCCGGCGGGCGGTCAGTTGCTGGTCGGCGACGTGGTTGGCGGGGGGATCGAGACGGAGGCCCTTCCAGGACCAGCCGCCGTCGGGGGTGCGGTGGGGATCGTCGTCGGTGGCCGGGACGCGATCGGCGGCCCGCAGGTCGGCATAGAGCTGGGCCCGGGTGCGCTGCTCGTCCGGCGGCGGGTCCACGGGACCATCGGCGGGGCCGGGGGCCTCGTCGGCGGGGGCGGGCCGGTCGGTTGCCATCGGGGTGGGCTGCTCCCGGACACGGTCGGGGGCAAGGTGCGGCAGAAAGTGTCATCCGTAGATTGCACGGATACCTCAGCCGTGTGGTTCGCAGCCGCCTTGGGCCAAGCCGGCCCGGGATCAGACCAGCGGGCGGGGGACCGGCTGGCCGGGCTCACGCCAGCCCCACCAGCCCAGGATGCACAGAGCGATGAACGCCAGTGCCGCCAGCAGCCGCGCCCACGGGGCGATGACCTCGCCGACCACGTTGATGGCATCGGTGACCCAGGCCGGAGTGGGGCCCGGAACCCCCGGCAGGTAGACCGGGGCGGTCAGGATCAGGCGGAGCAGCACCAGCCAGTCCAGCCGGGACGCCGGATAGACCGCCAGCAGCACGATCGCCATCACGTCGTACCAGGGACGCTGATAGGACCAGACCAGCAGCCAGGCCAGGCTGATGGCGAGGGCCGGGCTCAGCGCGGGCAGCTGCGGGGTGCCGTCCGGGAAGCGCAGGAACGCCAGGATCGCGACCGCGAAGAACGCGACCGCGGCGATCGCGGTCAGGTGGGGCGGGACCAGGAACGCGCCGAACGCCTTGTACCCGAACGGCCGGTAGAAGATCTGGTACATCGTGTCCCAGGTGGTGGCCGGGCCCCGGCTGATCAGCACCGAGACGGCCGGGTGACCGGCCGCCGCGTAGACCGGGGCCAGCACGACCAGGAAGCCGGCCGCGGCGGCGGCCAGCTCGGCGACGGTCCGGCCGACCGCCCGTCCGGCCGACCTGCCCAAGCCCGTCAGCGCGGCCCAGATCACGCCTACGCCGAAGGCCGCGAACGGGATCTTGATCGCCGCCGCCACCCCGATAAACAGGCCCGCCAGCAGGAAGCCGGCCAGCCGGGGCCGCTCCGCCGACTCGTCCGGCCCCGGCCGGGCCCGCAGCACCAGGATCCCGAGCAGGCCGAACGCGGCCGCCAGGCCGTCGATGTGCCCGCTGGCCACGATCTCCCACAGCAGCAGCGGGTTGGCCGTCCACAGCAGGTGACCGCGCAGGCGGCGGGCCGGGTCCGACCGCAGGGTCCGGTCCAGCAGCAGCACGATCAGGCCGAACGCGATCGAGTTCCACAGCTTGAGCCAGAACGTGATCCGCGCCATCGAGGTGCCGCCGAGCTTGGCGGCCGCCCATTCCTCGGCGGTGGCGACCGGGCCGTAGACCGACACGTTCGTCTCCCACGTGGGCGGGATCCACTGGCCGACCGGGTCGCCGGACTTCTTCAGCTCCAGCGGGGTCATCACGTAGGGGCTGTGCCCGGTCGCAGCCATCCGGCCGTTGGCCGCGTAGTCGAGGATGTCGGTCGACCCGGCGGCCGGCAGCACGGTCAGCACGCCCACCACCAGCACCGCGAAGGCGACGATGACGCGGGCCGGAGGGCGGGCGCCGCGGGCCACCGCCAGCAGCCCGGCGATGACCCCGATGCCGCCCGCCGCCACCGCCGCGAACAGCGCGAACGTCACCTGGGCGGCCCCCGGGTGCAGCCAGATCCACCACGGCGGGCCGGCCGCCGGCCGCGGCAGGCTCACCACCGACAGGCTGGGGCCGGCCACCGAGACCGCGATCATGACCAGCACCGAGGCCAGGATGCCGACCGCCGCGACCCAGGCCAGGATCAGCCGCAGCCGGTCGGGGGGAGGCTGGTCGCGGGTCCGGCGGCCGGGCGCGACCGGGGTGGCGACGGATGCGTCGGAGTACCCCGGGCGGGTCGCCTGGTCGTCACCGTGCGCGCTGCTCAACTTGCCTGCCTGCCGGTTCGAGAGCGACGGATACGCCTCGAAGGTACCGGATCGGCGCCGCCGACCACGGCCAGGCTGGCCCGCAACCCGGCGGTCAGGCGAGGCGGGCGGCAGAGCTGCCGGTGCGGACCTCCCCCTCCGGGATCCCGGCCTGCCCTACTGCCGCGCAGCCTGGTCGAGGCGGGATTGCCGCACCAGCTGGGCCCGCAGGGTTTCGGTGTCATCCGCGTCGACGGTCATGACCCGGCCGGCGCCGAGGGCCTGGCGGTCGAGTACGGTCCCGGTTCTGGTCGCCCACCAGCGGCCGGCGCTGCTCGGCCAGACGTGCCAGCCGGGGAACTGCGCCTGCAGTTCGGCCGCCGCCTGGTTCCCGCCTGCCATGACCGGAGACCCCATTCCGTCACGTGGATGACATCACTCGCTTCGCTCCGTGACTTACGTATACAAAATGGAGGGAGATGCGGATCGTGTCAAGCTGAACGCATAATGTTCCGGGGGGGACGTCTGGGCCCGGAGGTGTCAACCGTGCAGGAACGTCCCGCCTACCTTCGAGTGGCTGATGAACTGCGTCAGCAGATCCAGTCCGGCCACTATCAGCCGGGTGCGCGCCTGCCCACGATGGAGGAGCTGCGCCGCTTCTACGGCGTCTCGGAGATCGTCATCCGGCACGCGGTCTCGCTGCTGCGGCACGAGGGCCTGGTCGAGACCCGCCGGGGCGGGGGCACGGTGGTGCGGGCCCGCCCGCAGGTGCGGCGGCGGGCGATGGAGCGCTACACGGTCGACGCCCAGCAGGCGCAGGGACGCTACGTCACCGACCCGCGCACGTCGTTCACCGAGGACCACGCGATCGGCTGGGAGGACTACCGGCTCACGGCCCGCTACTCCGAGGCCACCGCCGACGAGGAGCTGGCCGCGCTGTTCGGGGCCGAGCCGGGCACCGCCCTGCTGCGCCGGCACTTCGTGTTCTACGTACGCGGCGAGCCCGAGCAGATCAGCATCAACTTCCTGCCGCTGGCGCTGGTGGCCGGTACCCCGGTGGCCGACCCGGCCCGGGAGCCCTGGCCCGGTGGCACGCTGGCGCAGCTGGCTTACCTCGGCCACCCGGTGTCGCGGGTGGAGGAATCGGTGCGGGCCCGGCTGCCGACCGAGCCCGAGACCCGGACCCTGCA
This sequence comes from Actinomycetota bacterium, assembly GCA_019240215.1. Classification (GTDB taxonomy): domain Bacteria; phylum Actinomycetota; class Actinomycetes; order Streptosporangiales; family Streptosporangiaceae; genus Bog-532. The sequence goes on along the minus strand of JAFAYQ010000077.1, from coordinate 7,113 downwards.
GCTGGCCCGGGGGGTGCCGGTGTTCGCGATCATGCGCCGCCTGATCTCCGGCGACGACGTGCTGGAAGTGTGCCGCCACATCGTGATCCCGGCCGACCGGGTCGTGCTCGAGTACGGCATCGACCTCCCGGCGGCGGGGCCCGTCGGCGCACCCGGCGACTTAGGAAAATCTCGGACCGAAAAGTCCGAATTTACGGGTCGATGTGCACTTTCCGTAGCCTGGGTTTTACTTGACGCTGACCCTACTGGAGAGTAACTTTCTGGTCCGACCGAGGCGTGGTCTACGTCACAGTGACGTTTTGCGCCGTATCGCCGGTCTTCCGTAAGAGGTGCCGATGGCCAGCCCGCAGCGCAGCGGCACACTGGATCACTCCCTGGGAGCGCCATGTCGATGAGAGCAGAACCCAGTGCCCGCTTCGCGATGGGGCGGGTCCGCTGGCGGCGGTTCGCGTTCATCATGGTCCCGTCGGCCGTGGTGGCGGCGATCTTGATCGGGCTGACCGCCGAGGGCGCCATCGGGGCCAACATCTCGGTGTCCGGGCAGGAGTACACGGTCACCGCCAATCAGCTCAAGGGCACCGGCTTCGAGCAGTTCGGGTCGACCGTGACCTCGGGCAAGCGGCAGATCCCGGTGGCCGAGTCGGCGATCCGGTCCGCCACCCTGGACAATCTGTGCCAGGCGGTCAAGATCGGCTCGGTCACCCTGCTGCTGCGGGCCGGCCGCTCGTCCGGTCACCCGGTATCGGCCAGCAACCTGATCGTCGACGCCAGCTCGCTCAGCGGTGACGCGACCTTCAGCAACATCGCCATCGGCCAGGACGCGGGGACGCTGAACGAGGTCCCCGGCACCACCGGCACCCCCGGGACGTTCGGCGAGCAGGCCGACACCGTGCTGATCAACCACCTGGTGCAGAACACCTGGCTGACCACGGCGGGCACGTTCACGCTCCCCGGCCTCGCGCTGAGCGTCAGCACCAGTGGCGGCTCCTGCCCGTGATGGCGGCCTCCGAGAACGCCGGCCCGGCCCGGCGGGCGCGCTCCGGGCCACGGCCCGGCACCTGGCGGTACGAGTTCCGCGGGTGGCGGCGGACCCGCCCGTTCTGGGGCGGGCTGCTGCTGGTCGTGGCCGGGCTGGAGATGCTGCTGATCCCGCTGACCGGGGTGCTCGCCCGGGGCCAGATCAAGCTGGTCATCTACGTCGGGATCGGCGGCGTGTTCGGCATCCTGATCGGCGCGCTGCTGATCGCCTGCGGGCTGGCGCTGTGGTTCACCCCGGCCTACAAGACGTTCTACGCGATCGCCGGGGTGCTGCTGTCGCTGCTGTCGTTCATCGGCACCAACCTGGGCGGCTTCTTCATCGGGATGCTGCTCGGCATCGTCGGCGGGTCGCTGGCCTTCGGCTGGGCGCCGGCCGCGTGGGCCGAGCCCGCTCCGCCGCCCCGGCCCGAGCCACCCCAGCAGGACGCCCCGTCACCCGAGCACCACGAGCCGTCTGAGCCCCACCAGTCCCGCCAGCCACCGGAGCCACCCGAGCCCCAGCAGCCGCCCGAGCCGCCCGACGCCGGGATGGAGATCCTCGACCAGCCCCGGACCTGGGGGCTGGGCGAGCCCCGGCCCAACGGACGGGGCTGGCAGGCCGGCCGCTCGCTGGCGGTGGCCACCCTGCTGGCGGTGGCGATCGGCGCGCTGACCGGCGGTCCCCGCGCCTCGGCGGCCGAGATCCAGCCGGCCCACGCCCAGCAAGCTCAGCAGGCCCAGCAGGCCCAGTCCGGCCAGGGCTGCATCCTGTTCGTCATCTGCTCGCCGTCCCCGTCCCCGAGCCCGCCGGCCACCCCGTCCTCGTCCTCGTCCCCGTCCAGCGGCAGCGGCGGTGGCCTGGGCGGCCTGGGCGGGGTGCTGCCCACCAGCGGGCTGCCGTCCACCGGCCCCGGCCTGCCGGTGGTGGGCGGCATCGTCGGCGCCACCCCGGGCGCCAAGAACAAGGACAAGAACGACAAGACCGGCACCGGCACCCAGGGCCTAGTCGTCTCCAGCTCCCCGGCCGTCATCACCGCCAGCTCGGCCACCCTCAACGGCCTCGCCTACCAGGGCAAGGTCAACATGCCGGTCAACGGCGGGGGCACGCTGGAGATGATGAAGTTCACCATGAACTCCCAGCAGCTGTCGGCCCTCGACCTCACCGTGACCGGGAACGGCGGCACGCTGTCAACCGCGGCCACGTCCGCCTCGTTCTCCGGCCAGGTGGTCCTCTACGCGACCAAGCTGACCGGCAAGCTGGCCGGGGTGCCGCTGACGCTGACCCCCGACAACGCCGAATCGACGCTGCTGCAGCTGCTGAACTCGCTGACCCCGCTGGTCCCGGTCACGCTGACCGACGTGACGGCCGATCAGCCGGTCGTCCTCGGCCACACCGGCGCCATCACCAGTCTTTCGATCACGGTCAGCTAAAGGGCCGCTACCCAGTCAGCTGGCCACGCGGCGCGGCGCACGGAGCCGGTGAGCTCATGCGCCGCGTCGCGCGGTGGTACTGAGCGCCCTCAGGGCTGCTTGACCCGCCCGTTGGCCTCGGCGTCCACGCTGCTGGTGGTGGTACCCGGCGTGTCCTCGGCCTCCTCGCCCGGGTAGGGCGGCGGGGGCGGCGGCTGCCGCCGGCGCAGGACCACGGCCACCGCAGCCCCGGCCGCGGCCAGCAGGCCCAGCGCGAGCGCACCGGGCCAGCCGAGCAGCCTGCGCTTCTTCTGGGGCGGCGCCACGTTCTGCGCGGTGCTCTTGAGCGCCGCCGAGACCTTCGGGGCCACGGTGTCGGTGACCGCGTTGGCCGCGGTCTCCAGCTTCGGCGCGGCCCATTCCCGCGCGTCGTGCACGGTCTGCTCCGCGACCTGAGCCGCGGTCGCCGCCACCTGCGCGGCCACGTCCTTGGTCTGGGCCGTGACCTGCGCGGCCACATCCTTGGCCTTGGGCGTGACCGTAGCCGCCACGTCCTTGGTCTGGGCGGTGACCTGGGCCGCCACGTCCTTGGCGACGTCCCTGGCCCGGGGCGCGGCCTGGGCCGCGGCGTCACGGGCGAGGTCAGCGGCGTCCTGCGCACGATCACGCGCCAGGTTCGCGGTGTCCTTGGCCCGGCTGCGGGCGGCCTTTTTCGCCGCGTCGGCGGCCTGCGAGGCCTGCGACGCGGCGCTCTTGGCCTTATTTGTCTTCAAAAGCGGCACAGTTGACCTCCTGCTATTAACTTCGCCTTCAACAGTTCCCGTGACCGGCGACCTCAACCATCTTGTTCGCCTGGGCACGCGATACTGCTTGTACCGTGGAAGTGCGAGCCGGGCAAAGCCGGCTCGCGGAAACACGGTGACAAGGAAAACGTAGGGACAAGTCGGCCGGCTCTCCAGCCGGCTATGCGAGGATTCCCGGCATGACCAATACGCTGACCGCAACGCTCAACACCAACCAGGGCCCGATCAAGGTCCGGCTGTTCCCGGACCAGGCGCCGCTGACCGTGCGCAACTTCGTGGAGCTGGCCGAGGGCGGCCGGAAGTGGACCGACCCCAACACCGGGGCCGAGACCAGCGAGCCACTGTACAACGGGACGATCTTCCACCGGGTCATCCCGGAGTTCATGATCCAGGGCGGTGACCCGCTCGGCACCGGCACCGGCGGCCCGGGTTACCAGTTCAAGGACGAGATCCACCCCGACCTCGCCTTCACCCGCCCGTACCTGCTGGCGATGGCGAACGCGGGCCCCGGGACCAACGGCTCGCAGTTCTTCATCACGGTCGTGCCGACGCCCTGGCTGACCGGCAAGCACACCATCTTCGGCGAGGTGGTCGAGGGCGCCGACCTCGTGCAGCGCATCAGCCAGGCCAGCACCGACCGGCGGGACCGTCCCTCCCAGGACGTGGTGCTGGAGTCGGTGACCATCGACCGCGGCGACGCCTGAGGCCGCTACCGTGACCACTCCTGCCTCCGGGCCGACGGACGAAGTACCCACGTGTGTCCGGCACCCGGACCGGGAGACGTACGTATCCTGCTCGCGCTGCGGGCGCCCGGCCTGCCCGGACTGCCTGCGCTCGGCCCCGGTCGGCCAGCAGTGCGTCGACTGCATCCGCGGCCGCAGCCCGGAGGCCGGCCCGCGGGTGCGGCCGCCGAGGACCGCGTTCGGCGGCCGGGTGACGACGGGGGCCGCCGTCACCTGGTCGCTGGTCGGTATCAACGTCCTGCTCTACATCGCCGTGCTGGCCCGGCCCAGCATCGCCGACAACCTGGAGATGGTCGGCTACGCGGGCAACGGCCAGGGCAGCGCCATCGGGGTGGGCGCGGGCCAGTGGTACCGGCTGCTCACCTCGGCCTTCGTGGCCCCCTCGGGCGGCACCTTCGGCTTCGCCGACATCCTGTTCAACATGTGGGCGCTGATCGTGGTCGGGCCCCAGCTCGAGCACCTGCTGGGCCGGGCCCGGTTCCTGGCCGTCTACCTGCTGAGCGCGATCGGCGGCGGGGTCTTCCTCTACTACCTGGTGGCGCCCAACCAGGCCGCGCTGGGTGCCTCTGGCGCCGTGTTCGGCCTGTTCGGAGCCTGGTTCGTAGTGTCCCGCAAGCTGCGGGTGGACAGCCGCGGCATCATCGGGCTGATCGCCATCAACCTGGTCCTCGGCTTCGTGGTGCACGGCATCGCCTGGCAGGACCACATCGGCGGCCTGGTCACCGGGGCGCTGATCACGGCCGCGTACGCCTACGCGCCGAAGACCAACCGGTTCCTGGTCCAGGCCGCCGCCACCGTGGTGGTGCTGGCCGCGTTGGTCGCCGCCACCGCGCTCTGGAGTATCCACCTCGGCCTGCCGGCCTTTTAAATAAAGAAAAAAACCGCCCCAGTGGTTCCCCGCGGCCGCGCTCACGGCCGCCGCGTCGGCCGCCGCGGCCTCAACGCCACTGCGTGGCCAGTACCACCCCGGCGATGATCAGCACGAACCCGATCACCATGTTCCAGTAGCTGAGCACGTGCATCCCGGCCAGCTGGCCGTTGGTGATGTAGTACAGAGCGATCCAGATCAGCCCGATGACCAGGCACGCGACCATGACCGGGGCCACCCACGGCGGGCTGGCCTTACGCCGCACCGACCGCGGTGGCGGCGTGTACACCGGCTTCTTGCGGACGCGGGACTTCGGCACCGTGGGTCTCCTGATCTGGACGGCGGGGCGGTCTCGGTGGCGTCATCGTAGTACCTGATCCTCCAGACCGGGTCCCGATGTTCTGCGGGCACAAACGGTTACTAGCCGCTAATATTCAACGACGTTCAGTAATCATCCCGGTAAATCACCTCAGCGATGTGGGTCAATCGTGCGAATCGTCATCCGCGGCGCCGGTGAGCTCCTGGTCACCGGCGGCACCATTGTTCTGCTCTTCGTCGCCTATCTGATGTGGGGCACCGCGCTGCGGGCCGGCAGCGCCCAGCACCAGCTCAGCTCCGAGCTGAACCAGCAGTGGGCGAACGTCAGCACCGGCGGCCACCGGGCCGCCCGGCCCGCCCAGCCGGAACAGCTGGCGCTGGTCACCGGGCAGCCGTTCGCCTACATCCGGATCCCGGCCTTCGGCGGGCGCTGGCGGTTCACGATCATCCAGGGCACCGCGCTGGCTCAGCTGAACGTGAGCCCCGGGCACGTCCCCGGCACCCAGCTGCCGGGTCAGCTCGGTAACTTCGCGGTGGCCGGGCACCGGGTCACGGCGGGCAACCCGTTCTGGAGCCTGCCGTCGCTCAAGGCCGGTGACCTGGTCTACATCGACACCCGGCTGAACACCTACACCTACCGGGTGACCGGCCAGCACACCGTGCTGCCGACCGACACGGCCGTGGTCGACCCGGTCCCCGGCCACCCCGGCCAGCGCCCCGCCCAGCGGCTGATCACGCTGATCACCTGCAACCCGGCCTGGACCGGCACCCACCGGGTGATCGTGACCGGCACCCTGGTCTCGGCCACCGGCCGGGCTTAGCCGGCCGAGCTGACAGCCCAGTTAGGAGATAAGCATGTACGGATGGCTCTGGCGGTCACTACCGGGACGGCCCGGGGTCCGGACCGCCTGGATGCTGCTGCTCCTGCTGCTGGCCGCGGCCGTGCTCTGGTTCGGCGTCTTCCCCTGGCTGCAGCTGCACGTACCCGTCGACGGCAGCTCCATCAACGGCTAGCCGGGGCGTGCCAGCATGAACTCATGACTGAGGAACGGCTGGCGGGCGGGTACGGCGACGGAGCCGTCCGGGTCGGGGACACGGTTCATCGCCGGGCCGGTCCGTGGACGCCGGCTGTGCACGCGCTGCTCTCCTATCTGGCCGCCCAGGGATTCGCCGGTGCCCCGCGGCCGCTCGGATTCGACGAGCAGGGCCGGGAGATACTCACGTTCCTGGACGGCGAGACCGTCGGGCGCCGCAAGCCCCGGCCCGCCTGGGTGCACGCCGACGACACCCTGATCCAGGTCGCGGCCTGGATGCGCGAGTTCCACCAAGTCGTCGCCGGCTTCGTGCCGCCGCCCGGTGCCGTCTGGCGGGCGGGCGGCACCTGGTCACCGGACCTGATCATCGCCCACAACGACGCGACCACCCACAACGCCGCCTGGCACGAAGGCCGGCTCACCGGGTTCTTCGACTGGGACACGGCCGGGCCCGCCCGGCCGGAGTGGGATCTGGCCATGACCGGCTACACCTGGGTGCCCCTGCACACAAGATCCATCGTCGCGGCCGAAGGCTTCACCGACTTCGCCGGCCGGCCCCGGCGCCTCGGTTTGTTCCTGGACACCTACGGCTGGCCCGGCACCACCGGGAGTTTCCTCGCGGTGGTCCAGGCGCGCATGGCCGCCCACGCCAACGGCATCCGCGACCTGGCGGCCGCGGGCGACGAGACGTCCGGACGGCTGCTCGCTCAAGGCGTCCCCAAGGCCGTCGACCAGGCCCTCGCCGACCTGGCCGACTTCCCTCACTGAGGCGCGCTAGTGTCGTGAGTCATTAATTCACATGTAGTGTTCTAGGCTTTGCTGCATGCCGAGTCCTGTTGCGCCTGCTGTGGTGCTGACTGATGACGAGCGGGTGCAGCTGGAGGCGTGGGCGCGGCGGCCCACGAGCGCACAGGCGCTGG
>JAFAYQ010000025.1 GCA_019240215.1 Actinomycetota bacterium | reverse complement strand
ATCGACCGCTTGACATCCATAGGGGCATCAAACTCGCCGTCCGCTATGAAGCCACCGCCCACATCGCCGCCATCAACGAATGGCTCCGCCAGGACTTATGAAACAGGCCCTAGGCTCGGCCGGGGCAGGGCTGGGCTTTGGCGCGGGCGGCACGAGCGGAGAAGGCAGGTCGATGGCGGCACTGGACGGGACGGTCGCGTTGGTGACCGGGGCGAGCAGCGGGATCGGCCGGGCCACGGCCCGGCGGCTGGCGGCCGAGGCTCAGACGGCCGCGATCGAGCCGCTGCACCCGGACGACATCGCCGACGTGGTGGCCTGGATCGTGACCCGCGACCGCCGGGTCGCCGTCAACGAGGTCCTGGTCCGCGCGGCCGAACAGACCTGGTAGCCCGGCTAAAGCGATCGCCGCCAGCACGGTCGGCTCGTCAGGCGTGCAGCGGGGCCAGCATCCGGTGCGGGGTGGCCAGCGCGGTGGTCACCGGGTCGGTCGCGCCGGTCTCGGCCAGCCCCGGTCCGGGCGCCACCACCAGGTCGGTGACCGGGACGTCCTGGCCGCAGCCGGTGCAGACCCCGCCGGTGGTCACCGGCGCGTCGTCGGCCCCGTGCCGGAACACCCGGCGCGGCCCGGCCGCCGAGTAGTGCTCGTCGCCCCAGTCCAGCAGCGTGCGGATGACCGGCCAGAGCTCGAGACCCTTGCTGGTCAGCACGTATTCGGTGTGCCCGTGACGGCCGGGGGCGCCGGTCAGCACGCCGGCCGCGGTCAGCGATCCGAGCCGGTCGGACAGTACCGCCCGGGGTACGCCCAGGTGGGCGGCGAAGTCGCCGAACCGGCGGACCCCGAAGAAGGCGTCCCGCAAGATCAGCAGCGTCCAGCGCTCGCCCACCACCTCGAGCGCCCGGGCCAGCGAACAGTACTGCCCGGTGTAGTCCTTCCCCAGTGGCATGCCGCCAGCATAGCTCCGATAGTTCATTGACCGAACTGCGATGGGGACAGTACAGTCATCCTCGGTACGGTCATTGAACTAAGCCCTCAGGAGTCGCCGCCATGACGACGACCGCGGACAACCTCGCGGCCGGCCCGCCGCCCGCCGTCGAGGACCAGGGACACCCGAACCGCTGGCGCATCCTGGCGGTGCTGGCCGCGGTGGCGTTCATGGCCCAGCTTGACCTGTTCATCGTGAACATCGCGGTGCCCGCCATCGGCCGCTCGTTCGGCGGCAGCCTGAACGGGCTGTCCTGGGTGCTGAACGCCTACGCGATCGTGTTCGCGGCCCTGCTGGTGCCGGCCGGGCGGCTGGCCGACCACTTCGGCCGGCGGCGGTTCCTGCTGATCGGCGTGGCCGTGTTCACGCTCGCCTCGGCCGCCTGCGCGGCCGCCCCGTCGCTGGGGGTGCTGGTCGCGGCCCGGGCGCTGCAGGCGGTCGGCGCCGCCATGATCGTCCCGACTTCGCTGGGCCTGCTCTACCCGTCGTTCCCCAAGCGGCAGCACGCCACCGTGGTCGGCATCTGGGCCGGGGTGGCGGCGGTGGCCGGGTCGTCCGGCCCGCCCGTCGGCGGCCTGCTGGTCGAGGTCAGCTGGCGCTGGATCTTCGTCATCAACGTGCCGATCGGGGTGGCCACGCTGATCGCGGGCTGGCGGCTGCTGCCCGAGGTGCGGGCGGCCAAGGGGACCCGGCTGCCGGACGGGATCTCGGCGGTGCTGCTGCTGGCCGCGGTCAGCCTGCTGGTGCTGGCCACCGTGGAGGGACCGGACTGGGGCTGGAGCAGCACCCGCACCCTCGGCCTGCTGGCGGTCGCGGCCGCCGCCGTCGCCCTCACCGTGCTGCGGACCGTGCGGCACCCGTACGCGCTGATCGAGAAGGGGCTTTTCCGCAGCCAGCCGTTCACGTTCGCGACGATCGCGCTGTTCCTGTTCTTCGTCGGGTTCGCGATCTTCCTGCTCAACGGCACGCTGTTCCTGCAGGACGAGTGGCACTACAGCGCGGTCCGGGCCGGGCTGGCGATATTGCCCGGGCCGGCCACGGCGGCGGTGTTCGCGGTCAACGCCGGGCGGCTGGCCCAGCGGTTCGGCCGGGTGTGGCCGGCGGTGGTGGGCACCGCCTGCATGGCCATCGCCGCCCTCATCTGGCTGTCGCTGACCACCGTGCACCCGTCCTACCTGACCGAGATCCTGCCGGGGATGGTGGTCGGCGGGGTCTCGGCCGGGCTGACCCAGGCGCCGCTGTTCGCGGCGGCCGGGACGCTGCCGCCGGACCGGGCCACCACCGGCAGCGCCGTGCTCAACATGGCCCGGCAGGTCGGCAGCGCGGTGGGGGTGGCGGTGGTGGTGGTCGCGGTCGGCACCGGGGCCCGGCCCACGCTGGCCGGCTACCACCACGCCTGGGCGGCCGAGGCGGTCGCGGGCGCGCTGGCGGCGGTGGCGGCGGCCGGTTCGGGCCTGCGCGGGCGGGGCACCCGCAGTGGCCGGCCGGGCGTATCGTCGTAAGCGCCCGCCCGTCCGAGCAATGCCGGGGGAAGGTGGCACCGCATGTTCGAGAGGTTCACCGATCGCGCGCGGAAGACGATCGTGCAGGCCCAGGAGGAGTCCCGCGCGCTGCGCCACGACTACATCGGTCCCGAGCACATCCTGCTGGCCCTGATGGACGACAGCCGCGGCCTCGGCTTCCTGGTGCTGGCCGACCAGGGGATCACCGAGGCCCGGGTGCGCGAGCAGCTCAACCTGGTCGCCAACACCGACCGGGAGCCGCCGGCCGGGCACATCCCGTTCACCCCGGCGGCCAAGCAGACGCTCGAGCTGTCGCTGCGCGAGTCGCTGCAGCTGAGCGACCGTTACATCGGCACCGAGCACATCCTGCTCGGCCTGATCCGCCAGGAGGACAACCCGGCCGCCGACGCCCTGCGCGAGCTCGGCGTCACCATCGACGACGCCCGCGCTCAGGTGGTGCGGCGGCAGACAGACGCACGGGCGGAGCAGGGGGCGGCGCGCCGGGTGGCCGCCGCCCGCGACCAGCCGGGCGCCCCGGGCGGTGAGCCGGACGACCTCGGCGGTGAGGTCCGGCAGGCGCGCGACGAGCCGCTGCGGCAGGAGATCGGGCGGCTGCGGGCGCTGCTCCAGCGGCACGGCATCGACCCGGACGAGGGCCTGTCGAACGGCGGGGCCGGCTCCGCGCCCGGCGAGGGTAGCGGGCCTGGCGGGGAGGGTGAGCCCGGAGCCAGCGCCTAGCTGCGGCTCAGCCCTGGTTGGCGTTCTGGTTGGCGGCGGCGATCAGCGGCGGGATCTCGGTCAGCGACCCGACCTGCCAGTCGGCCGCTCCGGCCAGGTCGGGGTGCTGGGCCCAGATGTACCCCCAGGGCCCGCGGCGCAGGTAGATCGTGCGCAGGCCGGCCGCCCGGGCCGGCTTCATGTCGTTGTCGATTCGGTCACCGACGTAGGCGATCCGCTCGGGCGGGAACGGCACCGCCGCCACCATCGCCGCGAAGAAGGCCGGGTCGGGCTTGTTCACCCCCCAGTCCTGGGAGGTGGCGATCAGGTCGACCGGCAGGTCCATGGCCCGCAGCAGGTCACCGGCGACCGACGGCTGGTTCCCGGCGATCCCGACCCAGATGCCCTGGTCGTGCAGCGCGGTCAGGCAGGGCCGGGTGTCCGGGTACAGGTCGGCTTCACCGAACGTGTCGTGGTCCCCGCCCGCAGCTCGCCGCTGCCGTTCGGTGGCCAGGTCGAAGCCCGGCTGAAACTGGCCGAACACGTCGCGGAACTCGCGGCCGGTGGCCACCATGGCGCCGAACATGGCCGAGAACGTGTGCCGGGGCACCCCGATCCAGTCGGCCCAGGCACCGTGCTGACGGGTCTCGTCGATGAGCGTCTCACCCACGTCGAAGACGACCGCGTCGATCACCCGAGCAGTTTACGAGCCAGCCCGGGCGGCCCTCGCTGGTCCCGGCTCAGAGGGGAATGCGGGCGACCGGGCGCCGGTGCAGCTGCACGGTGGCCAGGGCGACCAGGGCGCCGCCGCCCGCCAGCCAGATCGCCACCGCGATCCAGCCCCACCGGGGCGCGCCGTACACCACCCCGATCAGCTCGAGCAGCCCCGCCGCCAGGAACACCAGCCCCATCACGAACGTGAACTGGGGCGTCCCCGGCTTCAGAGTCTGAAGCCTTCCGCTGCGTCGCACGGCTCCGTCTTACCCTTCCGACGTTGGCCAAACTCACCAGCTATAACGGTGCCGTAACCCGCTCGGTTCGACACTTGGAATGACTATAAATCCTGACTCCTCTGCTTTCGATAGCCGTTTCCTCAAGGATTCCTGACCGCGTTCGGGCCGGCCGCTTGCCAGGAGTCTTGTGATGCTGGTGAGGCGCGCGGGACGCGAGGGTGCCGTGGACGCGCGCCACGCGCGATGCCCCCATCCCGGAGCCGGAAGTGCCCGCCGGAGGGCAACCCCCTCCCCCAGCCAACACGAACCAACAAGTATTCACGCCATTCGCCTTGACGCGCCCACCCTCCACCGTTACGTTACGAGAAAAATTAAGACCTTAATAAACGGTGTTTTGGTTGGTCGGCTGGTGGCGGGGCGGCCGGCCTGGCATGGAAGGACTGCCGATGAAGCCGATCCCGCTCGTCCGTCGCTGGAAGCGCTGGCGACTGGCCGCCGTGAGTGCCGTCGCGCTCGCACTGGCCCTGGTGGCCAGCGGCTGCGCCAGCCAGGCCGCCCGGCCCCAACAGCTGAAGGACGCCGCCGCCACCACGACGTTGCTCTCGCAGGGTAAGACCGCGACCGCCTCGTCGGTGGAGAATTCCTCGTTCCCGGCCTCGGCGGCGGTGGACGGGAACACCAGCACCCGCTGGTCGAGCGCCTGGTCGGACCCGCAGTGGCTGGAGGTCGACCTCGGCGCCAGCTCGACGATCAGCCAGGTGGTGCTGAACTGGGAGGCCGCCTACGCCAAGGCGTTCCAGATCCAGACGTCGGCCGACAACAGCAACTGGACCACGATCTACTCGACCACCAGCGGCACCGGCGGGGTGCAGACGCTCAACCTGTCCGGCACCGGCCGCTACATCCGGATGTACGGGACCGCCCGGGCCACCCAGTACGGCTACAGCCTGTGGGAATTCCAGGTGTACGGCACCTCCGGGAACACCAGCACCAACTGCAACACGACCGACGCGGCCCTGAACCATCCGGCCACCGCCTCCTCGACCGAGAGCTCGGCCTACCCGGCCTCCGACGCCTTCGACGGCAACACCAGCACCCGCTGGTCGAGCGCCTGGTCGGACCCGCAGTGGCTGGAGGTCGACCTGGGCGCGTCCCAGACGATCTGCGAGGTCACGCTGGACTGGGAGGCCGCCTACGCGACCGCGTTCCAGATCCAGACGTCGGCCGACGGCACCAACTGGACCACGATCTACTCGACCACCACCGGGACCGGCGGCACCCAGACCCTGAGCGTGAGCGGCACCGGCCGCTACGTGCGCATGTACGGGACCGCCCGCGCCACCCAGTACGGCTACAGCCTGTGGGAGTTCGGGGTCTACACCACCACCGGCGGGACGACCGGCGGGGGTGGCGGCACCACGGGCTCGGGGGCGCCACCGGCCTCGTTCTGGGGTAACACCAGCGCGATCCCGGCCGCCAGCCACGTGCTCGAGGTCGCGATCGTCAACCAGACCAACGGCCAGTACCCGGACAGCCAGGTCTACTGGAGCTTCAACGGCCAGGAAGAGTCGATCGCCCAGCAGCCGTACATCGACATGCCGGCCAACTCGGCGGGCCGGATGTACTTCTACCTCGGCTCCCCCAACGCGCCCTATTACGACTTCATCGAGTTCACCGTGGGCGCCTCCTCGATCAATGTGGACACCACCCGGGTCGACCGTTTCGGCCTGAAACTGGCGCTGCTGCTGCACGGAAAGGACGGCTCCAACCAGGAAGTCGGCGAAAACTACGCCACCTTCTCCGAAAGCCGCACGGCCACCTTCCAGCGGTTCGAGAACTCGGTGCCGGCCGAATTCAAGGAGCTGGCCACCGACAACGCGCCCTACGGCATCCCGTCGCCCGGTAACGACCCCGCGTTCCAGGCCGGCGGCGCCTACGCCAGCTACTTCACCAGCTACGCCGCCGCCAACGGCGACAGCAGCGACTCGACCGCGCAGATCTTCGGCTGCGGGGGGACGCTGTCGGCCAACCCGACCCTGTGCGCGGGCCTGAACCGGCACGTCGCCCAGCTGCCGGCCGCCGACCAGTCCAACCCGGCCAACTTCTACCAGGCGGCCCCGGCCAACTACTACGCCCAGTTCTGGCACCAGAACGCGATCAACGGGCTGCAGTACGGCTTCCCGTACGACGATGATGCCGGGCAGTCCTCCGACATCTCGGTCAGCAACCCGCAGTACATGGTGGTCGCGGTCGGCTGGTAGCCGGACCGTAAAAACCGAATTGGCGGGCGCGGTGGCGGTAGGCCACCGCGCCCGACCATATACTCCCCGGATTCTTTCGTATACACCGTTTCATTATGAAACAGCCAGCTTTGTGAACCGTGCTTAGCGTTACCGGCATCCAGGCCAGACAGATTGCCAATGGAGGCCGTTGATGAAGGCACTCGTTTACTCCGGACCGGGCCGCAAGGATTGGCGCGACGTCGCCGACCCGGCCGTGCAGGAGCCGACCGACGCGGTGGTGCGGGTCGACACCACCACCATCTGCGGGACCGACCTGCACATCCTGCACGGAGACGTGCCCGCGGTGACCGAGGGGCGCATCCTCGGGCACGAGGCGGTCGGCACCGTCACCGCGGTCGGCGACGGGGTCAAGGCCTTCGCGGTCGGCGACCGGGTGCTGGTCCCCGCCATCACCAAGTGCGGCCGCTGCGCCTACTGCCAGCGCGGCATGCCGTCGCACTGCCAGACCGTGGGCGGCATCGGCTGGATCTTCGGCCACCTGATCGACGGCACCCAGGCCGAGTCGGTCCGGGTCCCCTACGCCGACACCTCGCTGTACCAGGTGCCGGAAAACGTGACCAACGAGCAGGCCATCTTCCTGGCCGACTCGCTGCCGACCGGGTACGAGGTCGGGGTGCTGGCCGGCCAGGTACGGCCGGGCGACACGGTGGCGGTGGTCGGGGCCGGGGCGGTCGGCCTGTCGGCCATCCAGACCACCGGCCTGTGGGGCGCCTCCAAGGTCATCGCGATCGACACCAACAAGTTCCGGCTGGGCACCGCGCTGGAGTTCGGCGCGACCGACATCGTCGAGGGCGGGCCCGGTACCCGCGAGAAGGTGCTGGAGATGACCGACGGCCAGGGCGTCGACGTGGCCATCGAGGCGGTCGGCTTCCCCGAGACCCTGCAGACCACGGCCTCGCTGGTCCGCCCGGGCGGGCACATCGCCAACATCGGCGTGCACGGCGTACCGGTCGAGCTGCCGCTGCAGGAGATGTGGATCCAGAACGTCACGCTGACGATGGGCCTGGTCGACACGGTGTCGATCCCGATCCTGCTCAAGATGGTGGCCAGCGGCCGCATCCCGTCGGAAAAGATGGGCACCCACCGGTTCACGTTCGCCCAGATCAACGAGGCCTACGACGTGTTCGGCAACGCCGCCGCCAACGAGGCCCTCAAGGTCATCATCACGCCGCAGTGAGCCAGTAGCCGGGCTGGCCCGCGCCTCGGCCGCCCAGCTGCAGGCAGCGGTGGCCCGTCCCGGGGGGTGTCGGGGCGGGCCACCTGGGCCGGCTTACTTGCCGATCATGAATTCGCTGACCTTGAGCGGCCGGTTGGCGATGCGGACGTCCCCCACGTACCCGTAGAACACCTGGTTGGCGGCGCCCCCGTACTCGTAGCCGCCGAGCGCCCAGGGCAGGCCGAGCTGGGTGATGCCGGCCGACGTGATCAGCGAGGGATTGTCCACGGTCGGGCAGCCCTCGACGTACATGACGGTGTGCTTCCCGTCGTTGACCACCGCCAGGTGCCACCAGGTGTCCTCGGGCAGGCCCTGGCCCCAGTTGGTGGTGGGCGCGTTGGCGGCCGGCGGGTAGACGTTCCACTGCGGCTCGCGGTCACCCGAGAAGCTGAACGTGGCGATCGGCTCCTGCGGGTCGCCGCCGGTCTTGCCCGCCGCGCCGCTCTCGCCCCAGCGCGACAGCACCGCCATCCACGAGTTGTTGCTGCTGTCCCAGCTGGTCGGGATCTTGACGAACGCCTCGATGGTGTAGCCGGAGGCGAACGTCTCGGAGTTGAGCGGGGCCTTGGCCGCGGTCTCCAGCCAGGCGCCGTGCAGCGGGTTCTGGCCGCCCTGGAAGTACAGGCTGCCGTGCCCGGGCTGGTCCGGGTGATGGTCACTGGACCAGGTCAGCGCGGTGGCGGCGGTCCCCGCGACCGATTCCAGCTGGCTCAGGTCGTTGCCGTGCCCGGACTGGTCCTTGACCGGCTGGCTGGCGGTGACCGGGCTGCCGTCGGCCCCGCCACCGTCGAACCGCCAGTAGGCCAGCGTGCCGGGGATGACGACCTGCCGGGCCGGGCGGGGCGGCCGGGCGGCGACCGGCGCGAACCCGGCGAACCGCGCTTCGAAGTCGATCGGCACCGAGAAGTAGTCGACCGGCGTGGTCAGCCGGGCCTCCTGGGCGGCCAGCACGTTGCGCTGCTCCGGGGGCTGAGCCAGGATCCAGGGGGCCAGCGTCTCCACGTCGATGCTGTTGCGCTCCAGGTCGAAGTGGTAGAGCCGGATCATCGCGCCGCCGCCGTAGTAGCGGTTCTGGTAGTTGGTGATGTGCACGTAGACGTCGTGGCCGGCCGCGTTCGGCATGGTGACACGGCCGGGCGGCCAGTAGTGCCCGTTCAGGGTGAGGAAGACCTGGTCGTTGTCCTTGACCAGGCTGTCCCAGACCGTCTGCCCATAGCTGGACAGCTCGGCGTCGTTCTCCGGGTCGCCGGACGCGTACGGGTAGACGTTGTCGTCGTAGGTCGAGCCTGCGATCTCGTGGGTGGTGAGGATGACCGGCAGCGCCGGGTGGGCCTTGATGACCTGGATGGCCCAGGTGAACCCGCCCGCCGAGGTGCGCCAGTCCAGGGCCAGCAGCAGCCACTGGCGGCCCGCCGCTCTGAAGATGTGAGCGGTGTTGTAGCCGTCCGGGGTGGCCCCGATGAACGTCGGCGAGTTGCGGAACCGCTGCGGTCCCATCGTGTTCAGGTACGGGGTCGGCCCACGCTGGTCGTCGGTGCCGGAGTTCACGTCGTGGTTGCCGGCCAGCACGCTGTAGGCCACCCCGGCCTGGTCGAGGATCTTGAACACCGGGTCCACGTGCTGGAACGAGGAGGCGGCGCCGTCCTCGGTCAGGTCGCCGAGGTGAGCCAGGAACACGATGTTGTCCCCGCCGGCGTCGCCGCTCTGCTCGATGATCCAGCGGAACGAGGCCTCCTGCGGGGCCGGACTGACGCTGCCCTGCTCGCCCCAGTACAGGAACTGGGTGTCGGGCATCACCGCCAGCGTGAACTGCAGGCTGCCGGAGTCCGGGCTCCACCGCCCGCCGCCCGCCGGCGCGGCCGGCTGGGCCGGCGCATTGGTCGCGGCCGCCGCCGCCCCGGCTCCCATCGTGCTCAGCGCGGCCGCGCCCGCCCCGGCCAGCCCGGCGTTGCGCAGGAACGCCCGCCGGTCCGGCCCCCGCTTGTCCTGACCGTCCATCGCTACTCCCGTTCCTGGTGACTTATGTTCCTAGATGAGTCTTTTATTGGTTTAAAGGGCGGTACGGACGCGCGAATAAAACGGATCGAACAGCGTATGAACGCTGGGCGCGATGAGGCGCGAACGCTCGGGCGGGAGCGGGAGCGGTGCGGCCGGGGAGCGGGAGCGGCGCGGGAGCGGGAGCGGAGCGGGAGCGGCCGGCCGGCCGGCCGGGCGATGGTAACTTCACCCGGGCTCTGCTTGGGATGGCGGTCAACCTGATCGGTCGGCCGTTGAAGACCACCAGGGCTGCTCACGCCGTCAGCACCGTTGCTGCTCGGGCTCCACGCCGTGGTCGCGATCGGCCTGGTCGCCGCGCCCGCCATGATCATCCGGGCCGCCCGCGGCGGCGGGGACCGGCCGTGTCAGCTCGCACGCTCGGGCGCCGTCCTGATCGGCCTTGCTGCCCTCGCCGGGGTGATGACAGTTATCACCAAGAACAACTGATGGTCCCACGCCATGGCAGCCGGCTTCATCGCCGCCTTGCTGCCGCCACAGCAACCGAGCTGATCCAGGTCCGCTCCCTGCGGTGGTTATTGCGCACCTGCCCAGCCTCGCCCGTACCGGGCTGACAGAGCTGGCCGGCGGTGCGGAATGGCCGCCGGGTCCGGCCTACACACGGGCATCTCGAACACGAGCACCTCTTCGCGCCCGACGCTGAGCGCGGCATCGCGCCGCGGCCGCCGAAGTGCACTACGTGGAACGGGCTGTCGGCACCAGCTGTCTGCCGCACCGCCTCCCGCAGGCTGCCGAAAGTCGGGGGGCGCAGTACGGTCAACTCGACCTCACCGCGGACCGCGTCCAGCGGCGGGCCGCCCAGCTGGCCGCCTCCGAGTGTTCGTGGCGCAGTCCTCGGGTCGCACCGCCCGCCCCTCCATCGGAGCCACCATTCATACTAGTCAGCTTTCATTACTCCTATAGTCATACATCAGTACCGATGGGAACAGCGGCAGGTACGAGGTCGCCGAGGAGCAGGTGGCGCATGCCGGAACGCAGCGTGCGCAGCGCTGCGCACGCGCCGCCGCGGTCGAGTCGGCGGCGTTGGCGTACGGTGTGGACCTCGCGGGATCAGGCGGGCGATGGAACTGGGAGCCGGCATGGACGACGAGCAGCGGGTTGATCTAGGGGTGTCGTTGTTCATCCCGTACCGGTACACCGAGGACCGGATTTTCCGGGCCCTGCAGGATGCCGGGTTCGACGACTGGACTCTCGCCCAGTGCCGGGTGTTCCAGCGCGTCGCCCCGGACGGTTCGCGCCTCACGGATCTCGCTGAGCAGGCACAAATGACCAAGCAGAGCGCCAGCGTGCTGGTCGATCAACTGGAACGCCTGGGCTATGTCCGCCGGGTCCCCGACCCCGCGGATGGCCGCGCCCGGTTGATCGTGATCGAGCAACGTGGCCAGCGGGCGGTCGAGGTAGCCACCGCGACACGCGACGAGATCTTCTCGGAGTGGAAGGCCTATCTGGGCACCCGCAACTTCACGTTGTTGCACCAGATCCTGGATCAGCTCCGCGAGATCACCGACCCCTACGCGCGGTAGACCCGGCCGCACCGAGCCGTCCGCCCCCGATTCCCCGGTGCCCCCGAGCCGCCGGGGCCGGCGGGCGCCAGCAGGTTTCGACTCCACCTTGACATAGTCAGTTTTTCTGACTAATTTAGTTAATGATCCTGACGATGTTCCGGTGATGGGCGGCTGGTTGCCGCAGTGCACAGAGCCCAGACGAACCGGACCGTTGCTGCGCAGGCCGCCACCAACGGCAGAGGCCGAGGGCGCCCGACACGGCATGGGCGGGAACCGGGTCCCTGCCGCTCAGCTGCTACAGCAGCACGCCCATTCATTCATCAATAGAAAGCGAAGTATCGTGAAGTTTCTTCTCCTCGGAGCAACCGGGCGCACCGGCGTCCTCTTCAACAAGAAGGCACTCGACCAGGGACACCAGGTCACTGCCCTCGTCCGGCGGGCCGACGCCACCGTTGACCCGCGCACTCGAATCCTCAGCGGCGACGTCACCGATGCCACCGTGATCGCCTCAGCAGCCCGAGGCCACGACGCGATCATCAGCACGCTCGGAGTGAAAAGCGCCCGCCAGACCCCAACGCTGATCACCGACACCGTCCGCGCGGTCATCGCATCCGCGAAAACATCAGGCCTTGACCGCTTCGTCATCGTGTCCGCGTTCGGAGTCGGCGACTCCCTCGCCAAAGCCTCATTCCTCGTAAGCCCCATATTCCGGACCGTGCTCCGGAAAACCTACGCAGACAAGGCCGCCTCGGAAGTGCTCTTGAGGGCCAGCGACCTGAAATGGACCCTCGAATACCCCGGAGCACTGAACAACGGTGACAGCACCCGCTACAACGCCGTCTCGCTCGAGGACGTCACGAAATTGCCGATTTATCCCTCAACCTCTCGCGCAAACGTCGCTGACTTCCTCCTCCACTCCGCCGCGGAAGACACCTTCATCCGCCAGATCGCCGTAGTCACCGACGCCAAATAGGTCACCGACGCAGGCCCAGGAAACATCGATCGCCAGCGCCATCGCCGCTCCGGTCATGGGGGCACCCGGCTGGAGGGCCGACACCCCAAGGTCATGGCCGGTCCGGGCGAGGTCGGCAGCCGGCTTCGCGGCCCTGGCGGCGGTCTCGCCGGCTCAGGCGACCTGACCCGCATCCGGCATGGTTCAAACCGCGGAAAACGTCTCGGTTTCCCGGGCCGCGTAACAGATCAGCACCTGCCCGGCGGCGCGGGCCGGCCCGCTGCAAGCCGGGCAGGCGCCATCCGCCGTGACCCGGACAGGATGCCGCGACTGCTGGCCACTTGCCAGGTCCCGGGGGTCCGCGGGCCGGCTGGGCAGGCGGGCCGCCCTGGTCGCTGTTGTTTCCGTGCCTGGCGGGCGCGCCGGGACAACTGCGGCGGCGCTCACCGCCGGCTCCCGCCGCCCGGACCTTCCTCGCTGCATGGTCTACTGTGATGGAAGCCGGTCAGAGTTGGATTTTAGGTTCGATTATTAGCCATCGAGCAGCACACCCTTTCCCCCATTCAGCCGCTGCCCCTCTTACCCGGGAAAGTTACCTTGGCCAGGCCTGGAGAGCTGACGCCCGGCTCCTCCGCGCCTAAGCTGCCGACGTGGTTTGGGTTGCACCGGAAGTTGAGCGGTCGGAGGACTATCCGGCCGGCCGGAATCAGTCGGAGCGGGCGATGCTGCAGGACTGGCTGGGCTGGCACCGGTCCACCCTGCTGCGCAAGTGCGCGGGCCTGGACGCAACCCAGCTGGCCCGGCGCAGCGTGCCGCCGTCGGCGCTGTCGCTGATCGGGCTGGTGCGGCACATGAGCGACACCGAGCGGGGCTGGGTCCGGCAGTACTTCCATCGTGAGCCGGTCCCTGACCTGTACTACCGGGCCGACCTGCCCGACGCGGACTTCCTGGAGGCCAGCGCCGGGCGGGCCGAGCAGGATTATGAGATCTACCGGGCCGAGTCCGGGCCGGTCGACGCCGCGCTGGCGGATCTGGGGCTGGACGAGACGATCGTGTTCCGGGCGCAGCCGACCTCGGTTCGCTGGATGTGGCAGCACCTGGTCGAGGAGTACGCCCGCCACAACGGCCAAGCCGATCTGCTACGCGAGGCTATTGATAGCTCTACTGGACTCTGAGCGGGCCAGACGACCGGCTGGACGCTGAGCAGGTCGGATGGCCGGCTGGACGCTGAGCGGGTCAGATGACCGGGAGGTTGCCGCCGTCGGCGTAGAGCTGGGCGCCGGTGACGTAGGAGGCGAGCGGCGAGGCCAGGAAACAGACCAGGTTGGCGACCTCCTCGGGGTGGCCGGGGCGGCCGAGCGGGATGCCGCCGATGTCGTCGATCAGGGCCTGGCGGGCGGCCCCGGGGTCCAGGCCGCGGGCGGCCGCGATCCGGTCGATCCGCTGGCGGGCGCCGCTGGTCTCGATGTAGCCGGGCACGATCGTGTTGACCCGGATGCCGTGCGGGCCGAACTCGGTCGCCAGCTCCTTGCTGTAGTTGGTCAGCGCCGCCTTGGCGGCCGCGTAGGCGGGCGAGGTCGCGCTCGGGCGGCGCCACTGGACCGACGAGGTGTGCACGATGACGCCGTGGCCGCGCTCGGTCATGGCCGGCAGCAGCAACCGGTCCAGCCGGACGGCGGCCAGCAGGTTGGTGTTCAGCGTCAGCAGCCAGTCGTCGTCGGTCAGCGCCAGTGTGCCGCCGGGCTTCGAGAACGATGCCCCGGCGTTATGCACCAGCAGGTCGACGCCGCCGAGCCGGTCGAGGGCGGCGCTGGCGATGGTCTCCGCGCCCGCGGCCGTACTGACGTCGGCCTGCACGAAGCCGACCGCTGGGTCCGGCGACTCCGGGGCCGACCGGGCGGTGGTGAGGACGGTGGCGCCGGCGGCGGCCAGCCGGGTGGTGACGGCCTGGCCGATGCCCCGGGTGCCGCCGGTGACGAGGGCCCGCTGGCCGGTCAGGTCGATGCTCAGCGAAGTGGCTTTGGTCATGAGCCCAGACTCAGGCCTCCCCTAACTGGAGGGTCAAGCCCGGCGCTGCTATCTTGGCAAATAGACAAATTGTGGTCACACAACTACTCGTTGTATCGACCAACGGGGCTGACTCGGGCCGGGGGGCCGAATGGAAGCCAGTGAACCAGACCGTCCACGCGGGCGGATCCTGCTGATCGACGACGACCCGGCGCTGGGCGGGTACCTCAGCCGGGTGCTGCGCACGCGGGGCGGCTTCGAGGTGGTGCACGAACCGGACGCCGCGGCCGGGCTGCGCCGGATAGAGGCGCAGAGCTGGGATCTACTGCTGACCGACATCGAACTGCCTGGGATGACCGGGCTCGAACTGCTGGAACGCGTCCACGCGCTGGTGCCGGACCTGCCGGTGGCGGTGCTGACCGGCCACGCCTCGGTCGATTACGCGGTCACCGCGCTGCGCAGCGCGGCGGCCGAGTTCCTGGAGAAGCCGATCTCCGCCGAGCTGCTGGTGGCCAAGGCGACCGAGCTGGTCGAGGCCGGGCGGGCGGCCCGGGCGGCGGGCCGGGAGACCGTGCTGGCCATCGGGGCTCATCCGGACGACGTGGAGATCGGCGCGGCGGGCACGCTGGCCGCTCACCAAGCAGCGGGTGACCGGGTGGCCATCTTGACCATGTCCCGCGGGTCCCGCGGCGGCGACCAGCGCATGCGCGCTCGCGAATCGGAGGAGGCGGCCGGCGTGATCGGCGCTCAGTTGTTCCTGGACGACCTGGACGACACCCGGATCCCGGAGGGTGACCCGACGATCAGTGGCATCGACCGGGTGATCACCGAGGTCCAGCCGACCGTCGTGTACACGCACTCCGTGCACGACGTGCACCAGGATCACCGGAACGTGCACCGGGCGGCGATGGTGGCCTGCCGCCGCGTCGGCCGGGTGTTCTGCTTCCAGTCCCCGTCGGCCACGGTGGACTTCCGGCCCACCCACTTCGTGCCGATCGACGAGTACGTCGAGCGGAAACTGAAGGCCATCGACGTGTTCGGGTCGCAGACCGGAGTGCGTGACTACCTGGACCCCGGCCTGATCTCCTCGACCGCGCGGTACTGGTCCCGGTACTGCGCAGGCCGGTACGCGGAGCCGTTCGAGGCGATCCGGGACCGGACCGGCGGCCCCCTCGGGCGGCCCAGACAGGTCGCCGCCGACCCGCCGCTCGCATTCGTGCCGGGGCAGCGGTGAGCGCCCCGCGGCCCGGGCGCGCGCCCGGCCAGCCGCTGCGGATCCTGGTCACCGGGGCGGGTGGCCCGGCGGCGATCGCGGCGATGAAATCGCTGCGAGCCGAGCCGTCGGTGGAACTGCTGGCCGCGGACATGGACCCGTGGGCGGCGGGCCTGTACCTGGTGCCGCCCGGGAACCGGACGCTGATCCCGGCCGGGGCCGCGGCGGATTTCGTGGACACCCTGCTGACCCGGTGCGAGGCACTCGGCGTGGATGTGGTGCTGCCCACCGTGGACGCCGAGCTGCGGCCACTGGCGCGGGCGCGGGACAAGTTCACCGCGGCCGGGATCAGGCTGCTGCTGGCCGAGGCCGAAGCGCTCGACATCATCCTGGACAAGTTCACCCTGGCCACCCACTGCGCCGGCGTGGTCCGCATACCGCGCACCGAGCTGTTCGAGGCTGCCGTCGACCCGGAGACCTGGACCTACCCGGTGGTGGTCAAGCCGCGGACCGGCAGCGGGTCGCGGGGCATCCGGATCGTCGGCTCGGCCGCCGAACTGGCCGCCCTCGACCGCTCCCCGGCCCTGATCGTGCAGGACTTCCTGCCCGGCGAGGAGTACTCGGTCGACGTGCTGGCCGACACCAACGGGCACGTGATCGCCAGCGTGCCGCGGATCCGGGCCCGGGTCGACTCGGGCGTGTCGGTCGGCGGGCGCACCGTGCACGACCCGGAAGTGGAGTATTTCGGCCGGGCCGTGGCCCAGGCCACCGGGGTCACGTTCGTGGCCAACGTCCAGTGCAAGCGGGACCGGGACGGCAGCCCGGCCCTGCTCGAGGTCAACCCGCGGATCCCCGGCACCCTGGGGCTGACCATCGCCAGCGGCGTCGACATGCCGCGGCTGGCGCTGCACGCCCTGCTCGGCGGCCAGCTCCCGGCCCACCTGGACTTCCGCGAGCTGGCGGTGGTCCGCTACCTGGACGAATGCTTCGTCGACCCGGCGGCCGTGGCCGGACTGCAGCTGGTCACCGGATGACCGCCCGGGTCGAGCTGGACGAGGACTTCCACGTCCATTCCACCTGGTCAGACGGCGCCAGCACGCTGGCCGAGAACGTGGCCAGCGCCCGCGAGCGCGGCCTGCACACGCTGTGCCTGGTCGACCACGTGCGTCAGGACACCGCCTGGGTGCCGGAGTTCACCGCCGCGGTCGCCCCCTACCGGGGACGGCCGGGGCTCCGGGTGCTGGCCGGGGTGGAGGCCAAGATCCTCGACACGGCCGGCCACCTCGACCTCCCGCTCGACCTGGACGACGGCGTCGACCTGGTCCTGGTCGCCGATCACCGGTTCCCGGCAGCGGCCGGGCCACTGCATCCCGATGACGTTTTCCATGCCATAAAGAGCGG
Organism: Actinomycetota bacterium; assembly: GCA_019240215.1. Lineage (GTDB taxonomy): Bacteria > Actinomycetota > Actinomycetes > Streptosporangiales > Streptosporangiaceae > Bog-532. The sequence continues at coordinate 62,116 of JAFAYQ010000025.1, read as the reverse complement.
CACCACGACGGCGGCGCAGGCGATCGAGGACCTGTGCCGGGCTACGGCGAACGCGATCTCCCCCGCTCGGTGTCCCCGCCGGCCGTTGCTGGCCCACCTGTTCAGTGTGCTACCCAAGATCGGGCTGAGTGAGTCCGCGGTACCCGACCCGATCCTGACCGAGCTGGCCTGGCGGATCGCCCGGTCGGGGGCGCTGATCGAGGTGAACGAGAAGTGGTGTTGCCCGTCGCCGCGCACGGTGGCGGCCCTGGCCGCAGCCGGGGTGCCGCTGGTAGCCGGCAGCGACAGCCACCACTGCCGGGACATCGGCCGCTACGACTCAGTGGCAGCCACGGTCAGCGAAACGGCCGGGAACGTGGCCCGGGCCGGAAACTGAACACGTGCTGCACGACTTCATCCTGGGCGGCGACTGGCTCCTCATAGTGCTGGTGATGGCGGGCGTGATTCCCGAACTGGCCGCCAGCTACCAGTTCCTGCTGATCGCGGTGCACTGGCGGCGTAACCACTACGCGAACTGCGAGCCGTGGTTCCCGCGCACGGCCGTTCTCATCCCGGCCTGGAACGAGGCGGCCGTCATCGGTGCGTCCATCGACCGGCTGATGCTGCTCGACTACCCGCGTGAGTCATTGCGGATCTACGTGGTGGACGACGCCAGCACCGACGCCACCCCGGACGTCGTACGGGCCAAGGCGGACGAGTATCCCGGCAACGTCGTGCACATCCGGCGGGAAAACGGCGGTCAGGGGAAGGCGCACACGCTCAACGCCGGACTCGAGGTCATCCTGGCCGACGACTGGATGCAGGCCCTGCTGATCATGGACGCCGACGTGATCTACGAGCCGCCCTCGCTGCGCATGATGACCAGGCACCTGGCCGATCCGCGGGTCGGCGCGGTGACCGCCTACATCAAGGAAGGCAGCCGTCCCGGCAACTACCTGACCCGCTTCATCAGCTACGAGTACATCACCGCGCAGGCGGCGGCCCGCCGTAGCCAGAACGTCCTCGGCGCCATCGCCTGCCTGGCCGGCGGGGCCCAGCTGCACAGCCGGGAGAACTTGCTCGCGGTGGGCGGCCGGATCGACACCTCGTCGCTGGCCGAAGACACGTTCACCACGTTCAAGACCCAGCTGGCAGGGCGCCGGGTGGTGTTCGAGCCGCACGCCACCGTGTGGGCGGAGGAGCCGGACAACATCAACGGCCTGTGGAAACAGCGGCTGCGCTGGGCGCGCGGGAACGTACAGGTCACCTGGCAGTACCGCCGCCTCTGGTTCCGGCCGCGGCGGGAGCACCGGCTGGGCAGCGTGAGTTTCGGGATCTTCTGGTTCTGCCTGTTCCTGCAGCCGGTGTTCATGATCACCTCGTCGGTGTCCCTGGTCATTCTGTACTACGCGGACTTCCCCCGGGCCTGGGGAGTCTTCCACGTGCTGTGGATCACCAACGCGGCCACCTACATCTTCCTCACCACGTTCTCGGTGCTCATCGATCCGCCGACCGGACGGCACGCCTGGCGGGAAGCGATCATGTTCCCTGGGGCGGTGAACCTGTCCATCATCGTCTACTGCTGCTTCCCGTTGCTGTTCCGGGAGGGCCTGCGGCACGTGCCCGGGGTGTCCCAGCTGACCGGCGGCCACGGTTCGGCGGGACCGCTCATCCTGGTCATCTACGTCTGGCTGACCGCGTCGATGGCCGTCGCCTGGCTGGCCAAGGCGGCCGAACCATGGCGGTTCGGCCGCCTGATCAGCCCGCTGCTCGTGTATATCGTGGGGTACGGGTCGCTGCTTTGTGCCTGCACGTTCGCGTCCTACGTAAAAGAGCTGCGGAAAGCCGAAATGAAATGGGACAAGACGGAGAAGACCGGGAAGGTGGCGATCCCGGGCTTACCCGTGCTACCGGCCCGGGCGAGCTCCGGTCATTCCGTCGCGAGATCCGCACCGCGCTGCGCTATGAGCGCGGGCTGTTCTTCAAGGCCCTGCTGGCCCTGGCGCTGGTGGCACTGATCGTGGTCATCCGCACGCTGTACTTCGCGTGAGCCACCCAGTCGGCATTCTCACACTTAGTTATTATAGTGTCACCATCTGTATTTGACGGGCTGCGCAGGGACGGGGGACCCATCGTGGCGTTCAGGACAGGTCTACGGTGGCGGCTGTTCACCGCGGCCGTGTGCGCACCGGTGCTGACCGCCGCCGCGCTCACGATCGCGCTGATCGCAGCGGCCGGAAACCGCAGCGAAGCCCGGCTGCTATCGACGCGGCTGGTACCCGCCGCCGCCTCCGCCAACGCACTGCTCAGCCGGTACACCGCCGAGCAGAACCAGCTGCGCGGCTACGTGACCAGTGGACAGGGTGGCGTGCCGGCAATCCTGGCCCAGGGCGACCCGCAGGCGCTCACGACCCAGACCCAGCTGCGGACCCTGGCCCGGGGCTATCCCGATATCGCGGCCCAGCTGGACAAGACCATCGCCGCCCATCAGGCCTGGCTGGCCAAGGTGGCGGGCCCCCAACTGGCCGCGATGAACCGTGGCCAGCCGGGCACGGCCCGGGCCCTGCAGGCCGACACCGCGACGTCCCGGCCCTACGTGCTGGCCATCCGGATGGCCGGGGCGGACCTGCAGTCCGGCGTCACCGCCGCCCAGCAGCAGGTCACTGATCGGCTGGCGCACGGCCAGCGGATCCTCCTCGGCGCGCTGATCGGCATGTGCGTGGTCGTCGTGGTCATCGCGGTTGACGCGGTCGCGGAGATGTGGTTCGGGCTGCTCCGCCCGTTCAAGGCGCTGCGGGCCGCCGTCGACTGCGTGGCCGGGGGAGACTACGGCACGCACATCCCGGTGGTCGGACCGGACGAGCTGAAGAGGGTCGGGCGCAGCACCGAGATGATGCGGATGCGCTTGGTGGCATCCCTGGAAGAGCGGGAGCGCGCCGAGTTCCGGTTCCGGCAGTTGTTCGACACTGCCCCCGACGCCATGATCGCGATCGAGTGGGACGGCGCGGTGACCATGGCCAACACCCGGGCGGTGCGGATGTTCGGATACCCGGCCGGGGAGTTCATCGGGCGCCGGGTGGAGACCCTGGTCCCGGAGGAGACCCGGGCCGCCATGGAGCAGGAGCGGATTCGCTACTTCGCGAACCCCGAGGCCCGGCTTCTAAGGCCCGAGCTGAAGATGTCCGGGCTGCGCCGGGACGGCAGCAGGTTCCCAGCCGAAATAAGACTGAGCGCGCTGCCCATCGAAACCGGCGTGTCGGTCACCGCCGCCATCCGCGATGTATCCGAGCGGCTGGCGCTGGAGAAGGAGCGGGAACGGCTGCGGGCCGAGGCGGAACGGGAACGGGCCGAGCGCCGGGCCCAGCAGACCCAGCGTCTGGAGAGCCTCGGCCAGCTGGTGGGCGGGGTCGCGCACGACTTCAACAACCTGCTCAACGTGATCCAGGGGTACGCCGACTTCACCGCCGAGGAGATCCAGCCGCTGGCCGCGGACGACCCCAGGCTGGCCCAGGTGCTGTACGACATCGAGCAGGTCCAGGCGGCGGCCCAGCAGGCGGCCCGGCTGACCCGTCAGCTGCTCACCTTCGCCCGGCACGAGGTGACCCGGCCCGAGGTGCTCGACCTCAACGAGGCTGTCCAGGGCGCCGGCCAGCTTCTGGACCGCACGCTGGGCGAGCACATCAAGCTGACGATCAGCCCGGACCCGGAGCTGTGGCCGGTCAAGGCCGACCGCGGCCAGCTCGAGCAGGTGCTGCTCAACCTGGCGGTGAACGCGCGGGACGCGATGCCCGGCGGCGGCCGGCTGACCATCGACACCAGCAACGTCGAGGCCGACGAGACGTACGCCTCCGGCCGTCCCGGCCTGACGCCGGGCCGCTACACCCGGCTCCGGGTTTCGGACTCGGGCGTGGGCATGGACCGGGCCACCCTGGACCGGCTGTTCGAGCCGTTCTTCACCACCAAGCCGAAGGGCCGCGGCACCGGACTCAGCCTGGCCACCGTGTACGGGATCGTGACCGGGGCGGGCGGCGCTATCGACGTCTACTCCGAGCCGGGCCTAGGCACCGCGTTCAGCGTGCTGCTGCCGGCCTCGGCGGAAGCGGCCGGGGCGGCGTTGGCGGCCGGACCGGCCGGGGCGGGCGACGGGCAGGCCGGCCCGGACGGGCGGGGCGAGACCGTGCTGCTGGTCGAGGACGAGTCCAGCCTGCGCGACCTGACCAGCCGGATCCTGACCCGGCACGGGTACCGGGTGCACGCGATGGCCACCGGGACCAAGGCGGTCGAGCTGGCCCGGGTGCCCGGCCAGGTCATCGACCTGCTGCTGACCGACGTGGTGATGCCGGAGATGATGGGCAACGAGGTGGCGGCGGCGGTGCGGGCGGTCGTGCCCGGCCTGCCGGCCCTGTACATGTCCGGCTACGCCCAGCCGATCCTGGACGCCCACGGGGTGCCCGCGCTGGCCATCGACATCCTGGAAAAGCCGTTCACCGAGGCGGCGCTGCTGGGCCGGGTCCGGGCGGCGCTGGATGCGGGGCGCCCGGAGCAGGGCTCAGTGGAACTCACCGGGGACGAGGGGGGCGGCGAAATCGCATTCCGGCCCGTAACCGGGTGAGGTTCGCGGGCGGATCAGCAGCTGGCGGATGGGGCCGGCGGGCTGCCGGTGGTGTTCCTTCGCCCAGGTCTCCATGGCCTGCAGTACCGGCAGCCACACCTGACCGGCCTCTTCCGGGCTGGCCAGGTGGACGAACGCCTCGGTGTGGGCGGGATCGGTGCGCAGGATCAGGTCCGGATAGCGGGCGGCCAGCTCGGTGGCGTGCTCGGCCGGAACCGGGCGGCAGAACTCGACCGGTCCGTCGCTGTCCTCGCTGACGTGGCCGTAAAAGATGATGAACGGGGCCCCGGCCACTCCGTCCAGGGCGGGTACCGGATGGTCCCAGAAGCGGTGCATGAACTCCTTACCGACCGTCAGCATCTCGCTCTCGTGCAGGTGACGCTGCAGGCTGAGGACCTGCCGGTCGGGCAGGTCGCGGACGCCGACGTCGTACATGGGCGGCTCTTTCCCGTTCAGTTGGTCGAGCAGGTGCAGGGCCAGCGCGCGGCGGCCGGAGTGTCCGTCTTCGGCCTCGCCCCAGTAGCGGCCGAGCCGGTCGGCGGCCGCCGCGCGGTCCAGGGCCAGGATCGGGCCGATCTCGGCCAGCGGCAGCCCGAGCTGGCGCAGGCCCGCGATCAGCCGGGCCGGTTCCAGCTGGCTGAGGGCGTACCAGCGGTAACCGGAGTCCGGGTCGACCCGGGCCGGAGGCAGCAGCCCGAGCCGGTCGTACAGCCGCAGCGCCTTGGGTGACAGCCGGGACCGGCGGGCGAACTCCCCGATCGTCAGTTCCATGCGCCCACTGTGGGGGCTTCCCCAGGGGCAAGGTCAAGCCCGGTCGAAGGGCACGGTCAAGCCCGGTCGAAAAGCTCCCCGACCCGGGCCAGCAGCACCCGCAGGTTCGGCTCGGTCAGCTCGATCGCCTCGGCCAGCGGCAGCCAGCGCAGCGGGTTGCCGGGGGTCTCCGGCCGGGCCGCCTCCGGGTCGTCGGTGGCCAGCAGGAAGCGCAGGTCGGCGTGCTGATGGGCCGGTTCCTTGCTGCTGGCGGGCACGTCCACCACGGCCACCTGCCACAGCTCGGCGTCCGGCCCGTCCGGCCACCGGCGCAGGTCGGTCAGCGCGCTCTCCTCGCGGGCCTCGCGCAGCGCGATCGCCAGCGGGTCGCTCTCACCCGGGTCACCGTGCCCGCCGACCTGGAGCCAGGCCTGCTGGCGCTGGTGCCAGCGCAGCAGTACCCGGCGGGAGGGCGGGTGCACGATCAGGGCCGACGCGGTGATGTGGAGCGGTTCGGTGCGGTCCCAGGGGTTGCCGGCCTGCTCGGCCAGCGCCCGGATCCGGGCCGCGTCGGCCGCCTCGCCCTCGTCCGGCGGCTGGAAGCGGTCGAGCAGATCCAGGACCGGGCGGGCAGCGTACATCAGGCGGCATCTCCAGGGGCCGGGGCCCGCGGCCGGGGATGACCCGCGGGCGTGGCCAGCCTAGCTGGGGCCTCCGGTGGAATGCGCACGGCCAGCAGGGCGATGTCATCGTCGGAGGGTGACCCGGCGATCTGGCTGACGATCTCGGCCAGCAGCTCATCGAGCGGGGAGGCGGAAGCATTCGAGGCGGTCCAGGCGGCCAGCATCGCCCGGACCCGGTCGATGGCCGGGTCGATCCCCTGCCGGCGGCGCTCGACCAGCCCGTCGGTGTACAGCAGGATCGTGCTGCCCGGGCGCAGAATGCGCTGCTGATCCACTCGAACGTAGTCCTTGATCCCCGGCCACAGCAGGATCTGATGCTGGTCGAGACGCTCGGCCCGGCCGGTGCGGTCGGTCAGTAGCGGCGGTGGATGGCCGGCGTTGGTCCACGTCAGGGTCCAGCTGCCGGTACCGGGCAGCGGACGCAGATGGGCGTGGACGAGCGTGCCGGTGGCGTCCAGCGGAAGCATGCCGCAGGCCCGCTCCACGGCCGTCAGGGCCTCGGCAGGGCCCTGACCTCGAAGATCAGCGTCGGCCTGGCGCAGCATGCTGCGGACCTGGCCCATGACGGCCGCCGCGTCCATGTTATGGCCGGTGATGTCGCCAACCGTGATGGCCAGCCGAGCCCGGGACGGGTCGTCGCTGGCCGCGTCCCCGGTTTCCAGGAAGTAGGCGTCGTACCAGTCACCGCCGACCAGTTCCCCCATGGCGGCGGGCCGGTAGAACGCGGCCAGCTCCAGACCGGGATGTCCGGGCAGGTCAGTCAGCATGGCCTGCTGCAGCAACTGGGCCACGCTGACCCGCTCGTCCAGGTAGGTGGCCCGCTCGACGGCCCGGGCGGTGTAGCCGGCGATCGCGGTCAGCACCGCCCGCTCGGTCACGTCCAGCTCATGCGGGGTGTCCCAGCCCAGAATCAGCGTGCCCAGCACATGCCGGGTGCCCGGCATCGGGACACAAACCGCGGCCTGGAGGCCGGCCAGATCATAGGTGGCCACGGCTACCGGCCCGTAGCCCGCCAGCAGTTCGGCGCGGTTCGCCACCGCGACGAGCCGCCCCTCGCGCACGGCCCGGGCACTCGGCCAGGCGTCGCGCACGGAAAAGGCCGGGGCCTCGGTCTCCACCGGTTGAAGGTGGTCCGGGTCGGGCACCCGGCGCAGCAGGTCCCCGTCCAGCAGGGCCAGCCCGACGTAGGAGGGCTTGAGATCACCGCTGACCAGATCCCGGACCCGGCGCCGCACGTCGTCGAGGCCGGTGGTGTCGGCCAGATCTTCAGCCGCCCGCAACATCAGTTCCGAGCGGGCCAGGGCCACCCGGGCCTGCTCGGTGACGATCCGCAGCCTGAGCTCGGCGCCGCAGGCGGCCGCCAGATCGGCCAGGTCGGCCAGCTCCTGTTCCGACCAGGACCGGGGCTGAGTGTCGATCGCGCACAGGGAACCGAGCGGGTAGCCGTCCGAATCGGTGAGCGGCATTCCGGCGTAAGCCACCACGCCGAGATCGCCGATGGCCAGGCTGGCGCAGGTCCGGTCGTCCAGGCGAGCATCGGACAGGACCAGCGGCCGGCCACTGGTCACCACGTGCTGGCACAGTGAGTGCGACAGCGGGGTCTGACGCCGGGTCGCCCACGGCTCCCCCAGACCCACTTGACCGGGGAACACCTGGCGGTCCTGCTCCACCAGCGACACCAGCGCGACCGGCACCCCCAGCTGGCCCGCGACCAGCCGGGCGAAGCGCTCCATACCCGGGTCGGCCGAAGCGGATAGGCCGGTCCGCTGGAGTGCCCCCAGCCGGGCCGGGTCAGTCAGGCCGCGCGGTTCGTCAGCCACCGTGGCCGCCGATCAGGCTGCCGATGCCGTAGGTGATGCCGATCGCGACCGCCCCGAACAGCAGCTGGCGCAGGCCCGAGCGGACCATCGGGCGGCCGGTCAGCCGCCCCACCGCCGTCCCCCCGGCGGTCAGCGCCACCGCCGTGACCAGCAGGCTCACCCACAGCACGGTCGCCCCCAGCAGGTAGGGCAGCAGCGGCACCAGCGCCCCCAGCGAGAACGCGAACAGCGAGGCCACCCCGGCCACGATCGGGGACGGCAGGTCGCGGGAGTCGACGCCGAGCTCCTCGCGGGTGTGGACCCGCAGCGCGGTGTCCGGGTCCTTGGACACGGCCGCCGCCATCTGGGCGGCGGTGTCGGCGTCGGCTCCGTACTCACGGAAGTAGCCGGCCAGCTCCTCCTGTTCGGCGACCGGGAACCGGGCCAGCATCTTGCGTTCGAGCGAGACCTCGGACTGGACCAGCTCGTTCTGGTTGGTGACCGAGATGTACTCGCCGAAGCCCATCGAGAACGCGCCCGCGACCAGCGAGGCGGCCCCGGTCAGGATCACCGCGTGGGCCGACACCCCGCCGCCGCCGACCCCGGCGATCAGCGAGGCGTTGGTGACCAGGCCGTCGACCGCGCCGAAGACGGTCGGGCGCAGGGTGCCGCCGGACACGTCCCGGTGCCGGTGCGACCAGCCGGTGGCGGCGGCCACGGCGCCGGTCGCCCGGGACGGCTCCTGCTCGGTCACTCGGGGGCCGCCCGGGTGATCCAGGTGAACGAGCCCGCGTCCGGCCGCACGGCCGCGATCGCGGTCGCCGCCTGGTGGCCGAGGGCGTCGGCCTCGCGGGCGGTCAGGCCGGGATCGACCCAGGCCTCGACCTCGACCCGCAGCACCCGGCCGGTCCAGCGGGCGCGGGCGTGCGCGTGCACCACCCCGGGCAGGTCGCCGGCCGCCGCCTCGGCCGCGGTGATCACCTCCGGCTCGACCCCGTCGGCCAGCCGCCCGACCACGTCGGTGGTCACCTCCCAGCCGACGTGGCCGATGAACAGGGTCACCGCCAGCCCGGCGACCGGGTCACCCCAGTGCTGGCCGGCCGCGACCGCGATCAGCCCGGCCAGCGCCCCGGCCGAGGACAGCGCGTCCAGCCACGAGTGGCGGGCGTCGGCCACCAGCGTGGCCGACCGGATCCGGCGCCCGACGACCAGCTTGTAGCGGGCCACGACCTGGTTGCCGACGATGCCGAGGACCGCGCCGGCGATGCCGATGCCCACGTGGGCGGTGCTCCCGTGGCCGAGCAGCTTGCGGACGCTCTCGACCCCCGCGAAGGCGGCGCTGACCCAGATGACCAGGGCGATGCCGATCCCGGCGAGGTCCTCAGCCCGCTCCAGGCCGTAGGAGTAGCGCTCGGTCGGCCCGCGCCGGGACAGCCGGAAGCCGAGGAACACCACCGCGCTGGTGGACACGTCGGACAGGTTGTGGATCGCGTCCCCGAGCAGCCCGACCGAGCCGGTCAGGATCGCGATCAGCAGCTCAGCGAGGCCGGTGACGGCCAGGCCGGCCGCACTGATCCCGACCGCCCGGTTGGCCTGGCGCCGTTCGCCGGCGTCGTCGCGCTCGAGCGGCAGCGGGAACGCGGCGGCCGGGTCGCGCTGGCCTGAGGTTTTGTGCACGTACCTAGGATGCCGTAACCGGGTCGGTGCAGATGAGGCCCCAGGGTTTGTCGGCCACCCGGGTGAGGACCACCGTGGCCCGGTGCGGGCCGGACAGCTTGAGCCGCCGCCGGATCTGGTCGACGTCGCCGGCCAGCCCGCGCCGCCGCAGGTCGGCGGCGCCGATGCCGCGGGCCCGCAGCCGCCGGGCGAAGTCCTTCTCGTTCCAGGGAGCGGAGTCGAGGACCTGCAGCGTCCGCGCGAACGGCGTGTGCTCGGCGGTGCCGGTGGACAGGAAGGCGATCTGGTCGTCGATCTTCCAGGCCCCGAGTCGCCGGGCCAGGTCCTCGACCAGGCCGGCCCGGGTAACGGCGGGGCTCGGGTCGTAGAGGAACGCGCCGGGCTCGCGGATCGGGACCGGATCTCCGGGTTCCGGCGTGAGCGTGTCGCCGGCGGGCAGGATCGTGGCGCGGGACGTTGCCGTGGCCACGGCCGGCGACCACAGCACGGCCTCCTTGAGGTCACGGCCGTCGGCCACGAACTCGGTCTCCCAGCCGTCCGGGGCGGTACCGGCCGGCAGCCCGGGGGCGGCCTTGATGACCACGGCCGGTACCTGGCCGGTCAGGGCGAAGCACCAGTCCAGGGGCGGTTCGCTGTCGCCCGGGCGGAGCCGCTGGCCCGGGGGGGCGCCCCGGCCCGGGCGGCGGGCCGGGTCGCGGGGGGTGCTCCGGGCCAGGCGGCGGGCCGGGTCGACGAACACCGCGGCCAGGCCGGCCAGGGCTACGTCGCGGACGTCGGCCTGCTCGGTGCTGAGCCCGGCGGCGGCGTCGTAGACGGCCGTGTTGCGGGCGGCCATCAGCAGGTGGTCGCGGTCCCGGTCGACCGCCAGCGCCTCCCGGCCGGCCGCCAGCGCGATCAGGTCGCCGCCGATGCCACAGCCGAGGTCGGCCAGGCGGCCGGGGATGGCGGCCGCCAGCCGGGCCGCCCGGTGCCGGGCGGTGGTCTCCGACGAGGCCTGCTCCAGGCCGGGGCGGGTGAACAGCATCCGTTCGGCCCGGCTGAACTTGGTCCGGCCCGCCTGCCGCAGCTCGTCCTGGGCGGTGGCCGCCGCGACCAGGGCGGCCGGGTGGTCGCGGCGCAGGCGGGCGGCGGTCTTGAGCGGGGGCTCGCCGGCCTCGCGAGCGGCCGCCACCAGGGCCAGCAGCTCAGTGCCTTCGGGTGACAGCAGTGCCTCAGCCTGGCTGGTCACGGTGGGTTCCGGCCGGGCTGGTCACTCGTGCGGGACGATCACGAACTGCCGCAGGTACAGGTCCCGGAACGTCACCGGCCCGCGCGGGCCCGGCACCTTGTCGATGTTGATCCCGGTCTCCGGCACCGCCAGCAGCTTGTACCCGTCCAGCAATCGGGGGGTCGCGTTCCAGAACGCCCCGGTGCCCGCGTACACGTCGAAGAACCGGTCGACCGCGGCCCGATCCTCGGTGACGATGGCGGCCGCCAGGCCCGAGGTCTCGTCGTTGGCGATGGCGGCGGCGTCGGCCGCCCCGTCGGCCGGGGCAATGGTGACGGCCGCCTCGTGGCCGGTGTCGAGCGCCCACTCGTGCCCGAGTTCATGGTCGTGCGGCGGCAGCGACGGAGTGACGCCGAGCCGGGCCAGCAGCTCGGTCACCGGCGGGAGGAACTCGTCCCAGCGCTGGCCGTCGATCAGCAGCAGGTTGAGCCGGTTGCAGACGCCCAGCCGGTCCAGGCTCCCCTCGATCAGCCGGAGCATCTTGCTGTTATCAGCCGCCGCGTCGACGAAGATGACGGCGCCGCCGTCGGCGTGGGCCAGCGTCCGCACCCCGTGCTGGGCGCCGGCCAGCGCCAGCGCGCGGGTGCTGGCCCCGCTGCCGCGCAGGATGACCAGCGGGATCAGCTCCGGCTCGGCCACCAGCGCGTAGGCCGCGGCCTGGCCGGGCACCCGGATCAGCTGAATGGCGCCCGGGTCGAGGTCGGCGTCGTCCAGGGCGGGCGCCACCACCTCGTCGGCCAGCGCGATGGCCGACCGCAGGGCGGCCGAGCCGGTCCGCAGCACCCCGGCGTTCCTGGACTTGATCAGCTGCGAGGCGATGTCGGCGACCACGTTCGGCCGGGCCTCGAAGTTGGCCCCGAGGACCCCGACCGGCCGCCGCCGCTCGTGCGCGACCAGGCCACCCGGCAGCTCCCGGATCACCCGGCTGGCCGGCTCGTCGGGGATCTCGGCCAGCTCCAGCAGCTGGTCCGCCATCCCCTTGAGCCGGGTGTCATCCAGCCGCAGCCGGTCCTTGAGCGCCCCGGTCAGCCCGGCCTCGCCGGCCGCCCGCATGTCCGCCTCGTTGGCCACCCGGATCGCGTCGCCGGCCTGGGCCAGCCGGTCGGCCATGGCCCGCAGGGCGCGGGCGATCGCTTCCGCCGGGGCGTTGGCCAGGCTCCCGGCCGCACGGTGGGCGGCCTGGGCGGCGGCTCGCACGGCTGCCGAGGTCTCGGCGTCGACCTGGCGGCCAGCCGTCTCGTCCGTCGTCGTCATGGCTCCTATCATCCCAGCTTCGGGATTGTGGCCGGCCCGCTCCGCGCGGGGCCGCCCCGCGGTGCGGCCAGTGTGACCTACGAGACAGGATGAGCTGGAAATATCGAAGCATGTCTATGGCTTGGTGATCAGTGGCTGCCCCGGTAGGGGCCGGGGCAACCCGACGAGCCGCACGGACACCGCGAGGGCGCCCGCGCCGACCCGCCGTCAACAACGGTTTGACACCGCACCGCGGTGTCAGGGAGGTGCACCCCACATGAAGCTCAGCTCTAGGTTCGTCATCGACAACCTGTTCGTCATCGCCGCCGGATTCCTGGCGGTGGCCGCGATGACCTGGTCCATCGGCGTCGCCCACTGGGTGGCGTTCGGGGTCTCGGTCAGCGTGCTGCTGCTGGCCGGCCTGAGCGCGGTCCTGGTCCCGACGCTGGCCCGCAAGGTCGGCCACGGCGTGATCGGCCTGGCCGCCGCCTGGTCGATCATCGCCGCCCTGGTGTTCTCGGGTACCGCGCTCACCTGGCTGGTGTTCGCCGACGCGCTGCTGCTCGGCGTGCTGGCGCTGGCGGACCTGACCGTCCACGAGGCGACCACCGAGAACGTCGTCCACCGGCTCGAGGTGCTCGACGGCGCCACCGCCGAGGAGCGGCTCGCCGCCTGACGGCGTACCGCCTCCGCGCTGAAGACGGCTCGGCCGCTTCCGGCGCTGACGAAGAGGGGACGGGCCCCACGGCCCGCCCCCTTTTCGCGTCCGCAGGCCCGCGACCAGCCGGTCAGCTGGCGGGGTGCTCGGCTGGTTCGGCGAGGCTCTCCCGGCGGAGCGGCGGGGCATCCAGCGAGCAGCTCAGCTCGGGCCGGGCCCTGGCGCGCGGCTGTCCGGGCTGACCCGGCGCGCTCGGGGCCGGGCGCCGGCGCGGTGGGTTGCGGATGGTGGCGGCGGCCAGCAGGCCGCCGATCACGCAGGCGATGGCCGCGATGATCAGCGCGTTGTGGAAGCCGTGGGACAGCGCCTGCGGGTGCAGATAGGTGTCGCCGGTGATCCCGGCCGCGACCGGCAGCACCGCGACCGCGATCAGGCCGGCCGCCCGGGCCACGTCGTTGTTGACGGCCGAGGCGACGCCGGAGTGCTCGGCCGGCACCGCCGACATCGCGGTCGAGGTCAGCGGGGCCACGTTGATCGACAGGCCGAAGCCGAACACCAGCACCGCGGGCAGGACGTCGATCCAGTAACCGTTCGACCCGGTCGAGCGGATCAGCAGCAGCAGGCCGGCCGCGATGACCAGCGGGCCGACCGACATCTGCAGCCGCGGGCCGATCCGGGCGGCCAGCGCCCCCGACCGGGCCGACAGCACCAGCATGATGATCGTGACCGGCAGCAGCGCCGCCCCCGAGGCCAGCGGGCTGTAGTGGGCGGCCTCCTGCAGCACGGTCGGCAGCAGGAACAGGGTGCCGCCGAGGGCACCGTAGACCACGAACGTGACCGCGTTGGCGGCCGAGAACTGGCGCGAGCTGAACACGGTCAGCGGCAGCATCGGTTCCTTCACGTGCGCCTCGTTGAAGAGGAACACCCCCATCAGCACCAGCCCGCCCACCAGCGAGGCCAGCACCGGGGCGGACAGCCACCCGTCGTCGGGTGCGGCGATCAGCCCGTAGGTGATGCCGATCAGGGCGCCGGTGATCGCGATCGACCCGGTCACGTCCAGCCGCCCGGTCTCGTCCGGGGCCTTGGACTCCGGCACGTGCCGCAGCGTGATCGCGACCACGGCCGCCGCGACCGGCAGGTTGATGAAGAACACCAGCCGCCAGGACACCGCGTCGATCAGCCAGCCGCCCAGGAACGGCCCGGCCGCGGTGGCCAGGCCCCCCAGCCCCGACCAGGCCCCGATCGCCTTCGACCGGTCGTCCTGCACGAACGAGGCCTGCAAGATGGCCAGGCTGCCCGGCGTGAGCAGGGCGGCCCCGACCCCCTGCAGCGCCCGGGCCAGGATCAGCGTGGTCGCGTCGGGCGCCACCCCGCACAGCAGCGAGGCGAGCGCGAACCAGACCGTGCCGATCAGGAAGACCTTGCGCCGCCCGTAGCGGTCACCGAGGGTCCCGCCCAGCAGCAGCAACCCGGCCAGTGACAGCGTGTAGGCGTCCACCACCCACTGCAGGCTGGCCTCCCCCACGTGGAAATCGCGGCCGATGGCGGGCAGCGCGATGCCGACCACGGTGGCGTCGAGCGAGGCGATCCCCGATCCGAGCACGGTCGCGGTCAGCACCCAGCGGCCGACCGGACTGGAGTACTTCAGGGCCGGCGAGTCCGTCTGGGCCGGGGCGGCCGGGCTAGCCACGAGAGGCTCGTAGGCGGCCTGCCTGGTTACCGATGTAAATCACAGCCACCAGTATGAAGGGGAACGCCGGCCGGCCTGGATGGGGACCATTCGGGAAACCCTGGATGGGGACCATTCGGGAAACATTGAGCCGAGTCGCCCTCCCCCTCGTCCCGGACAGGGAATGATGCTCTACGGTGACCGGCCGCACACGCTGCCACTTCAGGAGGATTCGGACATGACATCAGGGTCGTTCGTGCCGCTCGCGGGCAGCGAACGTTCGGCAATCTCCGGCGTGCAGGACCTGGGGCCGGTCAACGAGCAGGAACGCATCGAGGTGACGGTGGTGCTCCGGCGCCAGACCGAGCTGCCGGACGAGCTGGTGCTCTCGCCCGAGGTCATCTCCCGGGGCGAGCTGGGCGACACCTACGGCGCCGAGCCGTCCGACATCGAGCGGGCGCGCGAGACCCTCAGCGGGTTCGGCCTCGCGGTCACCCCGGTCGAAGACGGCTCCCGGCGGCTGAAGGTGGCCGGCCCGCTGTCGGCCCTTTCCCAGGCGTTCGGCGTCAACCTGCGCCGGGCTCGCAGCGCGTTCCCGGGCGGCGGTGAGGTCGAGCACCGCTACCGGGAAGGGGCCCTGCAGGTACCGGCCGCGCTCGACGGCATCGTGGTCGCGGTCCTCGGGCTGGACAACCGCCCGCAGGTCCGGGCCCACTTCCGGGCGGCCGCCGACGCCGCCGCCCAGACCACCTCCTACACCCCGGTCCAGGTCGCCCAGGCCTACCAGTTCCCGGCCGGCACCGACGGCACCGGGTCGACGATCGCGATCCTCGAGTTCGGCGGCGGCTTCTCCACCACCGACCTGCAGACCTACTTCTCCGGCCTGGGCCTGGCGGTCCCCTCGGTCACCGCCGCCAGCGTCGACAACGCGTCCAACGCCCCCGGCTCCGACCCGACCGGCGCCGACGGCGAGGTGCTGCTGGACATCGAGGTGGCGGGGGCGACGGCCCCCGGCGCCAAGCAGGTCGTGTACTTCGCCCCCAACACCGACCAGGGGTTCATCGACGCGATCAGCGACGCGGCCCACGCCAGCCCCACCCCCACCGTGATCAGCATCAGCTGGGGCGGCCCGGAGGAGACCTGGTCGACCCAGTCCCGCACCGCGATGGACCAGGCGCTGTCGGACGCGGCCGCGCTCGGCATCACGGTCACGGTGGCGGCCGGCGACAACGGCAGCTCCGATGGCGAAAAAGACGGCAAGAACCACTGTGACTACCCGGCCTCGAGCCCGTACGCGCTGGGCTGCGGCGGCACCCGGCTGGAGGCCAGCACCAGCACCGGCGCGATCAGCTCGGAGACCGTGTGGAACGACGGCTCCGGCGGCGGTGCGACCGGCGGCGGGATCAGCACCCTCTACCCGGTGCCGTCCTGGCAGGCCAGCGCCGGGGTGCCGGCCGCCTCGGCCAGCACCGGCGGGCGGGGCGTGCCGGACGTGGCCGGCAACGCCGACCCCCAGACCGGTTACCAGGTCCAGGTGGACGGCAAGCAGGCGGTCTACGGCGGCACCAGCGCGGTCGCCCCGCTGTGGGCGGGGCTGATCGCCCGGCTGTCGCAGTCCACCGGCAAGACCTTCGGACTGATCCAGACCCTGCTCTACCCGGGGGTGACGGCCGGCCAGGCGGCGGCCGGGTTCAACGACATCACCAGCGGCAGCAACGGCGCCTACTCGGCCGGGCCGGGCTGGGACCCCTGCACCGGCCTGGGCTCCCCGTCCGGGACCGACCTGCTGAACCGGCTCAAGGGCTGACCGTCTGGTCCGTCCCCGTTGATGGCCTCCGCCTGGTCCGCCGGGCGGGGGCCATCGTCGGTCACGGCCAGCGCGGCCGCTGCGGCTGGCGGGACCGGCGTGACAGACGGGTCTGATGGGACTGGTGGGGCGGGCGTGCTAGCTGTGGGGGCGCTGGATTTGGGAGCGCTGGATTTGGGGGCGCTGGATTTGGGAGCGCTGGTTTCTGGGGTGCTCTTTTGGGGGGCGCTGGGGCGGGTGGCGAGGACCGAGCCGCCGAGGATGAGGACGAAGGCGCCGGCCACGGCCCAGGTCAGCGGCTCCCCGAGGATGAGAACGCCGAGCGCGACGGCGACGGCCGGGTTGACGTAGGTGATGACGGTGGCCCGGGCCGGGCCGACCTCGGCGATCAGCGCGAAGAACACCAGGAAGGCGGTGGCCGTGCAGATCGCCCCGAGCGCGACCAGAGAGGCGATGACCTTGGCCGCCGGCAGGTGGGCGGGCCAGGTCAGCGCGGCCGGCACCACGTAGACGAGGGCGGTCATGCCCAGGCACACGGTGTTGACGGCGGCCGGCGGCACCCCTTGCAGCTTGCGGTTGGCGATCAGCGGCCCGGTCGCGTAACCGAGCGCGGTCAGCAGCACCTCGGCCACCGACAGGGCGTCCCCGTGGGCCGCGTCCGGGCCGGCCAGCACCGCGACTCCGGCGAAGCCGACGATCAGGCCGGTCCAGCGGATCGGGGTGAGCTTGTCCTGGCCCCCGGTGAACTGGACCAGCACCGCCCCGATGATCGGCACCGCCGCCACCAGCAGCCCGGTGGTCGAGCTGTTCAGGTGCTTCTCGGCGCTGGACAGGAGGGCGAACGGGCCCACGATCTCGGCGCCCGCGAACGCGATCAGCCAGCGCCAGTGCCCGCGCAGCGCCCCCAGGGTGCGGCCCCGCAGCGCGACCGGCAGCAACAGCAACGCGCCCAGCGCGACCCGGGTGAACACCAGCACCGGGACCGAGACGCCGCCGTCCGCCACCTTGATCAGCAGGTAGGGGATGCCCCAGATGACGCTCATGGCGGTGAACAGCACCCAGCCCCGTCGGCTCACGCCGGGCTCCTTCCGCAGGCAGCTGACCGCCCGCCGGGGTGAATCCAGCGGGCGGCCAGAGCCTACGGCCGGCGCGGACCCGGCCGGCCGTCGGCTACGGTTTCACGCACGTCTGCACGGTGACCACCGTGACCACCGTGACGCAGACGCGCGGGCCGGACCGGCCGGGCGACCCGAGGCTGGTACCCGGGCGGCCGGTCCCGGCACCGCCCGAACCCGAACTCCCCCGGACGGAACCGCCGGAGCCGGAGCTGCGGGTCCCGAAACTGCCCGGGCTCGAGCCCGGACCCGGAGCCGAACTCGAGCCCGAGCCCGGAGAACCGCCGTGCGATGCGGAGCTGGCGGTGCCGGAGCCCGAACTCGTGCCGCGGCCGCTGGCTGATCCACCCGACGTACCCGGCGAGTGGCCCGAATCCGCGGCCGAGGTGGTGCCCGTTCCGCTCACCGTGCCCGAACCGGCGTCCGGCGGCTCAGCAGACGTGGACGCGGCCGAGCCGGGGCCGGTGGGACCGGAGACCGAACCCGCCCGGGCCGCTTTCGGCGTGGCCCGGGCCGGCCGCCGCCGGGCCGCGGACGACCCGTGCTTCGCGGGTGGGCGGGACCCGGGCCGCGTACCGGGCACCCTGGTGCTCTGGCCCATGCTTGGCCCGGATGCGGCCGGGCCGGCCGCCAATCCGCCGATGACGGGAGTCTGATCGGACGAGTCCGGCGCCGGCTGAACCGGCACCGCCGACACCAGAACGAAGACCACCGCGCCGGCGGAAAGAAGGAGCAGCGGGAGGCTGCTCCCGGCCGGATGGAGCCGGACAAGGGCCGCACCGGTACGCACGGCCGCCTTGATCCGGTCCACCACGAGGGCCACGGCCAGCCCCAGCGCGCCGATCCGGGGGCCGCGGCCCATCCGGCCACTGTTCCGGATCCGGCGCAGCGCCGCCCGCCGCTGGCCCGGCGTCAGCCCCGGGAGGAGCGAGATGACCGTACCCCGGCCCGCGGTCTCCGCGGATGCGTGTAATCCGGGCGACAGGTCACGATAAATGATTTTGATCACGAGCCAGCCTTTTGGTACGCGTCAGATCCGATGACAGATGAATGCACGCCCGCCACGAGGCGTTTCGCGGTACGTAAGCTAACACCGCGGATTAGCCGAGCTCAGGGCAATGGCGTTATCGAGCCGCTAGAAATCTTTACGGCGGAATGCCTGTTTCGGCTGGAAACCTGGCGTGTGGTCATCCACAATTCCGCTATCACGGCCCGATATATCCGGGCGGTCCGGCTGGCTGTACGGAACGAGGGCTTCGAGTTCTGGGCGGCTCCTTTCCCAGGGGTGATCCCGGCCGGGCGGACAGTCCTTCACAGGTTCAGGCACACCTGGACCGAGCCCACGTTGACGCAGCTGCCGCCGCCCGAACCGGAGCTGCCCACGGAACCCGAGCTGCCCGAGCCGGTGCCGGAGGTGCCGCCGGCACTGCCCGGACCGCCGGTACCCGAGGTGCCGCTGCTCCCCGAGCCGGAACCGCCGGACTCCCCGGAGCCGCTGCCGGCGACCGGGCCACTGCTGCCGGTGCCGGCCGGGACGGACCCCGAGCTCGACCCGCCGTCCGATCCGGAGCTGGTCCGCGAACCAGGTCGGCCGGCGCTGGAGCCGGAACCCGACCCCGGGCCCGAGCCGGCCCCCGGCTCCGAGCTGGCGCCCGAGCCGCTGGACAGGCTGGTGCCGCCGGAAGACCCGGAACCCGACGCCGCGCTGACCGTCCCGCCGGGGTTGACCAGACCGGTGCCGGCCGATCCGGTCGAGGCGGCCGTGGCCGGGCCGGTGCCGCCGGTGCCGGTCAGCGAGCCCAGCTGGCTGGTGCCCGCCGCGTCCCCGGCCGAACCGCCGCGCGAACCAGCCGGACCGTACGCCAGGGCCGATGGCCGCAAGCCCGCGGCCACCCCGTCGGCCGGCGACAGAACACCGGCGATCCCGTTGGACGGCGCGGTCCCGCCGCCCGCCCGGACCGAGGACGACGAGGGATCGGGAACCAGGCCGCTGGCCGCTGGAGTCCGCTGGTCCGACGACTTCGGTGACGGCACGACGTGGATGGACACCGTCGCCATCAGAACAAAGACCACCGCGGCCGTGGAAAGGAGCAAAATCGGAAGGCTGCTCCCGGCCGGATGAAGCCGGACAACTGCCGCGCTGGTGCGCGTAACGGCTCTTATCCGGTCCAGGGTCAATGCCAGCCGGAGTGGCCCGGCCGACACCCGCGGTCCGTGGCCCATCCGGCCGCTGTGCCGGATCCGGCGCAGCGCGGCCCGCCGCTGCTCAGGCGTCAGCCCAGGCAGGAGCGAGATGACCGTATCCCGGCCGGCCGTTTCGGCCGAAGCGTGTAATCCCGGCGACAGGTCACGATAGATGATTTTGATCACGAGTCAGCCTCTTAATGCATGTCATATACGTTGACAAGTGAATGCACGCCCCCCCACGAGGCGTTTCGCGTTACGTACGATAACACGGCGGATTGCCCTGCTCCCCTAGTCAGATATCTTTATGGCAAAATGCCCGGTTTAGCCGAAAGCCGCAATTCGGCAGGACGCGTTCCCGGCACATTGCGGGCCGATATACCCGGGCGGCCGGGCGCCCAACCCCCGAGCCCCCGGCCGCCGGTCCGGGCCGCGGCTTCAGGTTGGGCGGCTACTCTCCCAGGTGTGATCTCCGCCGAGCCGTCCGCCGTCCCGCGCCTGCGCGGGCGAGTCGCCCGGCTGCGCGGGCGGGTCGGCGACGGCCAGCCCGGACTGCGGCTGCGGTGGGCGCTGCCGGTCGCACTGGCGGGCGGGCTGCTGCTGGCGGCGTCATTCCCGCCGCTGGGGATCTGGCCGCTCTCGGTGCTGGGCGTCGCCCTGCTCACGGTGGCGCTGGCGGGCCGCAGCCTGCGGGCCTCGTTCGGCTGCGGGCTGGTGTTCGGGGTGGCCTTCTTCTTCCCGCTGCTGTCCTGGGTGCTGAACGTCTGGTGGTTCGCGTGGGTGGCGCTGGCGGGCGGGTCGGTGGCGATCCTGGCCGGGTTCGCGGTGTTCCAGCGGCTGCTGCTCCGGCTGCCGGGCTGGCCGCTGGCGGTGGCGGGCTGGTGGGTGAGCCTGGAGGCGCTGCGGGACCGGTTCCCGTTCGGCGGGTTCCCGTGGGGGCGGCTGGCCATGAGCCAGGCGGCGGCGCCCTCGGCGGGCTGGGCCGCGGTCGGCGGCGCGCCGGTCCTCAGCTTCGTGGTCGCCCTGGTCGGGGCCACCCTGGCCTGGCTGATCCTGTCGGCCGGGGCCCGCCGTTCGCGGCGCACGCTGGCGGCCGGGGTGCTGGCGGTGGCGGCCGCGGCCGGGCTGGCCGCCTCCGGGACGCTGCTGCCGGTCGATCCCACCGCGGGTGCCCAGACGTCCGAGGTGGCAGCGATCCAGGGCAACGTGCCGCGCGCCCGCAACCTGCCCGCCGAGCTCAACGACACCGAGGTCACCGAGAACCACAGCCAGGCCACCGAGAAGCTGGCCGCCCAGGTCAAGGCGGGCCAGCGGCCCGCTCCCGACCTGGTCGTCTGGCCGGAGAACTCCACCGACCTCGACCCGTTCAGCCACCCGGCCATCGAGCAGCAGATCACGTCGGCGCTGAGCGCCGTCGGCGCGCCGCTGCTGGTCGGCGAGGTGCTGAACGACCCGCAGCTCAACGTGGGCCAGCTGTGGACCCCGGGGCAGGGGCCGGGCGCCATCTACGCCAAGCGCCAGCTGGTGCCGTTCGGCGAGTACATCCCCTGGCGCGGTTTCGTCAGCCAGCTGACCTCGCTGACCGACCTGGTGCCGACCAACTTCGTGCCCGGCCACGCGGCGGTGGTGCTCAAGGCCGGGCCGATCCGGCTGGGCGACGTGATCTGCTACGAGGTCGGCTTCGACCGGCTGGTCCGGTCCGAGGTCACCGCGGGCGCCAACCTGCTGACCGTGCAGACCAACGACGCCGACTTCGAGATCGACGGGCAGACCGGCGAGTCCGAGCAGCAGCTGGCGATGGCCCGGATCCGCGCGGTCGAGTCCGACCGCGCGGTGGTGGTCGCCTCCACCACCGGGGTGAGCGCGATCATCGCCCCCGACGGGCGGCTGATCACCCACAGCGGGACCTGGCAGCAGGCCGTGCTGGAGGCCAAGGTGCCGCTGATCACCCACCGGACCTGGGCCGATGACGTGGGCGCCGGGCCCGAGTGGGTGATCGTGGGGCTGACCGGACTGGCCCTGCTGGCGGCGGCGGGCACGCTGACCGGCCGGCGGCGGCCCCGGCCGGCCACCGGATCCGGCCGGTAGCCTGGGCACGACATCGCCGGGCCGGACCATGGAGGAAGCGTGCTGGGCAGTAAGGGCAGCGCAGGCCGGGGGCTACCGAAGACCGCGGGGGCCGTCGTGCTGGCGGTACTGGCCCTGGTGCTGGCCGCCTGCTCCAGTGGCGGCTCGGCCGGGCACAGTGCCAGCGCCAAGCACACGGTCAAGCCGGTGTCGCGGGCCTCGCTGGCAGCCGCCGACATCAAGGTCACCCCGGTCGGCGGCACCGAGGACGCGGACCCGTCGGCCGGCGTGACCGTCACCGCGGCCAACGGCACCCTCAAGAACGTGGTGGTCAGCGAGGGTTCGGGTACGCCGGCCAGCGCTTCACCATCGGCGGCGGCGTCGCCGTCCGGCTCAGCCAGCTCGACCGCCGCCAATTCGGTGCCGGGCAGCCTGAGCGCGGGCAACAAGACCTGGCACACCCAGTGGACGCTCGCCCCCGACCAGAGCTACACGGTCACCGCCACGGCCGCCGTGGCCGGCCAGGGCACGCTGACCCGGACGGTCTCGTTCAAGACCCTCAACCCGGGCAACAACACCTTCCACACCCAGATCTTCGAGGGCTACCAGCAGACCTACGGCGTGGGCATGCCGATCATGCTGACGTTCAGCGAGCCGATCACCAACCGGGCCGCGGTCGAGCGCTCGCTCCAGCTGACCACCTCCACCCCGGTGGTCGGGGCCTGGTACTGGGACGGCAACGAGCACCTGAACTTCCGGCCCCAGAACTACTGGCCGGCCGGCACCAAGGTCTCGCTCGACGCGCACCTGGCCGGGGTCGAGGGCGCCAAGGGGATGTACGGCGCCACCGACCTGACCCAGAGCTTCTCCATCGGCGACTCGGTGATCGCGGTGACCAGCGCCACCGCCCACCAGACGAAGATCTACATCAACGGCGGCCTCAAGTACACCTGGCCGGCCAGCACCGGCAAGGCCAGCACGGCCACGCCCAACGGCACCTACGTCTCGGTCGAGAAGGAGAACCCGGTCCGCATGATCGGCGGCACGCCGGGCACCGCGGGCTACTACAACGAGCTGGTGCCGTACTCGGTGCGGTTCACGTTCAGCGGCGACTACATGCACGACGCGCCGTGGTCGGTCGGCGACCAGGGCAACAGCAACGTCAGCCACGGCTGCGTGAACCTGTCCCCGACCGACTCGGCCATCTACTACAACCTGGCGATCCCGGGCGACCCGATCACCGTGACCGACAGCACCAAGGCCGGCAAGTGGGACGACGGCTGGACCGAATGGTTCCTGAGCTGGAGCGACTTCCTCAAGGGAAGCGCCCTGGACCAGGCCGTCAAGGCCGGCCCGGACGGCAGCACGTTCGTGGACCCGTCGACCGTGGCCGCCCCGGTGATCGGGGTGACCAGCGGGCCGACGCCCGGGAACTGGACCGCGTAAGGCGGCCGGCCCAGCCCGGTCGGCTCAGCCGGCCGGAGTGGCCGAGCTGATCACCAGCCGGCTGGTGGAGTGGTGCGCGGACCGGTGCCGGTGCGCCGACGTCGGCTTGATGACCAGCGACGGCGACGCGGACACGGTGGCCGGGGCGGTGGCGGCCGACTGGGCGGCCTGCTGGATCGAGGTGTGCCGGGCGCCACCGGAGACGCCGAGGATGATTCCGAGGGTCAGGCCGAGCGCCATCGGGACGGCCAGCGGAATGGCCAGGCGGGCCGTGCGGCGGCGCCCGGTGGGCCCGTTGGACCGGCGGTGCCCTGGCATCCATCCACCTCCAGCAGTTCCGGCGACTCTCGATCAAACACCGTAGACCGGGCTTAGAGCCCACATACAGCAAATCCGGAAGTTTGCCGCGCTGCCCGATTTTGGCGCTGGCGGCCGTGGTCGATAACGATTTCGGCGCGTAGTGCCCAGGTCACAACGGGCGCCTGTAACCGCTTCGAGATAACTTCGTGATGGCCGATCGTAGCGGCCGGCCGTCGCCGCCCGCCGATTTCGGCGCGATCTGTGATGTGACTCTCAGCGCGCGGTGTCCGCGCCCAGTAACGGTGCGGCGCGCAGAAACGCGAGCTGGCCACGCATTTTAATAATGAAAATGCATCACCAAGGCGGAGCCGGACTACGCGCGGGCGGTAACGGCGGCCGCACTATCGTTACCTGCCGAAACCCCTTAGTCACGGAAAGACACTGACAACCAACGACGTATGACCGGCGTCGTAAGAGGGCACGACGATCTTGTGCGCGGGGCACGTTCGGAGCCGGGAAGATGGTTGCAGATGCATAAAAAAAGTCCCTTGCGGGGCGCGAAGGGTTATAGCCTGAGCCGCAGCGCGCCGGCTTCACCCTGGCGCGGACGCCCGCCAGGCACCTGTTCTCTCAGCAGTCACGTCAGCCCCGGGAACTCAGGGGGCGGCTTTGCCGTACCCCGGTCCACGCGGAACGTTGAACTGTTTCTCAAACGTTACTGATCTCGACGTGACCAGGTTTTGATCGAGGGAGCGAGGAGTAGGCGTGTCGTATTCGGATTGGTTCCGCCGCCTGACGTCACAGCGGGGATCCGGTCGCTCGCGCACGAAGAAGTCGCTGGTGATCACCGGGGTCGCGGCGGCCGTCGTGCTGGTCGCGGGCCTGGTCGTGCTGGCGGTCAACCCGCACCAGACGACGCTGCAGACCACGTCGGTCGCCTCGTCCCGGCACGACAGCTCGGGCGCGACGCCCAAGGCGACCCACACCGTCACCCCCGCGCCCGCCCTCACGATCACCTCGGTGACGCCCGGCTCCGGGTCGAACAGCGTCAACGGCACCAGCCCGATCACGGTCGGGTTCTCGGCGCCGCTGTCGCGCACCACCCCGCTGCCGAAGCTCTCGCCGTCCACCGAAGGCTCCTGGAAGATCAGCGGCAGCACCGCCATCTTCACCCCGGCGGTCGCCTTCCCCGAGGACACCAAGGTCACGGTGACGATCCCCAGCGGCTCGGCCGGCATGCAGTCCAAGCAAGGGGTGAAGAACGGCGCGGGCGGTTACCTGGCCGCCTCGTTCAGCCGCAGCTTCACCACCGGCACCTACTCCAGCCTGCGGCTCCAGCAGCTGCTGGCCGAGCTCGGCTACCTGCCGCTGACCTGGACCCCGAGCGGGACCGCGATCTCCGGGTCGGACACCGCGGGCCAGCTGGCGGCGGCCTACAACCCGCCGTCCGGCAGCTTCAGCTGGGACAGCGGCTACCCGTCGGTGCTGCACCAGTTCTGGTCGGAAGGCTCCAGCAACCTCATCATCACCGGCGCGATCCGGGCCTTCGAGTCCGAGCACAACATGACCATGGACGGCGAGGCCGGCCCGGCCGTCTGGGCCGACGTGCTCAAGGACGTGGCCGCCAGCCACAGCAACAGCAACGGCTACACCTACGCGCTGGCCAGCAAGAACGAGCCCGAGTCGCTGACCATCTGGCACGACGGCAAGCAGGTGCTGGAGACGCCGGCCAACACCGGCATCCCGGCCGCGCCGACCGCCGACGGCACGTTCCCGGTCTACGAGAAGCTGCCGTTCCAGATCATGAAGGGGACCAACCCGGACGGCAGCAAGTACGCCGACCCGGTGTACTGGATCTCCTACTTCGACGGTGGCGACGCGGTGCACTACTTCGACCGCGGCTCCTACGGTTTCCCGCAGAGCCTCGGCTGCGTGGAGCTGCCGGAAAGCTCGGCCCACCAGGCCTACGACTACCTGAGCTACGGCAGCCTGGTCACCGTCGCCGGGTGATCGTCAGCGGGTGACCAGGGCGGGCGCCCAGTCGGGCACGGGCTCATCGAGCTCGGCGGGCGCCCCCAGGGTGGCGGCCAGCGTGGCCGCGAACCGGCTGGCGGGAGCCATCCGCGCCACCCGGGCCGCCTCGGCCAGGGTGTCCACGTCGACCAGCTCCGGGGTCATGTGGATGCGCAGCCCGGCCTGGATCAGCCGGACCAGCTGGGCGCGGCCGGTGACCGACTCCGACATCGGCACCCCGAGGGTGAGGGCCGGGGCCGGGCGCCGCAGCCCCAGCAGCCAGAAGCCGCCGTCCTCGGCCGGCCCGAACGCGGCGTCGGCCATCGTGCGGGCCAGCGGTTCGGCCGCCGCCTCGAGCAGCCCGGCCGTCACCTGCGGGGTGTCCATACCGATGAGCAGGGTCGGCAGCGGCAGCCCGCCGTAGGTGTCCCACATGGCGGCGGCGATCCGCTCGTCCAGGCCGCCGCCCCGCTGCGGGATCACCTCGAAGCCCTCCGGCAGCCAGAAGTTCGGCTCGCCGGCCAGGCACAGCACCCGGCGCACGACCCGGGTACGGCGGACCGCCTCCAGCGTGTCGGCCAGCGCCGCCTCGGCCAGCGTGGCTGCCTCGCGCGGGGTGAACGGCGGGGTCAGCCGGGTCTTGACCCGGCCCGGGACCGGCTCCTTGGCCAGCACCACGATCTGGGCCGCCAGGTCGCTCATGAGGCGAGCACCTTGCGCATGTCCCGCACCGTCCGCACGGTGCCGCCGACGGTCCCGGTCACCTTCGATTTACCGGTTCGCGGGTAGTAGGGGACGTCTCGTTCGGCCACCCGCCAGCCGGCCTCGGCCGCCCGCACCACGGTCTCCAGCGGGTAACCGAACCGCCGGTCGGAGATCGGCAGCGCCAGCAGGTCCTCCCGCCGGGCCGCCCGCATCGGGCCGATGTCGTGAACCTTGACCCCGGACCGGCGGCGCAGCGCGGCCGCGATGACCATGTTCCCGACCCGGGCGTGGGCGGGCCAGGCACCGGCCCCCTCCGGGCAGCGGCGGCCCATGGCCAGGTCGGCCCAGCCGCTCTCGACCATCCCGGCGATGGCCGACAGGTCGCCCGGGTCGAGCGACCCGTCGGCGTCCATGAAGCAGACGATGTCAGCCTTGGCGGCCTCCAGGCCGGCGTGGCAGGCAGCCCCGTAACCGCGGCGGGGCACGTGGATGACGGTGGCGCCGAGGTCGGCCGCGATCTGCGGCGAACCGTCGTCGGAGCCGTTGTCGGCCACGATCGGCCGGTAACCGTCCGGCATCCGCGGCAACAGCCAGGGAAGGGCGCCTGCTTCGTTCAGGCAGGGCAGGATGACATCGATCTCCATGGCGCGAATCTACGACCGCGACCTGGCGCAAACGGGGCAAAAGCCCTTACGGATCGGTGACGCTGGGCGTGGCCCGATTGGGGCGGCGAGCTGGGGCGATGCGGGGCTTACGTAGTCGTGACGGGTTGCTGGAGCGGGGCCTTTTTTCGCCGGCGGCGTGGTTGGCTCGCGCCATGCGCGTACTCGTGACCGGCGCGGCCGGTTTCATCGGATCACACATTCTCCAGGCCGCCCGCGACCTCGGGCACGAGGTGCGCGGTTACGACTCGCTCACCCCGGCCGTGCACGACGGCCGCCCCGGCTACCTGCCCGACGACGTCGAGCTGGTGGTGGCCGACGTCCGCGACGCGGACGCGGTCCGGCAGGCGCTGACCGGGGTAGACGTCGTCTGTCACCAGGCCGCGCTGGTCGGGCTGGGCGTCGACCTGGCCGACCTGCCCGCCTACGCTGACGTCAACGTGACCGGCACCGCCGTTTTGCTGCAGGAGATGGGGCGGGCCGGGGTGGGACGGCTGGTGCTGGCCTCCTCGATGGTGGTCTACGGCGAGGGCGCCTACGACTGCGCCACCCACGGCCGGGTCCGGCCGGCCGCTCGCGCGCGCGCCGACCTGGCGGCCGGGCGGTTCGAGCCGCGTTGCCCACGCTGCGGGCAGTCGTTGGAGACCGCCACCATCAGCGAGGACGCGCCGCTGGATCCGCGCAACGCTTACGCGGCGAGCAAGCTCGCGCAGGAGCATTTGGCCGCGACCTGGGCCCGGCTGACCGACGGCCAGGCCGTCGCGCTGCGCTACCACAACGTCTACGGGCCGCGGATGCCGCGGGACACGCCCTACTCGGGGGTCGCCGCCATCTTCCGGTCCGCCCTGGAGAACGGGGTGGCGCCCCGGGTGTTCGAGGACGGGCGCCAGCAGCGGGACTTCGTGCACGTGACCGATGTGGCGGCGGCGAACCTGCTGGCGGTGGGGGCCACGGGGGCTGGTGAGGCCGGTCTGGCTGGTGGTCTGCGGGCGTTCAACGTGGCCAGCGGCCACCCGCACACGGTCGGCGAGATGGCGGCCGAGCTGGCGAAGGCGTTCGGCGGCGGCCTGGTGCCGGAGGTAACGGGGGAATTCCGCCTGGGCGACGTCCGGCACATCGTGGCTTCCCCGGCCGCCGCCGAGCACGACCTCAGGTTCCAGGCCCAGACGTCCTTTGCGGACGGGGTGCGAGAGTTCGCACGGGCCGAGCTGCGGGCGCCGGCCCGGGTGCCGGTGTCGGTTGGCTGACGCCTAAGCGCCGTCGGCTCAAGCCCCCGGCACCCCGGCGGGCAGCACTCCAGGCACACCGGCACGACACAGCCCGGCCGACCCACCAGCCCCGGGCACGTTTGTCCGCAATGTCACATTGCCGACACTCTTACGCCCTCGATGTCACATTGCCGACAAACGACCGCGCGGCAAGAGTTGCCAGTGGGCCACGAGTGGCGCGAGTGGATCCTTGGACGGGCGCGGCCGCGCGCACACTCCTGGCCGGCCTGACCCATCCCGTCGCCGTCGTCCCGCCAGCCGAACAGCAGGACGGACGGGGCGGGTCAAGCCGTACTCTTTGCGGTTTGACGCGGTCCGGGAGGTCTGCCCGGCTGAGCGGCGGGCGACGGCGACTACAGGGATGGGGCAGGTCGAAGGGTTTTCCACCCATCCCGGAGCCCGAAGTACCCCCGCCGGAGGCAGGACTCAGCGGCCAGCCGGGCCGGCTGTGGCTGCGCGGGCCGGTACCGGAGCGGGAACCGGAGTACGGCGGGATGCTGGCCGGTCACGGGCGATAAAGGTGAACGAAAGCCGCAGCTGCCTGCGGCGGCCTGGCCCGGGCCGGCGCAGCGTTCGTTGACATTGTCCGGCGGCGGCGTTGTACTGCCCGCCATGACGAACACAGCAGAAGCTCCGGTCATCGAGTTCCAGGTCACTTCGGCGTTCGACCTGCCCGGGATGCGGGTGGAGAAGAGTCTCGGGGTGACGTTCGGGCTGGTGGTGCGGTCGATGGGTTTCACCAAGGCGGTCACCGGGGGGATCTCGTCGCTCCGGCAGGGTGAGGTGTCGCAGTTCACGGTGGTGCTGGAGGACACCCGCCGGCATGCGCTGGACCGGATGATCGAGAACGCGAAGCTGCTCGGGGCCAACGCGGTGATCGCGGTGCGGTTCGACTCCTCCGAGATCGGCAAGGCCCGTGCTGAGGTCGTCGCCTACGGCACCGCGGTCGTGGCCGTCCCGGCCCCATAGCGCGATACCGGCGGACGGCCCCGTAGCGGCGCTGCTTCAGCGGCCAGCCGGGACCGCCCGCTGGGGGCCGGTCTGCGCGTGGTGGACCGGAGGCTGCACGACCGGGCGGGCCAGCGGGAGCCGGATCAGGAACTGACAGCCGGGCCCGGCGTTGCGCACCGCGATCTGGCCGGCGTGCGCCTCGACGATGCCGCGGGCGATGCTCAGCCCCAGTCCCCCGCCGGTCTGCGGGCCGGGCGTGCGAGCCGCCTCGCCGCGGAACGCGACCTCGAACACCCGGGGCAGGTCCTCGGGCGGGATGCCGCCGCAGGCATCGGACACGCTGAACCGGGCCATGCCCTCGTGCACGTCGCCGAGGACTTCCACGGTGCCGTCGGACGGGGTGTGGCGGACCGCGTTGGTGACCAGGTTGCGGAGGGCGCGGCCGAACTCACCGGCGTCCACGTAGATGGGCAGGCCGCGGACGGCGGAGCCGGCCAGCCGGACACCTTTGGCCCGGGCGACCGGCTCGGCGCTGGCCAGCACCTCGGCCACCAGGTCGTCGAGGGCGACCGGGCGCCGGTTCAGGCGCAGCGCGCCGGCGTGGATGCGGGACAGCTCGAACAGGTCGTCGATCATGACCGACAGCCGGTCGACCTCGCGGCGGATCTGGGTGTGGTAGGCGTTCATCTCGCGCGGGTCCACCACCACCTGGTCTTCCAGCGCCTCGGCCATCGCCCGCAGCCCGGCCAGCGGGGTGCGCAGGTCGTGACTGACCCAGGCGACCAGCTCGCGGCGGCTGGCCTCCAGCGCCCGCTCCCGGGACCGGGCCTGCGCCAGCCGCTCGTGGGCGGCCGACAGTCCGTCCGACAGGCCGGCCAGCTCGGCCGGCAGCGTGATCGTGGGCGGGATGTAGAGGCCGCTGTCGCCGGTCTTCTGCACCGCCTCGAGCAGCGCGCGGCTGGCCCGGGTGAGCCGCCGCCCGATCATCAGCGCGACCGCGAACCCGGCCAGACCGGCGATGACCAGCAGCTCGAGCATGACCTCGCGGTCGCCGGGGTTGCCGACCATGATGATCGTGATCCCGCCCACGCCGGCCAGCGCGGTCAGGATGGTGACCGCGGAGATCAGCGTGAGCAGCAGCCCGATCGACCGGCGGGCCAGCGCGTGCATGGCGAAGACACCGATGATGATGGCCACGACCGCGATGATCGCCGCCGTCGTGGACACGCGGGCCAGGTCGGACCAGGCAACGTCGGGCAGGGGGCCGGCGAGAACGCCGGCCACCGCGGTTGCGTGCACTACGCCGCCTCGGGCTCGTATCGGTAGCCGACGCCCCAGACGGTCACGATCCGGCGCGGCAGGGTGGGATCGGATTCGAGCTTCTCGCGCAGCCGCCGGACGTGCACGGTGACGGTCGAGGTGTCGCCGAACGTCCAGCTCCACACCTGGTTCAGCAGCTGCTCGCGGGTGAACGCCTTGCGCGGGTGCTGCATCAGGAACACCAGCAGGTCGTACTCGCGGGAGGTCAGCGACAGCAGCGAACCCGCCACCCGGACCTCGTGCGCGGTCAGGTCGACGGCCAGCTCGCCGTCGGTGACGATCCCCTCCGGCTGGGCGTCGGGCAGGCCGGTGCCGCGGGCCCGGCGGAGCACCGAGCGGACCCGCAGGGCCAGCTCCCGGGGGCTGAACGGCTTGGTCACGTAGTCGTCGGCGCCGGTCTCGAAGCCGACCAGGCGGTCGGTCTCGTCGCCCAGCGCGGTCAGCATGACGACCGGGATCGGCCAGCGCGCGCGCAGCCGCCGGCACACCTCCAGGCCGTCGATGCCCGGCAGCATGAGGTCGAGAACGACCAGGTCGGGCGGCTCTTCGGCCACCCGGCGGAGCGCCTCCTGCCCGTCCCGCACACACTCCACGTGATGCCCGTCGCGGACGAGGTACCGTCCGACGACGTCCGCCACCGTCGGGTCGTCGTCGACGACCACGATCCTGCCCGGCGGATCGGGGTTGTTCACCGCGGCCACCATTGTCGCTACGGCCTCCCGTTCGTAAAAGTCGTGCCCTCACGGTAGATGGATTTGTCGGGCAGCGACCACCAACTGCAACAAATCCGTCATCGTCTCGTAAGTTCCCTGACGAACATCTGAACGGATCGCCGGGCGGGTGCGGTTCAGCAGCGCATTCGTAGAGACTTCCCTGCATGACACGGCGCCCGGGGCCGTGTGATCGTCAGGGAGGAGCCCGCGTGCTCGGCGAACTTTACGAGGCGGCACTGGCCGGTGCCGCGCAGGCCGAGGTCGAACACTCCGACGGCACCCGCGTCCCGCTGGAGGTCGACCGGTGGCTGGAGGCCACGCCGGGTGACGTGTCGCTGGTCGACCGGTGCTCCGGGCCGACCCTGGACGTGGGCTCCGGGCCCGGC
This sequence comes from Actinomycetota bacterium, assembly GCA_019240215.1. GTDB lineage: Bacteria > Actinomycetota > Actinomycetes > Streptosporangiales > Streptosporangiaceae > Bog-532. Next base: position 30,852 of record JAFAYQ010000025.1, on the reverse strand, counting down.
CGGCTCACGGTGGCGCTGGCTGAGCGCGGAATCCCGGCCCTGGGCATCGACGTGACGCCCTACGCGGTCCAGATCGCCCAGTCCTCCGGCGCGTTCGCCATCCTCCGCGACGTTTTCGGCCGGGTACCGGGGACCGGCCGCTGGCGGACGGTGCTGCTGGCCGACGGGAACATCGGGATCGGCGGCGACCCGGCCGCGCTGCTGCGGCGGATCAGTGACCTGCTCGCCCCCGACGGCCACGCGCTGGTCGAGGTGCAGGCGCCGGGCCGCCCGCTGCGCACCGACCAGGTCCGGCTGTGCCAGCAGGGCACCGCGGGCGACTGGTTCCCGTGGGCCTACGTGGGCGCCGACCAGATCGGTGACGTGGCCCGCAGCGCCGGGCTGGTGCTGCGGGAGACCTGGACGGCCGACGGCCGCTGGTTCGCCGCCCTCGACTGCGTGCCGGCCGCCCCGGCCGACATCGAGACCAGCCAGGACGTCTACCTGGTGTACGAGTCATGACCGCGAAGGTGCGGGTCAGTGCGATCAGCGCGATGCTGGTGGTCATCTGCGGCCTGGAGTTCCTGGTCATCCACCCGGCCGCCGATCCGTACCCGCTCAAGCCGCTGCCGCTGGTCACGGTGGCCTGGGTGCTGTTCGCGGCCGCGGCCTGGCTGCTGCGCGGCCTCCCGCGGCGCTGGGTGGTCGCGCTCATCGTCATCGGCGGCATCGCGGTGCAGGTCATCGCGGTCTCGGGGGCGCCCCAGTCCAGCTCCGACCTGTACCGCTACATGTGGGACGGCCGCGTGCAGGCGGCCGGCTACGACCCCTACGCCTACGTCCCGACCGCGCCGCAGCTGGCCCACATCCGCGACCCGTTCCTGTTCAACCACCACGCCCCCTACTGCGTGGGGCCGGGCATCGTGGAGCCGGGTTACCCCGGCCACACGCTGGCCCCGGGCTGCACCCGGATCAACCGGCCGACGGTGCCGACCATCTATCCGCCGGTGGCCGAGTTCTACTTCCTGGCCGTGCACTACGTGACGCCGGTGTGGGCGGGCTCGACCCCGGTCCAGGCGGCCGCGGGCGCGTGCGCGGTGCTGGTCACGCTGCTGTTGCTGGCCGGGCTGGGGTGGCTGCGGCGCGACCTGCGCTGGGCGGCGCTGTGGGCCTGGTGCCCGACGGTCGCGCTCGAGGCCGGCAACAACGCGCACGTGGACGTGGTCGCGGTGCTGCTCACGCTGGCCGCGCTGCTGGTGCTGGCGCGGCGGGGAGCCAAGCGGCGCGGGGCGGTGCTCGGCGGCGCCCTGCTCGGCCTGGCCATCGCCACCAAGATGACCCCGGTGCTGGTCGGCCCGGCCGTGCTCAAACGCCGCTGGGTGTCGGTGGTGTCGGCTGCCGCCGGGGCGGTGGCGGTCGTCTACCTGCCGCACGTGCTGGCGGTGGGCAGCAAGGTCATCGGGTTCCTGCCCGGCTACCTGCAGCAGGAGGGGTACGGCAGCGGGCAGCGGTTCGCGCTGATCGGGCTGGTCGCGAGCGGCAAGCCGGCCACCGCCATCGCCGTCCTGATCCTGGCGGTGACCGGGCTGGCGGTGATCCGGTTCTCCAACCCGGACCGGCCCTGGCAGGCCGCGCTGGTGATGACCGGGGTGGCGCTGATGGTGACCACTCCCCGGTACCAGTGGTACGCGATCCTGCTGGTGATGCTGGTCGTACTGGACGGCCGCTGGGAGTGGCTGTCGCTGGCGGCCGGTGGCTACCTGGCGGCCGAGCACATGCTGGGCCGGTGGCGGGCGGTCCCGCACGCCGAGGTCGTCGGGTACGGCGGGGCAACGCTGTTCATCGCCCTGGTGTCGCTGGCCCGGTGGCTGATCGCGCGCTATCCGGAGCGGTTCGGGCGGCTGGGGCCGCCTGCGGTGGAGTCGGCGGCGGCGACGACGGTGGCGGACGAGGTTCCCGCTGAGGCTGGTGTGGCTGTGACTGGTGAGGAGCAAGCCGCCAGCGGATCCGAGGAGCCTGCGCCGTCAACGCTTACCGCTGGGTTACCGGACACTCAGGACAGCACCGGAATCGCGTCTCACCGGGCACATTTGAAGCTATGAGCCATCAGGGTCCTGGACGGCACCGCCCACAACCCGGCGACCGCGAAAGTGTTCCGTGGCCGGGACACCAACCGGACGTCTTCGACTACCCGGTCCCGGGTAGCCAGAGTGGCCGAGGCGGCTGGGACGGCCAGAGCGGCGGGACCGGCTGGGACGGCCAGAGCGGCGAGACCGGCTGGGAGGGCCAGAGCGGCGAGACCGGCTGGGAGGGCCAGCGCGGCTGGGAAGGCCAGGGCGGCTCGGGTGACTTGCGTGGTGCGAGTGGCGCAAGTGACGGCGGTGGAGATGGGATCGGCTATTCGGAGCTGACCGCCTACCGCCGGGCCGGCTACCCCGGACACCCGGGACGGGCGGACTACCAGGGGACGCAGGACTATCCGGTGTCTCAGGAGTACCAGGCGCCGACCGGCTACCGGACCAGCGCGGTGATCACCGAGCCGGGGCCGCCCTGGGACGCGCCGGGCGCGCCCAGCTGGGAGGAGCCGGGCTGGGGGCAGCCGGGCGGCCCCGGCTGGGCCGAGCCCGGCGGCACCGGCTGGGCCGAGCCCGGCGGCACCGGCTGGACCGAGCCGAACGGCCCCGCCTGGGAGCAGCCGGTCCCGCCCGACAGCGACGAGTTCGCCGCCCCGGTGATCGACCCGGCCCCGATCGGGACCCCGCCGGGCGGCTTCCCGACCGGCGGACCGGCTGCCGGCGGACCGGCTGCCGGCGGACCGGCCACCAGCGCCCCACCCGCCACCGACGGCGACCAGGACCCGGCCGCCTACGCCGGAATGGCGCCGCCCGGACCAGGGTCCGGCCCCATCCCCGGCGCCTGGCGGGCGCGGGGCCGGGGCCTGCTGGCGGCGCTGACCGCTGGCCTGCTGGCGGCCGCCGTCGCGGTCACGGTCGGCGAACTGGCGGCCCGTCTGCTCCGCCCGCAGGCGGCCCCGGTCTCGGCGGTGGCGGCGATGCTGCGGTCCGGCTCCCTGGCCCGGCTCGCGGGCCAGTCGGCCGGGACCCACGGGCACAGCCTGTTCCTGCCGGCCTGGCTGTTCGTCGCGGTCGTGGCCGCCGTCCTCGGACTGGTCGCGCGGCGGCGGCGGGCGGCCGGCGTGATCGGGGTGGCGGCGGTGTTCGGGGTGGCGGCCGCGTTCGTGGTGCTGACCCGGCCCGGCAGCCACGCCGGCGACGTGATCCCCGCCCTGCTCGGCGGAGCGGCCGGGGCCGCCGCGATGGCCGGCCTGGCGGGGGCGGCCGCGCCCCGGGTGGTGCTGGCGCGGGCGCTGACCCGGGTCCGCGGCGGCTGGGCGCTGACCGGTGACCTGGACGTGGTCGGCACCAACCGGCGCCGGTTCCTGCTGGCCACCTTGTCGGCCACCGCGGTCACGGTGGTGGCCGGGGGCGCCACCAAGCTGCTGACCCCCAAGGTCAAGGTCATCCCGCCGCTCAAGCCGGGCCCGGTGCAGCAGCTGCCGCCACTGGCGGCCGCCGACAAGCTCGACAGCATCGCCGGCATCTCGCCGTTCTACACACCCAACGACCGCTTCTACCGGGTCGACACCGCGGTGGTGGTGCCCAAGGTGACCACCCAGCAGTGGAAGCTGCGGATCCACGGCATGGTCGACAAGCCCATCGAGATCGACTTCGAGGAGCTGATGAGCCGGCCGCAGATCCAGCGCGACATCACCATCGTCTGCGTGTCGGAGTCGGTTGGCGGCGGCTACATCGGCAACGCCCGCTGGCAGGGCACCCGGCTGGCCGACCTGCTGCGCGAGGCCGGCGTGCACGCGGGCGCGACCCAGATCGTCATGCGCGACGTGCAGGGCATGGCGGTGGGGGTGTCGACCCAGGCGGTCATGGACGGCCGGGACGCGCTGCTGGCCACCCGGATGAACGGGCAGCCGCTGCCGGCCGAGCACGGCTACCCGGTCCGGGTCGTGGTGCCCGGCCTCTACGGCTACGTGTCGGCCTGCAAGTGGGTGGTCGACATGGAGCTGACCACCTACGCCGCCTACGACGCCTACTGGGTCAAGCGCGCCTGGTCGGCTCAGGCGACGGTCAAGACCGAATCCCGGATCGACACCCCCAAGGCCGGCAAGCCGCTGCAGGCCGGCCAGGTGGTGATCGCCGGGGTGGCCTGGGCCCAGCGCAAGGGCATCGCCAAGGTCGAGGTCGGCATCGACGGCGAGTGGGCCGAGGCCACGCTGGCCGCCCAGGACACGATCGACACCTGGCGGCAGTGGTACTTCCGCTGGGACGCGATCCCCGGTACCCACGTGCTCCAGGTGCGGGCGACCGACCAGACCGGCTACACCCAGACCGAGACCGTGCACGGGCCGCCGCCCAACGGCGCCACCGGCTACCACACGGTCAAAGTCACCGTCGCCTGAAATCAGGAGACCCTGAAATCAGGAGACACTGAGACTCCAGCCCGCCTGGCGACTCAGCGGGAGTCAGGCGGGCTGGGCCAGCGCCGCGATCAGGTCGCCGATCGCGTCCAGGCTGTGGGCGCTGACCACCGCGTCGCAGTACGGCCAGGCGGCCGCCATCCCGCTGACCTTGGGCTGGTAACGGGGGCTCTTGGTGCGCGGGTTGGCCCAGATGATCCGGTAGGCGAGCCGGTGCAGCCGGGCCATCTGCTGCCCGAGCTCGGTCGCGTCGCCGGTCTCCCAGCCGTCGGAGATGATCAGCACGACCGCGCCGCGGGCGAGGCCGGGAGCACCGTAGCGGTCGTTGAACTCCTTGACCGAGGCGCCGATGCGGGTGCCGCCGGACCAGTCGGGGGCGGCCGCCCCGGCCCGCGCCAGCACCGTGTCGGGCCGGGCGGTGGCCAGCTCGCCGGTGATCCGGGTGAGCCGGGTGGCGAACGTGAACACCTCGGTCCCGGCCCGGCCCGCCTGGGCTTCGGGCCCCTTCTGGCTGGCGCAGTACAGCAGCTGGAGCAAAGCCCGGGCGTACGGCTCCATCGAGGCGGAGATGTCGCACAGCACGATCAGCCGCCGGGGCCGCAGCCGCGGCGCCCGGTGCGCGATCCGCAGCGGCTCGCCGTCGGTCCGCCGGGCCTGCCGCAGCGTGGCCCGCAGGTCGGGGCGGCGCCCGGACGGCGCGGGGCGCTGGCGGCGGCTGCGGCGGGGCGGCGTGCTGATCACCCGGCGCCGCATCAGGTCGGCCAGCAGCAGCAGCTCGGCCACTGAGAGGTCGGCGAAGTCGCGGCCGGACAGCCGTTCAGCGGCGGTCGCCATCGTCCGCCAGGGCACGCGGTCGTCCCCCTCGGGGGCGTGGCCGTCGCCCGACCGCGTGTCGAGCACCGCCCCGCGGGCCGGGGCGCCGGCCGGGGTGGGCGGCGCCGCCTGCGGCGGGGGCCCGGCCCCGGTCACCGGCGGGACCGTCGCCCCCGGCAACGCGGCGGGCCAGCGGGCGCCGAACGCGGCCGCGAACAGCCGGTCGTAGACCTCGATCTGCTCGGGCCCCGACACCAGCGTGGCCAGCCCGCAGGCGTGCAGTTCACGCAGGGTCCGGGGCCGCATCACGGCGACCGCGCGGGCGAACCGCTCGCAGCGGCCGGGGTCGGCCGGCACCCCGGCCTCATGCAGGGCGGCCCCGAACTCGGCGGTCACCGCGGCCACGTCCACCGTGACCGGGTCGTCGGGGCCCGGGTCAGCCGTGAGCGGACCGGTCTCAGTCACCGGAGCCGGTCTCAGTCACCGGGGACGATCAGGGTGGCCAGGCCGGCCTGGCGGACCGCCTGCTCGTCTTCGGAGTACTTGAGCACGGTGCTCAGCGTCCGCTCGACCCCGGGCGCGGTCAGCTCGGTCTCGCCGAACACCCCGAGCGCGGTCGCCCAGTTGACCGCCTCGGCGATGCCCGGCGGCTTGGTCAGGTCGAGGTCCCGCAGCCGCCGGACCGACTCGGCCACCTGCCCGGCCAGCGTGCCGGAAGCGCCCGGGACCCGGCGGCGGATGATCGCGGCCACCCGTTCCGGCTCGGGGTAGCCGATCCAGTGGTAGAGGCAGCGGCGCTTGAGCGCGTCGTGCAGGTCACGGGTCCGGTTCGAGGTCAGCACCACCACCGGCGGCACCGCCGCCCGCCGGGTGCCGAGCTCGGGGATGGTGACCGCCGACTCGGCCAGCAGCTCGAACAGGAACGCCTCGAACTCGTCGTCGGCCCGGTCGATCTCGTCGATCAGCAGCACCGCGGGCCGCGGGCCGGGGTGGTCGAGCGCGGCCAGCAGCGGCCGGGCCAGCAGGTACTCGTCGGTGAAGAGGTCGGCCTCGCGGACCGCGTCGCCGCTCGCCTCGGCCAGCCGGATGGCCAGCAGCTGGCGCGGGTAGTTCCACTCGTACAGGGCCTCGGCGGCGGCGATGCCCTCGTAGCACTGGAGCCGGACCAGCGGGGTGTCCAGCCCGGCCGCCAGGGCCTTGGCCGCCTCGGTCTTGCCGACGCCGGGCTCGCCCTCCAGCAGGATCGGCTGGCCCATCCGCACCGCCAGGAACAACGCGGTGGCCAGCTCGTCGCCGGCCAGGTATCCGGTGCCGTCCAGCGCGCCGGCCAGCGTGGCGACGTCCGGAACTCGCTGGCTGAGGTCTTCCATCTCCTCGATCTTAACGCTCACGATTGCGCCAGGTCGGTGCGCAGGGGGCGGCCCTGGGTGGCCCGCCAGACCTGGGCGGGGGTCAGCGGCATGTCGGCGTGCCGCACCCCGAACGGCCGGAGCGCGTCGATGACCGCGTTGACCACGGCGGGCGGCGAGCCGACGGTGGCGGACTCGCCCACCCCCTTGGCCCCGATCGGGTGGTGCGGGGACGGGGTGACGGTCTCCCCCAGCTCCCAGGACGGGCACTCGACCGCGGTCGGCAGCAGGTAGTCCATGAACGAGCCGCCCAGGCAGTTGCCCTGGGTGTCGTAGGCGATCACTTCCATCAGGGCCATGCCGATCCCGTCGGCCAGGCCGCCGTGGATCTGGCCTTCGACGATCATCGGGTTGATCCGGACCCCGCAGTCGTCGACCGCCACGAACCGGCGCACCTCGACCTTGCCGGTGCCGGGGTCGACGTCGACCACGCAGACGTAGGCACCGCACGGGTAGGTGAGGTTGGGCGGGTTGTAGACGCAGCTGGCGTCCAGCTGGCCCTCGACCCCGGCCGGCAGCTCCAGGTCGGAGTGGGCGGCCAGCGCGATCTCGGCGATCGACCGGCCCTGGTCGGGGTCGCCGCGCACGTACCAGCGGCCCTTCTCCCACTCCAGGTCGCCGGTGGCCACCTCGAGCATGGCGGCCGCCACCACCCGGGCCTTGTCCCGGATCCGGCGGGCGGCCACCGCGGTGGCCGCCCCCGACACCGGGGTGGACCGGGACCCGTAGGTGCCGAGCCCGAACGGGGTCTGGTCGGTGTCGCCGTGCACGACCTCGATCCGGTCGGGCGGGATGCCGAGCTCCTCCGCCACGATCTGGGCGAACGTGGTCTCGTGGCCCTGGCCCTGGGTCTGCACCGCGATCCGCAGCACCGCGGTGCCGCCCGGGTTGACCCGCAGCTCGACCCCGTCGGCCATGCCGAGGCCCATGATGTCCATGTGCTTGCGCGGGCCGGCCCCGACCGCCTCGGTGAAGAAGCTGATGCCGATGCCCATCAGCTCACCCCGCTCGCGGCCGGCCGCCTGCTCCTGGCGCAGCCCGGTGTAGTCGGCCTTGTCCAGCGCCAGCTGGAGGGTGCTTGTGTAGTCGCCGGAGTCGTAGACCCAGCCGGTCGCGCAGGTGTAGGGGAACTGGTCGGGCCGCAGCAGGTTCTGCATCCGCAGCTCGGCCGCGTCGGCGTCGAGCTCGAAGGCGAGCATGTCCACCATCCGCTCGACCAGGTAGACGGCCTCGGTGATGCGGAACGAGCACGAGTAGGCGACGCCGCCGGGCGCCTTGTTGGTGTACACCCCGGTCACCTGGCAGTGGGCCGCCTGCAGGTCGTAGGAGCCGGTGAACACGCCGAAGAACCCGGCCGGGAACTTGGTCGGCTGGGCCGCCCCGTTGAACGCGCCGTGGTCGGCCAGCACCCGAACCCGGACGGCCAGGATCTTCCCGTCGCGGGTGGCGGCGATCTCGCCGTGCATGTGGTAGTCGCGGGCGAACGAGGTGCTCATGAGGTTCTCGGACCGGTCCTCGATCCACTTGACCGGGCGCCCGGTGATCATCGAGCCGACGATCGCGCACAGATATCCGGGATAAAGGGGCACCTTGTTACCGAAGCCGCCGCCGATGTCCGGTGAGATCACCCGGATCTTGTGCTCCGGCACCCCGGCCACCATCGAGTACAGCAGCCGGTGCGGGTGCGGCGCCTGGCTGGTCGACCAGACCGTCAGCTTGCCGGAGATCGGGTCGAAGTCGGCGATCGCCCCGCAGGTCTCCAGCGGGGCCGGGTGCACCCGCGGGTACAGCAGGTCCTCGGCGATCGTCACGTCGGCGGCCGCGAAGATCTCGTCGGTCCGGGCCGCGTCGCCGGACTCCCAGTCGAAGATGTGGTTGCTGGCGCCCAGGTCGTCCCGGACGACGGGCGCATCGGGGTCCAGCGCCTGCCGGGCGTCCATGACCGTGGGCAGCGGCTCGTACTCGACGTCGATCAGCTCGAGCGCGTCGCGGGCCGCGTACCGGTCGTCGGCCACCACGAACGCGACCTCCTGACCCTGGAAGCGGACCTTGTCGGTGGCCAGGACGGCCTGGGTGTCACCGGCCAGCGTCGGCATCCAGGCCAGGTCCCGGGTGGCCAGGGTCTCCCCGGTGATGACCGCCCGCACCCGGGGATGGGCCTGCGCGGCCGATACGTCGATCGACTGGATCCGGGCGTGCGCGTACGGGCTGCGCAGCACCGCGCCGTGCAGCATGCCGCCCAGCTTGATGTCGTCGATGAAGCTGCCCTGGCCGCGGATGAACCTTGTGTCCTCCTTGCGCCGCATCGAGCCGTAACCGAGCGGGGGGTCCGGCTCGGCCGTGCTCACGAGGCCGCTCCCGACGGGTGCTCGGCCGCCCAGCGGACCGACCGGACGATGTTCTCGTAGCCGGTGCAGCGGCAGATCTGCCCGGAGATGGCCTCGCGGATCTCGGCCTCGGTCGGGTGCGGGTGGTGGTCGATGAGCCAGCGGGCGGTCATCAGCATGCCCGGCGTGCAGAAACCGCACTGCAGCCCGTGGCAGGCGATGAAGCCCTGCTGGACCGGGTCCAGCTCACCACCGCGTTCCAGCCCCTCGACCGTGCGGATGTCGCGGCCGTTCGCCATCGCCGCCAGCGCCGTGCACGACTTGAGCGGGGTGCCGTCCAGCCACAGCACGCAGGCCCCGCAGTTGGAGGTGTCGCAGCCCCAGTGGCTGCCGGTCAGCTCCAGCTCGTCCCGGATGAAGTGGATGAGCAGCATCCGCGGCTCGACGTCACGGGTGTACTCGGTCCCGTTGACCGTCATCGTGATCTCCACGTCAGACCGTCTGCCCGCCGGCCCGGGCCCGGACTCGGATAGCCGCCCGGCGCAGCGCCCGGGTGGTGAGCTCGCCGGTCAGGTGCCGCTTGTAGTCGACCGGGCCGCGCTGGTCGGCGGCCGGCTGGCAGTGCTCGGCCGCGACCTGCCCGGCCTGCCCGAACACGGCGTCGGTGGCGGGCTGCCCGCGCAGGAAGTCCTCGGCCGCGGTCGACACGAAGTGGCCGGCCCCGACCGCCGCCAGGCCGATACCGGCCTCGGTCACCGTGCCGTCGGAGCTCAGGGTGAGCACCGCCCCGGCCGCCGCGATCGACCAGTCACCCACCCGCCGTGAGACCTTTTCGTAAGCGCTGCCGGACCCATCGCCGGCTATCGGCACCCGCAGCTCGGTCAGCAGCTCGGCGGGCGCGACGACGGTCTCGTAGGGGCCCAGGTGGAACTCGCGGACCGGCACCCGCCGGGAGCCGTCGCGGCCCTGGATGACCGCGATCGCCCGCAGCGCCCCGAACGCGGCCGACAGGTCCTCGGACGGGTCGGCCTGGCACAGCGAGCCGCCGATGGTGCCCCAGTTGCGCACGATCGGGTCGGCGATCACCTGCTCGGCGTCCCGCAGGACCGGGAAGTGCCCGGCCGCCACCGCCGAGGCCAGCAGCTGGCCGTGCCGGACCAGCGCCCCGATGCGCAGCTCGCCGTCGGCCACCGTGATCCGGGACAGCCCGCTGATGCCGTTGATGTCGATCAGCGTCTCCGGCTGCGCCAGCCGCAGTTTCATCATCGGGATCAGGCTGTGGCCGCCCGCCAGTACCCGCGCCTCCGGCCCGAACCGGGTCAGCAGCTCCAGGGCGTGTTCCACGCTCTTCGCCTTCTCGTACTCGACGTGCGACGGAACCTGCATTCACCCTCCTGCGCCATAGCCGGGCAAGAGCAGGATAAGCATTGCCTTAAGAATCCTGGCCAATCTCGCCCACCCGGCCCATGATCGGAAGGTGACGCTCACTCAGCTCAGCGCGTTCGTGATGGTGGCCCGGCTCGGGTCCGTCAAGGACGCGGCCAAGATGCTGAACGTGAGCGAGCCCGCCGTCTCCCAGGCTCTGACCGCGCTCCGCCAGCACCTGGGCGACCAGCTGATCACCCGCAGCGGCCCGACGATGTCGCTGACCACGGCCGGGGTCAAGCTGCTGCCGGTGGCATCGCAGATGGTGGCGCTGGGGGCCGAGGCGCAGGCCGCGGTGCGGGCCGGCCAGGGCCTGCCCGAGCAGCTGCGGCTGGTCACCACCAGTTCGTTCGCGGAGTTCGTGGCCGGGTCGCTGACCGACGCCTTCTCCCGGCGGTTCGCCCAGCCGGTCGAGGCCTCGGCCGGGGTGGCGGCCGAAGACGAGATGGCGGTGCTGGTGGTGAACCGGCTGGCCGACATGGCCATCGGCCCGCTGCTGGCCGACAAGGAGCTGGTCTGCGAGCCGGTGTTCCGCTACCACATCGTGCCCGTCGCCTCCCCGCACGATCCGCTGAAAGGCGGCCCGGCCAGCTGGTCGTGGCTGGTCGACCCGACCGGCACCGACCCGGCCAGCGACGTCAGCCGGCTGCTGGCCAAGCTGGCGGTGCCGGAGAACCGGATCCGGGTGTTCCCCAACGCCACCGCCGCCTGGGCGGCCGCCGCCAGCGGGGCCGGGGTCGCGCTCGGGGTCGCGCACCTGCTGGCCCCTCAGATCCGCCGCGGTGAGCTCAAGGTGGCCGACACCCCGGCCACGCCGATGGAGGCCACCTGGTACGTGACCACGCTGCGGCGGGAACGGCGGCCCGCCATCGCCGGCTCGATGCGGCACTTCCTGGGCACCCCGGAGGCGATGAAGCTGATGCGCTCGCCCGGCAGCGGGGTGCCGCCGTCGAAGTTCCGGCCGCCGGTCTACGTCACGATCTGGAGCTGACGGCCGGGTGGCGGCTCAGCTAGCGGCCGCCGATGTCCTCGCTCCAGACGGCCGGGTAGCGCTCCTGGAACTCGCGCATCACGTCCTGGCAGCGGGGGTCGTCGAGCAGCACCACCTCGACCCCGCGGCCGCGCAGGAAGTCCAGGTCACCGGCGAACGTGGTCGCCTCCCCGACCACCACCCGGGGGACCTGGAACAGCAGGATCGCGCCCGAGCACATCTCGCACGGCGACAGCGTGGTGTACATGGTGGTGCCGGCGTAGCCGGGCCGCCGCCCGGCGTCCCGCAGGGCCGAGATCTCGCCGTGGGCGACCGGGTCGCCCTGCTGGACCCGCTGGTTGTGGCCCGCCCCGAGTACCTGGTCGCCGGCCGCCAGCACCGCCCCGACCGGGACGCCGCCCTGGGCCAGGCCCTCGCGGGCCTGCTGCAGCGCCAGATCCATCATCTTCGCGTCGACCGCGTCCGCCTGCATGGTGCTCAACGCTACCGGTGCGGTTGTAGGGTCGGCACGAAGGGAGCCCCATTGGATATCGCGGCCATGCTGCTCTGGATCTTCACCGCGGGCGCCGGTGTCTTCCTGCTCGCCACCCGGCCGACGGCCCCGGTGCGGCCCGCTCCCGCTGAGCGCGGCATCCCGCAGGCGGCGGTGGACGCGATGGCGGCCGGTGCGCGGGTGCCGCCGATCACCCACACCCGGGTCGCCGTCCAGCCCGGCCAGCATCCGCTGCTGGAGTTCATGCACCCGGCCCTGGGCATCATCGGGCTCGGCAGCTGGATCGCGTTCGTAGCCACCAAGTACCACACGTTCGCGTGGGTGTCGTTCGGCGTCCTGCTGGTCACGATCGCGGCCGGCCTGACGTGGTTCACGGTCAACCGCCGCCAGGCCGCCGCCCGGGCAGCCGCGACCTCCGAGCGGCTGGAGACCTCGGCCGCACCCGGGGCCGCCGGTGTGCTTGTGACCTCGGTGACCGCCGGGGGCGTCGAGACCAGTGAGGTCTCTGGGGCGGGTGTGCGCTCCGGGGCTGATGTGGGCGCTGAGACCAATGTGGAGGCTGAGGTCGGCGGGGGCTCCAAGGCTGGCGTGGGCTCTGAGGCGGACGCGCTGGCGGCGGTCGCGGCGTCCGGCGCCACCGGCCGGCGCTATCCGCCCCGGCGGGTGCTCATCCACGGGTCCGGGGCCGGGCTCACGCTGATCCTCGCGGTCATCACCCTGCTCGTCTCCGTCCACGGCTGACCGTCACCGGGACATCACCCTCCTCGTCTCCATTTACAGCTGCCCCTACCCGGGGCGGCGGCCCGCGTCATCCCCTTGACATGACTGGAACATCGTTCCAAGATTGCCCTTGGAACAACGTTCCACGGAGGGAGCCGGGATGAGCGCGCCCGCGACCAGGGACGGCCTGCGCTGGCGGGCGACCTGGACCCAGGCCATGACCGATTTCCGCGGCGACGACGAGGAGCCGCCGTTCGCCGACGTCACCGTCCGGCTGACCGTGCCCGCCAGCATCGGCGGCCGCTACGTCCGGGTCGAGCTGAGCAACCGCTTCGGGGACGAACCGGTCCTGATCGGCCGGGGCGCGATCACGGCCGGCGGCCAGGTGGCCGAGGTCGCCTTCGACGGCCAGCCGGCGGCCAAGATCCCGGCCGGCCGGTCGCGCTGGACCGACCCGGTCGAGCTGACCGTCCGGCCCGGCGACGAGGTCATCATCGACCTCTACCTGCCCGCGCCGACGCCCTACGCGACCGCCAACGGGTTCCGGTTCCAGCGCGCGTCGGCCCCGGGCGACTGCGCGGGATCGCGCGACTTCCCAGGTCCCGCCAGCGGCACCGGCCTGGCGTCGGCCGGGACCGGCTGGTCGCTGCCGTCCGGCGGGCCGTTCCTGCGCGCCGTCGACGTGGCCGGCCCCGAGGCCAGCGCGGTCATCGTCTGCCTGGGCGCCTCGATCACCACCATGGGCTGGCCCCAGCTCACCGCCGCCCGGCTGCCCGCGGCCGAACGGATCGCGGTCGTCAACCGCGGCATCCCCGGCAACCGGCTCCGGTTCGACGCCCCGCCGGGGCACCCGTCCTGGGGCCGGTCGGGGCGGTCCCGGTTCGACGACGACGTGCTCGGGACGGCCGGCGTCACCCACGTGGTGCTGGCCCACGCCAGCAACGACATCGGCCTGCCGGGGCAGGCCGCGCCGCTGGACGAGCTGCCCTCGGCCGCCCAGCAGATCGGCGCCTACCAGCAGCTCATCGACCGGGCGGCCGCGGCCGGACTCGGGACGATCCTGGCCACGATCACCCCGATGGCACCCGAGCAGGCCGGTGACCCGGCCCGGGAACGGATCCGGGTCGAGGTGAACGACTGGATCCGGGCCGCCGGTCTTGAGTTCGCCGACTTCGACGCGGCGATCCGCTCGGCCGCCGACCCGGCCCGGATCGCGGCCGAGTACGACGTCGGCGACCACCAGCACCCCAACGTCACCGGCGAGAACCGCCTGGCCCAGACGATGGCCGAGGCGATCGCCCGGTTGCTCCGGTAAAGGGGTCTAGGCGGGCAGGCCGCCCCCGGCTACGATGCTTGTTACTCGCCAGTAACGGAGGTGCGCGATGACGCTGGCCTACGAGCGGGTGGGCGACGGCCCGCCGCTGGTGCTGCTGCACGGGGTTGGTCACCGGCGGCAGGCCTGGGACGCGGTGGCCGGCCCGCTGCGCGACCAGCGTGAGCTGATCATGGTCGACCTGCCGGGACACGGCGAGTCCCCGCCGCTCGAACTGAACGGCCGCGAGCCGGTCCAGGCCATGGCCGAGGACGTCATCGCGTTCCTGGACGAGCTGGGGCTGGATCAGCCGCACGTGGCCGGCAACTCCCTGGGCGGGGCGCTGGCCCTGATCATCGGGTCCGAGGGCCGGGCCGCGACCGTGACCGGGCTGTCCCCGGCCGGGTTCTGGGTCAACCGGCGGCAGTACCAGTACGCCAAGGTGATCTTCAAGATCATGGAGACGACCGGGGCGGCCATCCAGGGCTCGGCCGGGCGGCTGAGCCGCTCCACGGCCGGCCGCGCGGTCATGTTCGCCTCGGTGGTCAGCCACCCGTCCCGGCTCAGCCCCGAGCAGGCGGCCGCAGACGCCCGGGCGTTCCTGACCGCCCGCCCGGCGATCGACGCGATCCTGGCCACCCCGCTGTGGTTCACCGCGCCGATCCCCGAGCGGGTCCCGGTCACCATCGCCTGGGGCAGCAAGGACCGGATGCTGCTGCCCAGCCAGGCCACCGTCGCTCAGCGGCAGCTGCCGGCCGCCCGCTTCCGGTCGCTGCCCGGCTGCGGGCACGTGCCGATGACCGACGACCCCACCCTGGTGGCCGAGGTCCTGCTGGCGGGCAGCTCGCTGCCGGCCACCGCCGAGCGCTAGCCGCAATGCTGGTTAGTTAGGCGGGGTGCGTGGCTGTCAAGGGTGTGTTGGTGGGTGCGATGGCAGCGGGGCTCCGGTAAGTGAGGTTTGTCCGCCAAAGACATGCCTCATCACCGGGAGCCCCGCTGTTGGATAAGTCTGTCATTTTCCGTTCCGCCGCAGTGGCTGGAGGGCGGTTCGCGCCTGGTCATCTGGGTGAGCTGACGCAGCAGGTGCCGTTCGAGATGGTCGATGCTGTGCTGGAGGAAACGTGCCGGGTCCAGCGCCGTGTCCGTGACCTGCCGTCGCGGGTTGTGGTGTATCTGCTGCTGGCAGGGGGCCTGTTCGCCGAGCTGGGCTATGAGCAGGTCTGGCGCCGCCTGGCCGCGGGGCTGGGCGGGCTGCCTGTGGCCACCCCGACTGCGTCGGCGATGACCCAGGCACGCCGCCGCCTTGGCCCGGGACCGCTGCGCGAGCTGTTCTTCTTGCTGCGCGGCCCGTCGCCGGCCGGAGCGCGGTGGAAGGGCCTGCTGGTCTGCGCTGTTGACGGGACCATCTTGACGGTCGCCGGCAGCCCGGCGAACCTGGCCGTCTACTCCAAGCAGCGCGGCGGTGCCACCGGTGGCGGCAGCTATCCGACGGTGCGGCTGCTGGCCCTGGTCAGCTGCGGCACCCGCACAGTCATCGACGCCGTGTTCCGCCCGGCCGCCAGCGGCGAGACCACCTGCGCCCCGCTGCTGCTGCCCAGCCTGCGAGCAGGAATGATCCTGCTCGCCGACCGGAACTTCGCCGCCGGGTTCCTGGCCGCGCAGATCGCGGCCGCCGGCGCGGAGTTCCTGGTCCGGGTCCGCACCGGGCGCGGCTGCCCGGGGCTTCCCGTCCTGCGCCGCCTGCCAGACGGCTCCTGGCTGTCGGCCTTCGGCGGCGTCCCGGTCCGGGTCATCGACGCTGAGATCACCGTCGTGACCGCCGGCGGGCGCACCGGCAGCCGTTACCGGCTGATCACCACTTTGGCCGACGCCGCCCGCTACCCCGCCGAACAGGTCATCGCCCTCTACCACGAGCGCTGGGAGATCGAGACCGCCTACCTCGAACTCAAGTCGACGATCCTCGGCGGCCGCGTCCTGCGCGCCCGCACCCCGGACGGCGTCGAGCAGGAGGTCTACGCCCTGCTCATCACCTACCAGGCCCTGCGCGCCGCCATTGCCGACGCCACCAGCACCATCCCCGGAACCGACCCTGACCGGGCCAGCTTCACCATCGCACTAGGCGCGGCCCGCGACCAGGTCATCCTGGCCGCGGGCGTGACCGCCGGAACCGTCACCGACCTGGCCGGAAACATCGGCCGCCTCGTCCTGGCCAGCCTCATGCCCCCGCGACGGCCCAGAACCAGCCCCCGCGTCGTCAAGCGCGCCATCTCCAAATACAACGCCCGGGGCAAAGTCGACCGCACCACCTACAAGGCCACCATCGATATCACCGTCATCACCCCGCCCTTGACAGCAAAAAACGAACCCTAACTACCCGGCCTTGACGCTAGCCGGCCACCGCGGCCGGGCGGTCCAGCCGCCAGACGACGCCGAGGCCGGTGCCGGCCTCGGGGGCGAAGTCGAGCGTCCGCTCGCCCGCCCGGGTGAAGCCGAGCTTGCGCGGCACCGCCTCGCTCGGGCCGTTCAGCTCGTCGTGCACGATCTCGACCCGGTCGATGCCCGGCAGGCCGAACGCCGCGCTGGTCAGCGCCGCGGTGGCGGCGGTGGCGAGGCCGCGCCGGAGGTAGTCGCGGTGTACCCAGTAGCCGATCTCGAGGCCGCCCGGGCCGATCCGGGCCATCAGCCCGCAGCTGCCGGCGATGGTGCGGTCGACCGTGATCGCGTAGTTGAAGGCCAGGCCGGACTCCCAGTCCCGGTCGCAGCCGGCCACGAACTCGACCGCCGCCTCCCGCGAGTAGCCCTTGGCCCACGGCATCCACGGCCGCAGGTGGTCCTGCGACTCGATGACCGCCACGTAGGCGGCTTCCTCGTCGCCGAACTGCCAGCGCCGCAGCGTGGCCGGCCCGTGCTCGAGGACCTCGGGGGGGCGGGGAACGGAAAGCTGCATCACCCTATGCTCGCTGGCCGGCGCACCGGCCGACAACCCGGTATGGTCGCCGCCGTGGGGACCTCGCTCACGCCGGGCCAGCTCCGGGCCGTTCGCTGGCAGGCGCAGCTGCTCGGCCGGCCAGGTCCGTCGGGTCCCGATGTCGCCGGGGTCGCCCGGCACCTGGGCGGCCTGCAGGCGCAGGCGGCCCCGCCCGCCCGGCTGGCGGTCCGGCCGCGCACGGCCGGGCTGACCGCGGCCGATGTCGACCAGGCGTGCGCGAACGGCCTGGTCACCCGCACCTGGGCGATGCGGGGCACGCTCCATCTGGTGGCGACCACGGACGTGCGCTGGATGACCGGACTGCTGGGCCCCTTTATCAATAAAAAGGATGCCCGGCGCAGGTCGCAGCTGGGCCTGACTGATGAGCTGTGTGAGCGTGCTCTGGCCGCGCTGGCGTCGATCCTGGCCGGTTCGGCCCGGCTGACACGGGCCGAGCTGATCGAGCGGCTGGCAGCCGAGGGGGTCGGGATCGACCCGCGCACCCAGCAGCCGCCGCACCTGCTCGGTTACGCGGCCGGGCGCAGCCTGATCTGCCGGGGTCCCGACCGGCCGGGGGACGAGCCCACCTACGTCCTCCTGGACGAGTGGGCGCCGGCCGTGCCGGCCCTGGAGCGGGACGAGGCGCTGGCCGAGCTGGCCCGGCGCTACCTGGGCGGCTACGGTCCGGCCAGCCGGGCCGACTTCGCCACCTGGTCAGGGCTGCCGACCGCGGACTGCGGGAAGGCGTGGGCGCTGATCGCGGACGAGACCGTCCCGGCCGGCGTGGACATGGTCGCGCTGGACGGGGCGGAGCTGGACGGGGCGGCACCGTCGCCGCGGCTGCTCGGGCACTTCGACCCGCTGCTGATGGGGTACCGCGACCGGGAGCTGATCCTCGCCCCCGGGTACGCGAAACGGATTCAGGCCGGCGGCGGGTTCGTACGGCCGACGGTGCTGGTCGGCGGCCGGGTGGCCGGGACCTGGCGGCTGGAACGTAAGACCCGGGTGACGGTCGAGCCGTTCGCCCCGCTGGCGGCCGGTGACGCCGACGCGCTGGCGGCCGAGGCCACCGACGTCGGGCGCTTCCTCGGCACCGACGTAACGTTCCAGGTAGCGCCGCTGTGACGGGAGTCGCTGGGACTGGAGGAGTGGGAATGGACGTCAAGGACGCGCTGGCCGCGACCATCACCGGGGCCCGCGACCGGCTGACCGGGCTCAGCCACCAGCTGCACGCCCACCCGGAGACCGCCTGGACCGAGGAGCGGGCCGCCGCCTGGGTGTCGGCCGAGCTGGCCGACGGCGGGTTCGAGGTGGAGACCGGCGCCTGCCAGCTGCCGACCGCGTTCATCGCCCGGGCGGGCAGCGGCCCGCTGCACATCGGCATCTGCGCCGAGTACGACGCGCTGCCGGGCGTCGGCCACGCCTGCGGCCACAACATCATCGCCGCCTCCTCGGTCGGGGCCGGGCTGGCGCTGGCGCGGGTGGCCGACGACCTCGGGCTGACCGTGACCGTGCTCGGCACTCCGGCCGAGGAGGGCGGCGGCGGCAAGGTGTTCATGCTCGAACGGGGCGCGTTCGACGGGCTGCACGCGGCGATGATGGTCCACCCGGGCCCGGTCGACGTGGCCGAGGCCCGCCCGTTCGCGGTGTCGCACATGCTGGTCCGCTACCGGGGCCAGGCGACCCACGCGGCCGCCTACCCCGAGCAGGGCGTCAACGCGGCCGACGCCTTCACCGTCGCCCAGGTGGCGATCGGCCTGCTCCGCCAGCAGCTGTTGCCCAGCACCCGGGTGCACGGGGTGGTGACCCACGCCGGCGACGCCCCCAACGTGATCCCCGACGCCACCGAGGGCCGCTGGTACGTGCGGGCCGAAACCGTGGACGAGCTGGCCGGGCTGGAGCCCAAGATCCGGCGCTGCTTCGAGGCGGGCGCGCTGGCCACCGGCTGCGAGCTGGAGATCGAGTCCGAGGCGCCCCCGTACGCCGACTTCCGCAACGACCCCGACCTGCTGCCGCTGTACCGGGCCAACGCCGAACGGCTGGGCCGCGAGTTCCTGTCGTCGGGGGCGAGCGGCGCCGCCGCCCTGGCGGGCCGGATGAACCGGGCCTCGACCGACATGGGCAACGTCTCCCAGGTCCTCCCGGCCATCCACCCCTACATCGGGATCGACTCGCTGCCCGCGGTCAATCACCAGAAGGAGTTCGCCGCCCACTGCGTCAGCCCGGCCGCCGACCGGGCCCTGACCGACGCCGCCACCGGCCTGGCCTGGACCGTCGCCGACGCGGCGCAGGACGCGGGACTACGGACGCGGCTGATGGAGCGCACCGGCTGACCGGCGGGCGCCCCGCTGACGATTCCCGCCGGACCCCCGCCCACCACCCCCTTACCGGAGGATCCTCCGGATATGGGAGAGTGGTGGTGGAGGTAATCGCGTGAAACTTGGACTTCAGATTCCCGATTTCACCTGGGCCGGCAACCCGGCGCAGCTCGGCTCGACGCTGGCGACGGTGGCCCGCACCGCGGACGACGCCGGCTTCGAGCACATCATGCTCATGGACCACTTCTTCCAGATCCGCTCGGTCGGCCCGTCCGAGCACGAGATGCTGGAGGCCTACACCGCGCTCGGCTTCCTGGCCGCGCACACGTCCCGGGTCCGGCTGGGCACGCTGGTCACCGGGGTGCACTACCGGTACCCGGGCCTGCTGGCCAAGACCGTCACCACCCTCGACGTGCTGTCCGGCGGCCGGGCCTGGCTGGGCATCGGGGCCGGCTGGAACGAAGAAGAGTCGCGCGGCCTGGGCGTCCCGTTCCCACCCGTGGCCGAGCGGTTCGAGCAGCTCGAAGAGGCGCTGCAGATCTGCCTGCAGATGTGGGCGGGCGACGAGAAGCCGTACGACGGCAAGCTGTTCCACCTGGACCGGCCGCTGAACTCGCCGCAGGCGCTGACCAAGCCGCACCCGCCCATCATGATCGGCGGCGGCGGGGAGAAGAAGACGCTGCGGCTGGTGGCCAGGTACGCGCAGGCCTGCAACCTGTTCTCCAGTCCCGAACTCGGCCGCAAGCTCGACGTGCTCCGGGAGCACTGCGAGCGCGAGGGCCGCGACTACGACGAGATCGAGAAGACCGCCTACTACTCGTTCGACGTCGGCACCGACGGCGAGAACACCGCCAAGACCATCGACGAGCTGGGCCGCCTGTCCGAGCAGGGCATCCAGACCGCGATCGGCCAGGTGGTGGGGGTCTCGTCGATCTCGCCGCTGGAAGTGATCGGCAACGAGGTCATCCCGGCGGTGGCCAGCTTCGGCTCCTGATCAGCAGTTACCGGTGGCTGGGGTGCCCGCCAGCCGGGCCCCCAGCCAGCTGACCACGTCGGCCTGGGCCAGCACCTGGGTCAGGATGTGGTCGCCCAGGTAGCCGGTCAGCCGGGTGGTCACCCCCTGCGCGCAGTACTGCTGGTGCAGCGTCTGCTCGACCCGGTAGGGGATGATCTCGTCCAGCAGCCCGTGGTACTGGTACAGCGGCACCGCGGGCTTCATCGCGCCCAGGTCGTTGGTGTCGAGCACCGACTGCCACTGCGGCTCGGTGATCGGGTTGATGCCGCCGACCGTGTAGTCCTCGATCTTCTTGCCCGCGAACGTCAGCAGGCCCTGAGCCTGGCACATGGTTTCGAGCTGGGCCATGGCGGCCTGGCCGGCCGGGGTCAGCTGGCGGTTCAGGTCCAGCGACGGATACACGGTGCTGAACCCCTCGGCGGTGCCCGCCAGGAACGCGAACCAGACCGAGCCGTTGATGTTGCTGGCCACGGCCTGCAGGTTGGCCGGGGTGCCGCCGGCCGCGACTCCGGTCAGGTCCAGGCCCGGCGCGTAGGACGGCTGGAGCTGGGCGGCCCAGTCGGCCGCGCCGCCGCCCTGGGAGTAGCCCTCGATACCCATCGGCGCCGACTGGCTCAGGCCCGTTCCCGGCAGCAGGGTGGCGGCCCGCAGCGAGTCGAGCACCCCGTAGCCCTCGGGGATGCCGACGTTGTAGGCCTCAACGCCGGGGGTCCCGAGGCCCGGATAGTCGGTCACCACCACCGCCCAGCCCTTGGCCAGCAGGTTGCTGACCGCGAACTGCTCGTCGAAGTCACCCGCGGCGATCTCCCGGGACGGCGCGCACTGGTCACCCCAGCCCTGGGTGCCGGGCGCGTAGGCGACCACCGGCCGGGTCCCCACGTACGGGGCGGCCGGCACGAACACCGTGCCCGAGATCGCCGTCGGCTGACCGCCCGCCGTGGTCGAGAGGTACAGGATCTGCCAGGCCTGGCTGCCGCTGACCGGGGACGAGGCGGGGCGGCACCAGACGATGTCGCCGTGGGTTCCGGCCGGCAGCGGGCTGGGCGGGTCGTAGAAGCCGTCCCCGGCCGGCGCCGTATCGCAGCTCGCGGCCGACGCCCGGGCCGCGGGGGTGGCGGCCGCCGTGCGGGCGGCCCCGGCTGGGGCGGCGGCCAGGGTCGTCAGCGGCAGCGCGATCGCGGCCGCGGCCGCCAGCGAGCAGATCAGCCGGCTGGCCGGCCGGCGGAGCCTCGTCATCGTGGCCTCCTGGGCGTCGGGCCGCTACCCGCCAGCCGCCGCGAACCCACGAAAGCTACTGACGAGTAAGGAAACGTTTCCCAAAAGATCGCACCAAGCTGAGGCACTGTAAAGACCATATTCAACTTTATTCATCAAGGATCACCGCAGCCGGATCAGCCGACACGCCGGCGTTTGCTCCGGCCCAATGTGACCAAACGGACAGCCCGCCCTAACCGGCTGAACCGGTCCAGCAGGTCAGGCCCGGATTTCCTTGGGCACCGCGAAGTCGGTCATCCGCACCTCACCGGGGGTGAGGTCGGCCCACTCGCCCTGGAAGTCGAGCACCGCGACGGCGGCGGTCGGGAACTTCTCGCGAACCCGCTCCAGCGGCTCGCCGGCCGGGCCGTCGGCCATCTGGGCGATGCCGACGGCGAGCTCGGCGACGCCCGGGTTGTGGCCGATCAGCAGCACCGTCCGGTAGCCGTTGCCGGTCTCCCGCAGCAGGTGCAGCAGGCTCAGCGCGCTGGCCTCGTAAATCCGCTGCTCGTAGCGGACCTGCGGGTTCGCGTCCAGCTCGGGGGCCAGCAGGTCCCAGGTCTCCCGGGTCCGGCTGGCGGTCGAGCAGAGCACCAGGTCGGGCACGTAGCCGCTGGACTGCAGCCAGCGGCCGATGGCCGGCGTGTCCCGGCGGCCCCGGTCGTTGAGCGGCCGCTCATCGTCCGGCACGTCGGGCCAGGCCGATTTGGCGTGCCGGAGCAGCAGGAGTCGCCGCGGCTCGTCTGCACCCATGACTTCAGCCTGACACATATCGACCTGGTTCTTCACCTCAAGGCCGGCCTCAGAACGGTCTCTGTTTGCGCGCCGGACACCCGTGGGACGGATGACCGGTTTCAACATTCCCGCTACCAGATCCACGCTGCTACCGTTTCCCCGACGTACGATCCTGTTCAGCCGGGGTCTCAGCCCCCGAGAGCGTTACGGAGGCGACCCGATGGCGGGACTGACGACCCGAGCGCGCCGTCTGCTGCTGGGAGCGGCAGCGGTGGCGGCGGCGGCCGGGATGACGGTGGCCGGCACCGTACTGCCCGCGGCGGCCGCGCCGGCGGCCGGGACCGCGGCCACCGCCCGGGCCGGGGACACCCCGCCCGGCTTCTGGTGGGGCACCGACAGCTGGCCGGTCCCGGTCAGCGGCAGCCCCTACCAGATGCCCAAGGGGCTCGGTAACTACGGCGGCTACATGGGGATGACCGGCAGCTGGTCGTACTGGCTGGGCTGCCCGGGCGGCTTCCTGGCCTGGTCGTCGGCCAACAGCGCCCAGGCCAACGCCAACTACGCCCGCGGCATCGGGGTCGGCACCGGGGCGTACTGGTTCCTGGGTGGCCCGGGCGTCGACCCGCACTACAACGGCACCTACAACGAGGCCCTGGCCTGGGGGCAGCAGCAGGCGGCCCGGGCGGTGGCCGACGCCAACGGGCAGGCGGTCAAGTACAAGGTGCTGTGGATGGACATCGAGCTGCCGGGGGTGGCGCCGGCCAAGGACAACGGCTGGAACTCGGTCTACACCTCGCCCTGCAGCGGCAAGATCAGGAGCAATGGCATCGCCGCCAGCGTCGACCGGGCCGTGTTCAACGGCTTCTACGGCTACGAGGCGGCGCACGGCTACACCCCCGGCGTCTACTCCGACGCGGGCGTGTGGGCCTCGATCTTCGGCACCGGCAGCGCCGCTTCCATCCCGCACACCGACGAGTGGACCTACGAGCCGGAGACCACGAACTTCGCGGCCGCGCCGTCCGGCTGGTGCTTCAAGGGTTCGTCCAGCTGCGCCACGTTCTTCGGCGGGGTGTCCCGGACCAGCCCCGAGGCGCTGATGTGGCAGTGGTCCGGCGGCGGCGGCCTGAGCAACGGAATCGGCGATTTTGACCAGATAAATGGCAGCCGAGTGAAGTAGTTCCCGCCGTACGGCATCCTTGTCTGCATGGTTGCTGACCGGAAGCTGAGCAGGCGCGCGTTCCTGGGCGCCGCCACGGCCGGCGCGGCTGGGGTGGCGGCCGCCGCCACCTCGCCGCTGTGGTGGCCGCACGGGTCGTCGGCCCCGGCCGCCTCCGTCCACCCGGCCGACACCAGGCGGCCCACGCCGCGGCCGCGCGGCACGACCACGATGTCGGAGAACGCGCACCCCGGCGACCCGCACTGGATCATCCGCGACCAGGGCACCGAGCACGAGATCGAGGGCTTCTCCAGCCTGGCCAGCGTCCGCCAGGGCCAGTCGTTCCCGCTGTACGTGTCGACCACCTCGTCCGGCTACCGGATAACCGCCTACCGGCTGGGCTGGTACCAGGGCATCGGCGCCCGGCGGGTCTGGCAGTCGGGCGCGCTGCACGGGCACCGCCAGGCCGGCTCGGAGCTGGACTCGGCCACCAACACCGTGCGCACCACCTGGGACCCGGTCATGGAGGTGCCCACCGACGACTGGCCGCCGGGCTCATACCTGCTGCTGCTGGACGCCGACTCCGGCGCCCAGCGGTACGTGCCGGTGACGATCCGGTCGGACAGCACCGCCGGCAAGGTGGTGATCAAGAACTGCGTCGAGACCTGGCAGGCGTACAACACCTGGGGTGGCTACGACCTGTACAAGGGCCCGCAGGGCGCCTACGCGGACCGGTCGCTGGTGGTCAGCCTGGACCGGCCCTACAACGACGACGGCGCGTCGCTGTTCCTGACCTACGAGCGCAACGCGATCAAGCTGGCCGAGTACCTGGGCCTGCCCCTCGCCTACGTGACCAGCATGGACCTGGCCAGCGAGCCGGGCCTGCTCAAGGGAGCGAGCGCGCTGGTGTCGATGGGGCACGATGAATACTGGTCGCCCTCCGAGCGGGCCAACGTGACCGCCGCCCGCGACGCCGGGGTGAACCTGGCCTTCCTGGGCGCCAACGCGATGTTCCGGCGCACCCGGCTGCAGGACTCCAAGCTCGGCCCCGCCCGCGAAGTGGTCTGCTACAAGACCAGCTACGACCGCGACCCGATGTACGGCAAGGACAACTCGCTGGTCACCGGCAACTGGCGGGACGCCCCCAGCCCGGACCCGGAGTCCTCGCTGATCGGCACCCTGTACGAGTCGTTCCCGGCCGACGCCGCCTACCGGGTCACGAGCGAGTCGAGCTGGGTGTTCAAGGGCACCGGGGTGCCCCACGGGGCGGCGTTCCCGCACCTGGTCGGCGTCGAGTACGACCGGGTCAACCCGGGTTACCCGGTCGAGCGCCCGATCGAGGTGCTGTCGCATTCCCCGCTGGTCTGCAACGGGGTCAGCAGCTACGGCGACTCGGCCTACTACACCCACACCAGCGGGGCCGGCGTGTTCAACTCCGGCACCATGCGCTGGGTGGAGGCGATCTACGGCGACCAGCCGCACGGGATCGGCCTGTCGACCGCGCGCTTCGTCCGCCAGGTGACCACCAACATCTTGCGCGCGTTCGCCGACGGCCCGGCCGCCAGCCGCTACCCGGCCCGCGACAACCTCGACGCCATCGACGAGTACAAGGGCGACCGGATGGGCGCCGGCAGCAACCTCTCTTAGGGCTCAGCCGGCGTCAGCGCGGCCCGGCCGAGGACGCCGACGCCACCGGCGAACGTGACGCCGGGGTAGACGAAGTCCCGGGCCACCTCCCGGAAGCCGAGCCGCTGGTGCAGCCGCAGCGACGCCTGGTTGGCGGCGTTGGCGAAGAACCAGATCTCGGTCGCCCGGGTGGCGGCCCAGGCCATGCGGGCCCGGGTCAGCCGCTCGCCGAGGCCGAGCCGGCGGTAGCCGGGCGCGACCAGCAGTCCGGTCAGGTAGTAGCCGGCCGGGGCGACGTTGACGGGGGCGTCCGGGCCCGGTTCGAAGCGGCTGACCCGGCCGTAACCCGCGACCTGGCCGCGGTGGAGCGCGACCAGCAGGCATACGTCCGGGTCGGCGAGGTCGGCCGCGAACCGCGCCCGCCAGGCGGCAGGCTGGCCGGCCCGCTCGGCCACCGCCAGGCGGGCCGCGGCGGGCAGGTCGGCGGCCACCGCGGGCCGGACCGGCAGTTCCACCTCTACTTGGTACCCCGCGGGCGCGGGAGTCCGCCGTGGCCGGCGGCCCCGCGCCCGTGGTCGCCGTCAGCGGCCGCTGCGGGAACCGTGCAGGGCCAGGTCGGGGGCGCCGAAGCGCTCGCTGGCGGTGTTGGCCTGGTGCCAGTGCGGGTAGATCAGGTCGGGCGTGCTGACCTGGTCGAGGGCGGCCCGCTCGTCGGCCGACAGGACCAGGTCGGCCGACTTGAGGTTGTCGGCCAGCTGCTCGTCGGTGCGGGCCCCGATGACCAGCGAGGTGACGCCGGGGCGGCTGAGCAGCCAAGCCAGCGCGACCTGGGCGGGCGACACCTCGTGGGTCTTGGCCACGTCGACCAGGACCTCGATGGTGTCGTAGAGCCGGTCCTCGTTGCGCACCGGCGGCTCGCTCCAGCCGTTGAGGTGGCGCGACTGCTCGGGCTGGTCAGCGTCGCGGCGGAACTTGCCCGACAGCAGGCCGCCGGCCAGCGGGCTCCAGACCAGGATGCCGAGGCCCTGGTCGAGGGCCAGCGGCACCAGCTCGTACTCGGCGTCGCGGGCCTCCAGCGAGTAGTAGATCTGCTGGGCCGAAAACCGCTCGTGGCCGCGGGCGTCGGCCGCCGCCAGCGCCTTCATCAGCTGCCAGCCCGAGTAGTTGGAGGCGGCCAGGTAGCGGATCTTGCCCGCCTTGACCTGGGCGTCGAGCGTGGACAGGGTCTCCTCGACCGGGGTCTGCCCGTCCCACTCGTGCACGTGGTAGATGTCGATGTGGTCGGTCTGCAGCCGCCGGAGGCTGGCCTCGAGACCTTCGATGATGTGGTGCCGGGACAGGCCCGCGTCGTTGGGGCCGTCGCCCACCTTCATCCGGACCTTGCTGGACAGCAGCAGGTCGTCGCGCTTGCCCTTGATGGCCTGGCCGACGAGCTCCTCGGAGACGCCGCCGGAGTAGACGTCGGCGGTGTCGATCAGGTTCACGCCGGCGTCGAGGGCCATCCCGATCTGCCGCTTGGCCCCCTCCAGGTCGGTGTTGCCGACCGCGTTGAAGTTGTCCTTGCCCGCGAACGTCATCGTGCCGAGGGTCAGCGTCGAGATCCGGAGGCCGCTCCGGCCAAGCTGACGGTATTCCATGGTGGGCCCTTCCCGCAGGATTCGTCTCAGTCGTCAGGGCCAAACCTATGACGGTGGCCGGCCGGTTCCCCCGGCGGGATAAGGTTTTCCCAATCCTGGGGTCCGGGCGGCAGCCGTGTCATGTGGCTTTTTGCGGGTAACTCGTCGTGGAGATACCGGGTTCCGGCTGGCGCAGGGGAAGGGTGGGCATGCTCAGCTACTTCCTGGCCGTGCTGGCGGCCTGCGCCAACGCCACGTCCTCGGTCCTGCAGCGCAAGGCCAACAAGAAGGTGCCGCAGGACGAGAACGCGAGCTTGAAGCAGATCCGCCGGCTGCTGCGGGAACCGGTGTGGTTCGGCGGCATCGCCGCCATCACCGCGGGCTTCCTGCTCCAGGCCTCGGCCCTGGGTGCGGGCGAGCTGGCGGTGGTCGAGCCGATCCTGGTCCTCGAATTGCCGCTGACCCTGATCCTGGCCGCCCGGATCATCGGCTCGTCGGCCATGGGCTGGCGGGAGTGGGGGTCGACCCTGGCCATGACCATCGGCCTGGCCGGCCTGCTGTTCTTCCTGAACCCGACCGCGGGCCGGACCGACCAGGTGCACGTGTACGTGTGGATCATCGGCATCGGCGTCAACCTGGCCCTGGTGCTGGCGCTCGGGGCCTGGGGCCGCAAGGGCCCGGCCGGCCAGGGCGGTGGCCACGAAGGCAGCGGCAGCCGTCAGGCGGCGGTGTTCGGGGTGGCCGGCGGGTCCGCCTTCGGCCTGACGGCGGCGCTCATGAAGGGCATGACCTCGCACTTCAGCCAGGGCTGGGGAGCGATCTTCACCAGCTGGCAGCTGTACGCGATGATCGCCACCGGGGCGCTGGGCATGTTCCTGGTGCAGTCGGCCCTGAACGCCGGGCGGCTGATCGCGGCCCAGCCCGGCCTGACCCTGTCCGACCCGATCATCTCGATCCTGTGGGGCGTGCTCGCGTTCCACGAGCAAGTCCGCCGGGGGATGCTGCCGCTGGTGTTCGCGGCGCTGAGCGCGGTGGTGCTGGCGGGCGCGGTGTTCGCGCTGGGCCATTCGCCGCTGCTGTCCGACGACGACCAGGACGACGGGTCGCCCGGGTCCGGCCAGAAGTCGGACGAGGCATCGCCCGTGGTCTCCGGCTGAGCCCGGGCCGCAGGCCGAGCCCGGGCCGCAGGCCGAGCCCAGACCGCGAGCTGAGCCTGGGCCCAACCATCCACGCTGAATCGGTTAAGTCGAAGTCCTGGTGGCGCTGCGGGCGCATGTGGCGGCGGTTGAACTGGCGCCAGTCCTCGCGGCCGTCCGGCCACCGGATCAGCGCCGCCCAGCCGCCCCGGTGGCGGGCCCAGGCCACGATCAGGCAGGGTCGCCAGCTGGTGTCGCTGTAGAGAACCTCCGCGGTCCGGCGCACCGGCGCCCGCCGCGGACTGTCCATCAGCTCCCCTGCGGGCACCCGGGACAACATCGGCACCGTCCCCACCGGGGGCGGATACCCACCCGACGGCGTTTTCCCAGCTCCCATGGCCTAGACGATAACACGTTCTAATATATCAGTGCTGCTGGCCGGGCAATTTAGAACAAATGTACTAACGGTTACCATTGCTTGACAGATGAACAGCAGGTTAATTTAAAGAGAATAGGGATTGTCGCTAGGGTGGCTCGTAGTTGTTACCAACTGCTGACTGAGACGTATTCATGACGACCGGATTGGGTAGGAAAAGCTTTTATGGTCACCGACACCCGCGAGATCGAGCTCAAGTACGAGGCCGGCCCGGACGCCGTGCTGCCACCGCTGGAGGATCTGCCCCAGGTGGCCAGCGAGGCCGGGCCCGCCGAGCAGAAACTCGAGGCCGAGTACTACGACACCGAGGACCTGCGGCTGCTCCGGGCGGGCGTCACGTTGCGGCGCCGCCGCGGCGGCAACGACAGCGGCTGGCACCTGAAGCTGCCGGCCGGCCCCAACACCCGCCAGGAGCTCCAGCTCCCGCTCGGCCGGACCGGACGGACCGTCCCGGCCGAGCTGGTCCAGCTGGTCAAGGTCTACAGCCGCGGCGAGGCGCTGGCCCCGGTGGCCCGGATCGCGACCGTCCGGCAGGTGCGCACGCTGATCGACGAGACCGGCGCGTCCCTGGCCGAAGTGGTCGCGGACGAGGTCTCGGCCCAGACCCTGGGTGAGTCCACCACCATCTCCAGCTGGCGCGAGGTCGAGGTCGAGCTGACCGGCGGCGACCGTCGGCTGCTGCGCGCGGCCGACAAGCGGCTGCGCCGGGGCGGTCTGCAGCCCGCGGGCCGGACCGCCAAGCTCGAGCGGGCGCTGGGCGACGCCCTGGCCAACCTGGAAGAAGAGACCCACCGCCCGCGCCGGGGCTCGGCCGCCGCCGTGGTGCTGGACTACCTGGCCGCCCAGGCCGGCCAGCTCAAGGCGCTCGACCCGTCGGTCCGGCGGGACGAGCCGGACTCGGTGCACCAGATGCGGGTCACCAGCCGGCGGCTGCGCAGCACGCTGCAGTCGTTCGGCCAGGTCCTGCGGGGCGCCGACACCAAGCACCTGGCCACCGAGCTGCGCTGGCTCGGCCACGTGCTCGGCGACGCCCGGGACGCCGAGGTGCTGTCCGCCCACATCCAAGCCGAGCTCCACCAGGCGCCGGTCGAGCTGGTCATGGGACCGGTGCAGGCCCGGGTGGTCGAGCACTTCGCCCCGCTGGCCGCCCAGAGCCGCAAGGCGGTGCTGGCGGCGCTGGACTCACCGCGCTACTTCGCGCTGCTCGACGAGCTCGACCAGATCCTGGCCACGCCCCCGCTCGGCCCCGACGCCGACCGGCCGGCCAAGAAGGCCCTGGCCGAGGCGGTGAGCCGCACCTACCGGCGCACCCGCAAGCGGATGAAGCACGCCGACCAGGCCCACCCCGGTGAGCCGACCAACGTGGCGCTGCACGCCGCCCGCCGGGCCGCCAAGCGGTCCCGGTACGCGGCCGAGGCCGTCACCCCGGTCTACGGGAAGCAGGCCAAGCGGTACGCCAAGCAGCTGAAGAAGGTCCAGTCGTCGCTGGGCGACCACCAGGACGCGGTGATCGCGCGCAACATGCTGCGCGAGCTCGGCGTGCGGGCGCACCTGGAGGGCGAGAACGCCTTCACCTACGGCCTGCTGCACGAGCACAACAGCACCGCGGTCCGCGACTCCGAGCGCCGCGGGCTCCGGGACTGGAAGCAGGCGTCCAAGCCCAAGTACCGCAAGTGGCTCAAGAAGTAACCAGCCCACAGGCCCTGTGACAGCAGATGCTGTCATCGGCTGAATGGTGCCTGACAGCAGGTGCTGTCGTCGGTCACGTGATCGGCGGCAGCACCTGGTCGTAGTCAAGTACTGAGCGGAACGGGTCGCCGCGCTCGGCCAGCCGGTCGAACACCGTCCGGATGGTGATCCCGTCCGGGCGCAGGGCCGGGTCGTCGAGTTCGTCCCAGTCGATCGGGGCCGAGATCGGGGCGGCCGCCGCGGGCCGCGGGCTGTAGGGCGAGACCAGCGTCTTGTGGCCGGCGTTCTGGGTGTAGTCGAGCCGGGCGTGGCCGCCGCGGGCCTGCCGTTCCCACTTCCAGCTGACCAGCTCGGGCACGGCGTCCCCGATCGCGTGGGACAGCTGCTCGGCCCAGGCGCTGGTCTCCTCGGAGCTGGGCCCGGGCCGGATCGGGATCCAGATCTGGATGCCGCGCTGCCCGGTGACCTTGGGCTGGCCGCGGACCCCGAGGTGATCGAGCGCGGTCCGGTGCAGCCGGGCCAGCACCAGCAGCTCATCCCAGCTGGTGCCGGTGCCCGGGTCGATGTCGATCAGCACGTAGGTGGGCTGGTCGGGCCGGTCGGCCCGGGCCGTCCAGGCGTGCCACTCGAGCGCGCCGTAGTTGGCCGCCCACACCAGCGCGGCGGGCTCATCCACCATCAGATAGGTGTCGGCCTCCCCGGCCTTGCGGCCCGGCCGGTGCCAGCGCGGCAGCCAGTCGGGCGCGTGTTCGGGTAGCTGCTTGTTCCAGAATCCCTGGGTCCCGGCCCCGCCCGGGAACCGGTTCATGTTCAGCGGCCGCCCGGTCAGGTAGGGCAGGATGACCGGCGCGATCCGGGCCGCGTAGGCGACCAGCTCACGCTTGCTGACCGCCTTCCCGGCCGGGGTGCCGCGATGCGCCCGGCGGGCCGGGAACAGCTCCT
>JAFAYQ010000065.1 GCA_019240215.1 Actinomycetota bacterium | reverse complement strand
GGTCTGCCCGCACGCCGGCGGGGTCGGCCTCTGCGAGTACGTCCAGCACCTGTCGATCTTCGACTACGTGTGCGTCAGCGCCTCCCTGGAGAACCGGATGACCGAATACGTCGACCACCTGCATGAGCACTTCGTCGACCCGGCCGTCATCCGCGACGGGGCCTATCAGGTCCCGGCCCGGCCCGGCTACAGCATCGAGGTCTTCCCGGCCACGATGAGCGCCTACCGCTACCCGGACGGCGAGTACTGGGCCGCGCGGCCGCCGTCCTCCGCCTCGTCCCCGCGGCTCTCGCGGTGAGCGGGCTCACCGGCCGGGCGGTCTTCCCGGCCCCGTCCGACCCGCAGGCCGTGGCCGCCTCGCGCCGCCAGCTCCTCGACACCGCCGGCCAGACGATCGGGCGCGGCCCGTTCGCCCCGACCTGGGAGTCCCTGGCCGGCTACCAGGTCCCGGACTGGTACCTGGACGCGAAGTTCGGGATCTTCATCCACTGGCTGGCGGCCGCGGTCCCGGCCTACGGCACCGAGTGGTACCCGCGGACGATGTACCTGGACGGCACCCGCGAGTACCGCCACCACCGGCAGGTCTACGGCGACCAGACCCGGGCCGGCTTCAAGGACTTCCTGCCCCGGTTCACCGCCGGCCGCTTCGACGCGGCCGACTGGATGAGCCTGATCCGCCGGGCCGGGGCCCGCTACGTGGTGCCGGTGGCCGAGCACCACGACGGCTACCACCTCGGGCAGACCGATCTCTCCCGCTGGAGCGCCACCCGCGTCGGACCCGGCCGGGACCTGCTGGGCGAGCTCAAGGCGGCCGCCGTCGCCGAAGGCCTGCACTTCGGGCTGTCCAGCCACCGGGCCGAGCACTGGTGGTTCTTCCACCCCGGCACCCGGTTCGCCAGCGACGTGCGCGACCCCGCCTGGGCCGACCTCTACGGCCCCGCCAAACCGAAGAACACCCAGCCCGACCAGGCCTTCCTGGACGACTGGCTGGCGCGCACGGTCGAACTGGCCGAGCGCTACGACCCCGAGCTGATCTGGTTCGACTGGTGGATAGAAGAGCCGGCCTTCGAGCCCTACCGGCGCCGGTTCGCGGCCTACTTCTACAACCACGCGGCCGCCGCCGGGCACGGCGCCGTCATCAACTACAAGTGGGGCGCGTTCGCGCCCGGGACCGCGGTGTACGACATCGAGCGCGGCGGCACCCCGGGCATCTCGCCGGTGCCGTTCCAGAACGACAGCTCGGCCTCCCGGCTGGCCTGGGCCTACCTCACCGACAACGATTACAAAAGCGCCGATGAAATCGTCATCGACCTGGTCGACGCGGTCAGCAAGAACGGGGTGCTGCTGCTCAACATCGGCCCCCGCCCGGACGGCACCATTGACCCGGCCGAGCGCCGCTTGCTGACCGGGATCGGCGAGTGGATGGCGGTCAACGGCGAGGCGATCTACGGCACCCGGCCGTGGCTGGTGTACGGCGAAGGGCCGACCCGGCCGCCGGCCGGATCGTTCACCGACTCCGCGCCGCCCGCGTTCACCAGCGAAGACATCCGGTTCAGCACCCGGGGCGACACGCTCTACGCCGCCGTGCTCAACCTCCCGCCCGGCGTCACCGAGGTGCGGGTCCGCTCGCTGGCCACCACGCTGCGCGTGTTCGACGGCGACGTCGTCGCGGTCCGCCTGCTCGGGGTGGACTCCGGCCTCCCGTTCCACCGTGGTGCTGACGGGCTGACCGTGTCGCTGCCGGCCCGGCCGGACGCTTCGGCGGTCGGGGTGCTGCGGATCGACCTGCGGCCGGCCGGGCCACCGCCGCGGGCCGAGCCGGCCATCATCGACTGATGAGCACCGCGAGCACCCACGGCCTGGCCACCCGCCGACTCGGCCGGACCGCACTGGACGTCACCGTGATCGGCTTCGGCGGGGCCGCCCCCGGGAACTTCGGGCAGGCCCGCAGCGACGAGGAGGCCGCCGCCGACCTGGCCGCGGCCTGGGACCGGGGCATCCGCTACTTCGACACCGCCCCGCACTACGGGCTCGGCCTGTCCGAGCGGCGGGTCGGAGCCGCCCTGCGTGACCGCCCCCGGGCCGAGTTCGTGCTGTCGACCAAGGTCGGGCGGCTACTCGAGCCGAACCCGGCCCCGGCCGGGTCGGACCTGGCCGACGGCGGGTTCGCCGTGCCCGACGACCGGCGCCGGGTGCGCGACTACAGCGCCGACGGCGTCCGCCGCAGCCTCGAGGCCAGCCTGGACCGGCTCGGGATCGGCCGCATCGACATCGCCCTCGTCCACGACCCCGACGACCACGTCGATCAGGCCGTCCGCGAAGCCATTCCCGCTTTGACGGCCCTGCGCGACCAGGGTGTCATCGGCGCGGTCGGGATCGGCATGAACCAGTGGCAGGCCCCGCTGCGGGCGGTCGACGAGACCGATGGCGACGTGGTGATGATCGCCGGCCGGTGGCCCCTGGCCGACCGGACGGCCCAGCCGCTGCTCGACCGCTGCGCCGAACGGGGGGTCGCGGTGCTGGCGGCCGCCCCGTTCAACTCCGGGCTGCTGGCCCGGCCGTACCCGGCCGCCGGCGTCACCTTCAACTACGAGCCGGCCCCGCCGCCGATGCTCCAACGCGCCCGGGCGCTGGCCGGCGTCTGCGCCGCGGCCGGGATCTCACTCCCGCACGCCGCCCTCCAGTTTCCGCTGCGGCACCCGGCCGTGGCCGCGGTGGTGGCCGGCCTGAGCACCAGCCCGCAGATCGACGCGGCCGTCGAGCAGGCGCGGGTGCCGATCGACGCCGAGGTGTGGGCCCGGCTGGACGCCGTCGTTGAGGGGGAGCGGTGAGTGTCCCGCGCATTGACGCCCACTATCACGTCTGGGATCTCCGGGCCCGGCCCCAGCCGTGGACCGGAGCCTTCCCGGCCCTCCAGCGCAGCTTCGGCATCGACGAGCTGCGGCCGTCGCTGGCGCGGCACCACATCGGCGCCACCGTCGTCGTGCAGACGGTGGCCGACGCCGGCGAGACGCCGGAACTGCTCACGCTGGCCGCGTCGGACCCCGCCATCGCCGGGGTGGTCGGCTGGACCGACTTGACCGCCCCCGGCGTCGCCGACCGGCTGGCCGCGCTGGCCGCCCCCGAACTGGTCGGTATCCGCCACCTCGTTCAGGACGAGCCCGACCCGGACTGGCTGACCCGCCGTGAGGTCCAGGCCGGCATCGCCGCCGTCGGGGCGGCCGGCCTGGCCTACGACCTGCTGGTCATCCCGGCCCAGCTGCCGGCCGCGATCGAGACGGTCCGCCGCCAGCCCGGCGTCCGGTTCGTGCTCGACCACGGGGCCAAGCCGCTCATCCGCGACCGCGTCCTCGAACCCTGGGGCGCCCTCATCGACGGCCTCGCCGCCGCCCCCAACGTCGCGGTCAAGCTGTCCGGGCTGGTGACCGAGGCCCCGGCCGACCCGGCCCCGGACGACCTGCGTCCCTACTGCGACCGGTTGCTGGCGGCGTTCGGGCCGGACCGGGTCATGTTCGGCTCCGACTGGCCGGTCTGCCTGCTCGCCTGCGATTACGACCGCACGATCGAACTGGCCGAGGGCGCCTGTGCCGGTCTGTCGGCGGCCGAGCAGGCCAGCGTGTTCGGCGGGACGGCCGCGCGCTGGTACGCGATCAAGCCGCCAGAAATATGAGATATTTACCGCACCGGTTGGGGGGATTCCGATGGCTGCTCCATTGATCGACCAGGCCATCGAGCACCTCCGCGACCTGATCGTCGGCGGCGACCTCGAGCCGGGCAGCAGGCTGCCGCGCGAGCAGGAGCTGGCCGTCATGCTCGGCTGCTCCCGCAGCACCGCCCGGGAGGCGGTCCGCTCGCTGGTCATGGCCCGGGTGCTGGACGTCCGGCGCGGCGACGGGACCTACGTGACCAGCCTGCGGCCGGAGCTGCTGCTGGAAGGGATCGGTTTCGCGGTCGACCTCATGCGCGACGACAGCCTGCCGGAGCTGTGGGAAGTGCGGATGCTGCTGGAGCCGGCCGCGACCGCCAAGGCGGCCGAGTCGATCGGCGAGGGCCGGCTGGCCGAGCTGACCGAGATCCTCGAGCAGATGCGCCGCTGCGCCGACGACGAGGCCCTGCTGGTCCACCACGATGCCCGGTTCCACGCGCTGGTGGCCGAGTCGGCCGGCAACAGCACGATCGCATCGCTGCTCGGCAGCATGTCCTCGCGGACGCTGCGGGCGCGGGCCTGGCGGGGCATCCGGGAAGCGGGGGCGGCCGCCTCGACCGTGCTGCAGCACGCCGAGATCCTGCACGCGCTGCAGGCCCACGACCCGAAGATGGCCCACGCGGCCGCCGTCCTGCACATCGGCACCAGCCAGGCGTGGTTCCAGCAGAACATCTACGCCGAGCGGCAGATCTCGTGACCGGGCCCAACGCGGGCGGAACGTAGTCTCGACGGTATGACTGTCGCGGCCAACCTGTTCCGGCTCGAAGACTCCTACGCCCGCGCGGTGCCCGGCCTTTCGGTACCGTTCAAGGCGGCCCCCGCCCCGGCCCCCGAGCTGCTGGCGCTCAACCAGGAGCTGGCCGCCGAGCTGGGCGTCGACCCGGCTGACCTGCGCGAGCCGTCCGGCCTGGCGCTGCTGGTCGGGCAGGTCCCCGAGGAAGTCACGACGGTCGCTCAGGCCTACGCCGGCCACCAGTTCGGCCTGTACTCCCCGCGCCTCGGGGACGGCCGGGCGGTGCTGCTGGGCGAGGTGATCGACACCGCCGGCCGCCGCCGCGACGTTCATCTCAAGGGATCCGGGCGCACCCGGTTCGCCCGCGGCGGCGACGGCAAGGCGGTCGTCGGCCCGATGCTGCGCGAGTACCTCATCGGCGAGGCCATGCACGGCCTCGGCATCCCGACCACGCGGGCGCTGGCGGTGGTCGCGACCGGCGAACGGGTGTACCGGGAGGACGGACGGCAGCCCGGCGCGGTGCTCGCCCGGGTGGCCGCCAGCCACCTGCGGGTGGGCACGTTCCAGTACGCGGCCCAGTATGCGGCGCAGTCGGGCGACCCGGACCTGCTGCGGTCGCTGGCCGACTACGCCATCGCCCGCCACTACCCGGAGGCGGCCGGCGCCCCGAACCGCTACCTGGACCTGTACCGGCGGGTGGTGGCGGCGCAGGCGTCGCTGGTGACCCGGTGGATGCTGGTGGGGTTCGTCCACGGGGTCATGAACACCGACAACACCACGATTTCGGGCGAGACCATCGACTACGGCCCGTGCGCGTTCATGGACGCCTTCGACCCGGCCACCGTGTTCAGCTCCATCGACCATCAGGGCCGCTACGCCTACGGCAACCAGCCGGGGGTCCTGCAGTGGAACCTGGCCCGGCTGGCCGAGGCCCTGCTGCCGCTGATCGACGAGGACAGCGAGGCCGCGGTCGAGGCGGCCACCGAGGTGCTGAACGGATTCGCGGGCGCCTACGAGCGGCAGCTGGGCGAGGGTATGGCGGCCAAGCTGGGGCTGGTCGCGCCGGACCGGGAGCTGATGAAGGAGATCATGGAGCTGCTGCAGCGGCAGCAGGTCGACTTCACCCAGTTCTTCCGCGCGCTGTCGGGCGGCACCGCGCGGACGCTGTTCACCGAGCCGGAGCCGTTCGACGCCTGGGCCGCCCGCCGCGAGGCCCGGCTGCCCGCCGACCGCGCCGCCATGGCCGCCGCGATGGACCGGATCAACCCGCTCTACATCCCCCGCAATCACCGCGTCGAGGAGGCGCTGGCCAAGGCGACCGCGGGCGACCTGGAGCCGTTCCACCGGCTGGTCGAGGTCGTCTCCCGCCCCTTTGACGAGCGGCCCGGCCTGGCCGACTATACCGGCCCGGACCCCGCGGGCGGCGCCCCGTACGTCACCTACTGCGGCACCTGAGCCTGCCCGGCCTGGTGGACGGAGCCCCCGGCCCCATCCCGGGACCCCGTGCACGTCGCCGCCCGGCCAAGACGCGCTGCGGTCAGCCCGAGTTCACGCAGAAACACTCATTGACGACCACTTTTTCCTCAATTAGGGTCGTTGACAACGTTATCTGGTTCGTCTCTGGCCGGAGAGGAACGAACATGCGCCGACCTGCCGCCCCCGCCCCCGCACCGTCCCGCCGCCGGGTGCGCCCCGCCGGCCGGGGCCGGGCGCGATCACTGGCCGCCGCGGCCGTGGCCGCGGTCCTCCTCCCGCTCGGTCTGGCGTCCACCGCATCGGCCGCCCCCAGCCCGGCGGCCGGCCCCGGTAACGGCCCGAATCCGGTCGACGCCCAGCGGGCGGTCGCCACCTACCAGGCGCTGCAGCAGAACCTCTACCTCCCGCAGGACAAGCTGTACAAGCCGAGCGACTCCACCCAGCAGTTCGGCTACCTGTGGGATGACGTCAACGGCTGGGCCGCCACCAACTACGTGGCCGCCATCCCCGGTATGGGCCGCCGCTACTTCGGCGACCTGCAGGACCGGAACCAGGGGGCGCTGGACTACTACGACACCCAGGAGACCAACCCGGCCGGGCAGGCCCAGCCGCCCGCCTACGCCTCCGGGGTGCTGCGGCCGGTCGACTCCCACCAGCCCACCTACTACGACGACAACGCCTGGGTCGGCCTCGACTACCTGAAGGAGTACCAGGTCAACCACCAGCCGTCGGACCTGGCCCGCGCCGAGGGCATCTTCCGGTTCGTGGTCAGCGGGTGGGACACCCGGACCACGGTGGCCTGCCCGGGCGGGGTGTTTTGGGAGGACGTGGCCAACTCCTCCCGCAACACCGTCTCCAACGCTCCCAACGCCGAGGTCGGGCTGCAGCTCTACCAGGTCACCCACGACCCGTACTACCTGACCTGGGCGACCCGCATGTACAACTGGGTGCGCGGCTGCCTGCTGAATCCGAACGGCATGTACTACGACAACCTGACCGACAGCGGCGACGTCAGCACCGCGCTGTGGAGCTACAACCAGGGCACGATGATCGGCGCCGGGACGCTGCTGTACCAGGTCACCGGGAACCGCACCTACCTGCAGCAGGCTGAGCAGACCGCCACCGCGTCGGTCAGCTACTACGGCGCCGGCCGGGAGCTGTACACCCAGCCCGACGTGTTCAACGCGATCTTCTTCCGCAACCTGTTCGCGCTGGCCGCGATCGACCACGACGCCAGCTACGCACGGCTGGCCGCGTCCTACGCCGACACCGCCTGGCTGCAGGACCGCCAGCCGGACGGCCTGTTCAACGACCCGGACGCCGACGGTGGCGAGTCCCCGGTCAACCAGACGGCGCCGATGGCGGAGATCTACGCCCTGCTGGCCCAGCGCCCGCCGGTGTACGCGGCCACCGGCTCGGCCAGCCCCTCGTCGGTGGTCGTGCCGCCCGGCCAGTCGGCCACGACCACGCTGTCGGTGCACTCGGACATCGCCCGCGCCCAGACGGTGCGGTGGACCGCGAGCGCCCCGTCCGGGTTCACCGTGACGCCTTCATCCGGGACCCTCAACCTCCCGGCGGCCGGGGCCGCCAGCACCCCGGTCGCGATCACCGGGGGCCCGGCCGACGGCACCTACCAGGTGACGTTCACGTTCACCAGCCGCGCGGGCCCGATCCAGTCGGCCTCGGTGCCGGTGATCGTGGCCCGGCCCGGTGACCTGGCGCCGTTCTACGACGACGCCGGCGTCTCCAGCGACACCAGCCAGGCGGCCGGCAACTTCGACGGCCTCGGCTACAGCTACTCCGAGCAGGCCCTGACCGCCGCCGGGCTGGCGCCCGGCGCCGCTGTCACCAGCGGCGGGGTCAGGTACAACTGGCCGCAGGCGGCCGCCGGCCAGCCCGACAACCTCATCGCGGCCGGCCAGGTGATCGACGTCCCGCCGGTGGCGGGCGCCACCGAACTGGGGGTCATCGGCTCGGCCAGCAACGGGCCGTCGAGCGGCACGATGACGCTTCACTACACCGACGGCTCGACCCAGTCGGCCACCCTCGGGTTCACCGACTGGACGGCCGGCAGCGCCTCGTTCGGCAACGGGACCGCGGCCTCGATGAGCTACCGCAACAGCGCCAGCGGCACTTCCCAGCAGATCGGGACGAAGATCTTCACCACCAACATCGCCCTGCAGGCGGGCAAGACAGTGGTGTCGGTCACCCTGCCCACCCGCGCGGACCAGGGTGAGCTGCACGTTTTCGCCCTCGGCACCGACCAGGGACCGCTCACCACCGGCTGAGGATCCCGCCCCGCCGGCGGCCTGCCGGGTTGAGCCGGCCGCCGGTCGGGAATTATGCTTTCTCCCAGGCGTTGATAGTGCTGAGGTCCTGGAACCGAACCGGTCGTCCGAGGGCAGCTTTCTGACGACGGCTTTCTGTCCGGCTCATCTGCCGACGGTTCCGGGTCCTCACGAGACGCCTGCCGGGACCGGTTGCGTCGATCCGCAGGGGTCCGCACGCTGGCTCGGCGTTTGAACACCAGGCCCGCGGGCTCGGGGACCTTCCCGCGCCCCGCCCGGGGAGGGTGCGGCACGCTGCCGCGGCCACCACGCCGTGGCATTAGAGGAGGAGTCTGTGGCCCGAACAGGCCAGCGCCAGACGGGCGCTCGCCGTTCCGCCCCGCGGAACCAGCAGAAGCAGCCGAGCCAGCGCAACCAGCCGAAGCAGCAGAAGCAACGGCGCGCCAGCCACCGGGGCGACGCCGTGTCGATGCTCGCCCGGACCGCCCGGGAGCTCGAGGCCGCCGTCCAGCGCGGCCGGGTGACCCCCGCCGTCGGCGCGAAGCTCCAGGCCGTCGCCATGCTGCTGCGGGACGAGCGTACCCGTGTCCGGGCGGCCGACCTGACCGACAGCCGCCGGGGTGAGCAGCTCAAGCGGCTGGACGGCATCGCCACCATCCTCGCCACCACCGCCGTCCGCGACTCCGGGCTGCTGGCGCTGCTGGCCGAGGACGCCGGCGTGTCCGACGCGGCCCGGTCGCTGCGGCTGGAGATGGCCCAGGACCTCGGCATCGAGACCGTGCCCGAGGAGGCCGCGCCGGCCGAGCCCGAGGCCGCCCCGGCCCGGGTCGAGCAGCGGGTGGTGCCCCAGTCGGTGGTCTCCCGGCAGCTGGCCAACCCGTTCCTGGCCCCCGACTTCTCGGCCGCCCCCCAGCGGGCCGCGGCGCCCCGCCGGCTGGGCAGCTGGGAGCTGCTGAACCCGCTGCTGAGCTCGTTCGAAAAGGCCGGCAGCGGCGCCCCCGCCCACATGGCGCTGCCCGCCCCGACCGAGCGATTCACCCCGCCCGGCCTGGAGCTGATGCCGCATCAGGGGGAGGTGGTGGCCTCGGCCGCCGCCGGTCACCGGACCTTCCTGCTGGCCGACGAGCCCGGCCTCGGCAAGACCGCCCAGGCGCTGCTGGCCGCCGAAGCGGCCAACGCCTACCCGCTGCTGGTCGTGGTGCCCAGCGTGGTCAAGACCAACTGGGCCCGGGAGGCCGCCCAGTGGACCCCCAAGCGCCCGGCCACCGTGGTCCAGGGTGACGGCGACACCGTCGACGGCTTCGCCGACATCGTCATCCTCAACTACGAGGTGCTCGACCGCCACCTGGGCTGGCTGGCCGACTTCGGCTTCCGCGGCATGGTGGTGGACGAGGCCCACTTCATCAAGAACAAGACCTCGCAGCGCTCCCAGAACGTCCTCGCCCTGGCCGACCGCATCCGCGCCCGGACGCCGCGCCCGCTGCTGATGGCGCTGACCGGCACCCCGCTGATCAACGACATCGACGACTTCCGGACGATCTGGCAGTTCCTCGGCTGGATCGACGGCGGTGGCCCCCGCGACGAGCTGATGAACTCACTCGAGGACACCGGCCTGACCCCGGCCGACCGGGGTTTCGCCCCGGCCGCCCGCCAGTCCGTGATCGACCTCGGCATCGTCCGCCGCCGCAAGGTTGACGTGGCCGCCGACATCCCCGCCCGCCGCATCGCCGACCTTCCGGTCGAGCTCGACAGCAAGGCCGGCCGGTCGATCCGGGCGGCCGAGCGCGACCTGGCCCGCCGGATGGTCTCCCGCTACGAGACCGCCCTCGCCAACCGGACCTCCGGCCCCGCCACCGGCGGTATCGACGCCGACCTGGTCCGGCGGGTGGCCCGGGCCGAGCTCAAGGAAGCGCAGACCGCCAAGTCGGGCGAGAACGTGTTCACGATGATGCGCAAGATCGGCCAAGCCAAGGCCGAGCTGGCGGCCGACTACGCGGCCCAGCTGGCCCGCAGTGCGGGCAAGGTGGTCTTCTTCGCCAAGCACGTCGACGTGATGGACGCGGCCGAGGAGACGTTCGCCCGGCAGGGCATCCGCTTCGCTTCCATCCGCGGCGACCAGACCCCCAAGGTGCGCCAGGCCAACGTCGACGCCTTCGTCAACGACCCCGGCGTCGCGATCGCGGTCTGCTCGCTGACCGCGGCCGGGGTCGGCCTGAACCTGCAGGTCGCCTCCAACATCGTGCTGGCCGAGCTGTCCTGGACCAACGCCGAGCAGACCCAGGCCATCGACCGCAGCCACCGCATCGGGCAGTCCGAGCCGGTCACCGCCTGGCGCATCATCGCCGCCCAGACCATCGACACCCGGATCGCCGAGCTGATCGACAGCAAGGCCGGGCTGGCCGCCCGCGCCCTGGACGGCTCCGACGAGGAGATCTCCTCCTCGGCCGACGTCCAGCTCGACGCGCTGGTCACCCTGCTGACCGACGCCCTGCAGGCGGCCTGACCGGGGCGGTCAGGCCGGTCAGGCTGGTCGGGCCCGGGTCAGGGCGCAGAGCAAACGCACAGGCCTCTCTGAGCATTTGCCCGTGAACCGGTTCACATTGGTCCACAATGGTCTCCGGCGTGCCCTGGTTGCACGGCCGTGACGGGGACTGGTCCAGCTGCCAGGGGAGTGAATGGGCAAGCATTCGAGGCCTGCGAATCAGCTTGCGGAGCCGGGCGCCACCCCGGGCTTGGCCCCGGACGCCGCCCTCCCAGGCGCCTTTCCCGGCGCCCTTCCAGGTGCCCTGGAGACCCAGCTGCCCGAGTACCGGGCCGCGGTCGACGACCTGGTCACCGAGGCGAGCAGGAGGCCGGCGCTGGCCGATCCGCCAGCGGCCGCGGCGTTCGTCGGCGAGCGGCTCGGCTACCACCCGTTCGCGCCGGTGCTGTCCCGGCTGAACGGCGGCCCGCCCGCGGTCGCGCAGCACCTGGCGGCCGAGCTGCGCCGGTTCCGGCCCAGCGACCGCGGGACCGGCGACCTGTGGTCGTTCGCCCGCATCGTGCTGCTTTCCCAGATCGACACCGCCTGGTGGAGCGAAACGACCCCGTTCGGCCGCGACGCCGACGTCACCGGGTCCGGCGACCTGGTCGACCTGGCCCCGTTGCAGGCGGCCGGCCTGCTGCGCTTCGAGTACCGGGAGCAGTCGGCCGGGCTGGCGGGCCGGGCCCGCGACTGGGCCCGGCGGCAGGTCCTACCGGACCGCCGGCCCCGGACGGCGGGCCTGCGGTTCACCCGCTCCCGCCCGGCCGTGGTCGCCCTGCTCAACCAGGTGGCCGCCGATCTGGCCGCGGCCCGGCCGGACGCCCCTCAGCCGTGGGTGACCAGCCTGGTCCGCAGCGTGGAGCACCAGCACCGGCTACGGTCGCTCGGGTACGCGGCCGTGCTGCCCAGCTCGCACTGCGCCGGCTACGCCTGCGACGTGGAGATGCGGTGGTTCCGGCGCTTCGACCCCGACGGGGTGCTGGCCCGGCTGCTGCTCGAACGGGAGCAGGCGGGCCAGGCCAACGTGATCGACGAGGGCCAGGTCTGGCACCTGTGCGTCAGCCCGCACGCTCACGCTGAGCTGCAGGCCGCCTACGACGCTGAACTTAAGGGCCGCTAGCCGGCCGGGGGGAGAAGAAAACAGCATGTGCGGTATCGCCCTGATCGTCGGGCCGGCTCCGGATGCGGCGCTGTTCGACCGGATGCTGGACGCGATCGCAGCCCGTGGTGACGTGCGCGAGACGCTCAGCGACGACCGGCACCGGCTGGGGACCCAGCGGCTGAAGATCGTCGACCGGGACCGGGCCGTCCAGCCCTGGTCATCGGCCGACGGCCGGTGGGCGGTCTGCTACAACGGCGAGGTCTACAACTTCCGCGAGCTGCGGGCCGACCTGGCCGCCCGCGGGCACCAGCTGCGCAGCGACAGCGACACCGAAGTGGTGCTGGAGGCGTTCCTCGAGTGGGGTGAGGAGGCCGTCCACCACCTGCGCGGCGAGTTCGCGTTCGCGATCGCCGACCGGTCCGCCGACCGCACCCGGGACCGGGTCTACCTGGCCCGCGACCCGCTCGGGGTCAAGCCGCTGTACTGGTCCCGGCACCACGGTCACCTGCACGTCGCCTCCGAGCTCAAGGCGCTGGTCCCGGTGGGCGGCCCGATCAGCGAGGTCCCGCCCGGCCACCACGGCTGGGGCGACCCGGACACCGATCCGGCCGTCGGCGCCTACGTCGACCTGCTGGCCATGGGCGACGGCGACGAGCCGATCACCGACCCGGCCGAGGCGGCCAAGCTGGTCCGGGCCGCGGTCGAGGACAGCATCCGGGTCCGGGTCGACACCGACCTGACCGTCGGCGTGATCCTGTCCGGCGGTCTCGACAGCACGCTGACCCTGCTGCACGTGCGCGAGCAGCACCCGGACTGCGTGGCGTTCACGATCGGGGCGCCCGGCAGCGACGATGTCGCCTACGCCCGCCGGGTGACCCGCGACCTCGGCGTCGAGCACGAGGTCATCGAGCTGTCCCCCCGTGACATCCGGTACGCCGACGTCCGCGAGGCCATCCGCATGGCCGAGCTGACCGAGTACGGCGACGTGATCAACGCGGTCATCTCCCGCCTGCTGTTCACCCACGTCCACCGGCGCGGCATCAAGGTCGTGCTGTGCGGCGACGGCTCCGACGAGCTGTTCGGCGGCTACGAGATGTACCGGCAGCCCGACGCGGCCCTGCGGCAGCGGCTGTTCCAGCACAAGCTGCACAACCTCGGCCGGACCGAGCTGCAGCGGGTCGACCGGACCAGCATGGGCCAGGGGGTGGAGACCCGGGTGCCGTTCCTC
The DNA here is from genome assembly GCA_019240215.1 of Actinomycetota bacterium. Classification (GTDB taxonomy): domain Bacteria; phylum Actinomycetota; class Actinomycetes; order Streptosporangiales; family Streptosporangiaceae; genus Bog-532. The sequence goes on along the minus strand of JAFAYQ010000065.1, from coordinate 102,360 downwards.
GACCTCGCGCTGGTCCAGCTGGCCATGCGGCTGCCGATCGAGCTCAAGCAGCGCGACGGCCAGGACAAGTGGATCCTGCGCCACGCGTTCGCCGACATCCTGCCCGGCTACGTCCGCCAGCGGCCCAAGAACCCGCTCTCGCACTCATCCGGCCTGCACGAACGGGTCCGGCTCTACCGGTCCCAGTTCCCGCGCCTCTACCGGTCGTTCGGTTACGGCCAGCTCGGCCCGATGCGCCGCGACTTCTCGATCGTGCTCGAACAGCACGGCCTCGACCTCGACCAGGCCCTCCGCGACGTCGACGCCCAGCCCGGCTACTCGCTGACCGAGCACGCCCGCGACCTGGCCGGGGCGCTGCGCTGGAACGCCGCCGGCGCCCTTCGCGGCCGGGCCCCACGCTGAGCCAGTCTGGGCGATCTTTGGCTGGTTCCTACAAATCAGCCGCCCCGACATGCGTCCTGCCCTACCTTTCCCTGCCTGACCAGGAAGAGTAAGCCTGTGTAAATGCAATCGGCCGGAAGGGGTAACCGGGTGTTCAGCCGGGTCGCGATCGTCAACCGCGGTGAAGCCGCCATGCGTCTCATCCACGCGGTCCAGGACCTGACCGCGGAGACCGGCGTCCCGATCGAGACGGTCGCGCTGTACACCGACGTCGACCAGACCGCCACGTTCGTGCGCGAGGCCGACCTCGGCTACAACCTCGGCCCCGCGTCCGCGCGCCCGTACCTGGACCTGGCCGTGCTGGAGCGCGCGCTGGTCGAGACCGGGGCCGACGCGGCCTGGGTCGGCTGGGGTTTCGTGGCCGAGGATCCGGCCTTCGCCGAGCTGTGCGACAAGATCGGGGTCACGTTCATCGGGCCGAGCCCGGACGCCATGCGCCGGCTGGGGGACAAGATCGGCGCCAAGCTGCTGGCCGAGGAGGTCGGCGTGCCGGTAGCGCCCTGGAGCCGCGGCCCGGTCGCCACCCTGGACGATGCCCGGCGGTCGGCGGCCGAGATCGGCTACCCGCTGATGCTCAAGGCGACCGCGGGCGGTGGCGGCCGCGGCATCCGCGTGATCAGGAGCGAGGACGAGCTGGCCGACGCCTACGAGCGGACCAGCCAGGAGGCGGCCCGGGCGTTCGGCAGCGGCGTGGTGTTCCTGGAGCGCCTGATCACCGGCGCCCGGCACGTCGAGGTCCAGGTCATCGCCGACGGCCAGGGCACCGCCTGGGCGCTGGGGGTCCGCGACTGCTCGGTCCAGCGCCGCAACCAGAAGATCATCGAGGAGTCGTCGTCGCCGGTGCTGAGCGCCGGGCAGGCGGCCGAGCTCAAGGCGTCGGCCGAGCGGCTGGCGCTGGCGGTCGGCTACCGGGGCGCGGCCACCGTCGAGTTCCTCTACCATCCGGGGACGAGGGTGTTCGCGTTCCTCGAGGTCAACACCCGGCTGCAGGTGGAGCACCCGATCACCGAGTCCACCACCGGCTTCGACCTGGTCAAGGCCCAGCTCCAGGTGGCCTCCGGCGGCCGCCTCGACGGCGAGCCACCCAGTGAGCCAACCAGCGGGCCGCCCGCCGAGCGCGGGCACGCGATCGAGGCCCGGCTGAACGCCGAAGACCCCGACCGCGACTTCGCGCCGTCTCCCGGCCACATCGCCCGGCTGGACCTGCCCGCCGGCCCCGGCATCCGGGTCGACACCGGGGTCACCGAGGGCGACACGATCCCGGCCGACTTCGACTCGATGATCGCGAAGATCATCGCCTACGGGCGCGACCGCGACGAGGCGCTCGGCCGCCTGCGCCGGGCCATGGCCCAGACCACCGTCATCATCGACGGCGGCGCCACCAACAAGAGCTTCGTGCTCGACCTGCTCAGCCAGCCCGAGGTGATCGACGCCAGCGCCGACACCGGCTGGATCGACCGGGTCCGGGCCGAGGGCCGGCTGGTCCTGCGGCGGCACTCCGGGGTCGCCCTGGTCGCCGCCGCGATCGGCGCCTACGAGGAGGAGGAACGGGCCGAACGGCAGCGGCTGCTGTCGACCGCGCTCGGCGGCCGGCCCCAGGTGCAGCACAAGAGCGGCCAGCCGGTCGAGTTCCAGCTGCGCGTGGCCACCTACCGGGTCCGGGTCGCCCGGGTCGGACCGCAGCGGTTCCGGGTCGTGGTCGCGGCCGGTGACGACGCCCGGACGGTCGACGCCGAGCTGAACCGCTACGACCGCTACACCGGCCAGATCGTCGTCGACGGCACCCGGTACCGCCTGGTCACCGGCACGTTCGGGCCGATCCACCTGGTCGAGGTGGACGGCGTCGCCCACCGGATCAGCCAGGAGGACGGCGGCGTGGTCCGCTCGCCCGCCCCCGCGCTGGTGGTGGCCACCCCGCTCAAGGCCGGCGACGAGGTCGAGGCCGACACCCCGGTGCTGGTGCTGGAGAGCATGAAGATGGAAACGGTGCTGCGGGCGCCGTTCCGGGCCCGGCTCAAGGAATGCCTGGTCTCGGTGGGCAGCCAGGTGCAGACCGGCGCCCCGCTGCTGCGGCTGGAGCCGCTGGCGGACGACGCCACCGCCGACGCCGCCGGGACCGCCCCGGCCCGGCCGCCCGCCCAGCTCGACCTGCTGGTCGCCCCGGCCGAGACCCCGGCCCGCGAGCGCCTGCGGCGCAGCCGCGAGGAGCTGCACAGCCTGCTGCTGGGCTTCGACCTGGACCCGAACCACAAGGGCCGGACGCTGGAGGACTACCTGGCCGCCCGGCAGGCGGCCACCGCCGACGGCCAGCGGCCGCTGGCCGACGAGATCGGGCTGATCGAGGTGTTCGCCGACCTGGCCGAGCTGACCCGCAACCGGCCGGCCGGCGAGGACGTCGTCGACGACGGCCACGTGCACAGCGCCCGCGAGTACTTCCACGCCTACCTGCAGAGCCTCGACGCCGGGCGGGCCGGGCTGCCGGACGCCTACCGGGCCAAGCTGGCCACCGCGCTCGGCCACTACGGGGTCACCAGCCTGGACCGCTCACCCGAGCTCGAGGCGGCGGTGTTCCGGATCTTCCTGGCCCAGCAGCGGGCGGCCAAGGACGCCGTCATCGTCGCCGCCCTGCTGCGGGCCTGGCTGCGCGAGCCGCCGCCGGCTGAGGCCCTGCGGGAGCCCTCCGGTCTCGCGCTCGAACGGCTGCTGGCCGCCACCCAGGTCCGCTTCCCGGTGGTCTCGGACCTGGCCCGCGGGGTGGTGTTCGCCTGGTTCGGCCAGCCGCTGCTGCGCCGTAACCGCGCCCGCGCGTACGCCGACATCCGCCGCCACCTGCGTTACCTGGACGCCCACCCGGACGCGGCCAACCGGGCCCGGCTGATCGCGCTGATGGTGCGCAGCACCGAGCCGCTGGTCCGGCTGCTCGGCCAGCGCCTGCTGCGCCCCGAGCTGGACAACACGGTCATGCTCGAGGTGCTGACCCGGCGCTACTACGGCAACAAGGGCCTGATCGGGGTGCGCACCACCGAGGCGGCGGGCGGGCGGTTCGTGGTGGCCGAGCGGGCCGGCTCGCGGGTGGTGTCGGCCGCGGTGAGCTTCCCGGCGCTGGGCGCCGGGCTGGACGGGCTGGCCAGCCTGGCCGGGGCCGGGGCGCCGCTCGACGCCGACATCTATCTCAGCTGGGAGAGCCGGCCGGAGGAGCCCGACGCGATCGCGGCCGTGCTGTCCGAGCTGGTCAACACCCGGCCGTGGCCGGATCGGGTCCGGCGGATCACCTTCGCCATCGCCGGCCGCGGCGGCGCGGTCATGCAGCAGCACTTCACGTTCCGCCCAGCCGAGGCCGGGACACCCTCGGCCACCGGGATGACCGAGGACCGGCTGATCCGCGGCCTGCACCCCTACATCGCGTCCCGGATGAAGCTGGAGCGCCTGCGCAACTTCGACCTCACCCGGCTGCCGTCCTCCGACGACGACGTCTACCTGTTCCAGTGCGTGGCCCGGGACAACCCGGCCGACGACCGGCTGGTGGCCTTTTCACAGGTCCGCGACCTGACCGAGCTGCGCGACCACGACGGCCGGCTGGCCTCGCTGCCGACCGCCGAGGACACCATCGCCGCCTGCCTGGACTCGATCCGCCAGGCCCAGGCGCGGCGGCCGGCCGGGAACCGTTACAGCACCAACCGGATCGTGCTCTACATCTGGCCGCCGAGCAACATCACCCGGGCCGACCTGGAGACGCTGGCCAGCCGGGTGCTGCCCACGACCGCGGGCGCCGGGCTGGAGCAGATCCTGTTCATCGGCCGGTATCAGGACCCGGTGACCGGCCAGCTGATCAAGGCGGACGTGCGCATCTCGTTCAACGCGGCCGGCGGCATCGAGGTGGCTCTCGGGGAGCCGTCGGACGAGCCGATCGAGCCGCTCGACAGCTACCGGCAGAAGGTGCTGCGGGCCCGCAGCCGCAACACCGTGTACCCGTACGAGCTGACCAGCCTGCTCGGCGACTTCACCGAGCACGACCTGGACGAGGCCGGCGCGCTGGTGCCGGTCAGCCGGCCCAGGGGACGCAACACCGCCGCCATCGTGGCCGGGGTGGTCACCACCGCCAGCCCCCGCTACCGGGACGGCGTCACCCGGGTGGTGCTGCTGGGCGACCCGACCAAGTCGCTGGGCGCGCTGTCGGAGCCGGAGTGCCGCCGGGTCATCGCCGCGCTCGACCTGGCCGAGCGGCTGCGGGTGCCGCTGGAGTGGTACGCGCTGTCGGCCGGCGCCCGGATCTCGATGGAGTCGGGCACCGAGAACATGGACTGGGTGGCGGCCGCGCTCAAGCGGATCGTCGAGTTCACCCAGGCCGGCGGCGAGATCAACGTCGTCGTGGCGGGCATTAACGTCGGCGCCCAGCCGTACTGGAACGCCGAGGCCACGATGCTCATGCACACCAAGGGGATCCTGGTGATGACGCCGGACTCGGCGATGGTGCTGACCGGCAAGCAGGCGCTCGACTTCTCCGGCGGGGTGTCGGCCGAGGACAACTTCGGCATCGGCGGCTACGACCGGGTGATGGGCCCGAACGGGCAGGCCCAGTACTGGGCGCCCAACTTGGCCGCCGCCCGCGACGTGCTGATGGCCCACTACGACCACGCCTACGTCGCCCCCGGGGAACAGACGCCGCGGCGGGCCGCCACCACCGACCCGTTCTACCGCGACATCTCCGGCTACCCGCACCTGGTGGCGGGCAGCGACTTCAAGACCGTGGGCGAGATCTTCTCGGCCACCGCCAACCCCGACCGCAAGAAGCCGTTCGACATCCGGACGGTGATGCGGGCGCTGTCGGACCAGGACCACCCGGTGCTGGAGCGCTGGGCGGGCATGGCCGACGCCGACACCGCCGCCGTCCAGGACGTGCACATCGGCGGCCTGCCGGTCTGCCTGATCGGCATCGAGTCCCGGGCCGTGCCCCGGCGGGGTTTCCCGCCGACCGACGGCCCCGACACCTACACCGCGGGCACCCTGTTCCCGCGCTCGTCGAAGAAGGTGGCCCGGGCGATCAACGCCGCCAGCGGCAACCGGCCGCTGGTGGTGCTGGCCAACCTGTCCGGCTTCGACGGCTCGCCCGAGTCGATGCGCAAGCTCCAGCTCGAGTACGGGGCCGAGATCGGCCGGGCGATCGTGAACTTCCGCGGCCCGATCGTGTTCTGCGTGATCTCGCGCTACCACGGCGGCGCGTTCGTGGTGTTCTCCAAGGCGCTGAACCCGAACATGACCGTGCTCGCGCTGGAGGGCTCGTTCGCCTCGGTGCTGGGCGGCGCGCCCGCCGCGGCCGCGGTGTTCGCCGGCGACGTCGACTCCCGGACCGCGGCCGATCCCCGGCTGCGGGACCTGGAGGCCGCGATCGCGGGCGCCGCCGGGGCCGACCGGGCCGCGCTGGCGGCCGAGCTCGACGAGCTGCGGCAGACGGTCCGGGCCGAGAAGCTGGGCGAGGTGGCGGCCGAGTTCGACCGCGTGCACAGCATCCAGCGCGCGGTCGAGGTCGGCTCGGTCGACGACGTTATCCGCCCGGCCGAGCTCCGCCCCCGCATCATCCAGGAGATCGAGTCCCGGCTGCGCTGATCGCCATGGGCCAGTTATCGGGTGTAGTCGTCGTAACCTCAACACGTCAGCATCAGATCGGCTGAAGGGCGGTGCGGGATTGGATTCCAACCAGCCCGCGCGGGCGGTAGCGGGCAGGATTTTCATCTCGTACCGGCGCGACGATTCGGCCGGTGCCGCCCGAGCGCTCGCGCACGACTTGGCTGATGTCTTTGGCTCCGATGCTGTTTTTCTTGATGTCTCCCTACACGGTGGGGACACATGGCCTGCTCACCTACAAGATGAGCTCTCGCGCGCATCCGTTGTTCTGGCTCTCATCGGCCCAGACTGGCTGCTGGCAAGAGATAAGTGGAATCGGCGACGAATTGACTCTCCCGCCGACTGGGTGAGACAGGAGATCGAGGCGGCGCTGAGTGATCCGGACAAGCTCTTGATCCCAGTGCTCCTCAACGGCGCGACGCTACCTCCGAAGGAGGCACTGCCAGACGTACTGGCGGACCTTACCGATCGCCAGGCACGGGTACTCAGCCACGAATCGTGGCGTTGGCAATTCGATGCCCTCGCCGCCGACATCAAGCGTCACGGCCAAGGGGATCGACCTGTTGTAGCTGCGACCTCTACCGAAGCGACCTTAAGCCGATACGCGAAAGCACAGTTGCGCCGGGTCGAGACAGTTCTGCGCACCAACGGCCTGACGCCCGGCGCCGGCCGCTGGAGCTCGGTCGGACCAGTGCCCGAGCTGGTCGTCCCTGACCTGTTGCCGTTTCAGATAGACCAACCTTCGACTGACCATCTCACGATGGATGTCGCAACGCATCTGCGACGAGCGGTCAAGAATCGCGCTCGGTACAGCTCGAAGGACATGCTTTCGGAGCAGACTCCGCAGCACATCGTCATTGTGGGCGGTCCCGGCTCCGGTAAAACGACTCTGCTGAGCATGCTGACGCGCATGCTCGCGGCGGCGAATATTGCTGACGCCTCAGCCAAGATGCCGGTGCTCCTCCGGGTCCGGGACCTCTCTGTGAGCGGCGGGGAAAGCCTTACCTCGGACATAGTGCGAGACGCCCAGCGATGGCTTGATCTGCAAATTGAGCGAAGTTTCATCGACGATCTGTTCGCTTCTGGGCAAGGATTGCTGATCGTCGATGGGGTCGACGAAGCTCAAAGTGCCAGTAGCCGAAATGAGCTGCTGGCCAAGATTGATCTTTTTGCGGGAAAGTATGAACGCGCGACGATCGTGGTCAGCTCGCGAATTGTGGGTTACGATCCGCGTGTTCTTGACCGGAGTTTTGAGCACTATGAACTGGCGCCATTCTCGGAACAGCAGGTGCGAGAAGTGCTGGCGGGTGCACTAAGCTCAGGACCCGTCCATCGGGGAGCCGCAGCCAATGATCTCGATAGCGAAAAACTGGCCAAGCGAATCGTGGCGGATCCCCGGCTCTCCACTCTTGCCGAGACGCCATTGCTGCTGTCGATAGTCGTCCGTATCATCATGGAACGTGGCACCGTCGACCGGCTGCCACGCGAGAGACATTCGCTCTACGACACCGCCGTGGATATGATGCTCTCGGAATGGGATGCTCAGCGTGGCATCGAAACGGCCGAGTGGCCAAGTAATCTTGATCATGGCGAGATCCGGCAAGCTCTGGAGACAGTCGCCTATCGGATACACGCGGGACAGCTCAAGCACGACAGCACCTCGGCCATCGAATCTGCCACGCTGGAATATGAGCTGACGGCGGCACTGGAGGCGCTGGGGACGGTCGATGCTCACCGGGCCCGAGGCCACGCACGCAACCTGCTCCGGTACGCGGTTGTCCGGGCCGGACTGCTGGTTGAATCCGGACCAGGCTATTTCGCGTTCTGTCATCGCGTCATGCAGGAACACCTTGCTGCCTGCGCGATCAGCGCCCGGGCTCACGGCTTGTCCGCGACCGAGCCCATCGTTCAGCACCTCGCGGAAAATGGCCTGCATACCCCGGAGTGGCGGAATGTCAACCTGCTGCTGTTGAGCATGCAGCGTGGAGACCGGGCGCAACGTGTAATTGGATATGCGCTCGACGCCGGAAGTGCGCATGAAGAATGGCTCCACCGGGATCTCCTGATCGTCGGAGAGGTCATGGGTGAGAGCCCGGCCCTTGTATCGGATCTGACAGATGAGTTCGTTACCAGGGTGATAAAGCGAGTACTCGCAGTCTGCACTTCGGATCGCCTTGAAGCGGGCTATATGACCGCTCAGGCCGCGAGCCGCGTTTTGCGTTCCTGGCGAGATACACCCATGGCTGATCTGGCCCGTCAGTCACTCAGGGACTCGGCTGATGATCGTACCCGGGCTGAGCAGTTCTGCGCCGAAGCGCTTGTCGGGGATGTAAACCTTGCCCGGGACGCGCTTGTCGAAATAATCGTGTCAAGTAGCGCTGAAATCGCCGACCCGGCGGCACTAGCTGTCAGAGATCTTGACGTCGATCTCCACTGCGGGCCGACTCAAATTGAGAGCCTTCTTGACTCAATATCGCCGCGAGCCGTTGAGCGGGATTCTGAAGATCAATATTTTCGCTTGCCCTACACCACAGCCGAACTCGTTGGCTTTTTCGCCAGTGGCGGCCCGTCGCGAGAAAAAGTCCGTCAGGCGTACCTTTCCTGGGTCAATGATGAGTCGAACTCCGAACGCTTGCGAGGGGCGGCCGCCACTGGCCTCGGCTGGCTCGGTGAGAACTCCATTGAAGTCCGCCAAAGCCTGATCCGAATGGTGCTTGACCAGCAGATCAGCGCGGGCAGTCGCAGTTGGCCCGCATACGCACTTCACCGGCTGGGTGGCGGCGAGGCCGAAGTCGTTGAGGCGATGCTCGCGATACTTAGCGGCGAGGCGCCGATCCTGTGCGGCTGGGCGCAGAGTTACCTCAGTACCTACGCCACTCGATCGCCAGAGGTCGTAGCCCGATTGCAGGTACTGGCCGCCGACGGGGACCTTCCGACGTTGCCATGGGTACTTGCGGCATCAGTGCGGCTGTCTGGGCTAAAGCCTGGACAGATCGAGCAGCTTGAGTCAATCGCCGCCTCCGACGGGTCGATGTCCCGCCGAGTTGGCGCGATCGAGACTCTTATTCAGTGCGCCGAGACCACAGCCGACTGGCGATGCTCTACCGCACAACGGCTGGTTGAGGCACTGACGCCGCTCCTTATCGAAGCACCAACAGGCGAAGCGCCTAAGGATGAAGCGCTTGACGATGCATGGCAAGGCATGGGGGCGCTGGGATCGCTCCGGGTGAGCAGCCCGGAAGCGAGGGACCTGTGTCTCCGATTTTTCCGGCATGGATCTGAACACATGAGGATGGCAGCCACCTACGGAATCGGAGGCCTGCCCGCCGATGCGCCGGTCTTCTCGGCCATCGCCGCAATGCTGAATACAGACGAGGCGGTAGGCCGGGTCCGTGGCGGTTTGGTGGACGCGCTGCACCGTGTGCTTTCGGCGGAAAGCTCTTAGCGACAGCCAGAGTGTCCGAGCGGTCAGCCGAGCCGGACCGGTAGCGTCTGCAGCCCGCGGATCAGCGTGCTCGACCGCCACCGCAGCGTCTCGGCCGGCACCGCCAGCGTGATGTCCGGGAACCGTTCCAGCAGCCCGCCCAGCGCGATCTCGCCTTCCATCCGGGCCAGCGGGGCGCCCAGGCAGTAGTGGATGCCGTGGCCGAACGCCAGGCTCCCGCCGGCGTCCCGGCCGAGGTCGAGCCGGTCGGGGGCGGGGTAGCGGTCCGGGTCGCGGTTGGCCGAACCGATCGCGACCAGCACCGGCTCGCGGGCCGGGATGCGGGTGCCGCCCAGCTCGACCGGCTCGGCGGTGAAGCGGAAGGTGGCGTGGTTGACCGGGCTGGTGTAGCGGAGCAGTTCCTCGACCGCGCCCGGCCGCAGCGACGGGTCGGCCCGCAGCCGGGCCAGCTCGCCCGGGCTGGTCAGCAGGGCCAGCGTGCCGCTGCCGATCAGGTTGACGGTGGTCTCGTGCCCGGCCACCAGCAGCAGGAACATCATGCCGAGCAGCTCGGGCTCGCTGAGCCGGTCGCCGTCGTCGTGGGCGGCGATCAGCGCCGACAGCAGGTCGTCGGCCGGGTGCGCGCGCTTGTTCGCCATCAGCGCGGTGAAGTAGCTGGTCATCGCCGCCGCCGCCCGGTCCGGCGAGTCGGTCGTCTCGTCGGGGGACAAGATCGCCTGGGTCCAGGCCCGGAAGTCGTCCCGGTCGTGGCCGGGGATGCCGAGCAGCTCGCAGATCACGGTGATCGGCAGCGGGAACGCGAACGTGGCCAGCAGGTCGACCTCGCGCTCGCCCGCCATCGCGTCCAGCAGCCCGGTGGTGATCTCGGTGACCCGCGGCCGCAGCCCGCTGACCCGCCGGGCGGTGAACGCCTGGCTGACCAGCCGCCGCAGCCGGGTGTGATCGGGCGGATCGGTGTTGAGCATGTGCGCGTCCAGCGCCGCGAACCCGCCCTGGTCCCCGCCGCCCTGCCCGAACAGCTGGCGCCAGTCCTTGACCAGCCGCGGGTCGGCCAGCGCGGCCCGCGCGGCCGGGTAGGAGGTGATCACCCAGACCGGCTGCCCGCCCGGCATCATCGCCCGGCTGACCGGCCCCGCCGCCCGCAGCCGCTCGTAGACCGGGTACGGGTCCTGGGCGAACGCATCGTCGAGCTGCTCAACGCCGGAACGCGTCATGGTCTGCTCTTCCCACTCCGCTGGGCAATGTCAAGTTATATCGTATGTTCAATTTTTAAAGGGGATCAAACGGGTTGGCGACCCGGTGATCTCCGGGCTGGTCAACCGGCCTGGCAGACTGGTGCGCGCACCAGGCCGGGGCCGAGATCGGAGCCAGCGATGAAGGCAGTGCGCTTCCGCCAGTTCGGGGGGCCCGAGGTCCTCGAGATCGCCGACCTGCCCGACCCGCAGCCGGGACCGGGCGAGGTCCGGATCGCGGTGCGGGCGGCCGGGGTGAACGCCAGCGACTGGAAGAAGCGCCAGGGGCTGATGGACTCCGAGCTGCCGCAGACCCTGGGCTACGAGGCAGCCGGCGTCGTCGACGAGCTCGGTGACGGGGTCACCGACGTGGTGGTCGGCGACCGGGTGTACGGGTTCTCGGCCGACGGGGCGGCCCAGGCCGAGCTGGCCGTGCTCGGCTGGTACGCGCCGATCCCGCCGTCGCTCGACTTCGCGCACGCGGCCGCGCTGCCGGCCGCGGTCGAGACCGCCACCCGGGCGCTCGACCAGCTCGGGGTCACCAGCGGCCGCACCGTGCTCATCAACGGCGCGTCCGGCAGCGTCGGCGGGGCCGCCGTGCAGCTGGCGGTGGCCCGCGGGGCCCGGGTGATCGGCACCGCCAGCCACAGGAACCACGACTACCTGCGCTCGCTGGGGGCCGAGCCGGTCGCCTACGGCGACGGCATGGCCGGCCGGGTCCGGGCGCTCGCCCCCGGCGGCGTCGACCTCGCCCTCGACGTGGCGGGCAGCGGCGTGCTGCCCGACCTCATCGACCTGGCCGGCGGCGCCGACCACGTGGTCACCGTGGCCGACTTCCTGGGCGCCCAGAAGTACGGCGTCCGGTTCAGCAGCGGCGAGTCCGGCCGGGCCCTCCACGTCCTGAACGACATCGGCGACCTGATCGAGTCCGGCCGCTTCCGCCGCCCCGACGTGCAGACCTTCCCGCTGGCCGACGTGGCCGAGGCCCAGCGGGTCAGCGAGCACGGCCACGTCCGCGCCAAGCTCGTCCTGGTGGTCGACGAGTCCTGAGCGCCATTTACCCGGCTCCGTATCAAACCGCCCTATAGCCACTCCGCGTCAGTAAGGAAAGACTGACGGGGAGAGCGGCGGCTGGGGCAGGGTGATGTCGGCGAAGTGTGCACAGGCACGGCAGTCACCATGCTCACAGCCGCGCCCAAAGTCACAGCCACCCCCGGCATCACATTCGCCCCGACAGTCACACTGGTCACTTCAGTCACGGTGGCCACTCCGGCTCGTGGCACTGATGATGGTGCTGCTAGGGCCGATGTTGCTGATCGTGCTGCCGCGGACGGCCGCCTTCGGCCAGACCGGCAGCTGCTCGATCACCAGCACCAGCGCCCAGCTCACCGAGACCTGCAACGTCGGCGCCGGCGGTGCCCTGAACGGCTCCTTCACCGCGCCGACGGTGATCGCCGGGGGAGCCGCCACCTCGATCGCGATCGAAGCCTGCCTGGGCGCCGAGCCCTCGGTGTGCGGCTATGCCTCGTTCACGGATCTGCCGGCCAATCTGTCGACGGCGCCGCCGGTCACGCCCCGGCTGTCCGCCTGGATCGTCGCCCGGCGCCCGGCCGGACCGGGGGCGGCCGCCGGTCAGCCGACGATCCGCCTGCGGCCGACGGAAGCCCGGCCGGGGACGCTGGTGACGGTCGTCGGCTCGGGCTTCACCCCGACCGCGTCCCCGAGCCCGACCGTCACCACCGCCCCGCCGACCACGCCCCCGCCGGGTGGCAGCCAGTCCACCACCGCGCCGCCGACCACGGCGCCGCCGACGACCGCGTCGGCCAGCCCGTCCGCCTCGGCCACCGGCCACGCGGTCGTCGTCTCGCACCACAGCTCCCTCGGGCCCGGTGCCGGCCTGCTGGTGCTCGTGGTGCTGGTGATACTGGCTGGGGTGGTGTACCTGCTGTGGCGGCGGCGCCGGCGGTCACCGCCGCCCGGGCCCGGGCCGCCCGGGCCCGGACACCCCGGGATCGCCGACTCCCAGGTCTACGCCCGGCTCGACGACACCCAGCCGCAGCCGCGGCTGCGGAACCGGCCGGGCAGGCCCGGCCGCACCATGCGCATCGAACTGCACCAGCAGCCCAGCCCACCGCGGATCGAAAAGGGGGTGCGAGATGACGACGGCACCAGCGGGCCAGCCGTCAGGATCACCAGGATTCCTGTTCAGCGGGACTGACGTCGCCACCGCGCTGGAGGCCAGCGGCGTCGCCGACGACGTCCGCCGCCAGCTCACCGGCTTCACCGACGTCGCCCGGACGCAGGCGGTGCGCGAGGTCGAACGGATCACCACCGAGCTGACCGACCTGAACCCGGTCCAGCTCATCGTCGACGCGTTGTGCAGCTTCAAGGAGCTGCGCGAGGCGGCGGGCCGCACCCTCGGCGAACCCGGCGTCACCGAACTGGTCGAGCTGGTCCAGCACGAGGTCGACTTCCAGCATCAGCCGGTGATCAAGGTGGTGGTCAACGGCCAGCAGGTCGCCACCCTGGCCATGGTGCTGTCGCTGGTGCTCGAGCTCGAAGCGGTGGCCGCCACCGTCCGGGCCGGCCGCCTGGCCGCCCTGCAGCTCGGGCGCTGCGACGCCAGCGGCAGCGTCGCCATCGAGGGCCGGACGGTCGCCCAGCATCAGTCCGAGATCATGCTGCCGGCCTCGGTCCCGCTCGGGGCCGGGATCCCTCTGCTCAGGTCACCGCAGGACGGCGAGGAGCCGAGCGGTCCAGCTCAGCGTCCGCCTCAACCCCGAACGTGATGACGGTCTCGCGGCCGTCGCTGTAGCTGATCACCGGCCGCCGCAACCGCTCGCCGACCCGGCGGGCGACCTGCTGGTACAACTCGGTCAGCTCCGGACGCCCGTCGCTTGCCCGCCAGCGCCCCTGGGCGGTCAGGGCCTCGGTCACGTAGGGGACCAGGCTCACCTCGGCCCGGGCCCGCTCCTCGGCGGTCAGCGGCGTGGGCTGGAAGGAAGACTGGGACATGCGGGCTCCTCGTGATCGCCGTCCGCCCCAGCATGTCAGCCCGTACCCCGCGGCGGAGGCACTCCGGCTCAGGCCGCCCGGCGCTGGCGGCGCAGGGTGCCCAGCCGGATCGCGTAGCCGGCCGCCAGCGCCAGGCAGGCGACGGTCGTCGGCGCGATCAGCGGTATCGCGCCCGCCGCCCCGAAGCCGACCAGGACCAGGCCGGCCGCCCCGAACAACAGGACCGCGCCCGCCGCGAACCGGGTTGGGCGCGCCACCCGGGCAGGTGCGCCCGAGCGAGCGCGACGGCGGCGCGCCAGCCGGCTGCCGTAGAGCAGCGCCAGCCCCACCAGCCCCGGCAGAAAGTGCGAGACCAGCACCCGATCCGGCGGCACGAACGTATGCCGCAGCAGGACGGTCACCAGGCCCACCTGACCGGGGACGATGACCGCGACCAGGAACAGCCCCACCAGCTTGGGCACCGCCAGCGCCGGGCTGGCCAGCCACTCGGCCGCTCGCCGCCAGCGGGGCTGGTGGGCGCGCAGCACCGAGCGGACCGAGCCGAAGCTGGAGATCGCCGCCAGCTGTGCCTCCCGTTCGCTGAGGCCGGATGCCCGGCCAGCCGCGACGTCCTCGCGCAGGTGGTCCTCGGCCTCGGCCAGGATCAGGCCGGCGTCACGCACCCGGAGGCGGTGCCGCAGCTCGCCCAGGTACTGCTCGACCGGCTCGCGACCCGGCTCCCGCCCGGTCACGCCTGCCACCCCAGCACCGCCTGCACGCCGGTGGCGAAGCGCCGCCACTCGGTGGTGCCGTCGGCCAGGGCGGCCGCCCCCTGGGTGGTCAGCGCGTAGACCCGGCGCGGACGGCCCTCGGCGTCGGTCCACGAGCTGTCCAGCAGCCCCGCCTTCTGCAGCCGGTGCAGGGCCGGGTAGACGGTGCCTTCCGGCAGGTCGAACGCGCCCCCGCTGCGCTCGCGGAGCTTGGTGATGATCACGTACCCGTGGGCCGGGCCGGCCGCGAGCACCGACAGCAGCAACAGGTCCAGATGACCCTTGAGTCGTTCCCGGTTCATACTGTGCAACTCTAGGCTTTGTAAGCCTAGGTATCAAGCGTTTCAAGCTCCTGGCGACCCGGTGATCGACACCGGCCTAGCCGGACCGGCTCAGCCGGTCCGGCCCTCCAGCGCCCGCCTGGTCAGTACCCGGGCCAGGTGCTGCCGGTACTCCCGGTCGGCGTGGATGTCCTCGCCCGGCTCGGTGCCCTCGGCCGCCAGCGCGGCCGCATCGCTTACCGAAGCCCCGCCCGCCAGCGCCTCCTCCACGGCGGTCGCCCGCAGTGGCCGCGCCCCCATGTTGGCCAGCGCCACCCGCCCGGCCACGGTGGCGACGCCGACGATGGCCCAGTCGTTGGCCCGGCGGGTGAACTTCTGGTACCCCCAGGGCTCGCCCGGTCGTCGCGGAATCCGGACCGCGGTCAGCAGCTCGTCCTCTTCCATCGCGGTCTCGAAGTAGCCCGCGGAGAAGTCGTCGGCCGCCACCGTGCGCGGCCCGTTCGGCCCCGCCAGCTCCATCGAGCCGCCCAGCGCGGTCAGCGCCATCGGCAGGTCGGCGGCCGGGTCGGAGTGGGCCAGCGAACCGCCGATCGTGCCCCGGTGCCGGATCTGGGGGTCGCCGACCTGGGCGGCCGACCAGGCCAGCAGCGGCGCCTCGGCCCGGACGAGGTCGGAGGCGGCCACGTCGGCGTGCCGGGTGGTGGCCCCGATGACCAGGTCGTCGCCGTCGACCGCGATGCCGGCCAGCTCGTCCAGCGACCCGATGTCGATCAGCACCGACGGGACCGCCAGCCGCAGCTTCATCATCGGCAGCAGCGAGTGCCCGCCCGCCAGCAGCTTGGCCTCGTCGCCGTGCTCGGTCAGCAGCTCCAGCGCGTGCCCGGCCGAGGTGGCCCGCACGTAGTCGAACGGCGCCGGGATCACTGCGCCACCTCCTGCTCCAGCGCGCCTTCCCCATCGAGCTGGCCCGCGGCGGCCAGCACCGCCCGGACGATGTTGTGGTAGCCGGTGCAGCGGCAGAAGTTACCTTCCAGCCCCTCCCGGACCTCGGCCTCGGTCGGGTGCGGGTTCTCGGACAGCAACCCGGTCGCCGCCATCACCATCCCCGGGGTGCAGAACCCGCACTGCAGGCCGTGCTCCTGCCGGAAGGCCGCCTGCACCGGGTGCAGCTCCCCGCCGGTGGCCAGCCCCTCGGCGGTGGTGACCTGCGCCCCGTCGGCCTGGACGGCCAGCACCGTGCAGGACTTGACCGACCGGCCGCCCAATAGCACCGTGCAGGCGCCGCACGAGGTCGTGTCGCAGCCGACGTTGGCCGCCCGCAGCCCCAGCACCTCGCGCAGGTAGTGCACCAGCAGCAGCCGCGGCTCGACGTCGTCCGCGCGTGCCTCGCCGTTGACCGTGAGCTGAACTTTCACGCCTTCTCCTTCTCCTCCGCGGGCCGGGCCGCTCGGGCCACTTGCATCGCCCGCCATACCCGCTGCGGCGAGGTGGGCATGTCGATGTGGCGAACGCCCAGGTGGCTGACCGCGTCCACCACCGCGCTCTGCACGGCCGGGGTGGCGCCGATCGTGCCGGCCTCGCCGATCCCCTTCGCCCCCAGCGGGTTGTAGCTGGTCGGGGTGGCCATGTCGGACAGCTGGAAGCTGGGCACCTCGGTCGCCGACAGGAACGGGTAGTCGGCGAAGGTGGCGGTCAGCAGGTTGCCGTCGGCGTCGTAGACCACTTCTTCGAGGAACGCCTGGGCGGCGCCCTGGGCGATGCCGCCGTGCCGCTGGCCCTCGGCCAGCAGCGGGTTGACCACCGTGCCGGCGTCGTCGACGGTGATCATCTGGCGCAGCTTGACCTTGCCGGTCTCGGTGTCGACCTCGGTCACCGCCACGTGCGAGCCGAACGGGAACGTCGGCCCCGGCGCGCTGAACACCGAGCGCACGAACAGCCGCTCGGTCTCGGCCAGGTCGGCCAGCGGGACCGCGACGTCGGGGTCGCCGGCCACCGCGAACTGGCTGAGGGCGACGTCGAACTCGAGGTCGCCCTCGCTCACCTCGAGCTGGTTGGCGGCCCGCTCGCGGGCCACCTCGATCAGCTCCAGCGAGGCCTGGCGGACGGCGGCGCCGCCCTGCTGGAGGCTGCGGGAGCCGCCGGTGCCGCCGCCCTCGGGGATCAGGTCGGTGTCGCCCCACTTGACGGTGATCTTGTCGACCGGGATGCCGAGCTCGGCGCTGGCCAGCATGGCCCACACGGTCTCGTGGCCCTGCCCGTGCGGGGAGGTCCCGGTCAAGATGGTGGCGGTGCCGTCCGGGTGGACCTCGACGGTGCCGTTCTCACTGGGCGGGCCCGACTCCGAGCCGCCGCCGGTTATCTCCACGTAGCAGGACACGCCGATCCCGAGCTGCACGGTCTCGCCCGCCGCGCGCCGTTTGCCCTGCTCCTCGCGCAGGCCGGCGTAGTCGGCGGCCGCCAGCACCTGGTTCAGCGCGGCCTCGTAGTCGCCGGTGTCGTAGACCGCCCCGAACGCGGTCTTGTGCGGCTCGTTGAACTTGGGCAGCAGGTTCTTGCGCCGGACCTCGGCCGGGTCCATCCCGATCTCGGCCGCGAACAGGTCCATGGCCCGCTCGACGGCGGCCGTCGCCTCCGGCCGCCCCGCGCCCCGGTAGGCGCCGATCGGGACGGTGTTGGTCACCACCGCCACCGCCGCCGATTCCGCCTTGGGGAAGCCGTAAGGGCCGGGCGTCATCAAGATCGTGAGCGAGGGCAGGATCGTGCCGATCTTCGGGTAGGCGCCGCAGTCCTGGATGACCTCGAGCCGGTAGCCGAGCACGGTGCCGTCCCGGCGGCCGCCGATCGTGATCGTCTGCCGCTGCGCGCGGCCGTGGGTCATGCCCGCCAGGTTCTCGTTGCGGGTCTCCGACCAGCGGGCCGGCCGCCCCAGTTGCTGGGCGACCAGGCACACCAGCCCGTGCTCGGGGTCGGCCCCGAACTTGGCGCCGAACCCGCCGCCGACGGCCGGGGTGATGATCCGGACCCGGGCCGGGTCGAGGCCGAGCATGGCCGCCAGCGACGCCTTGGTGCCCTGGGCGCCCTGGTTGGGGATCCAGGCGGTCAGCCGCCCGTCGTCGCCCCAGGCGGCGGCGGCCGCCCGCGACTCCATCGGGGCCGGCGCCACCCGCTGATTCTCGATCGTCTGGGTGACGACGGCGTCGCAGCCGTCGAACAGGGCCGGGTCGAACTTGGCCGGGTCGCCGAACGTGGCCGCCACGTTGGTGCCGGCCGCCGGGAACAGCCGCTCGGCGTCGTCGCCGGCGGCGTCGCCCATGTCGACCACCACCGGCAGCGGGTCGTAGTCCACGTCGACCAGCTCGGCCGCGTCCTCGCCCTGGTAGGCCTGCTCGGTGACGATGACCGCGACCGGCTCGCCCGCGTACCGGGCCACGTCCTTGGCCAGCAGCGGCTGGGTCATGTCCTGGCTGATGAAGGCGGCCATCGGCTTGATCTCGGGGGTGTCCGCGAAATCGTCAGCGGTGTAGGCGGCGATCACCCCCGGCGCCTCCCGGGCCGCGTCCAGGTCGATCGAGTTGATCCGCGCGTGCGCGATCGGTGAGCGCACGAAGAACACGTGGCAGGCGCCGGTCAGCCGGTCGTCCTGGACGTCCTCGGTGTAGACAGCGCCGCGGGTCAGAAAACCCGGGTCCTCTTTGCGCTGCACGCGGGTGCCGAGAATGCTCACACATACTCCCTCCAGCCAGGATTGATTCAGCCTAACGGAGGTGTCTCAGTTATCCGGAGGGGACTCCGCTCCAACGTTGTCCTGGCCCGGCGTCCCGTCCGGCGGCAGGATGGCGGCGAACCGCTCGGCCGCCCGGCCCAGCTGCGCCCGGATGCGCTGGCGGGCGGGCTCGGCCAGCGGGGTGTCGGGCCGGTCGATCAGCTCCCGCAGCACCGGCACCAGCAGGACGTACTTGCGGGCCAGCTCGGGGACCCGCGGCCCGGTGGTGTGGATCAGGCCGGCCCCGTTGTCGGTGAAGTCGGACGCCTTGATCACCCGCGCCCACGGCGAGGCGTCGAGGCTGGCGGCCACGTGGTCGCGGTACTGAAGGCGCCGGTCGCGGCCCGGCTCGTACTCGGGGTTGGTCACCGCCCCGACCAATTCGGCCACCCGCGGCCCGAACCGCCGCCCCAGCTCAGCCAGTGCCAGCTCGGTCTGGGCCGACGGCGCGGTCCCGTCGGCCGCCAGCTCGGCCGCGTGGTCCTCGACGCTGTCGTGCAGCAGCGCGGCCACCACCACGTCGGGATCGCGCACCCCGTAGTAGGTCATGATCCGGATCGCCACCCGCAGCAGGTGGTTGACGTACGGCTCGCTCTGGCGGCGGTCGCCGGCGTGCAGCCGGGCGGCCAGCGCCAGCGCTTCAGTCAGCCGCGGCCGGTCGGCGGCCGGGAACGAGGCGATCTCGGCCGCGAACCGCTCCCGCAGGCCGTCCTCGCCGTAGGTCGCGGTGATCGCGTGCAGCGGCATGGTCTCCAGCAGCCGCCGGGGGCCGGTGTCCATGTCTCCAGGGCTTAGCACACCGGCGCCGCTCAGGTCAGAACGGCCAGTTGTCCTCGCTGGCCGCGGCCGGCTCGGCCGGCGGCTCCAGGTGCCGGTACAGCTCCCAGCGGCCGTTGCCCCAGCGGTAGACGGCGGCCGCCAGCCCGTACCGGTGGACGGCCTTGACCTGCTCGAACGCGGTCGCCATGGACCGGTGGTCGGTGGTGAAGCCGGTGGTGGTGTGTACCCGCCAGGTCCGGGCCGGTTCGCTCATGACCATCTGTCCCCCCGCCGTACCTTTGGCCCCGTCGCCCGATCGGCCCTTTAAATATAATTAAAAGGTCGCGCGGTCCTGCTTCGCAGGCTGCCTGGAGAACCAGCATGCGGGGCTCAGCGGCGCACCGGCAGGGCCGAAGGTCCATATTGTGTGCGAACTTGTCGTGTTCCGCGCGCTGGACTGGCGGCTGGCCCGGCCGGGAGTACAACTGGATCATGGCGCGCTACGGACCTCAGTTCGGCCCCGACATCACGTTCCTGGGCGTGGACCGCTGCGACTGGGCCGACCCGGCCAGTTACGCGGACGCCGACGTGGTCATCATCGGGGCGCCGTTCGACGGCGGGACCTCCTACCGGTCCGGCGCCCGGTTCGGCCCCCAGTTCATCCGGCAGACCGACTACCTGCCGCACGACGGCTCCCGGCCCTCGCTCGCGCTGCGCACCGACGGCCTGCGCGACCTGCGCGTCTACGACGCCGGGGACGTGGAGATGTTCTCCGGCGACGCCGCCCGGTCGGTCCGCGACCTGCAGCGTTGCGTGTACGAGGTGACCCGCCACGGTGCGCTGCCGCTGATCCTGGGCGGCGACCACACCGTCACCTGGCCGGACGCGGCCGGGGTGGCCCAGCACGTCGGCCAGGGCCGGGTGTCGCTGATCCACTTCGACGCCCACGCCGACACCGGCGACAGCGAGTTCGGCTCGCTGATCGGGCACGGCCAGCCGATGCGGCGGCTGATCGAGTCGGGCGCGGTCCGCGGCGACCGGTTCCTCCAGATCGGGCTGCGCGGTTACTGGCCCGAGCCGGAGACGCTGGGCTGGATGGCCGAGCAGCGGATGCGCTCCTACGAGATGACCGAGATCGGCGCCCGCGGGCTGGCCGAGTGCCTGAGCGAGGCGTTCGCCATCGCCACCGACGAGTGCGACGGGGTGTTCCTGTCGGTCGACATCGACGTCTGCGACCCGGCCCACGCGCCCGGCACCGGCACCCCCGAGCCCGGCGGCCTGAGCGCCCGCCAGCTGCTCGACGCCGTCCGCCGCATCTGTTACGAGCTGCCGGTGGCCGGCCTCGACGTGGTCGAGGTGGCGCCGCCCTACGACCACGCCGACATCACCGCCGCGCTGGCCAACCGGGTGGTCCTGGAGGCGCTGTCGGCCCTGGCCCGGCAGCGCCGGGACGCCGCGGTCGGCACCCGCTGGGATCCCCGCCAGCCGCTTCTGGACGGGCGCGGCCCGTCCGGTGATCCCGGCGATGAGGTTGGGCCGGCCCGGGCAGGGTAACCGATGCCAATGGACGCGGTGGTGGTCGGCGCGGGGCCCAACGGGCTGGCCGCGGCGATCACGCTGGCCCAGGCCGGCCTGGAGGTCGTGGTCTACGAGGCGGCCGAGACCGTCGGCGGCGGGGCCCGGACCGAGGAGCTGACGCTGCCCGGCTTCCGGCACGACCCCTGCTCGGCCGTCCACCCGCTGGCGGCCGGCTCGCCGCTGTTCCGGTCCTGGCCGCTGGCCGATCACGGGCTGACCTGGATCCATCCCGAGCTGCCGCTGGCCCACCCGCTGGCGGACGGGTCGGCCGCCACCCTGGCCCGTTCGGTGGCCGAGACGGCGGCCTCGCTCGGCCCCGACGCCCGCGCCTACCAGCAGCTGGTCGGCCCGTTCGGCGGCTACTGGGACGAACTGGCCCCGGCCGTGCTGCGGGCGCCGCTGGACGGGCTGCCGCCCCACCCGCTGGTGCTGGCCGCCTTCGGCCTCTACGCGGCCGCCCCGGCCGCCGTGCTGGCCCGCTGGTTCCGCGGCGACCAGGCCCGGGCACTGCTGGCGGGGATGGCCGCCCACGTGACCGCGCCGCTCAGCGCGCCGGTGACCGGCGGCATCGGGCTGATGTTCGCGCTGGCCGCCCACGCGGTCGGCTGGCCGATCCCGGCGGGCGGCACCCAGGCGCTGTCGGACGCGCTGGCCCGCCTGCTGACTTCGCTGGGCGGCACGATCAGGACCGGGCACCCGGTGCGGGCGCTGGGCGATCTGCCCGCCGCCCGCGCCTACCTGTTCGACACCTCGCCCGAGCACCTGGCCGCGATCGCCGGCGCCCGGCTGCCGCCCGCCTACTCCCGGCGGCTGCGCCGCTACCCGCGCGGGCCGGGGGTGTTCAAGCTCGACTACGCGCTGGCCGGCCCGGTCCCGTGGACGGCGGCGGCCGCCCGCCGGGCCGGGACCGTGCACGTGGGCGGCACCCTGCCCGAGATCGGGGCGGCGCTGCGGGCGGTCCACCGGGGGGTCGCCCCCGACCGGCCGTTCCTGATCACCTCGCAGCCGACGCTGTTCGACCCCAGCCGGGCCCCGGCCGGCCAGCACACGTTCTGGGTGTACTGCCAGGTGCCGAACGGCTGGCCGGAGGATCACACCGCGGCGATCGAGGACCAGCTCGAGCGGTTCGCGCCCGGGTTCCGCGACCTGGTGCTGGCCCGGGCGGTGACCGCGCCCGCGGCCTTGGCCGCCCGCAACCCCAACTACGCGGGCGGCGACATCGCGGTCGGCCGCTGCGACCAGTTCCGGCTGCTGTTCCGGCCGGTGCTCAAGCCGGTGCCCTACGCCACCCCGGACCGGTCCCTCTACCTGTGCTCGGCCGCCACCCCGCCCGGCCCCGGGGTGCACGGGATGTGCGGCTACCACGCGGCCGCGGCCGCCCTGCGCCGGGTGTTCGGCCGCCCGGCGCCGCCGCTGGACTGAACGAGGCGAGCTGGTTTGGCAGACACCGTGCAGTGGTTCACCGCTTCCGGCGACTGGCTTGGCCGCCTGGCCTTCCAGCGTGGCCTGGCCGTCATCTACCTGGTCGCCTTCCTGGCCGCCGCCCGCCAGTTCCGCGGGCTGCTGGGCACCGGCGGGCTGACCCCGATCCCGCGCTACACGGCCCGGACCGGGTTCCGGCAGGCGCCCAGCCTGTTCCAGCTGCACTACTCGGACCGGTTCTTCGCCGCCACCTGCTGGGGCGGGGTGCTGCTGGCGGCCGGGCTCGCGGCCGGCCTGGCCGACCTGGTCCCGCTGTGGGCGGCGATGCTGCTGTGGGCGCTGCCCTGGGCGCTGCAGGTGTCGATCCTCAACGTCGGCCAGACCTGGTACGGCTTCGGCTGGGAGTCGCTGCTGGCCGAGGTCGGGTTCCTGGCCATCTTCACCGGCAACGACCACAGCGGGCCGCCGGTGCTGGTCATGTGGCTGCTGCGCTGGCTGATCTTCCGGCTCGAGTTCGGGGCCGGGCTGATCAAGATGCGCGGTGACCGCTGCTGGCGGAACCTGACCTGCCTGCGCTACCACCACGAGACCCAGCCGATGCCCGGCCCGTTCAGCTGGTTCTTCCACCACCTGCCGGACCGGCTGCACCGGGCCGAGGTCCTCGGCAACCACTTCGCCCAGCTGGTGGTGCCGTTCGTGCTGTTCGCGCCCCAGCCGGTGGCCAGCGTGGCGGCCGCGGTCATCATCGTCACCCAGCTGTGGCTGGTCGCCTCGGGCAACTTCGCCTGGCTGAACTGGCTGACGATCGTGCTCGCGCTGTCGGTGTTCGACGACCACACCGCCCGGCTGGTGCTGCCCGGGCTGACCGCGCCCCGGCCGGCGGCCGCCCCCGGCTGGTACGAAGGCCTGGTGCTGGCGGCGACCGCGCTGGTGGTGGTGCTGAGCTGGCAGCCGGCCCGCAACCTGATCTCCCGGGACCAGCTGATGAACTCCAGCTTCGACCCGCTGCACCTGGTCAACACCTACGGCGCGTTCGGCGGCATCACCCGGCGCCGGTACGAGATCGTGATCGAGGGCACCGGCGACCCGGCCCCCACCGGGGCGAGCGAGTGGCGCGAGTACCAGTTCCGCGGCAAACCGGGCGAGCCGCACCGCCGCCCGCGCCAGTTCGCGCCCTACCACCTGCGGCTGGACTGGCTGATGTGGTTCGCGGCGCTGTCGCCCCGCTACGCCGAGCCCTGGCTGCCGGGCTTCCTGCAGGCGCTGCTGGCGGGGGAGGCCCCGGTGCTGCGGCTGCTGCGGTCGAACCCGTTCGCGGACGCCCCGCCGGTCTGGGTCCGGGCCCAGCTGTACCGGTACCGTTACACCAGCTGGCCGGAGTTGCGGGCGACCGGAGCCTGGTGGCAGCGGTCGTTCGAGCGCGAGTACCTGGCGCCGGTCACCCTGCGCGCCAAGAATCGGGTAACCTAGCACGCGGCCTTTATTTCAGGCTGCGCGGCGGAGTAGCTCAGTCAGGCAGAGCAAACGGCTCATAATCGTTGTGTCGCCGGTTCAAGTCCGGCCTCCGCTACGGATCACGCTGCTTGATGATCTTTGATCATCTTCGGCGTGTTTCAGTATTTACCCGGGGGGACGACCCCCCGGACCCCCGATGCGGCCTTCGGCCGCGGGGGACCCGGGAACAAGAACGGCGTCTAGTGCGCTGTTCTGCTGTCTTGACGCAACAACGAGAGAGGCACTTCGCGTGGCTGCCACCGACGTCCGGCCCAAGATCACGCTGGCTTGCCAGGAGTGCAAGCACCGCAACTACATCACCAAGAAGAACCGGCGGAACGACCCCGACCGGCTCGAGCTCAAGAAGTACTGCCCGAACTGCCGCTGCCACCAGCCGCACCGCGAGACCCGCTAGTCCGCAGATGCCGGTCAACCCGGACTTCGCGGGGCGCACGTTCCCGCCGTCGGAGCCGTACGAGGTCAGCCGGGTCAAGATCGCCGAGTTCGCGCAAGCCATCGGTGATCTCAGTCCGCTCTGCCGGGACCGCGCGGCCGCTCAGGCGGCCGGCTACCCGGACGTCATCGCGCCGCCCACGTTCGCCATCGTGATCACGATGGCCAGCAGTGGGCACGCGATCGCCGACGACGAGCTCGGCCTCGACTACTCGATGGTCGTGCACGGCGAGCAGCGGTTCGAGCATGCCCGGCCGCTGCACGCGGGCGACGTGGTGGTCGCGCAGACCACGATCACCGACATCACGCCCCGCCGCACGATGACCATGCTGACCACCCGCACCGAGATCACCACGACCGGCGGTGAGCACGTCTGCACCGCCCTGTCCACGCTGGTCGAGCGGGGAGCGTGAACGCAGCGGCATCGGGGGATGCCGACAGCACCCGGGGGTCCACGGCGAGAGGCGGAACGGTGGTCAAGTACGCGGACGTTGAGACCGGCACCGAGCTGGAGCCCAAGCGCTACCAGGTCACCCGGCTGGACCTGGTCAAGTACGCGGGCGCCTCGGGTGACTTCAACCCCATCCACACCAACGAGCGGATCGCCCGGTCGGTCGGCCTGCCCGACGTGATCGCGCACGGCATGTTCACGATGGCCGAGGCGGGCCGGTTCGCCAGCGAGTGGGCCGGCGACCCGGGCGCGGTCGTCGAGTTCGGGGTCCGGTTCTCCTCCCCGGTGGTCGTCCCCGACGACGACCAGGGCGCCACCATCGTGATCGGCGGCACCGTCGAGGAGAAGCTGGACGGCAACAAGGTCGTGCTGGCGCTGGTCGCCCGGTCCAACGACACCAAGGTGCTGACCCGGGCCCGCGCCGTGGTGGTCCTGCCCTGACCAGGCCCGCACACCAGGTCCCGCTGGCCGCCTACACCACCCTGGGCCTCGGCGGCCCCGCCGCCACCCTGCTCGAACCCGATTCCGAAGCCAGCCTGATCGACGCGGTCCAGACCGCCGACGCCGCCGGCGACCCGCTGCTGATCCTGGGCGGCGGCAGCAACCTGGTCATCTCCGACCAGGGCTTCGACGGCACCGTGGTCCGGGTCGCCCCCCGTGGTTTCCGGGCCGGGCCGGGCCCGGACGACGGCACCGTCCGGCTGACGGTGGCGGCCGGCGAGAACTGGGACGACGTGGTCGCCCGGTGCGTGGCCGAGGACCTGGCCGGGCTGGAGTGCCTGTCCGGCATCCCCGGCCTGGCCGGGGCCACCCCGATCCAGAACGTGGGCGCCTACGGCCAGGAAGTGGCGGACACGATCGTCTCGGTCCGGGCCTGGGACCGCGACCGGCGGGCGGTGGCCGCCATCCCGGCCGCCGGCTGCGGCTTCGGCTACCGGACCAGCCGGTTCAAGCGCGACGGGCGGCACCTGGTCCTGGCGGTGACGTTCGCGCTGACCCGGGGGCCGCAGTCCGCCCCGATCCGCTACCCGGACCTGGCCCAGGAGCTGGGGGCCGCCCCCGGCGACCGGGTGCCGCTGGGCGAGGCCCGCTCGGCCGTGCTCAAGGTGCGCGCGCGCAAGGGCATGGTGCTGGACGCGGGCGACCCGGACACCCGCAGCGCCGGCTCGTTCTTCACCAACCCGGTGCTGACCGACGGGGAGTTCGCGGCCCTGGCCGATCGCCACGACGGGCCGGTGCCGCACTACCCGGCCGGCGACGGTCACGTGAAGGTGCCGGCCGCCTGGCTGATCGAGCACGCCGGCTTCACCAAGGGCCACACCGGGCCGGCGCCGGGCGCCGCCCGGATCTCCACCAAGCACACGCTGGCCCTGGTCAACCCGGGCGGCGCCACCACCGCGGGGCTGCTGGCGCTGGCCCGCCAGATCCAGGACGGCGTGCGCCAGGCCTTCGGCGTCACCCTCGACATCGAGCCGGTCCAGGTGGGCGCGTTCAGCTCTCGTTGAAGAAGCTGAGCAGCAGGCCGGCCAGTTCGGCGGGCCGCTCTTCGCTGACGTAGTGCCCGCAACCGGCCAGAACCTCCTGGCGTACCTCGGACGCCCCGTGGCGCAGGTTCTGGGCCACCGCGGCGCCGAAGACCCGCTCGCCGCCGACCGCCAGGACCGGCCTCCCGAGAGGCTGGGACAGCTGCCTGGTGTTGTGCTCGATCTGGCGGCCGACGCCCCGGTAGCGCGCGAAGGCGGAGGCCATCGCGCCCGGCCGGGAGTAGCAGCGGACGTACTCGTCGACCGCGGCCGGGTCGGGCACCCCGGGGGTCGCGGAGTAGGCGCGGTAGAACCAGTCGAGGTAGGCGCGCTCGCGCCCGGCCACCATCCGCTCCGGCAGGTCCGGCAGCTGGTGGAAGCCCACGAACCAGGGACCGCCGGACCCTGGATCGGTCCACGGGCCGGCCGGCATCGCCTCCAGCACGGCCAGCCGGCGCACCTGGTCCGGATGGGCGGCCGCGAACGCGAACGCGGCCGACCCGCCCCAGTCCTGGCCCGCCAGCCGCACCGGCCCGAGCCCGAGCCCGGCGACCAGCCCGTGCAGGTCACCGGCGTCGGTGACGGTGTCGGCCGGCTGCGTCCCCGGCTCGGAATCCCCGAGCCCGCGCAGGTCCACGGCCACCACGGTGTGGCGCTCGGCCAGTCGCGGCATGACCTCCCGCCAGGCGTACCAGGTGCCCGGGAACCCGTGCACCAGCACCACCGGCGTCCCCGCGCCGCCGATCACGTAGTGCAGCTCGGTGTCGCCCACGGACCGCCGCTGGCTGGTGAAACCAGGCGGCGGAGCCGCCGGCCGGGCCTGCTCCCGCCGGCCGGCCCCGTACGCAGCCGGCTGCTCGGCGTGGATCGGCTGCCAGCGGCTCACCCGCAGCGGCGTGGCCGGGTCGACGACCAGTTCGCGCGCCCGGGCCAGGAACTCCCGGGTGTGCGCCTGGGCTGAGTGCTCGTCCAGCGCGTCCTGGGAGGCCCAGATCTCGTAGCCCAGCACCCGGGTGTCATCGTCCGGATCGAGGCCCACCTCGAAGCGCACCACCCCGCGATCGTGCTGGTGGGTGGTGTCGACCAGCCGCTCGACGGCCGCCCGCATCTCCGGCTGGGCCCCCGGCCGGGTGGTCAGCTCCACGACCAGCTGCACCTGCGGAGACGTCGGCTCGGTCATCCTGATCCTCCCGTTCATCCCCCTATTACATTTCGACAGGGTACCGGAACGTAATTGGCCACCACGAACGGGAGGCCGACCCCGCGGAACCGCTCAGTCCTGCGCCAGCCAGGCGTCGATCCCGGCCAGCAGCCGGTCGCGGACGTCGCCGGGGGCGGCCGAGCCCAGCACCGACATCCGGGCCAGGTCGGCCAGCTCGGGGTCGCTGAAGCCGTGCTGGCGGCGGGCGATGATGTACTGGGCCACCAGCCGGGAGCCGAACAGCAGCGGGTCGTCGGCCCCCAGCGCGACCGGCACCCCGGCCTCGAACAGCTGCCGCAGCGGCACGTCCCGGGTCCGCTCGGCGATGCCCAGCGCCACGTTCGACGACGGGCACACCTCCAGCGTCACCGCCTGGCTGGCCAGCCGCTTGACCAGCATCTCGTCCGGCGCCGCGAGCACCCCGTGGCCGATCCGGTTCGCGTGCAGCTCGTCCAGGCAGGCCTGCACGCTGGGCGGGCCGACCAGCTCGCCGCCGTGCGGCACCGCCAGCAGGCCGCCCCGTTCGGCGATCCGGAACGCGGGCGCGAAGTCCCCGGCCCGGCCCCGCCGCTCGTCGTTGGACAGCCCGAACCCGACCACCCCGCGGTCCGCGTAGTGCACCGCCAGCCGGGCCAGCGTGCGGGCGTCGAGCGGGTGGCGGGTCCGGTTGGCCGCGATCACCACCGCCACCCCGACGCCGGTCGCCGCGCTCGCCCCGGCCGCCGCGTCCAGCGCCAGCTCGACGGTCGGGGTCAGCCCGCCGAAGCGGGCCGCGTAGCCGGACGGGTCGATCTGGATCTCCAGCCAGCCCGAGCCCTCGGCCCGCTCGTCCTCGGCGATTTCCATCAGCAGCCGCCGCATGTCGTCCGGGGTCCGCAGCACCGACCGGGCGGTGTCGTACAGCCGCTGGAACCGGAACCAGCCGCGCTCGTCCGCCCCGCTCAGCGTCGGCGGCCACTCCTCGACCAGGGCCGCGGGCAGGTGCACCCGGTGCTGGCGGGCCAGGTCGACCAGGGTCGAGTGCCGCATCGCCCCGGTCAGGTGCAGGTGCAGGTGCGCCTTGGGGAGCTGGTCGAGCGGACGGGCCATCCGCCTAGTGTGCCTGGCCCAGCAGCTTGGCGATGCGCATCACGCCTTCTTCCAGGTCAGCGTCGCCCAGCGCGCACGACAGCCGGAAGTAGCCGGGGGTCCCGAACGCCTCACCGGGGACCACCGCGACCTCGGCCTCGTCCAGCACCAGCCCGGCCAGCTCGGCCGACGACTGCGGCCGCTGCCCGTTGATCTCCTTGCCCAGCAGGCCCTTGACCGACGGGTAGCAGTAGAACGCGCCCTGCGGCTCCGGGCAGACCACGCCGGGGATCTCGTTCAGCAGCCGGGCCATCGTCTGCCGCCGCCGGTCGAACGCCGCCCGCATCTCCGCCACCGCGGTCAGGTCACCGGACACCGCCGCCAGCGCCGCCGCCTGCGCCACGTTGCCGACGTTGGAGGTCACGTGCGACTCGAAGTTGGTGGCGGCCTTGATCACGTCGGCCGGGCCGATCATCCAGCCGACCCGCCAGCCGGTCATCGCGTAGGTCTTGGCCACCCCGTTGAGCACCACGTACTGGTCGGCCAGCTCGGGCGCCACCACCGGCATCGAGGAAAACCGCGCGTCCCCGAACACCAGGTGCTCGTAGATCTCGTCGGTGACCACCCACAGGCCGTGCTCGGCGGCCCAGCGGCCGATCTCGGCCACCTGCCCGGGCGGGTAGACCGCGCCGGTCGGGTTGGACGGCGACACGAACAGCAGCACCTTGGTCCGCTCGGTCCTGGCCGCCTCCAGGTCGTCGACCGAGGCCAGGTAGCCGGTGCTCTCGTCGGTCAGGACCGGCACCGTGACCCCGCCCGACAGCGCGATCGCCTCCGGGTAGGTGGTCCAGTAGGGGGCCGGCACCAGCACCTCGTCGCCCGGGTCGAGCAGCGCCGCGAACGTCTGGAAGACCGCCTGCTTGCCGCCGTTGGTGATCAGCACCTGGTTGGCCGCGACCTGCAGCCCCGAGTCACGGGCGGTCTTGTCCGCCACCGCCTGGCGCAGCTCGGGCAGCCCGGCCGCGGGCGTGTACTTGTGGAACCGCGGCACCGCGCAGGCCTCCTGGGCCGCCGCCACGATGTAGTCCGGGGTGGGGAAGTCGGGCTCGCCGGCCCCAAAGCCGATCACCGGCCGGCCGGCCGCCTTGAGCGCCTTGGCCTTGGCGTCCACCGCCAGCGTGGCGGATTCGGCGATCGCGGACAGCCGTGCTGAAACTCGAGAAGAAGGAGTGGGCATGAACCCAGTGTGTCACCTGGCTGCCACCTATTTCTCCGACAGTTCGACTCGCTCTGGCATCCCGGCTACACTTCGGTGTCTGTTGGTATTCCGCCGGTGCTGAGCCATGCCCATCATCGGCCGGTTCACCCTCGTAGGGCAGTAGCTCAATTGGTAGAGTCCCGGTCTCCAAAACCGGCGGTTGGGGGTTCGAGTCCCTCCTGCCCTGCACGATCCCTTGATCCGTTCAGCGCTTTTAGGTGAGGACATGGCGACTCAGACGCGCGGTGAGGCCGCGGAGAAACGGGGCGGTGGCAAGCCCCCCGCCGGACGCGGCCGCACCTCGCCCGCGTTGTTCTTCCGCCAGAGCGTCGCCGAGCTGCGCAAGGTGATCTGGCCGACTCGGCGCGAGTTGACCACCTACACGACGGTCGCGCTGGCGTTCATCGTGGTGATGGTGGCCATCGTCACCAGCCTGGACTACGGCTTTACCAAGCTGGTCATCGCGCTCTTCGGCTGACGGCCGGCCCGTCAGCGCGGAGCACCGCCGGCGGGGGCCGTACCCGGCGAGCGACCAGCCAGCGCGGAAGATCCGCGAGGAAGCATAGGAAGAGAGCGATTGTGTCCGAGCCCGACCCGAACTCAGACCTCGAGCAGGCGACCGAGCCGAGCGCCGACGCCCCCGAGCTGAGCGCCGAGGCCAGCGAGCCCAGCGAGGCTGAGCAGGCGGCCGAGGACGTCAGCGTGGCCGCCGACGGCGGGCTCGCCGATGACGTCACCGTCGCCGACGCGGCCGAGGACGGCGCCGCCAGCGAGGAAGACGCGGCGGCCGACGACGTCGACGATGTCGAGGACGGGGACACCGAGGCCAAGGCGGCCGAGGAGCAGGCCGACGTCGACCCGGTCGAGGAGTTCATGCGCCAGCTGCGGGCGATGCCCGGCGACTGGTACGTGATCCACTCCTACGCGGGCTACGAGAACCGGGTCAAGACCAACCTGGAGAACCGGATCGGCTCCCTCAACATGGAGGACTACATCTTCCAGATCGAGGTCCCGGTCCACAACGTGACCGAGGTCAAGCAGGGCAAGCGCCAGCAGGTCTCGGAGAAGGTACTGCCCGGCTACATCCTGGTCCGGCTGGAGCTGACCGACGAGTCGTGGGCCGTGGTCCGGAATACTCCGGGCGTCACCGGCTTTGTAGGACTGTCGAGCCGGCCGTCGCCGCTCAGCCTCCACGAGGTCGCCAGCCTGCTCGCGCCGGAGCCGGAGGAGCAGGTCAAGCAGGCCGAGGCCAAGGCCGCGCCCAAGGTCGACTACGAGGTCGGCGAGTCGGTTACCGTGATGGACGGCCCGTTCGCCACCCTCCCGGCGACCGTGAACGAGATCAACGCCGACACCCAGAAGCTCAAGGTGCTGGTGTCGATCTTCGGCCGCGAGACGCCCGTCGAGCTCTCCTTCGAGCAGGTCGCCAAGATCTGACGCCCGCAGCCGCGGACGTTGCAGTAACGAGTAAAGGAACGGAAAAAGATGCCTCCAAGGAGGAAAAGGGTAGCTGCCATCGTCAAGGTGCAGCTGCCGGCCGGCCAGGCTACCCCGGCGCCGCCCGTCGGTACCGCGCTCGGCCCGCACGGTGTCAACATCATGGACTTCTGCAAGCAGTACAACGCTGCTACCGAAGGCCAGCGGGGCAACATCATCCCGGTCGAGATCACGATCTTCGAAGACCGGTCGTTCGAGTTCATCACCAAGACGCCGCCCGCGCCCGAGCTGATCAAGAAGGCAGCCGGCGTGGCCAAGGGCAGTGGTGAGCCGAACCGCAGCAAGGTCGGCAGCATCTCCGCCGCCCAGGTTCGCGAGATCGCCCAGACCAAGATGCCCGACCTGAACGCCCGCAGCATCGAGATGGCCGAGCGGATCATCGCCGGCACCGCCCGCTCGATGGGCATCACCGTCGAAGGCTGAGCGTTAACTAAGTAAAAGCAGGCGTGGGAGGGCCGGGCGCGGCCCTGGGACCACGACCTCCTAAGCACTCAGGAGCAGTAATGAAGCGCAGCAAGGCGTACCGCAGCGCCGCCGAACAGATCGACCGCGACCGGATCTACAGCCCGGCCGAGGCGGTGGCCCTCGCCCAGGCGGGCAAGGTCACCAAGTTCGACCCCACCGTCGAGGTCGCCCTCCGGCTCGGGGTCGACCCCCGCAAGGCCGACCAGATGGTCCGGGGCACCGTCAACCTGCCCAACGGCACCGGCAAGACCGCCCGCGTGCTGGTCTTCGCCCAGGGCGACCGGGCCGAGGCCGCCCGCCAGGCCGGCGCCGACTACGTGGGCGCCGACGACCTGGTCGAGCGCATCCAGGGCGGCTTCCTCGACTTCGACGCCGTCGTCGCCACCCCCGACCTGATGGGCAAGGTCGGCCGCCTGGGCCGCGTGCTCGGGCCCCGCGGCCTGATGCCGAACCCCAAGACCGGCACCGTCACCCCCGACGTGGCCAAGGCCGTCAGCGACATCAAGGGCGGCAAGATCGAGTTCCGCACCGACCGCCAGGGCAACCTGCACTTCGTGATCGGCAAGGCTTCGTTCCCGGCCAAGGCCCTGCTGGAAAACTACGCGGCCGCCCTCGACGAGATCATCCGGCTCAAGCCGGCCGCCGCCAAGGGCCGCTACGTCAAGAAGGCGACGATCACCACCACCATGGGCCCCGGCATCCCGGTCGACCCGAACAAGACCCGCAACCTGACCGAGGACGAAGAACCCGCCACGGTCTGATTGCCTGCTCGACCCCGGCCGGTCGCGCCCATTGGTTTGGCGTGACCGGGCCGGGCCACGTATCCTTGTAACTGCCGAAGACCGCAGGTTGTCACGGGCCCCCGGGCCCGCCGGCCGAAGGTCCCGCCCCGGAGCGATCCGGGCCGGGCATCCTGCGCAGGTGACTGAGCTAGCCAACCGTCTGCCGGACGGGAGACGAGCCCCAGCGCGCCTGCGCCTGGGGCTTTTTGCTTTCCGGGCGCTCTTCGTGGACCGACGCCGTGCTGCAAAACAGTGCGGCGAGACACAGAGAGGAGGGCCATGGCACGAGCGGACAAGGTGGCTGCCGTCGAGGAGCTCACCGACCGTCTCCGTGACTCGGGCAGCGTCGTGCTGACCGAGTACCGCGGGCTCAGCGTCACCCAGCTCTCCGAGCTCCGGGCGGCGCTCGGCGAGAACGCCACGTTCAGCGTGGTCAAGAACACCCTGACCAAGATCGCGGTCACCGAGGCGGGGCTCGAGGCCGAGCTCGCGTCGCTGCTGACCGGCCCGTCCGCCATCGCGTTCGTCGGTGGCGACGTGGTGGAGGCGGCCAAGGGCCTGCGCGACTTCTCCAAGGACAACCCGGCCCTGGTGATCAAGGGCGGTGTGCTCGACGGCAAGGCGATCACACCGGACGAGCTCACCCGGATCGCGGACCTGGAGCCGCGCGAGGTGCTGCTGGCCAAGCTGGCCGGCGCGATGACCGCGTCGATGTCCCGCGCGGCGGCGGTCTTCAACGCGCTGCCGACCCAGATGGCTCAGCTCGCCGAGGCCCTGCGGGCCCAGCGGGCCGAGGCCGGCGAGGGGGCCGAGGCCGCCCCGGCGGAGACCGAGGCCCCGGCCGAGAGCCCAGCTGAGGCCGACGACGAGAGCTGACCGGCTCCCACCCCACGACCACGACTTTGAGTTGAGAAAAGGAAGGCAATCATGGCGAAGCTCAGCACCGACGACCTGATGGACGCGTTCAAGGAGATGACCCTCCTCGAGCTGTCCGAGTTCGTGAAGCAGTTCGAGGACACGTTCGACGTCAAGGCGGCCGCCCCGGTCGCGGTGGCCGGCGCTCCGGCCGCTGGTGGCGGCGGCGCGGCGGTCGAGGCTCCCGAGGAGAAGGACGAGTTCAACGTCACCCTCGAGGCCGCTGGCGACAAGAAGATCCAGGTCATCAAGGAGGTCCGCACCCTCACCAGCCTCGGGCTGAAGGAGGCCAAGGACCTGGTTGACGGCGCTCCCAAGCTCGTGCTGGAGGGCGTCAACAAGGAGGCCGCCGACAAGGCCAAGGCCGCCCTCGAGGGCGCCGGCGCCACCGTCACGGTCAAGTAAGACCCGCCTCACGGCGCCGGAGCGGCGCGGGCCCCAGCGGCCCGCGCCGCTCCGCTGCGTCCGGGCCCGCCGGGCTGTGTCCGGACCGCCTGTCTCGAGCCCAAATCGCCCCGGCTCGCGCCTGAACCGCCGCCCCCAGCCGACGTCGGTACCGCCCCGGCCACGCCAGCGCGCAGCCACCCCCGCCGCCAACCCGGCCCGCCCAACCCCCGCCTTGACACTTGTAAAAAGAATTTTCCCAGCGCGGAATGTTTACAGCGATACCCTGGTTGTGCTACTTGGCTGGAAACCACAAGCTCAGGTTTCTGGCTGCTACGCACTCGCCCCAACCCGCCCCGGCGGGCCGGCCCCTGGATCGGCGGATATTGCCCTCACCTGCGCAATCTGCAGGTATACCCTGGCAGGAAGTTGCTCACACTCACATGTGCGTGTGGCATCTGTCACGGCATGAAGTCGCCCGATCTATGGGGCTCAGGCTTGACGTTTCGGCGCGAAAGAGCGATGCTGCGGAGCAGTCGTGATCCTGATAGTGGCGTACAGTTGACGAGCGGTGTGCCCTTTGGCTACACTGCTCATTTGCGCTGCACTCTGACGTCCTAGGCATCTTCAGCCCTCCCGCGGCCCCGCCGCCTGAGGCCTATTTGCCCGTGGACGTCTGGCGTGCGTGCGGTGATAGGTCCGCCACAAAGTTCGGAAGGATCCCTGTTGGCAGCATCGCGCAGCGCCTCCGCTCCTGATTCTCGCCGAGTATCTTTTGCTCGCATCTCCGAGCCGCTGACGGTTCCGGACCTGCTGGCCCTGCAGACCGAGTCGTTCGACTGGCTGCTGGGCAACGAAAAGTGGAAGAACCGGGTGGAGGCCGCCAAGGCGGCAGGGCGCAAGGATGTCCCTGAGCAGTCCGGGCTCGAGGAGATCTTCGAGGAAATTAGTCCTATCGAAGACTTCTCGGGAACCATGTCCCTCTCGTTCCGTGACCACCGGTTCGAGCCGCCCAAGTACTCCGCCGAGGAGTGCAAGGACAAGGACATGACGTACTCCGCCCCCATGTTCGTGACCGCGGAGTTCATCAACAACACCACCGGTGAGATCAAGAGCCAGACGGTCTTCATGGGGGACTTCCCCCTGATGTCCGCCAAGGGCACCTTCATCATCAACGGCACCGAGCGGGTGGTCGTCTCCCAGCTGGTTCGTTCGCCGGGCGTCTACTTCGACCGTCAGGTCGACAAGACGAGCGACAAGGACATCTACTCCTGCAAGGTCATCCCGTCCCGGGGCGCCTGGCTGGAGTTCGAGATCGACAAGCGGGACGCCGTCGGTGTCCGCATCGACCGCAAGCGCAAGCAGAGCGTCACCGTGCTGCTCAAGGCGCTGGGCTGGGACGACGCCCGCATCCTGGAGCGGTTCGGCGACTACGAGTCGATGCGCGCCACCCTGGAGAAGGACCACACCAACGGCCAGGACGAGGCGCTGCTCGACATCTACCGCAAGCTGCGCCCGGGTGAGCCGCCGACCCGCGAGTCCGCGCAGGCGCTGCTGGAGAACCTCTACTTCAACGCCAAGCGCTACGACCTGGCCAAGGTCGGCCGGTACAAGCTGAACCGGAAGCTCGGCGAGGACATCGAGCTGCGGCAGGGCACGCTGACCGAGGACGACATCGTCTCCACCATCGAGTACCTCGTCCGGCTGCACGCCGGTGAAGAGGAGCAGACTCGCGGCGACAAGACGATCGTGCTCGAGACCGACGACATCGACCACTTCGGCAACCGGCGGCTGCGCACGGTCGGCGAGCTGATCCAGAACCAGGTCCGCCTGGGCCTGGCCCGGATGGAGCGCGTGGTCCGCGAGCGGATGACGACCCAGGACGTCGAGGCGATCACGCCGCAGACCCTGATCAACATCCGGCCGGTCGTCGCCTCCATCAAGGAGTTCTTCGGCACCAGCCAGCTGTCCCAGTTCATGGACCAGACCAACCCGCTGGCCGGCCTGACCCACAAGCGCCGCCTGTCGGCGCTGGGCCCGGGCGGTCTGTCCCGTGAGCGGGCCGGGTTCGAGGTCCGTGACGTGCACCCCAGCCACTACGGCCGGATGTGCCCGATCGAGACGCCGGAAGGCCCGAACATCGGCCTGATCGGCTCGCTGTCCTCCTACGCGCGGGTCAACGCGTTCGGGTTCGTCGAGACCCCGTACCGCCGGGTGAACGACGGTGTCGTCTCCGAGCAGGTCGACTACCTGACCGCTGACGAGGAAGACCGCCACGTCATCGCCCAGGCCAACACCCCGCTGGAGCCGGACGGCTCGTTCAGCGAGGACCGCGTCCTGGTCCGCCGGAAGGGCGGCGAGGTCGACCTGATCCGTCCGGACGAGGTCGACTACATGGACGTCTCGGCCCGGCAGATGACCTCGGTCGCGACCGCGATGATCCCGTTCCTCGAGCACGACGACGCCAACCGGGCGCTGATGGGCTCGAACATGCAGCGCCAGTCGGTGCCGCTCCTGCGCAGCGAGGCTCCGCTGGTCGGCACGGGCATGGAGTACCGGGCCGCGACCGACGCCGGTGACGTGATCGTCGCCGAGCAGCCGGGCGTGGTCGAGGAGGTCTGCGCGGACTTCGTCACCGTCCACCAGGACGACGGCAACCGCAAGACCTACCTGGTCTCCAAGTTCCGCCGGTCCAACCAGGGCACCTGCTTCAACCAGAAGCCGATCGTGGCCGAGGGCCAGCGGGTCGAGGAGGGCCAGGTCCTGGCCGACGGGCCGTGCACCGACAACGGTGAGATGGCGCTGGGCAAGAACCTGCTGGTCGCCTACATGCCGTGGGAGGGCCACAACTACGAGGACGCGATCATCCTGTCCCAGCGCCTGGTGCAGGACGACGTGCTCTCCTCGATCCACATCGAGGAGCACGAGGTCGACGCCCGGGACACCAAGCTGGGTCCCGAGGAGATCACCCGCGACATCCCCAACGTGTCCGAGGAGGTCCTGGCGGACCTCGACGACCGCGGGATCATCCGGATCGGCGCGGAGGTCGTCAACGGCGACATCCTGGTCGGCAAGGTGACCCCCAAGGGCGAGACCGAGCTGACCCCGGAGGAGCGTCTGCTCCGGGCGATCTTCGGTGAGAAGGCCCGCGAGGTCCGCGACACCAGCCTCAAGGTCCCGCACGGTGAAGAGGGCAAGGTCATCGGCGTCCGGGTGTTCACCCGCGAGGACGGCGACGAGCTGCCCCCGGGCGTGAACGAGCTGGTCCGGGTCTACGTGGCCCAGAAGCGGAAGATCACCGACGGCGACAAGCTGGCCGGCCGCCACGGCAACAAGGGCGTCATCGCCAAGATCAACCCGGTCGAGGACATGCCGTTCCTCGAGGATGGCACCCCGGTCGACATCGTCCTCAACCCGCTCGGCGTGCCCGGCCGGATGAACATCGGCCAGGTCCTGGAGAGCCACCTCGGGTGGGTCGCCCGGGCCGGCTGGCAGGTCGAGGGGGACGAGGAGTGGAAGGACCGCCTCCGCCAGCGCGGCATCGACTCGGCCGAGCCCGGTACCCCCGTGGCCACGCCGGTGTTCGACGGCGCCCGCGAGGAGGAGATCAGCGGCCTGCTGGCCAGCACCCGGCCCAACCGGGACGGGCTCCAGCTGATCGGTGAGAGCGGTAAGACCAAGCTGTTCGACGGTCGTACCGGCGAGCCGTTCAAGGACCCGATCGCGGTCGGCTACACCTACATCCTCAAGCTGCTGCACCTGGTGGACGACAAGATCCACGCCCGGTCCACCGGCCCGTACTCGATGATCACCCAGCAGCCGCTGGGTGGTAAGGCGCAGTTCGGCGGTCAGCGGTTCGGTGAGATGGAGGTCTGGGCGCTGGAGGCCTACGGTGCCGCCTACGCCCTGCAGGAGCTGCTGACGATCAAGTCCGACGACGTGCTCGGCCGCGTGAAGGTCTACGAGGCCATCGTCAAGGGCGAGAACGTCCCCGAGCCGGGCATCCCCGAGTCGTTCAAGGTGCTCATCAAGGAAATGCAATCGCTCTGCCTCAACGTCGAGGTGCTGTCGAGCGACGGCGCGGCGATCGAAATGCGGGACACGGACGAGGACGTTTTCCGTGCCGCGGAAGAGCTCGGCATCGACCTGTCACGGCGTGAGCCCAGCAGCGTTGAAGAGGTCTGAGTGAAGCTGGCCGGCTCTCTGACCAGGGAGCCGGCCGGCCAAGCTCGTTATTCGGATCTATTCAGGATCTAACCAGGGGAAGTGCAAGTGCTGGACGTCAACTTCTTCGACGACCTACGTATCGGCCTGGCCACCGCGGACGACATCAGGCAGTGGTCTCACGGCGAGGTGAAGAAGCCGGAGACCATCAACTACCGCACCCTCAAGCCGGAAAAGGACGGGCTCTTCTGCGAGAAGATCTTCGGCCCGACCCGGGACTGGGAGTGCTACTGCGGTAAGTACAAGCGGGTCCGGTTCAAGGGCATCATCTGTGAGCGCTGTGGCGTGGAAGTCACCCGCGCCAAGGTCCGGCGTGAGCGGATGGGCCACATCGAGCTGGCCGCCCCGGTCACGCACATCTGGTATTTCAAGGGTGTGCCGAGCCGGCTCGGCTACCTGCTTGACCTCGCGCCGAAGGACCTGGAGAAGGTCATCTACTTCGCCGCGTACATGATCACGCACGTGGACGACGAGGCCCGGCAGCGTGACCTGCCCTCGCTGGAGGCGAAGATCTCCGTCGAGCGCGGGCAGATCGAGCAGCGCCGGGACGCCGACGTCGAGGCCCGCCAGGCCAAGCTCGAGAACGACCTGGCCGAGCTGGAGGCCGCGGGCGCCAAGAGCGACCAGCGCCGCAAGGTTCGCGAGGGCTCCGACCGCGAGTGCAAGCAGCTGCGCGACCGCGCGGGCAAGGAAATCGACCGTCTCGACGAGGTCTGGAACCGGTTCAAGAGCCTCAAGGTCCAGGACCTCGAGGGCGACGAGATGCTGTACCGGGAGATGCGCGACCGGTTCGGCCGC
Source organism: Actinomycetota bacterium (assembly GCA_019240215.1). Taxonomy (GTDB): domain Bacteria; phylum Actinomycetota; class Actinomycetes; order Streptosporangiales; family Streptosporangiaceae; genus Bog-532. The sequence continues at coordinate 63,540 of JAFAYQ010000065.1, read as the reverse complement.
TACTTCCGTGGCGGCATGGGCGCGCAGGCCATCCAGGACCGGCTGGGCACGTTCGACCTGGACGCCGAGGCGGCGTCGCTGCGCGAGACCATCCGCAGCGGCAAGGGCCAGAAGAAGGCCCGGGCGCTCAAGCGGCTCAAGGTCGTGTCCGCGTTCCTGAACACCCGGAACAGCCCGATGGGGATGGTCCTCGACTGCATCCCGGTGATCCCGCCGGACCTGCGGCCGATGGTTCAGCTCGACGGTGGCCGGTTCGCCACCTCGGACCTGAACGACCTCTACCGCCGGGTCATCAACCGGAACAACCGCCTCAAGCGGCTGCTCGACCTGGGCGCGCCCGAGATCATCGTCAACAACGAGAAGCGGATGCTCCAGGAGGCCGTGGACTCGCTGTTCGACAACGGCCGCCGTGGCCGTCCGGTCACCGGTCCGGGTAACCGCCCGCTCAAGAGCCTGTCCGACATGCTCAAGGGCAAGCAGGGCCGGTTCCGGCAGAACCTGCTGGGCAAGCGCGTCGACTACTCCGGCCGTTCGGTCATCGTGGTCGGCCCGCAGCTCAAGCTGCACCAGTGCGGCCTGCCCAAGCAGATGGCGCTCGAGCTGTTCAAGCCGTTCGTCATGAAGCGGCTGGTCGACCTCAACCACGCGCAGAACATCAAGTCCGCCAAGCGGATGGTGGAGCGCGCGCGGCCGGTCGTCTGGGACGTGCTGGAAGAGGTCATCACCGAGCACCCGGTGCTGCTGAACCGGGCGCCGACCCTGCACCGGCTGGGCATCCAGGCGTTCGAGCCGCAGCTGGTCGAGGGCAAGGCCATCCAGATCCACCCGCTCGTCTGCACCGCGTTCAACGCGGACTTCGACGGGGACCAGATGGCGGTGCACCTGCCGCTGTCGGCCGAGGCGCAGGCCGAGGCCCGGATCCTGATGCTGTCCACCAACAACGTCCTCAAGCCGGCCGACGGCAAGCCGGTGACCATGCCGACCCAGGACATGATCATCGGTCTGTACCACCTGACCCGGGAGAACGACGGTGCTCCCGGCACCGGGCGCATCTTCGCCAACCAGGCCGAGGCCATCATGGCCTACGACCACGACGAGCTGAACCTGCAGGCGCCGATCGAGATCCGGCTGGAGAACGTGACCCCGTCCCGCGGGCAGGAAGTGCCCGAGGGCTGGGAGTTCGGTGACCCGCTGCGGATGAAGACGACGCTCGGCCGGACGATCTTCAACGACACGCTGCCCGCCGCTTTCCCGTACATCAACTACGAGGTGAGCAAGAAGCAGCTGTCCGGGATCGTCAACGAGCTGGCCGAGAGCTACCCGAAGGTCGCGGTGGCCACGGCGCTCGACGCGCTCAAGGACGCCGGGTTCTACTGGGCCACCAGGTCCGGGGTGACCATCGGCATCGAGGACGTCGTCAACCCGCCGAACAAGCAGCGCATCCTCGAGGACTACGAGCGCCGCGCCGACAAGGTGCAGCGTGAGTACGACCGCGGTCTGATCACCGACGACGAGCGCCGTCAGGAGCTCATCGAGATCTGGACCCACGCCACCGCCGATGTCGCCAAGGACATGGAGGAGGCCTTCCCCCCGACCAACCCGGTCTGGATGATGGTCAACTCCGGCGCCCGCGGCAACATGATGCAGGTCCGGCAGATCGCCGGTATGCGTGGCCTGGTCTCCAACCCCAAGGGTGAGACGATCCCGCGGCCGATCAAGTCCAGCTTCCGTGAGGGCCTGTCGGTGGTGGAGTACTTCATCTCCACCCACGGCGCCCGCAAGGGCCTGGCCGACACCGCGCTGCGGACCGCCGACTCCGGGTACCTCACCCGCCGTCTGGTGGACGTGGCCCAGGACGTCATCGTCCGCGAGGAGGACTGCGGCACCGACCGGTCCATCGTGATGAAGATCGCCGAGCGGGACGCGGAGGGCAACCTCCACAAGCTGCCGACGATCGACAACACCGGCACCGGGCGGACCATCGCCGAGGACGTCGTGGTCGATGGCGTGACCATCGCCCGCGTCAACGACGACACCACCGAGACCATGCTCGACGAGCTGGTCGCGGCCGGGGTGGACGGCGTGCGCACGTGCAGCGCGCTGGTGTGCGAGGCCAAGATCGGTGTCTGCGCCAAGTGCTACGGCCGCTCGCTGGCCACCGGCAAGCGGGTGGACGTCGGCGAGGCCGTCGGCATCGTCGCCGCCCAGTCCATTGGTGAGCCGGGTACCCAGCTGACCATGCGGACCTTCCACACCGGTGGTGTGGCCGGTCAGGACATCACCCACGGTCTGCCGCGAATCCAGGAGCTGTTCGAGGCCCGGATCCCCAAGGGTCTGGCCCCGATCAGTGAGGTGGAGGGCCGGGTCAAGATCGAGGAGACCGAGAAGACCCGGAAGATCATCGTCGTGCCGGATGACGGCTCGGAGGAGATCTCCTACCAGGTCTCGATGCGGGCCCGGCTGCTCGTCTCCGAAGGCGAGCGGGTCTCGGTCGGCCAGCAGCTCATCTTCGGCGCGGTGAACCCGCACGAGGTGCTGCGGATCCTCGGCTCGCGGGCGGTGCAGCTGCACCTGGTCCACGAGGTCCAGGAGGTCTACCGGTCGCAGGGTGTGTCGATCCACGACAAGCACATCGAGATCATCATCCGCCAGATGCTCAAGCGGGTGAACGTGCTCGAGTCCGGTGACACCGAGCTGCTGCCCGGCGAGCTCGTCGAGCGTCCGCGCTTCGAGGAGCTGAACCGGGCCGTGGTCGGCGAGAACGGGACCCCGGCCGCCGGCCGTCCGGTGCTGATGGGTATCACCAAGGCGTCGCTGGCCACCGAGTCGTGGCTGTCGGCGGCCTCCTTCCAGGAGACGACCCGGGTGCTGACCGACGCGGCGATCCACGCCAAGTCGGACTCGCTGCTGGGCCTGAAGGAGAACGTGATCATCGGCAAGCTGATCCCGGCCGGCACCGGTATGCAGGTGTACCGGAACGTCAAGGTCGAGCCGACCGAGGACGCCCGGTCGTCGGCCTACCCGGCCGGCAGCTACGCCGAGCCCGACGCCTACGCCTTCGGCCAGGGCTCCGGCGAAGCCGTCCCGCTGGAGGAGTACGACTTCGGCTCCTACAACCGGTAGGTAGCCAGCGGCACGACCACGAGAGGCCCCCGGGATCGCCCGGGGGCCTCTCGCTTTGTTTTTACCGTGACCGGCCAGCACCCGGTGCTTCCGGCCACGGGAAATGACCAGACCCGTCCGGTGTCGCGCGGGACGCCGTCGGCCCGGAATAAGGGCGACGGCAATTTTGCTGTCCCGGGAGCAACGTCCAGGTCTCACAAAAGCGGCAAAAGCCTACGGTGGCGGGGAAATGAATCCGGCACCTGTCTTGTTGTGTAAACTGTGTAAGGCGCAGAGGACCTGCGTGCTGGCTTCGTTTTGACCATTGGGGCCGGTACTCGGTAGCCTGTGTCTTCGTGCCCGTCTCTGGCGGGTGCGTACGTGTGTCAGTTGGCGGGACGGTTAGAAGCCCTCGGCCCTTCGGCCGAATGGGTGCCAGCCGGATAGCCCTGACCACTGGAGTTTCTCCCCGACCAGTCCGAGGCTCGCTTGAGCCTGGTCTGTCCTGGGGTCGGCGACACGCCCGACCTCGGGGGTCGATACGGGAGGTAAAACCGCAGGCCAGCCGCGCCTAACCGCGTGGATTAGCAGGGACACGCGCTCCGGCGCGTCGGGAAGATACGGGAAGACGGAGACTCGGTGCCCACGATCCAGCAGCTTGTCCGGAAGGGCCGCCAGGAGAAGACGGCCAAGACCAAGACGCCGGCGCTCAAGGGAAGCCCCCAGCGCCGCGGGGTGTGCACGCGTGTCTACACGACCACGCCCAAGAAGCCGAACTCGGCCCTCCGCAAGGTGGCGCGGGTCCGGCTGACCAGCCAGATCGAGGTCACCGCCTACATCCCCGGCGTCGGGCACAACCTGCAGGAGCACTCGATCGTGCTCGTCCGCGGCGGTCGTGTCCGCGACCTGCCCGGTGTCCGCTACAAGATCATCCGCGGTTCGCTCGACACCCAGGGTGTCCGCAACCGCAAGCAGGCTCGCAGTCGTTACGGCGCGAAGAAGGAGAAGAGCTGACATGCCGCGCAAAGGACCCGCGACGAAGCGGCAGCTCGTCACCGACCCGGTCTACGGCTCGCCGCTCGTCACCGCGCTGGCCAACAAGGTGCTCCGCGACGGCAAGCGGTCGCTGGCCGAGCGGGTCGTCTACGGCGCGCTGGAGGGCTGCCGGGAGAAGTCCGGCAACGACCCGGTGGTCACGCTGAAGCGTGCGCTCGACAACGTCAAGCCGACGCTGGAGGTGCGCAGCCGCCGGGTCGGTGGCGCCACCTACCAGGTTCCGGTCGAGGTGCGCGCGTCGCGCAGCACCACCCTGGCGCTCCGCTGGATCGTGCAGTACGCACGAGCGCGCCGGGAGAAGACCATGACCGAGCGGCTGATGAACGAGCTGCTGGACGCCAGCAACGGCCTGGGCGCGAGCGTGAAGCGTCGCGAGGACACCCACAAGATGGCCGAGTCCAACAAGGCGTTCGCTCACTACCGCTGGTGAATTTTCAAGCTTAGGGAACGAGGGGCAACTACAAGTGGCCACCAAGACGGGCGTAGATCTCGCCAAGGTCCGCAACATCGGGATCATGGCGCATATCGACGCGGGCAAGACGACGACGACCGAGCGGATTCTCTTCTACACCGGCATCAACTACAAGATCGGTGAGGTCCATGAGGGCGCTGCCACCATGGACTGGATGGAGCAGGAGCAGGAGCGGGGGATCACCATCACCTCCGCGGCCACGACCACGTCGTGGCGCGACCACACCATCAACATCATCGACACTCCCGGGCACGTTGACTTCACCGTCGAGGTCGAGCGTTCCCTCCGCGTCCTGGACGGCGCGGTGGCTGTGTTCGACGCGGTGGCCGGCGTTGAGCCCCAGTCCGAGACGGTGTGGCGGCAGGCTGACCGCTACAACGTGCCCCGGATTTGCTTCGTGAACAAGATGGACCGGGTCGGCGCGGAGTTCCACCGCTGCGTCGAGATGATCGTGGACCGGCTGGGCGCGCAGCCCATCGTGGTCCAGCTGCCGTGGGGCGTCGAGTCCGACTTCCGCGGCGTCATCGACCTGATCCGGATGCGGGCGCTGCTGTGGCAGACCGAGGGCAAGGGCGACAAGTACGACGTCGTCGCGATCCCGGACGACCACGCGGACGCCGCCCGTGAGTGGCGGGACCGGCTGCTGGAGTCCGTCGCCGAGAACGACGAGCAGATGATGGAGCTGTACCTGGAGGGCACCGAGCCCACCGAGGAGCAGCTCGTGGCCGCCATCCGGCGGATCACCATCGCCGGCGGCGTCACCCCGGTGCTGTGCGGGACCGCCTTCAAGAACAAGGGCATCCAGCCGATGCTGGACGCGATCGTGGACTTCCTGCCGAGCCCGATCGACATCCCCGCCATCCAGGGCCACGCCGTGGGTGACGAGGAGACCGTGGTCGAGCGGCACCCCGACACCGAGGAGCCGTTCGCGGCCCTGGCCTTCAAGATCATGGCCGACCAGCACCTCGGCAAGCTCACCTACGTCCGGGTCTACTCCGGGACGCTGGAAGCTGGCAGCAGCGTGCTGAACGCGATCAAGGGCCGCAAGGAGCGGATCGGCAAGATCTACCAGATGCACGCGAACAAGCGTGAGGAGCGGCCGTCCGCGACCGCGGGGCAGATCGTCGCCGTGATGGGGCTCAAGGACACCAGCACCGGCGACACCCTGACCGACCCGGCCAAGCCGGTGGTGCTGGAGTCGATGACGTTCCCGGCGCCCGTGATCAACGTGGCCATCGAGCCGAAGACCAAGGGCGACCAGGAGAAGCTGGGCACCGCGATCCAGCGGCTCGCCGAGGAGGACCCGACCTTCCAGGTCAGGACCGACGAGGAGACCGGCCAGACGATCATCGCGGGCATGGGCGAGCTGCACCTCGAGGTGCTGGTCGACCGCATGCGGCGCGAGTTCAAGGTCGAGGCCAACATCGGCCGTCCGCAGGTCGCCTACCGGGAGACCGTGCGCAAGAAGGTCGAGAAGGTCGAGTACACGCACAAGAAGCAGACCGGTGGTTCCGGTCAGTTCGGCCGCGTGATCATCAACCTGGAGCCGACCGGCGGCGACGGCGGTGGCTACGAGTTCGAGAACAAGGTCACCGGCGGGCGCATCCCGCGCGAGTACATCCCCTCGGTTGACGCCGGGTGCCAGGAAGCCGCCGAGTTCGGTGTGCTGGCGGGCTACCCGATGGTCGATCTGAAGGTCACCCTCACCGACGGTGCCTACCACGAGGTGGACTCCTCGGAGCTGGCCTTCAAGATCGCGGGCTCGATGGCCTTCAAGAAGGCGGCGGCTCAGGCCAACCCTGTGCTGCTCGAGCCGATCATGGCGGTTGAGGTCAGGACCCCCGATGACTACATGGGTGACGTCATCGGCGACCTCAACGCGCGGCGCGGCCAGATCCAGAGCATGGAAGACCGCTCGGCTGGCAAGGTCATCAAGGCCCACGTGCCGCTGTCGGAGATGTTCGGGTACGTGGGGGACCTGCGTAGCCGGACCCAGGGCCGGGCGGACTACAGCATGCAGTTCGACTCGTATGCCGAAGTCCCGCCCAGCATCGCCAAGGAGATCATCGCCAAGGCTCGCGGCGAGTAAGGCCAACCAGAAAACGTAAGGAACTCACGGCGCCTCCGGACCGGCGGCGCCTGAGCCCCACCAGGTGGGGCAGATCGCAACGAGGAGATACCAGTGGCCAAGGCCAAGTTCGAGCGGACCAAGCCGCACGTAAACATCGGCACCATTGGGCACATCGACCACGGCAAGACCACACTGACCGCGGCGATCACCCGGGTGCTGCACGACAAGTACCCCGAGCTCAACCCCTTCACGCCGTTCGACCAGATCGACAACGCGAAGGAGGAGAAGGAGCGCGGGATCACCATCTCGATCTCGCACGTCGAGTACCAGACCGAGGCGCGCCACTACGCGCACGTGGACTGCCCCGGTCACGCGGACTATATCAAGAACATGATCACCGGTGCCGCCCAGATGGACGGGGCGATCCTCGTCGTGGCGGCCACCGACGGCCCGATGCCGCAGACCCGCGAGCACGTGCTGCTCGCCCGTCAGGTCGGCGTGCCGTACATCGTCGTGGCCCTCAACAAGGCCGACATGGTCGATGACGAGGAGATCCTCGAGCTGGTCGAGCTCGAGGTCCGCGACCTGCTGACCGAGTACGAGTTCCCCGGCGACGACGTGCCGGTGGTCCGGGTGTCGGCGCTCAAGGCGCTCGAGGGCGACAAGGAGTGGGGCGACAAGGTCGCCGAGCTCCTGCAGGCCTGCGACGACAGCATCCCCCAGCCGGTGCGCGAGATCGAGAAGCCGTTCCTGATGCCGGTGGAGGACGTTTTCTCCATCACCGGCCGCGGGACCGTGGTGACCGGTCGTGTCGAGCGTGGTCAGATCAAGACCGGCGAGACCGTCGACATCATCGGCATCAAGGACAAGGCCCAGACCACCACCGTCACCGGGGTGGAGATGTTCCGGAAGATCCTCGACGAGGGTCAGGCCGGCGACAACGTGGGCCTGCTGCTCCGTGGCATCAAGCGCGAGGACGTGGAGCGCGGCCAGGTCGTCATCAAGCCGGGCACCAACACCCCGCACACCGAGTTCGAGGGCCAGGTCTACATCCTGTCCAAGGACGAGGGTGGACGGCACACGCCGTTCTTCAACAACTACCGTCCGCAGTTCTACTTCCGGACCACCGACGTGACCGGCGTCGTGTTCCTCCCTGAGGGCACCGAGATGGTCATGCCGGGCGACCGGACCGACATGCGCGTTGAGCTGATCCAGCCCATCGCCATGGAGGAAGGCCTGCGCTTCGCGATCCGGGAAGGCGGCCGTACCGTCGGCGCCGGCCGGGTCACGAAGATCATCAAGTAACGGCGGTTACGGCGGCCGGGCCACCATCCGGCCCGGCCGCCGTAGCCACGCCAGGGGACAGCGGCACTACCACGGAAGCGAAGGACTAAAAGGCCAATGGCGGGACAGAAGATCCGCATCCGGCTCAAGGCGTACGACCACGAGGTCATCGACAGCTCGGCGCGCAAGATCGTCGACACGGTGACCCGTACGGGCGCACGCGTTGCAGGCCCGGTGCCGCTGCCTACTGAGAAGAACGTGTACTGCGTCATCCGCTCGCCGCACAAGTACAAGGACTCGCGGGAGCACTTCGAGATGCGGACGCACAAGCGGCTGATCGACATCATCGATCCGACGCCGAAGACGGTTGACTCGCTCATGCGGCTCGACCTTCCGGCCGGCGTCGACATCGAGATCAAGCTCTGAGGGACGCACCGACAATGGCCAAGCAGATGAAAGGGATCCTGGGCACCAAGCTCGGGATGACCCAGGTATTCGACGACTCCGGGCAGGTCACGCCGGTCACCGTCGTCAAGGCCGGCCCGTGCGTCGTGACCGCCGTGCGCACACCCGACCGGGACGGTTACTCGGCGGTCCAGATGGGCTTCGGCGAGATCAACCCGCGCAAGGTGACCAAGCCGGTCGCGGGCCTGTTCGCCGGGGCCGGGGTCACGCCCCGCCGCTACCTGGCCGAGCTGCGCACCGACGACGCGTCGGAGTACCAGGTCGGCCAGGAGGTGACGGCCGAGACGTTCGAGGCCGGCCAGCTGGTCGACGCCACCGGTACCAGCAAGGGCAAGGGCACCGCCGGGGTCATGAAGCGGCACGGGTTCAAGGGCCTGTCGTCCTCGCACGGCACCCAGCGCAAGCACCGGTCGCCCGGCTCGATCGGCGGCTGCGCCACTCCCGGCCGGGTGTTCAAGGGCCTGCGGATGGCGGGCCGGATGGGCGCCGAGCGCGTCACCGTGCAGAGCCTGACCGTGCACTCGGTCGACCCCGAGCGCGGCCTGCTCCTGCTCAAGGGAGCGGTCCCGGGGGCGACCGGTGGCCTGATCATGGTCCGCAGCGCCGCCAAGGCGCCCGCGGTCAAGGAGGTCTTGTGAGCACCGTCAACGTGGTGAGCCCGTCCGGTAAGTCGACCGACACCGCGGAGCTCCCCGACGAGATCTTCGACGCGAAGGTCAACGTCCCGCTGATCCACCAGGTCGTGGTGGCCCAGCAGGCGGCCGCCCGCCAGGGCACCCACGCCACCAAGACGCGCGGCGAAGTGCGCGGTGGCGGCAAGAAGCCGTACCGCCAGAAGGGCACCGGCCGGGCCCGCCAGGGTTCGCTGCGCGCCCCGCAGTACGCCGGCGGTGGCGTCGTGCACGGTCCCCAGCCGCGGTCCTACGTCCAGCGGACGCCCAAGAAGATGAAGGCGGCCGCGCTCCGCGGGGCCCTCTCCGACCGCGCCCGGCACGGCCGGGTGCAGGTGGTGAGCGGGTTCGTCGAGGGTGACGCGCCGCGCACCAAGGACGCGCTGGCCGTGCTGGCCGCCGCGACCGGTGTCGGCCGGGGCGCCCCGCTGCTGGTGGTGCTGCGCCGCGACGACGAGCTGGCCCGCAAGAGCCTGCGCAACGCCGCCGGGGTCCGGGTCATCACCCAGGACCAGCTCAACACGTACGACGTGCTGGCCGCCGACCATGTGGTCTTCACCGCCGAGGCGCTGGAGGCGTTCGTGAGCCGCAGCCCGCGCAGCGAGGAGGCAGCCAAGTGAGCACGCTCAGCGACAACCCGCGGGACGTGCTCCTGCGGCCGGTCATCTCGGAGAAGAGCTACGGCCTCCTCGACGAGGGCAAGTACACCTTCATCGTGGCCCCCGACGCCAACAAGACCCAGGTCCGCCTGGCCGTCGAAGAGGTCTTCGGCGTCAAGGTGACCGGGGTCAACACCGTCAACCGCAAGGGCAAGCGGCGCCGCACCCGGATCGGGTGGGGCAAGCGGCCGGACACCAAGCGGGCGATCGTCACCCTCGCCGAGGGCGAGCGGATCGACATCTTCGGCGGCCCGGTCCGGTAACGGCAGGCCAGGTAACAGGAGATTTGAGCACTCATGGCTATCCGTAAGTACAAGCCGACCACCCCCGGCCGGCGTGGGGCCAGCGGCTCCGACTTTTCCGAGATCACTCGCGATGAGCCGGAGAAGTCGCTGGTCCGGCCGCTGCACTCCAAGGGTGGCCGGAACGTGCACGGTCGCGTCACCACCCGCCACCAGGGCGGCGGCCACAAGCGGGCCTACCGGCTGATCGACTTCCGCCGCCACGACAAGGACGGGGTGCCGGCCAAGGTCGCGCACATCGAGTACGACCCCAACCGGACCGCCCGCATCGCGCTGCTGCACTACGCGGACGGCGAGAAGCGCTACATCATCGCTCCCCAGGGCCTGTCCCAGGGGGACCGGGTGGAGAACGGCGCGGGCGCCGACATCAAGCCGGGCAACTGCCTGCCGCTGCGCAACATCCCGACCGGCACCGTGGTGCACGCCATCGAGCTCCGGCCCGGCGGCGGCGCCAAGATCGCCCGGTCGGCCGGTTCCGGCGTGCAGCTGCTGGCCAAGGAGGGCAGCTACGCCCAGCTCCGGATGCCCTCGGGCGAAATCCGGCGGGTGGACGTGAGCTGCCGGGCCACGGTCGGCGAGGTCGGCAACGCCGAGCAGGGCAACATCAAGCTCGGCAAGGCCGGCCGCAACCGCTGGAAGGGCAAGCGCCCGTCCGTGCGTGGTGTGGCCATGAACCCGGTCGACCACCCGCTCGGCGGCGGCGAGGGCAAGAGCTCCGGCGGCCGTCACCCAGTCAGCCCGTGGGGCCAGCCGGAAGGCCGGACCCGGCACGCCCACAAGCCCAGCGACCGGCTGATCACCCGGCGCCGGGGCCGGAAGAAGCGGTAGGAGCAGTTCCCAATGCCTCGTAGCCTTAAGAAGGGCCCTTTCGTCGACGACCACCTGCTCAAGAAGGTGGACGCGCAGAACGAGAAGGGCAGCAAGAACGTCATCCGGACGTGGTCCCGGCGCTCGATGATCATCCCGGCGATGCTGGGCCACACGATCGCCGTCCACGATGGCCGTAAGCACATCCCGGTGTTCATCACCGAGTCGATGGTCGGCCACAAGCTCGGGGAGTTCGCGCCCACGCGGACGTTCCGCAGCCACGTGAAGGACGATCGGCGCTCCCGGCGCTAGATCCAGTTGACGGCAGAGAGACGGAGAAACTGATGGAAGCGAGGGCAAAGGCGCGCTACGTGCGCGTCACGCCGCGCAAGGCCCGCCGCGTGGTGGACCTTATCCGCGGAATGCCCGCCGACGAGGCACAGGCGGTGCTTGCCTTCGCGCCGCAGTCCGCCAGTGGCCCGGTCGGCAAGGTGCTCGCGAGCGCGATCGCCAACGCCGGCGGCAACGACCGGCGGTCCGACCGTGGTGCGCTGGTGGTGAGCCGGGCCTGGGTCGACGAGGGGCCGATGCTCAAGCGGTTCCGGCCGCGGGCCCAGGGGCGTGCCTACCGGGTCAACAAGCGCACCAGCCACATCACTGTGATCGTTTCGGACGGCACCGAAGGAGGGACCCGCTAATGGGACAGAAAGTGAACCCGCATGGGTTCCGGCTCGGTATCACCACCGACTTCAACAGCGTCTGGTACGCCAGCAAGCTGTACAAGGACTACGTCAAGGAAGACATCGCGATCCGCCGCATGCTGCAGCGCGGCATGGAGCGGGCCGGTATCTCCAAGGTCGTGATCGAGCGGACCCGGGACCGCGTGCGGGTGGACATCCACACCGCCCGGCCGGGCATCGTCATCGGGCGCCGCGGCGCCGAGGCGGACCGCATCCGGACCGACCTCGAGAAGCTGACCGGTAAGCAGATCCAGCTGAACATCCTCGAGGTCAAGAACCCCGAGATCGACGCTCAGCTGGTCGCCCAGGGCGTCGCCGAGCAGCTGTCCAGCCGGGTTTCGTTCCGGCGGGCCATGCGCAAGGCGATGCAGAGCGCCATGAAGGGCGGCGCCAAGGGCATCCGCATCCAGTGCGGCGGCCGCCTGGGCGGCGCCGAGATGTCGCGCTCGGAGTTCTACCGCGAGGGGCGGGTGCCGCTGCACACGCTGCGTGCGGACATCGACTACGGCTTCTACGAGGCCCGCACGACCTTCGGCCGGATCGGCGTGAAGGTCTGGATCTACAAGGGCGAGGCGCCTGCCACCCGGGCCGCCCGTGAGGCGGCGGCCGCGGCCGCGCGGGCCGGTGGCCCGCGTCGCGACCGGCCCGGTGGCCCGGCCCAGCGCCGGCGTCCGGAGCGGGGCGGCGAGCGTCGCGACCGCGGCGGCGACCGTGGTGACCGCGGCCAGGACCGCGGCAGCGCGCCGTCGGCCGCGGCGGCAGCTGTGCCGGCTGAGGCACCGGCGGGTGCGAGCGGAGCGGAGGGCTAGGACATGCTCGTTCCACGCAGAGTCAAGCACCGGAAGCAGCACCGGCCTGACCGCCACGGCAAGGCCAAGGGCGGCACCGCGGTGACCTTCGGTGAGTTCGGCATCCAGGCGCTCGAGCACTCGTACGTGACCAACCGGCAGATCGAGGCCGCTCGTATCGCCATGACGCGGCACATCCGCCGTGGCGGCAAGGTCTGGATCAACATCTTCCCGGACCGGCCGCTGACCAAGAAGCCGGCTGAGACCCGGATGGGTTCCGGTAAGGGTTCGCCCGAGTGGTGGGTGGCCAACGTCAAGCCCGGCCGGGTCATGTTCGAGCTGTCCGGGGTGTCCGAGCCGGTCGCCAAGGAAGCACTTCGCCGGGCGATCCACAAGCTCCCAATGAAGTGCCGTGTCGTCACGCGAGAGGGCGGTGAAGGGTGATGGCCAGTAGCCTGACCGCCAATGAGCTGCGGACCTCCACCGAGGAGGAGCTGGGCAGCAAGCTGGCCGAGGCCAAGGAAGAGCTGTTCAACCTGCGCTTCCAGGGTGCCACCGGCCAGCTGGAGAACCACGGACGGCTGCGCGCGGTCCGCAAGGAGATCGCACGTATCTACACCGTGATGCGGGAGCGCGAGCTCGGCATCATCGTGGAGCTTTCCGACGAGAACGAGGGAGCGGAAGCCAGTGAGTGAGAACACCGGGACCGCTGCCAGCCGGGAAGCGGCGCGCGGTTACCGCAAGTCGCGCGAGGGCCTCGTGACCAGCGACAAGATGGACAAGACGGTGGTCGTCGAGGTCGAGGACCGCGTGAAGCACCCCAAGTACGGCAAGGTCATCCGCCGTACCAAGAAGTACAAGGCACACGACGAGAACAACGCCTGTGGCGTTGGTGACCGCGTGCTGCTCGCCGAGACCCGGCCGTCCTCCGCCACCAAGCGGTGGCGGGTGGCCGAGATCCTCGAGAAGGCCAAGTAAGCAGGAAAAGTCGCCGGCCACGATGCCCGGCGTGAGGAAGCAGGAGTTGACGTGATCCAGCAGGAGTCGCGGCTCAAGGTCGCCGACAACACGGGAGCCAAGGAGATCTTGTGCATCCGTGTGCTCGGCGGGTCTGGCCGGCGATACGCGGGCATCGGCGACGTCATCGTGGCTACCGTGAAGGACGCGCTTCCCGGTGCCGGCGTTAAGAAGGGCGATGTGGTCAAGGCCGTCGTCGTGCGCACTCGTAAGGAGCGCCGCCGTGGTGACGGCTCCTATATCCGCTTCGACGAGAACGCGGCCGTACTGATCCGGGACGGCGGGGATCCCCGCGGCACCCGTATCTTCGGCCCGGTCGGTCGCGAGCTGCGTGACAAGCGGTTCATGCGGATCATCTCGCTCGCGCCGGAGGTGCTGTGATGAAGATCAAGAAGGGCGACCACGTGATCGTGGTGGCGGGCAAGGACCGCGGCCGCGAGGGCACGGTCATCGCCGCCTACCCCGAGCGGGACCGCGTGCTGGTCCAGGGCGTGAACATGGTGAAGAAGAACACCAAGGTCACCCAGGGCATGCGCGGTAACAAAGAGGGCGGCATCGTCCACACCGAAGCGCCGATCCACGTGAGCAACGTGCAGGTCGTCGACCCCGACAGCAAGAAGCCGTCGCGGGTCGGCTACCGGGCCGGCGACGACGGCAAGAAGGTCCGGGTCTCCCGGTCAAGCGGTAAGGACATCTGATGACAGCGACGACTGAAGCGCCGCCTGCGCCGCGCCTCAAGGAGCGCTACCAGAGCGAGGTCGCTCCCGCTCTTCGCGACGAGTTCAGCTACGCCAACGTGATGCAGATCCCCGGTCTGACCAAGATCGTGGTCAACATGGGCGTGGGTGAGGCGGCTCGCGACGCCAAGCTGATCGAGGGCGCGGTGCGGGACCTGTCCCTCATCACCGGCCAGAAGCCGGCCGTGGCCCGGGCGAAGAAGTCCATCGCCCAGTTCAAGCTGCGCGAGGGCATGCCGATCGGCGCCCACGTGACGCTGCGCGGGGCCCGGATGTGGGAGTTCGCCGACCGCCTGCTGACGGTCGCGCTGCCCCGGATCCGTGACTTCCGCGGGCTGTCGCCCCGTCAGTTCGACGGCCACGGCAACTACACGTTCGGTCTCAACGAGCAGACCATGTTCCGCGAGATCGACCCGGACCGGGTCGACCGGCCGCGGGGCATGGACATCACGTTCGTGACGACCGCAACCAACGACGAGGAAGGCCGCTCGCTGCTGCGGCGCCTCGGTTTCCCCTTCAGGGAGGGCTGACAGTGGCGAAGACAGCGCTGATCGTCAAGGCGAACCGCAAGCCGAAGTTCGCTGTGCGCGGCTACACCCGCTGCACCCGTTGCGGGCGGCCACGCGCCGTTTACCGCAAGTTCGGCCTCTGCCGCGTGTGCTTCCGCTCCATGGCGCACAAGGGCGAGCTGCCGGGCATCACCAAGTCCAGCTGGTAAGCACCAGCCGGGCACAATTCTCCAAGACCGACCCTGGGCGCCCCTGGCGCCCACCGACCACGCCGCAGGTCCGCAGGAAACCACGGCGAGGAGGGCCACCAGGCCATGACGATGACCGACCCGATCGCAGACATGCTCACCCGTCTGCGCAACGCGAACTCCGCGTACCACGACACCGCGGCGATGCCGTACTCGAAGATCAAGTCCCACATCGCCGAGATCCTCCAGCAGGAGGGCTACATCGCCGGCTGGAGCGTCGAAGACGCCGAGGTGGGCAGGAAGCTCGTGGTCAACCTCAAGTACGGCAACTCGCGCGAGCGCTCGATCGCGGGCATCAAGCGCGTCTCCAAGCCGGGCCTGCGGGTGTACGCGAAGAAGGACAACCTGCCCAAGGTCCTGGGCGGCCTGGGCGTCGCGATCATTTCGACGTCCGGCGGGCTGCTGACCGACAAGCAGGCCAACAAGCGCGGCGTGGGCGGCGAAGTCCTCGCCTACGTCTGGTAGGGGAGGCGGCAATGTCAAGAATTGGACGGCTTCCCATCACGGTGCCCAACGGCGTCGACGTGGCCATTGACGGCCAGCTGGTGTCGGTCAAGGGACCCAAGGGGTCGCTCAGCTACACGGTGCCGGAGCCGCTGACCGTCGCCCGCGAGGACGGCGAAGTCAAGGTGGCCCGGCCGAACGACGAGGGCAAGAACCGGGCGCTGCACGGTCTGTCCCGGACCCTGATCGCCAACATGGTGACCGGGGTGACCGACGGCTACCGCAAGACCCTGGAGATCGTCGGGGTCGGTTACCGCGTGCAGGCGCGCGGGCAGAACCTCGAGTTCTCCCTCGGCTACAGCCACCCGATCACGGTGATCCCGCCCGAGGGCATCAGCTTCCGCGTCGAGGCGCCGACCCGGTTCGTGGTCGAGGGCATCGACAAGCAGCAGGTCGGCGAAGTCGCGGCCAAGATTCACAAGCTGCGCAAGCCCGACCCCTACAAGGGCAAGGGCGTGCGTTACCAGGGCGAGCAGGTTCGCCGCAAGGTCGGGAAGGCTGGGAAGTAGCGATGGCGAGCACGAAGACCAGGTCGCGTGCGCGCAGCGGGCGGCACCAGAGCGCCCGGGCCGCGGCGCAGGCCAAGCGGCACCTGCGGGTGCGCAAGAAGGTCACCGGCAGCCCCCAGCGCCCCCGGCTGGTCGTGAACCGTTCTTCGCGGCACATGTTCGCGCAGATCGTGGACGACACCAAGGGCCAGACCCTGGCGGCGGCCTCGACCCTGGACGCGGACATTCGCGCGGCGGACGGCGACAAGAAGGCCAAGGCGCGCCAGGTCGGCGCCCTGCTGGCCCGCAAGGCGACCGAGGCAGGCATCAGCACCGTGGTCTTCGACCGCGGCGGCTACGCCTACCACGGACGGCTGGCGGAGCTGGCCGCGGGCGCCCGTGAAGGCGGGCTGGATTTCTGATGACCAGTGTGAAGGCAATACCTGAGATGAGGACGAACTAATGCCAGGAGCTCCGCGGCGCGGTTCCGGCGGCGAGCGGCGGGACCGTCGCGACGATCGCGGCCGGGGTGGGGCCGACAAGGCACCGGCCTACCTCGAGCGTGTGGTCACCATCAACCGGGTGGCCAAGGTGGTCAAGGGTGGCCGCCGGTTCAGCTTCACCGCGCTGGTCGTGGTGGGCGACGCCAACGGCATGGTGGGCGTCGGTTACGGCAAGGCCAAGGAGGTGCCCGCGGCGATCGCCAAGGGTGTCGAGGAGGCCAAGAAGCACTTCTTCCGGGTGCCTCGCATCGCCGGCACGATCCCGCACACGGTGCAGGGTGAGGACGCGGCCGGGGTCGTGCTGCTCAAGCCGGCCAGCCCCGGTACCGGTGTCATCGCCGGCGGCCCGGTGCGGGCGGTGCTGGAGTGCGCGGGCATTCACGACGTGCTCTCCCGTTCGCTCGGCTCCTCCAACCCGATCAACGTCGTGCACGCGACGGTGGCGGCGCTGAAGGGCCTGAGCCGGCCAGAAGAGATCGCGGCCAAGCGCGGCCTGCCCATCGAGGACGTCGCCCCGGCGGCGATGCTCCGGGCCCGCGCGGGCGCGGCCAGCTAGGCGGGACACATCACCATGGCAGAGTTGAAGGTCACCCAGATCAAGTCAGACATCGGCGGCACCCGGCCGCAGCGCGACTCGCTGCGCTCGCTGGGTCTCAAGCGGATCGGGCAGACGGTGGTCAAGCCGGACCGGCCCGAGTTCCGCGGCATGATCCAGGCCGTGCGCCACCTCGTAGTTGTGGAGGAGGTGGACTGAGATGCCACCAGCCAAGAAGCCTGTCAACAAGGCTGACAGCAAAGCGAACAACAGCGCGGCCGCGCCGGCTGGCACTGCCGACAGCACGGAGGCGCCGGCCGCGGAGGGTCGCGGCCTGAAGCTGCACCACCTCCGGCCCGCCCCGGGCGCGAAGACCGCGAAGACCCGGGTCGGCCGCGGTGAGGCCTCCAAGGGCAAGACCGCGGGCCGCGGGACCAAGGGCACCCACGCCCGCACCACCATGCGCCCCGGGTTCGAGGGCGGGCAGATGCCGCTGAACCGGCGCCTGCCGAAGCTCAAGGGCTTCTCCAACCCCAACGGCATCAGCTACCAGGTGGTCAACACCGGGCGGCTGGCCGAGCTGTACCCCTCGGGCGGCGACGTGACCCCCGAGGACCTGGTGACCAGGGGCGCCATCCGCAAGGGTGAGCGGGTCAAGGTGCTGGCCGACGGTGACCTGTCGGTCGCGCTGCGGGTGAGCGCGCACGCGTTCTCCGCCTCGGCCCGGGAGCGGATCACCGGCGCAGGCGGGTCCGTCACGGAACTGTAGAGCGCCCGTCCACCGTTGCCAAAGTAAGTTCGGAGCGCCCGCCCGGTGGCGGGCGCTCCGGTCTTCTGGAGAAGACAATGCCAGAACTGCCGGGTAGGATTCGTAAGCCGCACGGCTGGGTGACACCGATTTACAGAGTCGAGGATTGCGCATGCTGACCGCGTTCCTCCGGGCTTTCCGGACGCCAGACCTGCGCAAAAAGCTGCTCTTCACGCTCGGGATCATCGCGCTGTTCCGGTTCGGGGCGGCGGTGCCCACTCCGGGTATCTCGGAGAAGGCGATCACCTACTGCGCCGGCGTGGAGTCCAGCAGCGGCCAGGCCCAGGGCGTCTACCAGCTCGTCAACCTGCTCAGCGGCAACGCGCTGCTGCGGATGTCGGTGTTCGCGCTGGGCATCATGCCCTACATCACCGCCAGCATCATCCTCCAGCTGCTCACCGTGGTCATTCCCCGGCTGGAGCAGCTGAAGCAGGAGGGCCAGGCCGGTCAGGCCAAGATCACCCAGTACACCCGGTACCTGACCATCGGGCTGGGCGTGCTCCAGTCCACCGGTTACGTCGAGCTGGCCCGCTCGGGCAAGCTCTACCCGCAGTGCACCCAGTCGCTGATCCCGAACTCGTCGGTCTTCACGATCGTGACGATGGTGATCACGATGGTGTCCGGCACCGCGGTCATCATGTGGATGGGCGAGCTGATCACCGACCGCGGCGTCGGCAACGGCATGTCGATCCTGATCTTCACCCAGGTCATCGCCGTCATCCCCGGCGGCCTGCTGGAGATCTTCCGCACCAAGAAGAGCTTCATCACCGCGATCACCGTCGTCGTGCTGATCGCGATCGTGGCCTTCGTGGTGTTCATGGAGCAGGCTCAGCGCCGGGTCCCGGTGCAGTACGCCAAACGCATGGTCGGCCGCCGCATGTACGGCGGCACCTCCACCTACATCCCGCTCAAGGTCAACCAGGCCGGCGTCATCCCCGTCATCTTCGCCTCCTCGCTGCTGTACATCCCGCAGCTGGCGGCGTCGCTGTTCGGGAACTCCAGCAATCCGCAGGGCTGGGTGGCCTGGGTCGACCGTTACTTCGCGTCCAGTAGTTCCTCGCTCTACCTGGCGCTGTTCTTCGTATTGATCGTCGGCTTCACCTACTTCTACGTGTCGATCACGTTCAACCCGACCGAAGTCGCCGACAACATGAAGAAGTACGGCGGCTTCATCCCCGGCATCCGGCCGGGCCGGCCCACCGCCGAGTACCTGAACTACGTACTCACGCGACTCACCGCTCCGGGGTCGCTGTACCTGGCGGTCATCGGCCTGATCCCGGCGGTGGCGTTCTCGCTGATGGGTGTGTCCAACCAGATTCCGTTCGGCGGCACCAGCCTGCTGATCATGGTGGGTGTCGGCCTGGACACGGTGAAGCAGATCGAGAGCCAGTTGCAGCAGCGCAACTACGAGGGTTTCCTCCGATAGTGCGCATCGTCCTCGTCGGGCCCCCCGGAGCGGGCAAGGGGACACAGGCCCAGTTCATAGCCTCCCACCTGGCGATCCCGAAGATATCGACCGGTGACATCTTCCGGTACAACGTCAGCCAGGGGACGCCGCTGGGCCGCCAGGCCAAGGAGTACATGGACCGCGGCGACCTGGTGCCCGACGAGGTCACGATCGCCATGGTGCGGGACCGGCTGGGCGAGGAGGATGCCCAGGACGGGTTCCTGCTCGACGGGTTCCCGCGCAACGTCCCGCAGGCCGAGACGCTCAAGAAGCAGCTGATGGACTGGGACCAGCGGCTGACCGTGGTGCTCGAGCTGGTGGTCGACGAGGACGAGGTGGTGCGGCGGCTGTCCGGCCGCCGGACCTGCCGCCGCTGCGAGCACGTCTGGCACATCATGTTCGACCCGCCCACCCGGGAGGGCATCTGCGACGCCTGCGGGGGCGAACTCTTTCAGCGGGACGATGACCGCGAGGAGACCGTCCGGCACCGCCTCGAGGTCTACAAGAAGCAGACCGCCCCGCTGGTCTCCTACTACGCCGACGAGGGCATCCTGATCGGTATCGACGCGACCGGTCCGGTCGAGGAGGTCACCGAGCGCGCGCTGGCCGCGCTGCGGCCGTTTGCCCGCTGAGGAGGGCCAAATGAAAGTCGGCACAGCATGAGAGCCAAGTCAGAGATCGAGATCAAGACCCCCGAGCAGATCGAGGCCATGCGCCGGGCCGGCCTGGTGGTGGCGCGTACGCTGCGGGTGCTGCGGGAGGCGGTCAAGCCCGGGATCAGCACCGCCGACCTCGACGAGCTGGCCCGCCGGGAGATCTCCGGCGCGGGCGCGACCCCGTCGTTCCTGAACTACCACGGCTACCCGGCCGTCATCTGCACCTCGCCCAACGAGGTCATCGTGCACGGCATCCCCAGCCCGGAAACGACACTGACTGATGGTGACATCATCTCGATCGACTGCGGCGCGATCGTGGATGGCTGGCACGGCGACGCCGCCATCACCGTCGGCGTGGGCGAGATCAGCCCCGAGCTGACCCGGCTGCTGCAGGTGTGCGAGACCGCCCTCTGGCACGGCCTGGCCCAGGTGCGGGCGGGTAACCGGCTGACCGACGTCTCGCACGCGGTCGAGGCCTCGGTCCGCGCGGCCGGCCCCTACGGGATCATCGAGGAGTACGTGGGGCACGGCATCGGCAGCGCCATGCACATGGACCCGCCGGTGCCGAACTACGGGCGCCCCGGCCGCGGGCCCCGGCTGCGGGAGGGGATGGCGCTGGCGGTCGAGCCGATGATCGTGCTCGGCGAGCCCGAGACCGCCGTCCTCGAGGACGACTGGACCGTGGTCAGCGTGGACGGCAGCTACGCGGCCCACTTCGAGCACACCGCCGCCATCACCGCCGACGGCCCCTGGGTGACCACCGCCGAGGACGGCGGCGAGGCCGGGTTCGCGGCCATCGGGCAGGCCGCCCTCGGCCGGGCCGTCGCCGCCCACGTCAGCTGAGGCCAGTTCCGATGCCGTCAGACACTTCCCGCATGCGGGCCTCGGACGAGGACCGGGACCGGGTCGCGGGCCTGCTGCAGGAGCACCACGCCGAGGGACGGCTGACCGCCGAGGAGTTCGCCGAGCGGATGAACGCCGCCCTGGGTGCCCGTACCCTGGGCGAGCTGGACGAGCTGCTGGCCGATCTGCCGCACCTGGACCGCCGCCACTACCAGCTGCCGGACGCGGGCATAAATCGGCGCCCGGATCGCTTATAGAACCCAGGTGGGGCCTGGCCGCCTTCCCGGCCGGTCTGCTGGGCGATTCAGTTCGCCAAACAGACCGCGTTCGCGTAAACTCGCGTTCGGCCGTGGGCTGCTCTTCTCGCACATCTGTGCTGTGAGGCGTCTGCTCGGCCGTACCGATCCTGTCTACGCGGATCTCGCCGTTCAGGCAGCCCACTCAGGAGAAGTAGTAAAGCAACGCCGCGTGCGACTGCGTGGTGGAGCCGGAGAGCGAAACGCGGAGGACATGCCCAAGAAAGACGGCGCCATCGAGATCGAGGGCACAGTGGTCGAGTCCCTGCCGAACGCCTTCTTCAAGGTGGAGCTGGACAACGGGCACCAGGTTCTCGCTCACATCAGCGGGAAAATGCGGATGCACTACATCCGTATCCTGCCTGACGACCGGGTCGTGGTGGAGCTCAGTCCCTATGACCTCAGCCGTGGGCGGATTGTCTACCGGTACAAGTAAGCCGAGCGACCTAGCGTTCCGGGCCGCTCACCGAGCGGACCCAGAGGAGAAGCGACCGTGAAGGTCAAGCCGAGTGTCAAGAAGATCTGCAGCAAGTGCCGGGTCATCCGCCGGAACGGCCGGGTGATGGTCATCTGCTCAGACCCGCGGCACAAGCAGCGCCAGGGCTGACGTAAGCCCCAGCCACACAACTCAACGCGCACTGCAGTCCCGGAGCCTCATGCTCCGGGACCACCCCCGGGGGAGGCCGGGGCTGACTCGGGCAGGGTCAGGAGCGGCGCGAAGGACCTCCCAGACAATGAAGGAGCACTGCCCGATGGCACGCCTTGTTGGCGTCGACCTCCCCCGCGACAAGCGGATGGAGGTCGCACTCACGTACATCTATGGCATCGGCCGGACCAGGGCCGCGGAGACGCTGCAGGCGACCGGGGTCAGCCCGGACACCCGCGTCCACCAGCTCAGCGAGGACGATCTGGTTCGTTTGCGCGACTGGATCGACGCGACCTACAGCGTCGAGGGTGACCTGCGCCGCGAGGTGCAGAGCGACATCCGGCGCAAGATCGAGATCGGCTGCTACCAGGGGATCCGGCACCGCCGGGGACTGCCCGTGCACGGTCAGCGGACGCAGACCAACGCCCGCACCCGCAAGGGCAAGAAGAAGACCGTGGCCGGTAAGAAGAAGGCCGGTAAGAAGTAGTCCGCAGCCGCTGGCCCTCGCCAGCGGCTCGACCGATCACCTCAGGAGTTAGAAGCACATGCCGCCGAGGAGCCGCAACGCGGGCGCCAAGAAGGTGCGCCGCAAGGAGCGGAAGAACGTAGCTCACGGGCACGCCCACATCAGGAGCACGTTCAACAACACGATCGTTTCCATCACCGACCCGGCCGGGGCCGTTATCTCATGGGCCTCTTCCGGGCAGGTTGGTTTCAAGGGCTCGCGTAAGTCCACGCCGTTCGCCGCGCAGATGGCCGCCGAAGCCGCCGCACGCCGTGCCATGGAGCACGGCATGCGCAAGGTCGACGTTTTCGTCAAGGGTCCCGGCTCCGGCCGGGAGACCGCTATCCGGTCCCTGCAGGCGACCGGCCTGGAGGTTGGCTCCATTCAGGACGTCACCCCGGTTCCGCACAATGGCTGCCGCCCGCCGAAGCGGCGCCGGGTCTGAGGGAGTTAACGATGGCTCGAGACACGGGCGCGGACTGCAAGCGCTGCCGCCGCGAGAAGATGAAGCTGTTCCTCAAGGGTGCCAAGTGTGACTCGCCGAAGTGCCCGATTGAGATCCGGCCTTACCCGCCGGGTGAGCACGGCCGGAACCGCCCCAAGGAGAGCGAGTACCTCCTGCAGATCCGCGAGAAGCAGAAGGCTCGCCGGATGTACGGGGTGCTGGAGCGGCAGTTCCACAACTACTACGAAGAGGCCACCCGCCGTCACGGCCGGACCGGCGACAACCTGCTCCAGATCCTGGAGAGCCGCCTGGACAACGTCGTGTACCGGGCCGGCTTCGCCAAGAGCCGGGACATGGCCCGTCAGCTCACCACCCACGGCCACATCACGGTCAACGGCCGCAAGGTCGACATCCCGTCCTACCGGGTGGCCGAGAACGACATCATCGAGGTGCGGCAGAAGTCGCGCGACATGACGCCGTTCGTGGTGGCCCAGGCCGAGGCGGGCGAGCGCACGGTGCCGGCCTGGCTCGAGGTCGTCCCCGACCAGATGCGCATCCTGGTCCACTCGCTGCCGGTCCGCGCGCAGATCGACACGCAGGTCCAGGAGCAGCTCATCGTTGAGCTCTACTCGAAGTAATCAGCGGGACCGCCGGCGGCCGTCAGGCCGCCGGCACCAGCGTGACGTCAAATAGCGGGCGTCACGGAACGAAGTCGCGAGCGTCAAATAGCGGGCGCCGCGGGAAAAGGAAGTGCACATGCTTATCGCTCAGCGTCCCACCCTGACCGAAGAGCAGATAGGTGAGGCCCGGTCCCGGTTCGTCATCGAGCCGCTGGAGCCGGGTTTCGGGTACACGATCGGTAACTCGCTCCGGCGGACGCTGCTGTCGTCCATCCCGGGCGCGGCCGTGACCAGCATCCGCATCGAGGGTGTCCTGCACGAGTTCTCCACCGTGCCGGGCGTCAAGGAGGATGTCACCGACATCATCCTGAACCTCAAGGGCCTGGTCGTCTCCTCCGAGCACGACGAGCCGGTCGTCATGTACCTCCGCAAGCAGGGCCCCGGCCAGGTCACCGCGGCCGACATCACCCCGCCCGCCGGGGTCGAGGTCTACAACCCGGACCTGCACATCGCCACCCTGAACGGCAAGGGCAAGCTGGAGATGGAGCTGACCGTCGAGCGCGGTCGCGGTTACGTCTCGGCCACCCAGAACAAGCAGCCCGGCCAGGAGATCGGCCGGGTGCCGATCGACTCGATCTACTCCCCGGTGACCCGGGTCAGCTACAAGGTCGAGGCGACCCGTGTCGAGCAGCGGACCGACTTCGACCGGCTGATCCTGGACGTGGAGACCAAGTCCTCCATCCGTCCGCGGGACGCGGTCGCCAGCGCCGGCAAGACCCTGGTCGAGCTGTTCGGCCTGGCCCGCGAGCTCAACGTCGACGCCGAGGGTATCGACGTCGGCCCGTCGCCGACCGACGCGGCCCTGGCCGCCGACCTGGCGCTGCCGATCGAGGACCTGAACCTGACGGTTCGTTCCTACAACTGCCTCAAGCGCGAGGGCATCCACACGGTCGGCGAGCTCGTCTCCCGCAGTGAGCAGGACCTCCTCGACATAAGGAACTTCGGCGCCAAGTCGATCGAGGAAGTCAAGCAGAAGCTGATCGACATGGGCCTCGCCCTCAAGGACTCCCCGCCCGGGTTCGACCCGAGCGCGGTCGTGGACAACTACGCGGCCGACGAGGACGACAGCTACGTCGAGACCGAGCAGTACTGACGCTGCCCGGCACCTCATAACTGACCGAGAAAGAGGAAACCAATGCCCACGCCCACGAAAGGGCCGCGGCTGGGCGGCAGTTCGGCCCACCAGCGGCACATCCTGTCGAACCTGGCCACCGCGCTGTTCGAGCATGGGCGGATCACCACCACCGAGGCCAAGGCCCGTCGGCTCCGCCCGGTGGCCGAGCGGCTGATCACCTTCGCCAAGCGCGGTGACCTGCACGCCCGGCGGCAGGTGCTCACGGTCGTCTCCGACAAGGGGATCGTGCACTCGCTGTTCACCGAGATCGGGCCCGGCTTCGCCGAGCGCAACGGTGGCTACACCCGGATCACCAAGATCGGGCCGCGCAAGGGCGACAACGCCCCCATGGCCGTGATCGAGCTGGTTCAGGAGGAGGTCAGCTCCCGGCCGCGGCGGCGCACCCGCCGTGCCCGCCAGGAGGAGGCTCCGGCCACCACCGCGGCGGCGACCGAGGCTCCGGCCGCGGAGGCTCCGGCCGAGGCGACGGCCGAGGACGAGGCGCCCGCCGAGGCGGAGGCCACGACCGAGGACACCGCCGCCGCCGAGGCCGACGACACCGAGGAGACGGACGAGCAGTCCGCCTGAGGTATCAGCACCACAGCGGGCTGTCCCAGCACGGGACAGCCCGCTGTTCGTTTCTTGGGGGCCCGTCATGGACGACGCCGTCCGGCTGCGGCTGGACCTGGCCTACGACGGCTCGGACTTTTCCGGCTGGGCCGCCCAGCCCGGCCGCCGCACGGTCCAGGGCGTGCTCGAAGCGGCCCTCGATAGGGTGCTGCGGCTACCCGAACCGGCCCGGCTGACCGTGGCCGGCCGGACCGACGCCGGCGTGCACGCGGCCGGCCAGGTGGCCCACCTCGACCTGCCCGCTGGGCCGGTCGACACCGATCGGCTGCTGCGGTCGCTGGCCGGCGTGCTACCGCCCGACGTGCGGGTGCACCGGCTGGCGGTGGCGCCGCCCGGTTTCGACGCCCGCTTCTCCGCGCTCTGGCGCCGGTACCGGTACCGGGTCGCCGACTCGGCCGCCGTCACCGACCCGCTGCGCCGCCACGACACCCTCTGGTACCCGCGTCCGCTGGCGCTGGACCAGATGAACGCGGCCGCCGCCCGGCTGCTCGGCGAGCACGACTTCGCCGCGTTCTGCCGCCGCCGGGAGGGCGCGACCACCGTCCGGCGGCTGCTGCGGCTGGACTGGGCCCGCGACGACGCCGGGGTGGCCGAGGCGACCGTGGTGGCCGACGCGTTCTGCCACAACATGGTGCGGGCGATGGTGGGGGCGCTGCTGGCGGTGGGGGAGGGCCGCCGCCCGGCCGGGTGGCCCGGGCAGGTGCGGGCGGCCGCCGTCCGCGACGGCGCCGTGCACGTGGCCCCCGCCCACGGGCTGTGCCTGGCCGAGGTGGCCTATCCGCCCGCCCCCGAGCTGGCCGCCCGGGCGGCCGAGACCCGCCGGGTCCGGAGCTAGGAGCCGGTCCTAGCCGGCCGCGCCGGACGCGGTCGCCTGCGGCTTGCCGTTGACCATCCGGCTGCTGAGCGCGATGTTGGCGCTGCCGGAGATCAGGTTGGACGAGAACGTCTCCAGCTGGGTGCGCTGGGCGGTGGTCGACGGCGCCTTGAGGTTGGTGAACTCGGCCCAGATGAGGATCAGGTAGTGACCCTTGAACTCGGCCTGGACCACGCCGGTCCCCTGGCTGATGTTCTTGGTCGGGCCGGACTTGCCGTTCAGCGGGGTGACGAAGTCGGTCGACCCGGAGGCGTCGCCCGCCTTGGCCGCGTCGTTGGAGTTGGTCAGGTTGACCACCCCGATCGTGCCCATCATCTGCTGGTCGCTGGACACGTAGCTGGCCCGGACGACCTGGTTGCAGCCGTAGGCCTTGGCCGCGTTCTGCAGCTGGCTGCCGAACAGCGCGTTGTTGCAGTTGGTGTCGGCCCGGTCGGTGGTCCGCTGGAACTGCTGGCCGCTGAACTCGAACTGGGCCGGGTACAGCTCGTCGACCGTCAGCGGGGTGGTGTCGGTCGCCCGGCTGGTGATGTAGCCCCACTTGCCGTACTTGGACACGCCCGAGGTGGCGGACGCGGTCGGCGTGGGCAGCCTGGGCTCGGTGACGCCCGCGCCGGCCGTCCCCGAGTGGCCGGACCGGCCGGTCAGGAACGTGTAGGCGGTGGCCCCGAGCGCGGCCAGCACGACCGCGCCCGCCCCGGTCAGCAGGATGATCTTCATCCGCGACGCCCGGCCGCGGCTGCCGCCGCCCCGGGTGCCCCGGCCCCCGCGGCCGCCGCCATCGGCCCCGCGGCGGCCCGGGTCGCGGCCGTCGTTGATCTCGTCGCCGAACGCGTCCTGACCCTGGTAGGCCGGGTCGCGGTCGTCGTAGCCGGGGTAGTCGGAGTGCTCCCAGCCGGCCACCTGGGTCGCCCCGGTCGGGTGGGCCCCGGTCGGGTGCGCGCCGGTGCCCTCGCCGTCCTGGTGGAACTGGCCGTTCTCGTCCCACTGGCCGTACGGCGCGGGCTGGTCCCACTGGCCGCGGCCGTCGTCGTAATGGCGGGGCTCGGCGTCGGCCATCGCCCACTCGCCGGTCTGGCTGCTGGCCCACTCGCCGGTCCGGCCCGCCTCGCCCCAGTCGCCGCCCTGGCCGGGCGCGTCCTGCCAGTGCCCCTGGTTGCCGTCGGCCGGGGCCTCGTTCCAGGAGTCGAAGTCGCCCTGCGGGTAGACCGGGTTGGGCTGGCCCGGGGCGGGCGGGTAGCCCTGGGCGGGGCCGCGCCCGCCCTGGCCCGGGTCGTGCTCACCGGCCTGGTAGGCGTCGTGCTCACCGGTCTGGTAGCCGTGTGGGCCGGTCTGGTAGCGGCCGTCGTCGTGGCTCGCGTAAGTGGTACTGCTGTACCCGTTGTCGTCGTCCCACGGTGCCGCGGCGTACTGCTGGCCCTGCCAGTCTTCCGGCGTGCGGGAGCCTTCAGTGCCCCGGTGTCCCATAAAAACGAGGTTATCGCCCCGCCGGCGGACAGCAAGGCAGTCCTGATATTTTTTCGTTACCCTCAGGCACTAAGCGCTCTCGGGATGTTCCCAGCCCCAGCTTTCCCATCGCTTTGCCAAGCACCCTGAACTCCGAGTATTCTTGGCATTCGCGTCCATGTGTGTTGTGAGCATGCACGTGGCGTCCGGTCAGGCGGTTCCGCCCCGGACGTGGCCGGCGCAGCGGTCCAGTCTCCCTCAAGGGTACTGATGTCGCGGCGCGGGTTCCTGATCAGAGTCCCACATGCGAAAGGCACGACTGTGCGCACGTACAGCCCCAAGGGCAATGACATCACGCGGCAGTGGCACGTCATTGACGCGTCCGATGTCGTGCTCGGCCGCCTGGCCAGCCAGGTGGCCGTGCTCCTGCGTGGCAAGCACAAGCCGATCTTCGCCCCGCACGTGGACACCGGTGACTTCGTAATCGTCATCAACGCGGACAAGGTCGCGCTCAGCGGTAACAAGCTCGAGCAGAAGCGCGCCTACCGCCACTCCGGCTACCCGGGTGGCCTGCGATCCGTCAGCTACGGCGAGCTCATGGAGAAGCGCCCCGAGCGGATCGTCGAGAAGGCGGTCCGGGGCATGCTGCCGAAGAACTCGCTCGGCCGGAAGACGCTGCGCAAGCTCAAGGTGTACGCGGGGCCCGATCACCCGCACTCGGCCCAGCAGCCGGTGCCGTTCGAGATCACGCAGGTCTCGCAGTAACCATGACCGCCGAGCAGACGACCGCTCCAGGCAAGGAAGCACGAGGAAGTCACCGTGGCTGAGCCCACAGTCGAGGAAGCGCCCATCGAGGCCGAGGCCTCGGACAACGGGGAGCTCGACGAGAACGCCCCGTCCGAGTACACCAGTGAGACGCCCGCCGAAGCGGGCCCGGCGGCCGCCAGCCGCCCCGTCGTGACCGGCCGGGCCTCCGGTACCGGACGGCGCAAGGAAGCGATCGCGCGGGTCCGGCTGGTGCCGGGCACCGGCCAGTGGCAGATCAACGGCCGGCCGCTCGAGGGATACTTCCCCAACAAGGTCCACCAGCAGATCGTCAGCGAGCCGCTGGTCACCCTGGGCGCCGAGGGTCAGTTCGACGTGATCGCGCTGATCACCGGGGGCGGGGTCACCGGCCAGGCCGGGGCGCTGCGGCTCGGGATCGCGCGCGCGCTCACGCTGATCGACGCGGAGAACCGCCCGGCCCTCAAGAAGGCCGGCTTCCTGACCCGCGACGCGCGGATCAAGGAGCGCAAGAAGTACGGCCTCAAGAAGGCCCGCAAGGCACCGCAGTACTCCAAGCGTTAGCAGTCCCGGGGCCCGCCAGCGCAGCGCGCTGGCGGGCTCTCGGTTTTGTGGGCCCTGCTGGGCCGGAGTTCCGCAGACTTGACCTGGCACGACTCGGACGCAGACGGGGAGCGTGATGTCATGGGCCGCCTGTTCGGCACGGATGGTGTTCGCGGCGAAGCAGGGACCGATCTCACCGCCCGGCTGGCGCTCGACCTGTCGGTCGCGGCCGCGCAGGTGCTCGGTCCGGACGCCACCCACCAGCGCCCGGTCGCGGTGGTCGGCCGCGACCCCCGCACCTCGGGTGAGTTCCTCGAGGCAGCCGTGGTCGCCGGGCTGGCCAGCGCGGGCGTGGACGTGCTGCGGCTGGGCGTGCTGCCCACCCCCGGGGTGGCCTATCTGGCCAAGGCCCTGGACGCCGACTTCGGCGTGGTCCTGTCGGCCAGCCACAACCCGGCCAAGGACAACGGGATCAAGTTCTTCGCCCGCGGCGGCCGCAAGCTCCCGGACGCGGTCGAGGACCAGATCGAGGCGCTGATCGGGCCGCCCGCCCCGCGCCCCCCGCACGGGTTCGGCCGGGTCGTCGACGCCGAGCGTGAGCAGGACAAGTACCTCGACCACCTGGTCGCCTCGCTCGGGGCCGGCCCGCTGCCGGCCCAGCCGCCGCTGGCCGGCCTGCGGGTGGTGGTCGACTGCGCCCACGGGGCCGCCTACGCGATCGCGCCCGAGGCCCTGCGCCGGGCGGGAGCCGAGGTCATCGCGATCGGGGTCGAGCCCGACGGTGAGAACATCAACTCCGGCTGCGGCTCCACCCACCTGGACACGATCGCCTCGGTGGTCCGGTCCCAGGCCGCCGACCTCGGCATCGCCCACGACGGCGACGCCGACCGCTGCCTGGCGGTGGACGGCTCCGGCCAGGTCGTCGACGGCGACCAGATCCTGGCCGTGCTGGCCGCCGAGCTCAAGCAGGAGGGCCGCCTGGCCGGCGACACCGTGGTCGTCACGGTCATGTCCAACCTCGGGTTCCGGCTGGCCATGGACGACGCCGGCATCTCGGTGGTGGAGACCCCGGTCGGCGACCGCTACGTGCTCGAGGCGATGCTGGCGGGCGGGCACAGCCTCGGCGGCGAGCAGTCCGGCCACATCATCCTGGCCGACTACGCGACCACCGGCGACGGCGTGCTCACCGCCCTGCACCTGCTGGCGGTGCTGGCCCGCCGGGGGGTGAGCCTGGCCGAGGCGGCCAAGGTGATGACCCGCTACCCGCAGGTGCTGATCAACGTGCCGGCCGACAAGGAGCGGGCGGCCGCCTCGCCCGAGCTGGCCCAGGCGGTCCAGGATGCGGAGTCCGCCCTCGGCAGTACCGGCCGCATCCTGGTCCGGCCGAGCGGCACCGAGCCCATCATCCGGGTCATGGTCGAGGCCGTCGACACCACTCAGGCCGACCAGGTGGCCCACCAGGTCGCCGACGTGGTCCGGCTCGCCCTAGCCTGAGCTACATGCGCGAAGCTCGTGAGGTAGCCAAGGTCCGGGCGGCCGAGGCCCAGCTGATGGCCGCTCTGCCGGACGGGACCCTGATGCGGCGGGCCGCCACCGGCCTGGCCGCGGTCTGCGGTCAGCTGCTGGGCCGGGTGTACGGCGCCCGGGTGGTGGTGCTGGCCGGTAGCGGCGACAACGGCGGCGACGCCCTCTACGCGGCCGCCCAGCTGGCCCGCCGGGGCACCGCGGTGCTGGCGGTGGCGGCCGGCTCGAAGATCCACGAAGGCGGCGCGGCCACCCTGCGGGCGGCCGGCGGCCGGATCGCCGACCCCGGCGACCCGCTGGTGGCCGACGCCATCGACGACGCCGACCTGATCCTGGACGGCATGCTCGGCATCGGCGGGCACGGCGGCCTGCGCGAGCCCTACGCCACGCTGGCGGCCGCCGCCGGCCGCTCGATCGCCACCGTGGTCGCGGTCGACCTGCCCAGCGGCGTCGACGCCGACACCGGCGTGGTCGAGGGACGGGCCGTCCGGGCCGACGTGACCGTCACCTTCGGCACCTGGAAGCCGGGCCTGCTGATCGACCCGGGCGCCACCTACGCGGGCGTGACCGAGCTGGTCGACATCGGCCTCAACCCCGGCCCGCCCGACGTGGTGGCGGCCCAGGCGGCCGACATCGCCGCCCTGCTGCCCACCCCGACGGCCGACTCCGACAAGTACCGCCGCGGCGTGCTCGGCCTGGTCTCCGGCAGCGAGCGCTACACCGGCGCGGCCGTGCTGTCGGCCGGCGGCGCCATCCACGGCGGGGCCGGCATGATCCGGTTCATCTCCGCCCAGCCCGCGGTCGAGGTGGTCCGCCAGTGGTGGCCGGAGACCGTGATCACCCCGCTGCCACCCGAGCCGGCCGAGGGCGAGGGTGGCTCCGGCGGGGGCGGCAACCGCTGGCAGCACACCACCGCCCAGGACTTCCTGGCCGCGGCCGGCCGGGTCCAGGCCTGGGCGGCCGGCCCGGGCATGGGCACCGACCAGGACTCGGTCGAGCTGCTGGCGGCCGTGCTCGCCACCGACCTGCCGGTGCTGGTCGACGCGGATGGCCTGACGATCGCGGCCGAGCACCCCGAACTGCTGCGGCGGTCGGCGCCCACGCTGATCACCCCGCACGCGGGCGAGCTGTCCCGGCTGACCGGGGCCGACCGGGCCGACATCGAGGCCCAGCGGCTGACCCACGCGCGGGCGGCGGCCCGTTCGCTCGGGGTGACCGTCCTGCTCAAGGGCTCCACCACCGTCATCTGCGCACCGCCCGACCGTCCCTGGGCGCGCCCCGACCGGGTCAACTCGACCGGCACCGCCTGGCTGGCCACGGCCGGCTCCGGCGACGTGCTGTCCGGCCTGGCCGGCTCGCTGCTGGCCCAGGGCCTGAACCCGCCCGACGCCGCCGCCGCGGCCGCCTTCCTGCACGGCGTGGCCGCCCGCCGGGCGGCGGCCGGCCCCGGGAACGCCGACGAGGCCGATGACCTCGCCACCACCCTCGAGGGCGCCCCGATCGGCGCCTCCGACGTGGTCCGGGCGCTCCCCGACGCGATCCGTGCGGTCCGGGCCTCATGACCGGCAACCTGCACGCCGAGGCACCGATCGACCTCAGCGCCATCACCGGCAACGTCGAGGTGCTGCGCGCCCGGATGGGCGGCCGCCAGGTGATGGCGGTGGTCAAGGCCGACGGCTACGGCCACGGCAGCGTCGAGGCCGCCCGGGCGGCGGTGGCGGGCGGCGCCGACTGGCTCGGGGTGGTGCACGTGGCCGAGGCGCTGCGGCTGCGCCGGGCCGGCCTCACCGCCCCGGTGCTGTGCCTGATGGCGCTGGCCGAGTCCGACCACGAGGAGGCGATCCGGGCCGGGATCGACCTGACCGCCGGCTCGGTCGCGCTGGTCGGCCAGATCGCGGCCGCCGCCCGCCGGGCCGGGCAGCCTGCCCGGCTGCACCTCAAGGCCGACACCGGGCTCAGCCGGGGCGGGGCCACCGCCGCCGAGTGGCCGGCCGTGCTCGACGCCGCCCTCGCCGCCGAGGCCGGCGGCCTGGTCCGGACGGTCGGCCTGTGGTCCCACTTCGCCTGCGCCGACGAGCCCGGCCACCCCACCATCCAGGCCCAGCTGGACCGGTTCGCCGAGGCCGTCCGCCAGGCCGACAAGGCCGGGGCGACCCCCGAGGTCCGGCACATCGCCAACACCGCCGCCGCCATCACCGTGCCCGAATCGCGGCTGGACCTGGTCCGGCTGGGCGGCGCCATCTACGGCCTGTCCACCCTGCCGGGCGGCGCCCCCGGCTGGCTGCGCCCGGCCATGACCCTGACCGCCCGGCTGGCCCAGGTCAAGCGGGTGCCGCCCGGCACCGGGGTGTCCTACGGGCACCGCTACGTCACCACCGCCGCCACCACCCTCGGGCTGGTCCCGCTCGGCTACGCCGACGGCGTGCCCCGCTCGGCCATCGGCCAGCCGCTGGTGTACGCCCGCGGCCGCCGCTGGCCGATCGCCGGCACCGTCTGCATGGACCAGTTCGTGATCGACTTCGGCGACGAGCCGGTCGCCCCCGGCGACGAGGTGGTGCTGTTCGGCCCCGGCGACCACGGCGAGGCCACCGCCCAGGAGTGGGGCGAGACGCTGGGCACGATCTCCTACGAGATCGTCACCGGAATCGGCGGCCGGGTGCCGCGGACCTACCAGGACGAGCAGAGCTGAATGCCTGAGAACCCTTTCGACAAAACCGATGTGACCACCACCGAGACGATCGACGTCCCCACCGCTGAGGACATGCGCGCCCTGGGCCGCCGCCTGGCCACCGAACTGCGGGCCGGGGACCTGCTGGTGCTGACCGGCCCCCTCGGGGCGGGCAAGACCACGCTGGTGCAGGGCATCGGCGACGGCCTCGGGGTGCGCGGGCCGATCACCTCGCCGACGTTCGTGATCGCGCGGGTCCACCCGTCCCTGGTCGGCGGCCCGGCGCTGGTGCACGCCGACGCCTACCGCATCGGCGGGATCGCCGAGATCGACGACCTCGACCTCGACGCCAGCACCGACAGCTCGGTGACGGTGGTGGAGTGGGGCGAAGGACTGGCCGAGGGACTGGCCGACGACCGCCTGGAAATCGCCATCGAACTACGCGGCGACACCAGCGGCGACACCAGCGGCGACCCGAGCGGCGAGACCGGCGGCGGCCCCCGGACGGTCCGGCTCACCGGGATCGGCCCACGCTGGGCCGCCGATCACCATAGGATCGTCCGGGTCTGACACCTCTATCCGGAGACGCGCCGTGACAGAGCAGGGGTCGCTTCCGCCACGCCCACCCGCTGACTGGTCCGAGGATCAGCCGTACGCCGACGACCGGCCGTACGCCGCTGACCAGCCGGACCCGGACGCGCCCGAATCGCCGCGCCGGGCCACCAGGAGCCGGCGCCGCGGCCCCCAGCGGCCCCGCTGGCTGGTCTGGGTCGTGGCCGCCGTCGTGGTCGTCATCGTCGCGGTCATCGTGGTGGTGCTGGTGACCCCGGGCGCGAAGCCGGCCCCGGTCACCCCCGGCTCGCTGATCACCACGTTCCTGCCCGGTGAGATCCAGAAGGTGCCGTCGGCCTGCCCGTCGGTGCCGGCCGGCACGCTGTCCACCTACCTGCCCGGCCAGACCAAGCAGGCGGCGCCGCCCGCCCTCGACGGCGTCCTCGACAGCCAGTGCAACTGGACGCTGGACCAGCGCCCCACCTACCGGCTGCTGCAGCTCGACATCCGCGCGCTGACCCCCAGCGGGCTGGCCAGCGGCACCGGCAGCGCCACCTTCGCCGCCATCGACGCCTACGCCCAGGCCCTGCAGGAGAAGCAGGACCCGGCCCCCAACACCGGCGCCCCCAAGGCCCAGGTCACGGTGATCAGGGGGCTCGGCACCGCGGCGTTCACCGCCACCCAGGCCTACCAGCTGGAGGGGGCCATCACCGACGTGGCCACCACCGTCATCCGTTACCGGAACGTGCTCGTCACCGTGGTCCTGAACGGCCTCGACAAGTCCAACAACGGCCACTACGGCCCGGTGTCGATGAGCGAGCTGTCGGCCGGTTCGCAGGCCGTCGCCCGGGCCGCCTTCGCCCAGGTCCCGCGCAACTAGCCGCCCGGCCCGACGGCCCGGCTCCCCGGCCCGGCGTCAGTAGCCGCGGCGGATCAGGATCGCCCAGCCGCGTTCGAGCGGCACCGTGCGCACGTGGTCGTGCGACTTCATCATGCACCAGGAGGGCACGTCGGTCTCGGCCGCCGGGTCGTCGGCCAGCACCGCGATGACCGACCCGATCGGCACCTCGCCGATGCGCTGGGCGAGCATGATGATCGGGATCGGGCACTTGCGCCCGAGCGCGTCAATGGTCACCAGCGGCCCGTCGGCCGCCGCACCGTCCGGCGCCCGCGGCACCGCCACGGCCGGCCTGACCGGCGACGTGACCGGCGACGGCGTGCTCGCGTCCGGCCGTCCGAACCATCGGCTCATAGGATCCCACCCACGTACCCAGTACCCACGCACCCAATGATGCCTGACATCTGTGTCCCGCGCTCCAACGATACGCTTTGAATCCATTCGGATTCAATCAGTTATGATTTCCGATTGCGCCCGCCATCGCCCGCCGCCGGCGCGTAAAAACGCCGGGGGTCCCCGGCCAGTGACCCGGCAAGCGCGATACTGTTTCCACGACACGCTGTAGAAGACTGTGAAGACACCCCTTTGGAAGGCCTTCCGTTGACTCCCAACCGCCCCGTTCCGCGCCTTTCGCGCAGCGGACGTGCAGGCCAGACGCGCCGCTGGGTGCCGCGCGCGGCCGGTCTTGCGGTGCTGCTGGCCGCCCTGACCGGCTGCACGAACGACACGTTCACCCGCATAGGCTTCCCGAACCCGATCACCAAGCAGGGGCTGGTCACGCTCCACCTCTGGCAGGGTTCGTGGATCGCGGGCATGGCGGTGGCGGTGGCCGTGTGGGCGCTGATCCTGTGGGCGGTCGTCTTCCACCGCAAGCGCCGCGGCGATGACCGGCTGCCGCCCCAGGTCCGCTACAACCTGCCGATTGAGATCCTCTACACGGCCGTGCCGTTCGTGCTGATCGCGGTGCTCTTCTACTACACCGCCCGCGACGAGGACTACATCGACACGTTGACCTCGAACCCCAACCTGACCGTCAACGTGGTCGGCTACCAGTGGAGCTGGCAGTTCAGCTACCCGCAGTACAAGCTGACCAACGGGACCGGCGTGGTCACCGACAACGGCGTGATGTACCCGGGCCCGCTGCCGGTGCTCGAGGTGCCGACCAACGAGACCGTCCGGTTCAACCTGACCTCGCCCGACGTGATCCACTCGTTCTGGGTGCCCGAGTTCCTGTTCAAGCGGGACGTCATCCCCGGTCACCCGAACCACTTCGAGGTCACGCTGACCCGCACCGGCACCTACACCGGGCACTGCAGCGAGCTCTGCGGCCTCTACCACAGCCGCATGCTGTTCACGATCAAGGTCGTGACCCCGCAGCAGTTCCAGCAGTGGATCACCCAGCAGCAGTCGTTGCCGTCCTCCGGCCAGCCGGCCCAGTTGCCCACCAACGCCGGCGGCACCTTCTACGGCGGCAGCGCCAGCGGGACGGACGCCAACACGGCAACCAGGAGTGGTGGCAAGTGAGCACGATCGAGCAGCAGCCCCCGGCGACCGGCACCCCGATCATTCCGCGCCAGCGGAGCGATCAGAAGGGCGGTGTGCTGGCCGGCTGGCTGTCGTCCACCGACCACAAGGTCATCGGGTACATGTACCTGATCACCTCGTTCGGGTTCTTCATCATCGCCGGCATCCTGGCGCTGATCATGCGGATCCAGCTCATGGGCCCCAACAACCACATCGTGTCCGACCAGCAGTACAACGAGCTGTTCACGATGCACGGCGTGATCATGCTGCTGCTGTTCGCCACCCCGCTGTTCGTCGGGTTCGCGAACGTGGTGATGCCGCTGCAGATCGGCGCACCGGACGTCGCGTTCCCGCGGATGAACCTGCTGAGCTACTACTTCTTCCTGTTCGGCGGGCTCATCCTGGTGGTCAGCTTCCTGGCCCCGGGCGGCGCGGCCGCGTTCGGCTGGTACGCCTACACCCCGCTGACCAACGCGATCTACTCGCCCGGGGTCGGCGCCGACATGTGGTTCATGGGCCTGCTGCTGTCCGGGCTGGGCACGATCCTCAGCGGCGTGAACTTCGTGACCACGATCTTCTGCCTGCGGGCGCCGGGCATGACGATGTTCCGGATGCCGATCTTCACCTGGAACGCGCTGCTCACCTCGATGCTGATCCTGCTCGCGTTCCCGACCCTGGCGGCCGCGCTGATCGTGCTCGAGCTGGACCGGCGGCTGGGCTCGCACGTGTTCGACGCCTCGGTCGGCGGCGCGCTGCTGTGGCAGAACCTGTTCTGGTTCTTCGGCCATCCCGAGGTCTACATCCTGGCGTTGCCGTTCTTCGGCATCGCCACCGAGATCCTGCCGGTGTTCAGCCGCAAGCCGCTGTTCGGCTACAAGGGCCTGATCGCGGCGACGATCTCGATCGCGGGCCTGTCGATGACGGTGTGGGCGCACCACATGTTCACCACCGGTGGCGTGCTGCTCCCGTTCTTCTCGTTCATGACGTTCCTGATCGCCATCCCCACCGGAGTGAAGTTCTTCAACTGGGCGGGGACGATGTGGAAGGGACAGATAACGTTCGAGCCGCCGATGCTGTTCACGATCGGCTTCCTGATCGTGTTCCTGTTCGGCGGGATCACCGGCATCATCCTGGCCTCGCCGCCGCTGGACTTCGCGGTGTCGGACTCCTACTTCGTGGTGGCCCATTTCCACTACGTGCTGGCCGGCACGGTGCTGTTCGAGATGTTCGCGGGCTTCTACTTCTGGTGGCCCAAGATGACCGGCAAGAAGCTCGACGACCGCATCGGCAAGCTGCAGTTCTGGCTGATGTTCATCGGCTTCAACCTGACGTTCCTGGTGCAGCACTGGATCGGCGTCGAGGGCATGCCCCGGCGCATCGCCAACTACCCGCTGCTGCCCGGCAACGTGACGCTGCTGAACCAGCTGTCGTCGATCGGCTCCTGGGTGCTGACGCTGTCGATCCTGGTGTTCTTCTACAACGTGTACAAGACCCACCGGTACGGCCAGCCCGTCAACGTCGAGGACCCGTGGGGCTTCGCCAGCTCGCTGGAGTGGGCGACCTCCTGCCCGCCGCCGCGGCACAACTTCTACCGGATCCCGCGGATCCGGTCCGAGCGCCCGGCCTTCGAGCTGCACTACCCGCACATCAAGGCCGGGATGGCGGCCCGGGGTCTCGACCAGACCCTGGAGGCCCCGGTCGAGAACCAGAACCAGCTCCCGGCTTCCCTGCACGATGCCTAGCCCCCGCCCTCCGATGAGGCTGACTAGAAAGAGACTGACATGAAGGTTGAAGGCTGGCTGTTCCTCGGCTGCGCCACCTTCTTCGGCGGCGCGGACATCATCTACTGGTACTACTCGAAGGACCCGACCGGCACCGCCGCGCTCGCCTTCGCGGTGTGCCTGGCCATCCTGACCGGGTTCTACGTCCTGTTCACCGGCCGGCGGCTTCCCGAGCGCCCCGAGGACAACCCCCAGGGTGAGATCGCCGAAGGCACCGGCGAGATCGGCTTCTTCAGCCCGCACAGCTGGTGGCCGCTGTTCGTCGGCGTCTCCTGCGCCATCACCTGCTTCGGCTTCGCCATCGGCTGGTGGCTGTTCCTCATCGGCGCCCTGATGACGATGTTCACCGTCATCGGCTTCGTCTTCGAGTACTACCGCGGCCACTACGCCCACTGATCGCGTCCCCTGAAGAGCCCCGGGCCCAACGGCCCGGGGCTCTTTTGGATCTCCCGTGACCGGACAGCTCCCCGCCGTACTCCGGTCCCCGCTCCGGTACCGGTCCCGCTCACGCTGACCCGTCGTCCCCCCCCCGCCCGCCCGCAGGCCCCCGCTGACGCTGCGATCCACCCCGCCCGGGGCCCCCTGGCCCCACCCCAGCCCCCTGGCCTCACCCAGCCCCTCGGCCTCAGCCGGCTTCCCGGTACCGCCCAGCCCCTCGGCCTCAGCCGGCTTCCCGGTACCGCCCGGCTTCCCGGTACCGCCCGGCTTCCCGGTACCGCCCGGGCTCCCGGCACCACCGGCCTCCGGCCGCACCCGGCTCCTTGGCAGCACCCGGCTCCCCGGTACTCCAACCGGGACCCCGCCCTCACTCGGTGAGTAAGTGCTCACTTCCCGGGGTGCGAACCTTTGCCTCCGGCGGGGGTACTTCGGGCTCTGGGATGGGGAAGACCCAGCCCCATTCCCGGTCGCCGTCGCCCTCCCGGCCGCCGAGCCGACCGGTTTGGTCGCGTCAAGCGGCAAAGGGCGCGGCTTGACCCGCTTGCGCCCGGCCTGCTGGACCGGCTGTCGGGACGACGGCGACGGGACGGGGCCAGCCCGGCCATACGTGTGCACTTTGGGTGCCTCACCCGGCCCCCGAGTCACAGGTACCCGAGGAGCCCCGGCTCGTACGGTGTACTGGAGCGAAGTCAGGGATTATCCCTGCATTCGCTCCAGTGAAGCCCGAGTCTGTGTCCCCGCGCCTAATTCTGGGACTCTGGGGGCAGGTGTGACTGAGACCGCTTCCAACGCGGCTATCGTGCGGGCTGGGACGCCAGAGCCGCGCCGGCTCCACCCACTCCTCAGTCGGCGGGGGTTTGGAGCTCGGTGTCGAGGAGGTCCATGGCCTTGAGGAAGGCCTCCTGCTCGGTGGGGGAGAGCTGGTCGAGCACCCGGGCGATGGGCTTGGCCGCGCCGTCGAGCCACTGGCCTATGAGCGCCGCCTGGCCCGGTATGACCTGAACGATCGTCCGCCGCCGGTCGGCCGGGTCGGGGTGGCGCTCGATGAAGCCCGCCCGGTCCAGGTCGGACAGGACGCCGCTGACCGTGGGCAGGGTCAGGCCCAGCCGGGCGGCCAGCTCGCCGACGGTCAGCGGGCTGCCGAGCAGCTGCTCGAGGGCGGCGATGTGCCGGGGGCTGAGCGGGGCGGTCGAGGGCGGGGCGGCCCCATCCTGCCAGCGGCGCATGCCCCGGCTGACCCGGCGGAAGGCCTGCATCAGGCGCAGGCAGATCACCGAGTGCGAGGGCACGGCTGCATCGTTCGTCATGAGCCCCCCACCGCGCCTTATCGCCTTGACACTGAAGAGCCACAGTCTATACGGTTCCCCTGACAAAATAGTTTTGTTATCCAAATAAATATGCCCGGTCGCCGCGACGTCTGCGCGGCGGCCGCTACGCGGTAGATACGGGAGAACGAACATGGCACCCTCGGGACAGATGGCCTCGCCGGCTATCGAGCAGCTCCTCAAGGACGGCACGCTGACGGGGGACTGGACGCTGGACCCAGCCCGGTCGGAAGTCAAGCTGCAGACCCGGCACACCTGGGGCCTGCGCCCCCTGGAGGCCGTTTTCAGCGAGGTCAACGGGCAGGGCACGGTGACCGCGGCCGGTGACGTCAGCGGCGTCATCAACGTCGGGGCCGGGTCACTCGACACCCGGAACCCGCAGCGGGACAAGCACCTGCGCTCGGCCGCCTTTTTCGACATCGCCAACCATACGCACTTCACCTACACCGTGGACAGCGTGCGCCCGGCCGCCGACGGCGTGCGGGTCGAGGGCAGCCTCACCGTTCGCGACCAGACCCGCCCGGCGCCGTTCGACGCGACCGTCTCCACCGCCGGTAACGAGGTCACGCTGGACGGGGCGCTCCAGGTCAACCGCAAGGACTTCGGCCTGAACTGGAACTTCCTGGGGATCGCCTCGATCCACAACACGCTGGTGGTGCACGCCGTCTTCACCCGCGCCGCCGCGCCCGCCTGAGACGCCGCGCCCGCCTGAGCCCCGGCCCGCGCCCACGTGCCCGCGCGGGCCGCGCGGGCCGCCCCGGCTCAGCCCACCTTCACCAGCCCGCTCTTGAACCCCGTGATCACCAGCTGCACCCGGTCGCGGGCGCCGAGCTTGGCCAGCAGGTGGGCGACGTGGGTCTTGGCGGTGGCCGGGCTGATGACCAGGGTGTCGGCGATCTCGCTGTTGGACATGCCCCGGGCGACCAGGGTCAGCACCTCCAGCTCGCGCTCGGTCAGGCCGTCGAGCACGCTGCTGGCCGGCGCGGCGCCGGCCCCTCCCGACCGGGCCGAGTCCGGTAGCCGGGCGAACTCGCCGATCAGCCGCCGGGTGATGCTGGGGGCCAGCAGCGCGTCGCCCGCCGCCACCACCCGGATGGCGGCCAGCAGGTCGGCCGGCATGGTGTCCTTGAGCAGGAAGCCGCTGGCCCCGGCCCGCAACGCCGCGTAGACGTACTCGTCCAGGTCGAACGTGGTCAGGATCAGCGTGCGGACGCCGCTGCCGTCGGCGCTGATCTGACGGGTGGCCTCGATCCCGTCCATGACCGGCATCCGCACGTCCATCAGCACCACGTCGGGCCGGGTCTGCCGGGTCACCTCGATCGCTTCCTGGCCGTTGGCGGCCTCGCCGACCACCGAGAACCCGTCGGTGGCGTCGATGATGCCGCGGAACCCGACCCGGACCAGGGCCTGGTCGTCGGCCACCACCACCCGCAGCGTCACGGCCCGCTCACCGGCCCCACCGAGCCAACCGGGCCCAGCGAGCCCGCCGGGCTGGCCGCCTCCGGGGCGGCCGTGAGCGGCAGGGTGGCGGCGACCCGGAACCCGCCGCCGGGCCGCGGCCCGGCGCTGAACTCGCCGCCCAGCAGGTGCGCCCGCTCGCGCATGCCGATCAGCCCGTGCCCGGTGCCGGGGCCGGGCGGCGCGCTGGCGTCCCCCTGGTCGAGGATCTCGAGCCTCAGTTCCTGCTCCCGGTAGTCCAGCCGGACCCGGCAGTCCGGGGTGGCGGCGTGCTTGACCACGTTGGTCAGCGCCTCCTGGATGATACGGAAGGCGGACAGGTCCACGCTGGCGGGCACGTCGACCGGCGCACCGGTGACCTCCAGGGCCACGTGCACGCCCGCGTGCCCGACCCGGGTGATCAGCCGCTCCAGGTCAGCCAGCCCATCTGCGGGCCGCAGCGGCGCTCCTGGCGCCGCCGGCGAGGCCCCGGCGCCCGCGGCCGGGGCGTCTGCCTGGCGCAGCACCGACAGCATCCGGCGCATCTCATCGAGCGCGTCCCGGCTGGTGGCCTGGATCGCGCTCAGCGCCTCGCGGGCCTGCCCGGGCTGGTTGTCGATCACGTACTGCCCGAAGCCGGCCTGGACCGCGATCACCGCCATGCTGTGGGCGACCACGTCGTGCAGTTCGCGCGCGATCCGCAGCCGCTCCTCGGCCACCGCCTGGCTGGCCGCCTGCTGCTGCAGGCCGCTGGCGTAGGCGCGGCGCTGCCGGGCCATCGACCCGAACAGCCAGAGGACGATCAGCATCAGGCCGATCGGGACCGCCGTGGTCGAGGCGACCCGGCCCAGCGCGGCCAGGCCGGACTCCAGCACCAGGGCGACGACCAGGGCGGTGGCCGACAGTCGGCGCCGGTACGTCACCGCCACCATGTACAGCACGTAGGCGGCCGGGAAGGCGACGATCACCGCGTTGACCGGCTCCATGAGCCCCAGGGTCAGGTACACGGCCAGGACCGCGCCGAACGAGACCAGCGGCTGGATCCGGCGCAGCGCCACCGGGACCGCCGCCAGCGAGGCCAGGCCGACCATCAGCACCAGCTCGGGCCAGCTGTCGGTGCGGTGGTCGGCCACCCCGGTGGCGCCGGCCAGCACCAGCAGCGCCAGCACGGCCGCCAGGCAGTCGAGCGCGATCCAGTGCGAGCGGCGCATCCGGGCGGTGATCGGCGGCCGCACTCGCGGCCCGTCTCCCGGCGTGATGCTCACGGTTCTACGGTAACCGCGCAGGCCCGTTCCGCGCGTCGGCCAGCGAGCCTACGCCCCCGGGCTTACCCGGCCCCGGCAACTTCGATCCGCTGGCCGACGCGGGGAGCCGGGCGGCCGGGTCACAGTGAGCACAACACTCCGAAGAAAGGCTCCCACCGTGCTCACCACCTCCGACCCGCCCGCTCCCGTGCCGCCCGGCGCGGTGACCGGCGCCGCGGTCATCGAAACGACCGCGCTCACCAAGCGCTATCCGGGCGGGGTCACCGCCCTCGACTCGCTCACCGTCGAGGTGGCGCCCGGCATCACCGGCCTCATCGGGGCCAACGGAGCCGGCAAGTCCACCCTGATCAAGATCCTGCTGGGACTGCTGCCGCCGACCAAGGGGCGGGCCCGGGTGCTCGGTCTGGACGGCCAGCGGGACGCCGAGCAGATCCGCACGCTGGTCGGCTACATGCCCGAGCACGACTGCCTGCCGCCCGACGTCAGCGCCACCGAGTTCGTGACCCACATGGCCCGGATGGCGGGGCTGCCGGCGGTGGCGGCCAAGGAACGGGCGGCCGAATCGCTGCGCCACGTCGGCCTGCACGAGGAGCGCTACCGGGCGGTCGGCACCTACTCGACCGGCATGAAGCAGCGCGTCAAGCTGGCTCAGGCCCTGGCCGGCGACCCCCGCCTGCTGCTGCTGGACGAGCCGACCAACGGGCTCGACCCGGCCGGCCGGACGGCGATGCTGGAGCTGATCGCCCGGATCGGGGCCGAATTCGGCCTGTCGGTCGTGGTCGCCTCGCACCTGCTGGGGGAGATCGAGCAGATCTGCGACCACCTGGTCGCGGTCGAGTCGGGCCGCCTGCTGCGGGCGGGCTCGCTGACCAGCCTCACCCAGGTCAGCCAGCTGCTGCTCGTCGAGGTGGCCGACGGCCCGGCCGGCCGCACCGCTGACCTGGCCGGGGAGCTGGGGCGCCGCGGCCTGGAACCGCGCCCGGACGGCCGTGGCCTGCTGGTCCCGATCGTCGACGAGGCCACCTGCGACGTGATCCGCGACGCGGTGGCCGACCTGGGTATCGCGCTGGGCCGGATGGAGCAGCGCCGCCACCGGGTCGAAGAGCTGTTCCGGCCGGCCGACCTGGAGGTCACCGATGGCCGCTGACGCCACCGGGGTCATCCACGACCTCGGCTACCAGCCTTACACCGGCCCCCGCTTCGGGCGGGCGGCCGTCGTCCGCACCCTGACCGGCTACAGCCTGCGCTCCGCGTTCGGGCTCGGCCGCGGCGCGCGGGCCAAGATCGTCCCGGTCGGCGTGTTCGTGCTGATGTGCCTGCCCGCGGTGATCAACGCGTTCCTCGTCGCCCGCGGCGGCACCCGCGCCTTCCCCTACGACACCTACTCCTACCTGGTGCGGGTGGTGGGGATGACGATCTTCCTGGCCGCCCAGGCCCCCGAGCTGGTGTCGCGGGACCTGCGCCACCGGGTGCTGCCGCTGTACTTCGCCCGCCCGCTCCGGCCGGCCGATTACCCGCTGGCCAAGCTGGTCGCGCTGATCACGGCCGGCCTGATCGTGCTCGACGTCCCGCTGCTGCTGCTCTACGTGAGCACGATCGTCGGGGTGCACGGGCCGGGGGCGGTCTGGCACGAGACCGTGCTGCTGCTGCCCGGCCTCGCCTACGGCCTG
This sequence comes from Actinomycetota bacterium, assembly GCA_019240215.1. GTDB lineage: Bacteria > Actinomycetota > Actinomycetes > Streptosporangiales > Streptosporangiaceae > Bog-532. Next base: position 19,787 of record JAFAYQ010000065.1, on the reverse strand, counting down.
CTGTGGTCGGTCGTGCTGGCCACGATCGCGCTGGCGCTGGCCTCGTTCAGCGGCCGCCGGGCGATCGCGGCCGGCGCGGTGGCCGGCTTCTTCTTCCTCACCTGGGTGCTGTCGGAGGTGCTGGGCACCGTCGCCACCGGCCCCGGGCACGCGGTGACGTCCTCCACCGCCGCCCACGTGGCCGGCCTGGTCAGCCCGTTCACCCTGCTCGACGGGGTCCGGCTGGCGCTCGGCGGCACCCAGCCGGGCCAGGTGCCCGATCCGGGCGCCGGCTGGGGGAGCGGCTACGCGCTGCTGCTGGTGGTCCTGGTCGCGGCCAGCGTGGCCGCGCTGGTGACCCGTTACCGGAAGGTTGGTGCGGCATGACCGCCAACGACATGAGCTCGATCGAACTGCGCGGGGTCTCGCAGTGGTACGGCAACGTGGTCGCGGTCAACGACGTCACCATGACCATCGGCCCCGGGGTGACCGGCCTGCTCGGCCCGAACGGGGCCGGCAAGTCCACCCTGCTGCACCTGATGGCGGGCTTCCTGGCGCCGTCCCGCGGTGAGCTCACGGTCGGCGGCGCCCCGGCCTGGCGGCGGCCCGACGTCTACTCCATGCTCGGCCTGGTCACCGAGGGGGAGTCGGCCTACCCGTTCCTGACCGGGGCCGAGTTCGTGCGGGCGGCCGCCCGGCTGCACCGGCTGCCCGATCCGGCCGCCGCCACCCGCCGCGCGATCGGGCTGGTGGACATGGTGGGGCCGATGAACCGGCGCATCAGCACCTACTCCAAGGGCATGCGCCAGCGCATCCGGGTCGCTGCCGCCCTCGTCCACGACCCCGAGGTGCTGCTGCTGGACGAGCCGTTCAACGGCATGGACCCGCGCCAGCGGCTGCAGATGATGGACCTGCTGCGGCGGCTCGGGCACTCCGGCCGGACGATCGTGTTCAGCTCGCACATCCTCGAAGAGGTGGCCGAGGTGGCGGGCACCATCCAGGTGATGGTGGCGGGCCGGCTGGCCGCGTCCGGCGATTTCCGGGCCATCCGGCGGCTGATGACCAGCCGCCCGCACGTGTTCGTGGTCCGCAGCGGCGACGACCGCCGCCTGGCCTCGGCCCTGATCGGCCGCCCGGCCGTCCGCGGGGTCGAGCTCACCGCCGACGGCCTGCAGGTCCAGGCGGCCGACTACGGCGCGTTCAGCCTCGACATCGCCGGGCTGGCCCGGGCCGAAGGCATCCGGCTGCGTGAGCTGCTGCCCGCCGACGAGTCGCTGGAAAGCGTCTTCGCCTACCTGGTCGCCTCCTGAGGAGCTGAGGAGCTGTCATGTTCAACCCCACCATCGCGTCGATCACGCTGCGGGCCGCCCTCGGCCGCCGCCGGGCGCTGCTGTACGCGATCCCGCCGCTCATCCTGATCGGCGTGTCCGCCATCCTCCGGCTGACCAGCCCGGCTGACCCGGCCTGGCCCGCCCGCATCCTCGGCACGTTCGGGTTCTCGGTCGTGCTGCCGCTGACCGCGCTGATCATCGGGACCAGCGTGCTCGGGGCCGAGGTGGACGACGGCAGCGTCGTCCACCTGCTGGCCACCCCGGTGCCGCGCCGGGTCATCGTGGCCACCAAGTTCGCGGTCGCCACCGCCGTCACCATCGTGTTCGCGGCCGTGCCCGAGCTGCTGGCCGGGCTGGTGGCCGGCCAGGGACGGCTGGCGCTCGGGCTGTTGGCGGGGGCGCTGGTGGCCGCCGTCATCTACAACGCGCTGTTCGTCTGCCTGTCCACCGCCACCTCGCGGGCGCTGGTGGCCGGGCTCGCCTACGTGGTGATCTGGGAGGGGGTGCTGGCCAACCTGGTCGGCGGCGCCCGGATCCTCTCGATCAGCCACTACGGGCTGGCGGTGGCCACCGCGGTCGCCCCCGGCCAGGCCCTCAAGGCCGGCGTCGGGCTGACCGCCGCCGGTGTGCTGGGGGCGGTCGTGACCGCCGGGACGCTGGCCGCCGCGGTCCGCCGGCTCGGTTCGTTCACCCTGCGCGGTGATACGGCCTGATCCGCCATTCTTGAAAAACCTGAAAGGGCGGTCACCCCTCGGGGTGACCGCCCTTTACCGGTGGATAATTGCCGGTCAGGCCTCGTCGTCCGCACGGTCGCCGGACGGGCCGCTGCCGATCGCGGCCCGCTCGCCGCTCTCGACCTCACCGTGGCCGTTGTGCCCGTTGGTGCCGTGGCCGTTGGTCCCGTGCCCGTTGGTGTGGCCGTTGGCCGGCGGCGCCAGCGAGATGCCCTCGACGAAGTAGTCGTGGGCGCGGGCCTGGACCCGTCCGGCCAGCCCGCGCCGGGCCGGGGCCGGGAGCCCGTTCTCGTCGGTGTCGCTGCGGACCTCGGTGACCGACGGCGGCGGCAGCTCGATCAGCTCGGCCGCCTCCTCCGGGGTCACCGGCCGCTCGGCCTCGGCGAACCCGCCGTTCGGCAGCTGCTGGATGATGCCGGTCTCGACGCCGTGCTCGAGCATCGCCGCGTCCCGGCGCTGCAGGCCGATGCAGATCCGCCGGGTGATCCAGAACGCGATCACCGGACCGATGAAGACCGCGTAGCGGGCGACCTCGGTCAGCGTGTACAGCGGGATCTGCAGGTGGACGGCGATCAGGTCGTTCGCGCCCTCCAGCCACATGATGCCGTAGAACACCACACCCGCCATGCCGACGCCGGTCCGGGTCGGCGCGTTCCGCGGCTTCTGGTTGACGTTGTGGTAGCTCTTGTCCCCGGTCGCCCATCTCTCCACGAACGGCCAGACGCCCAGCACCGTGAACAGGAACCCGAGGATCACCAAGGCGGGTATGAGCACGTTCCAGGCGATCGTATGGCCGCCGATATCCCAGGTCCAGTTGGGGAAGATACGCAGCGAGCCTTCCAGGAAGCCCATGTAGAAGTCAGGCTGCGAACCGGCCGAGATGGCCACCGGTGTGTAGGGGCCGACCTGCCAGATCGGGTTGATCTGGGCGAAGGTGCCGAGCAGGGCCAGCACCCCGAACACGAAGAAGAAGAACGCGCCGGTCTTGATCGCGAAGTACGGGTACATCGGCTGGCCGACCACGTTGTTGTTGGTGCGGCCGGCGCCCGGCATCTGGGTGTGCTTCTGGTGCACCATCAGGAACAGGTGGGCGCTGACCAGGGCCAGCAGCAGGCCCGGGATCAGCAGTACGTGGATGATGTAGAACCTGGCCACGAACTCGTTACCCGGGAACTGCCCGCCGAACAGGAAGAACGACAGGTAGGTGCCGACCACCGGGATGCCCAGCAGCACACCCTCGGCGATCCGGACGCCGGTGCCGGACAGCAGGTCGTCCGGCATCGAGTAGCCCAGGAAGCCCTCGAAGATGCCGAGCGTGAACATGCCCAGGCCGATCAGCCAGTTGGTCTCGCGCGGCTTGCGGTAGGCGCCGGTGAAGAAGATCCGCAGCAGGTGGCAGATGATCGCGGCCAGGAAGACGTCGGCCGCCCAGTGGTGGATCTGCCGCATCAGCAGACCGCCGCGCACGTCGAAGCTGATGTTCAGCGTGGACGCGTAGGCCTGGCTCATCCGGACGCCGTCGAGCTTGGTGTACGAGCCGTGGTAGACGACTTCGCTCATGCTCGGCTGGAAGAACAGCGTCAGGAAGATCCCGGTCAGGATCAGGATGATGAACGAGTAGAGCGCGATCTCACCGAGCAGGAACGTCCAGTGGTCCGGGAAGACCTTCCGCAGCAGGGTGCGTACGCCCTTGGCCGCGTGGAACCGGTCGTCCAGCTCGCCGCCCTGCTTGGCCAGCGGCTTCGGCATCTGTAGTGGCCGGTGCTGAGTGGTACTCATCCACGCTCCCAGAAGCTCGGTCCGACTGGTTCCTGGAAGTCGCTCTGGGCCACCAGGTAACCTTCGGCATCGACGGTGATCGGAAGCTGCGGCAGTGGACGCGGGGCCGGCCCGAACAGGACCGTCGCGCCCGTCTCGGCGTCAAACGTCGACTGGTGGCACGGGCAGAGGATTTTGTGGGTCGTCTGCTCGTACAGCGCCGCGGGACAGCCGACGTGGGTGCAGATTTTAGAGTAAGCGACGATGTTGTCGACGGTCCAATTCATCGAGTTCAGCAGGGTGTGGGGCCCGTTGACGCCGTCGTTGTAGCGGGTCGGGATCTTCAGCTGGCCCGGCTCCATCTTGATGATGATCACCGTCGCCTTGGCCAGCACCTCGTCGTTGTCGGCGTAGCCCTCGGGGATGACCGTGATCATCGCGCCCGGGGAGTTGAAGTCGGCCGGGGTGATCGGCTGGTTCGACCCGTAGACGGTCAGCCGGGTGCCCTTCTTCCAGACCGTGCTGCGCAGGCTGGTGCCGGGCAGCGGGCCCAGGTCACGCAGCACGATCAGCGGCGCCGCGGCCACCGGCAGGACCGCCGCCAGCAGCGTGCGCCGCAGCAGCGGGCGCTTGGTGAGCTGGCTGGCCGCGGCGCCCTCGAGGATCGTCTCGGCGAACGCGGCCCGGTCCTCGGGATCGGACGCCAGCGGGTGCCGCGCCTCGCTCACCTCGACCGGCGGCATGATGTAGCGGACCCAGATGACCATGCCGATGCCGATGGCCAGCATGGCCACCGACAGCGCGGTGCCGAGCGCCAGGTTGGACCGCAGCGTGGCGTCGACCACGTCGCCGTTCTTGTTGCCGATCTCGAGCCCGACGTAGGCGGCCACGAAGCCCACGCTGGCCAGCGCGGACAGCGTGAACAGCAGGGCCGCGACCCGCTCCCAGTTCTTGGCCGAGACCGGGTCGGGGTTGTCGGCCGGGATCCAGGGCTCGGCCGCCGGGGCCTCGTCCTCGCCGTCGCCGCGGCCCGGGTCGGTGAGGATCCCGGCCGCGGGCGGCGGGGTGCCGATCACGCGGTGCGGACGCCGCTCTTCCGGCCCGATTTCCAGGTCTGCGTCGTTGTCACTCATCGGTTATCGGATTTCTCCCGTGCGCTCTTCGCGGCGCTTTGCAGTGATCCACATGGCGGCCAGTACCAGGGCACCGATGCCGCCGAGCCACGCCACCAGGCCTTCGGTGGTGGGACCAACCCGGCCCAGGCTGAACCCGCCGGGGTTCGCCTCGGACCGCGTCTGCTCGACGTAGGCGATGATGTCGCGCTTGTCCTGCGGAGTGAGCGTGGTGTTGTTGAACACCGGCATGGCCTCCGGGCCGGTCAGCATGGCCTCGTAGATCTGCCGGGAGGTCGCCTGGGTCAGCGGCGGGGCGTACTTGCCCGCGGTCAGCGCGCCGCCCGCCCCGCTGTAGTTGTGGCACTGGGCGCAGTTCGCGTTGAACAGGCTCTGGCCCAGTCCGGTGCTGGCCCCGGCCGTGCTGACGTCCTGGTCGCTCGGGATCGCGGGACCGCCGCCGAGGGAGGCGACGTAGGCGGCGATGGCGTAGATCTGCGACTGGGTGAAGACCGGCGGCTTGCGCGGTGCCTCGGCGTCGGTCTCCTTGAGCGGCATGCGGCCGGTGCCGACCTGGAAGTCGACGGCGGCCGCGCCCGCGCCGACCAGGCTGGGGGCGACGCTGCTGCCCTGCGCGTCCTCCCCGTGGCAGCTCGCGCAAGAGACCGCGAACAGGTTCTTGCCCTCAGTGATCTGCGACGACGACGAACCGGAGCTCGCTGACGCGTTGCCGGTACTGCCCAGGCCGGTCGCGGCCGCGTACAGGCTGCCGAGCGCGACGAGCGCCAGCAGTACGGCCGCGTAGCCGAAGAGCGGCCGACGTCGCCGTGCGGTGATCCACCTCACTGCTGCCCTCGGATTTCCAGATAGTGGTCCATTTGATGATTCGTAGCTTCAGGTGCGGCCGGTTGCAGCCCTCGGTGTGAGCTGAGTCACCGGGGCGGCGTCCGGGTCAGTGGATCAGGTAGATGGTGGTGAACAGCCCGATCCACACGACGTCGACGAAGTGCCAGTAGTACGACACGACGATCGCGCTGATCTGTTGCTCACGGGTGAATCTCTTGGCCGCGTAGGTGCGGCCGAGCAAGAACAGGAAGGCCACCAGGCCGCCGGCCACGTGCAGGCCGTGGAACCCGGTGGGGATGTAGAACACCGACCCGTAGGCACTGGACGAGATCGTCAGGTGCTGCTTGCTGACCAGGTCGTGGTACTCGTAGGCCTGGCCCAGGTCGAAGTACAGGCCCATCAGGAACGTGAGCACGTACCACTCACGCAGGCCCCACTTGGCCACGTTGAAGATGCTGCCGACCCGGCCGACCTGGCCGCGCTCGACCGCGAACACACCCATCTGGCAGGTCACGCTGGACAGCAGCAGCACGGTGGTGTTGATCGAGCCCAGCTTGACGTCGAGATGGGCGCCCGGCCAGTGCAGGCCTTCGCCCTTCTCCACCGAGCGGACCGTGAAGTACATCGCGAACAGCGCCGCGAAGAACATCAGCTCGGAGGACAGCCAGATGATCGTGCCCACGCTGACCAGGTTGGGCCGGTTGGCCGGGGAACGAGGTACCGCCTCGCGTACGGATGCTGTCGCCACGACGTCATTATTACGACAACCCGTAGGCGTTCGGCAGCCGCCCCCCCAACTCGGCGGCATATTTTTTACCCCCCACGCTGGTGTTTTTCACCCCAACTACCTGCGTGAACGAGGCAAACCGGGCATCCTTCCAGGTCAGGCCGCAACACCGTAACGATTTCTGTCAACACCGGGCCGGCCGCGTGCCCCGTTGCTCCCTCCCGCGGAGGCGCTCAGCGCGCCCCACCTGCCCTCCGCGTCACGCGCCCGGCCCGGCCCAGCCCCGGCCCCCGGCCGTGCGTCACACCCGTCCCAGATGCCCGCGCGGTACGCCCCCGGTGGGACACGGTTGGGGTAACAGAAGGCGGAGCGGCGGAGGAGAATCGCCGGCCACCGATAGACTTGCCCCAACTCCAGTAACGTCCCAGGTCAGCGCCAACGGGACCAGCGGACTCCAGCAGAAGGCTCTTATTTCGTGAAGGTCGTCGTCTACAGCAGTGATGCGGACACCCGCGCGCAGATCCGGCTGGCCATTGGCCGCCGGCCCGAGCCTGACGCGCCGGACGCCGAGGTAATCGAGGTCGCCACCGAGCCAGCGCTGTTCAAGTTGCTGGACGACCACGGGGCCGACGTGATGGTGCTGGACGGTGAGGCGCAGCCCGCGGGCGGGATGGGTGTCTGCCGCCAGGCCAAGGACGAGATTTACGACTGCCCGCCGGTCCTGCTCGTCATCGGGCGGGTCGACGACGGCTGGCTCGCCACCTGGTCCCGGGCCGACGCGGTCACCAGCCACCCGATCGACCCGCGCCAACTGGCCCGTGAGCTCGCCCGGCTGATGCGGGCCCGGGCCGAACGCTCACAGATCTCCCCGGCCTGACCGTCCGGTGGAGGCCAGGACCACCTGGCCGGCGCTGATCGGCGCGCTGGTCAAAGGAGAGTCGCTGACGGCCGACGAGGCCGCCTGGGCGATGAACGAGATCATGGAGGGCGCCGCCACCGGCGCCCAGATCGCCGGCTTCGCCATCGCCCTGCGGATCAAGGGCGAGACCCCCATCGAGGTCACCGGGCTGGCCCAGTCGATGCTGGACCACGCCACCCCGATCAGCGTCGACGGCAAGCTGACCGACCTGGTCGGGACCGGCGGCGACGGCGCCCACACGGTCAACATCTCCACCATGGCCACGGTGGTGGCGGCCGCGGCCGGCACCCGGATGGTCAAGCACGGCAACCGGGCGGCCAGCTCCAAGTGCGGGGCGGCCGACGTGCTGGAGGCCCTCGGCGTGGTCATCGACCTGCCGCCGGCCGCCAGCGCGGCCCTGGCCGACGAGATCGGGGTGGTCTTTCTCTTTGCCCCGCTCTACCACCCGGCCCTGCGGCATGCGGCGGCGCCGCGCGGCCAGCTGGGCGTGCCGACCGTGTTCAACCTGCTCGGCCCGGTCGCCAACCCGGCCCGCCCTCAGGCCCACGCGATCGGGACGGCCGACGCCCGGGTGGGGGAGGTGCTGGCCGGGGTGCTGGCCAACCGCGGCTCCAGCGCGCTGGTGTTCCACGGCGACGACGGCCTCGACGAGCTGACCACCACCACCACCTCGGCCGTGTGGCTGACCCACGGCTCGGCCGTCACCGCCACCGAGTTCGACCCGGCCGAGCTGGGTATCCCGCGCGCCCAGCCCGAGGCGCTGCGGGGCGGCGACGCCACCTACAACGCGGCCGTGATGCGGGCGGTGCTGGACGGCGAGACCGGCCCGGTCCGCGACATCGTGCTGCTCAACGCGGCCGCCGCGCTGGCCGCCGACGCCGGGGTGGCGCGGGCCGAGGACCTCAACCCGGTGCTGGCCGACGGTCTGGCCCGGGCGGCCGCGGCGGTCGACTCGGGGGCCGCGGCCGGCCTGCTCGACCGCTGGATCGCGGCCAGCCAGCGGCTGGCCAGCCAGCGCCCGGCCCCGTCGGCTTAGCCGCAGGCGCTCAGTCCTGGGCGCCGAGCGAGAACGCGGCCTCGAGGTCGTGCCGGGAGTAGGCCCGGAACGCGATGTGGGTCTCGGTGTGGGTCACGCCCGGCACCTTGTTCAGCCGCCCGGGGATGACGTCGGCCAGCTCGTCGTGGCTGCGGACCCGGACCATGGCCACCAGGTCGAACTCGCCGGTGACCGAGTACACCTCGCTGACCTCGGGGATCTCGGCGACCTGCTCCGCGACCTCGGGGATCAGCTGGATGTCGGCCTTCACCAACACGATCGCGGTGACCACGACTGCCTCCTCGCCTCGCGCCCGGCCGGGCGCCCGTCGGCGCTCAGGGTATCGCCAGCCAGTCGCTGAGATCGTCCAGGGTGCGGACGCCCAGCAGCGCCAGCCGGGTGATCAGCACGTCGAGCACGGCGGCGGTGGCGCGGGCGTCGGCCAGCGCCCGGTGCGACGGCGCGGCCGGCGTCTCGAAGTAGGCCGCCAGCGTGCCCAGCTTGCAGTCCGGTACCTCGCCCGCGACCAGCGCCTGGCGGGCCACCGCGACCGTGTCGAGCACCGCGAAGCCCGGCCACGGCAGCCCGCAGGAGTCGGCCGCCGCGGTCAGGAAGCCGAGGTCGAACGGGGCGTTGTGGGCGGTCAGGACGCCGCCCTGGGCGAACTGGAGCCAGGCCGGCATGACCTCGGCGGCCGGCGGCGCGGTCGCCACCATCGCGCTGCTGATACCGGTCAGCGCCTCGATGTCGGGCGGGACCGGCATGGCCGGATCGACCAGCGTGGAGAACTCGCCCAGCACCTGGCCGCCGCGCACCCGGACCGCGCCGATCTCGGTGATGCGGGCGTCCGCGGGCGACCAGCCGGTGGTCTCCACGTCCACCACCACGTACTCCAGCCGGGTCAGGCTGGTGGCCGGCCACGACGCCATCGCCTGCCAGGCGGGCGGCGCGGGCACGCCCGGCGTCCAGGCGGGACCCCAGGCGGGGGCGGCGTGCAGGTCGGTCACGTACCCCACGGTAGGTGCGGGCACTGACAGTTCACCGGCGGCACGCCGCCCGTTCGCGGCCCGAGCCGCCGCGCGGTCGCCGTCCGGCACGCCGTCACCACGGAATGTCAGAGGCCGTCCCTACCGTGAGCCACATCCAATGGTTGCGGGACCTTACGGAACGGAGACGCTATGGTTATCGACTGCGCACAATGCGAGTTCCGGATGGTGGCTTGTGGTGACTTTCTGGTCACAGCACTGGTGAGAAATGACGAAAAGCGAACCATTCAGGATTTCATTAAAAGGGACGATCGTGACGGAGATACCGTTGCCCTCACCGAGCGCCAAGCACTCGGGGCACCGGAGCTGCGGGCCCTGAGTGTGCTGGCCGCGGCCGGACTGGTATCGCCCCTGCGCTATCGGCCGGCCCAGGTCAGCGAGCTGGACCGCGCGATTGTAGCGTTATCACTTCGTGCCCGTGCGGTAATTGGCGAAACTAGGACGAGTCTCGGCGAAGTGCTTGAAACGGCTAAATGCTTTCACTATGGTCTCATCCCGGTTACATCGCCCAATTTTCGCCACGGGCAATCACTGTCGGCAAGATCCCGCCGGGAAGCCGGCCCGCATTAGGGTCAGCTGTCCGGAACCCCTGAGCGGTCCCGCCGTTTGGGCCCGTCAAACCCGCAGGCGGGACGTGGAGAAGGAGCGTGTCTGGCACGTGCGTACGCGGCTTCCGGGTCTCAGCACCCGGCTGAAGACCAGTGTGGCGGCTGGGGTCGGCCTGGTGGCCGCCCTGGGCCTGGCCACCTACGCGAGTACGGCCGGGGCAGCGCCACAACCGTCCATCACCCAGGTTGAGGCCAAGGTCAACTCGCTCAACTCGCAGTTCGACCAGGCCAACCAGCAGTACGACCAGGCCAACCAGCAGCTCTCGCAGGCCAGGACCAAGCTGGCGGCGGCCAACAAGCAGGTCGCGGCGGCCCAGACCCAGTTCAAGAAGCTGCAGGGCGAGGTCGCGCAGATCGCCGCGGCCAGCTACGAGAACAGCAACATGACCTCGGTCGCCGGCCTGCTGACCTCCAACAACCCGACCGCCGTGCTGAACAGCGCGTCGCTGCTGATGGAGATCTCCCAGGGCCGCAACCAGCAGCTGAGCGCCTTCCTGGTCGCCGCCCAGCAGCTCAAGAACACCCAGCAGCAGGCCGAGCGGACCAGGGACGCGCTGGCCGGGATCCAGCTGCAGAAGCTGGCCCAGAAGCAGAAGGCCAGCCAGGCGCTGTCCAACGAGAAGTCGGTCTACGCGAACCTGACCGCTCAGCAGCAGCAGACCGTGCAGGCCAACAGCGTGGGCGGCACCGGCGGCAGCACCACCCCGACCACGCCGCCCAGCAGCGTCTCCACCTCGACCAACGGCGGCCAGGCGGCTTCGTTCGCGCTGTCCAAGCTGGGCTGCCCGTACGTCTACGGCGCCACCGGGCCCTGCAACGACGGCTACGACTGCTCCGGCCTGGCCCAGGCGGCCTGGGCGGCGGCCGGGGTCTCGATCCCGCGCACCACCTATGACGACTGGTCCTCGCTGCCGCACGTCTCGACCTCGTCGCTGGAGCCGGGTGACCTGCTCCTGTACGACGGCGAAGGTCACGTGGCGATCTACATCGGCAACGGCGAGATCGTCGACGCGCCCCATACCGGAGCCGACGTCGAGGAGATCCCGATGAGCGAGTCCTGGTACGCCGACAACCTCGACGGCGCCGTCCGCCCGTAATCCAAGCCCCGGCCAGGCTCCCCTCGAGTGCCGCGCATGGCCCCCTAGACTCGGGCGCTATGCGCGGCACTTTGATCGTCACCAACGACTACCCGCCCCGGCCGGGCGGGATCCAGTCGTTCGTGCACGGGCTGGCCTGCCTGTTGCCACCGGACCAGGTCGCCGTGTACGCCCCGGCCTGGGACGGCGCCGAGGCGTTCGACCGCGCCCTGCCGTTCCCGGTTGTGCGCCACCCGACCTCGCTGATGCTTCCGGTCCCGTCGGTCGCCCGCCGCGCCACCGCCGCCCTCCGCGAGTACGAATTCGACACCGTCATCTACGGCGCCTCGGCCCCGCTCGGGCTGCTGGCGCCCACCCTGCGCAAGGCGGGGGCCAGCCGCCAGATCGCGCTGACGCACGGGCACGAGGCGGGCTGGGCGGCCCTGCCGGGCGCCCGCCAGCTGCTCCGGCGCATCGGTGACACCACCGACGTCGTCACCTACCTGGGCGAGTACTTCCGGGTCCGGCTGGCCAAGGTGATGTCGCCCGCGGCCGCCGCCCGGATGGTCCGGCTGGCCCCCGGCGTCGACGTCGCCACCTTCCGCGACGCCAAGCCGATCGAGCTGCCCCCGCCACCGGCCGGCGGCCCGGACGGCCCGGTGGTGCTGTGCGTGTCCCGGCTGGTGCCCCGCAAGGGCCAGGACACGCTGATCCGGGCCTGGCCCGCGGTCCGGGCCGCCCACCCGGACGCCCGGCTGCTGCTGGTCAGCGACGGCCCGTACCGCGGCGAACTGGTCCGCCTGGCCGACGAGGTCGGGGTGACGGCCGCGGTCACGTTCACCGGCAGCGTGCCCGCCGCCGACCTGCCCGGCTACTACGCGGCCAGCGACGTGTTCGCGATGCCGTGCCGCACCCGCCGGGCCGGCCTCGACGTCGAGGGCCTCGGCATCGTCTACCTGGAGGCGTCGGCGGCCGGCCTGCCGGTCATCGGCGGCGACTCGGGCGGTGCCCCGGACGCGATCCTGGACGGCGAGACCGGCTACGTGGTGCCCGGCCGGAGCGTCCCGGTGCTGGCCGAGCGGATCATCGGCCTGCTGTCCGACCCGGCCCGGGCCCGGGCGATGGGCCAGCGCGGCCTGGACTGGGTCGAGCAGGAGTGGGACTGGTCGCGGGTGGCCAGCCGCCTGCACGCGCTACTCGAGCACTGACCCCGCGGCCCCGTCACCGGCCATGTCGCCCGGCCGCGTCACCGGCTACGTCACCGGGCGCCTCGGCCACCTCGTCGGCCACCCCGCCGATCTTCACCAGCCGGGCCAGCGCCGGCCGCGACAGTACCCGGGCGATGTCGTGCACCGCGACCAGCAGCTCCTCGATCCCGTCGACCGGCGTGTCCTGCCCGGCGTAGATGAGGATCGCCCGGTAGTCCTCGGCCGGGACCGGGCGGCCGGGCAGCTCGATCTGGTCCGCGTCGGTGATGAACAGGGCCGGGATCGAGGTGTCGAGGGCCAGCGCCAGCGCCGCCAGCTCGGCCGCGGTGAACGCCCGCCGCCCGCGCTCGGCCTGGTGCACCGCCTGGCGGCTCCAGGCCCGCCCCAGCTGCCGCCCGACCGCCTCACCGAGCTGGGTGAGCGACATCCCGCGGGCCTCGCGGAGACGGGCGATCTGCTGGCCAATGGCCGCCTCGACCTGCATGCTGCTCCTCGTGGTCTCGCGCTCGTGTCATTCTCCATGATGACAGCGAATTACCTAGCTTGACAACGCCCGCCGGACCCTTTTAATGTGTAAATCTGCACGATGCCTCGTCAATCCCCGCAATGACGGAGTCAGCCATGCCGCCTCTCAGCCTTGAATCCACCGCCGTCGGCGCCGGCCGGGCGATGCTCCGGGTCGCCGGCGAGATCGACGTCTACACCGCGTCCGACCTGCGTGAACGCATCGTCCAGCTGGTCGACGACGGCGTCGTCCACCTGCTCGTGGACCTGCGGGCGGTGACGTTCCTCGACTCGACCGGCCTCGGGGCCCTGGTCGGCAGCCTGCGGCGGCTGCGCGCCCGCGACGGGTCGCTCACGCTGGTCAGCGACACCGACCGGATCCTCAAGCTGTTCCGGGTCACCGGCCTGGACCGCGTGTTCGTGCTCCGCCCGTCGGTCCAGGCCGTGGCCGACGCCGACCCCGACTGGCAGGCCGCAGCGACCGCCCTCGACGCCTAGTTGGCGTACAGGGCCTCGATGTCGGCCGCCCGGTCCTTGGCCACCACGTTGCGGCGCACCTTGAGCGACGGGGTCAGCTGGCCGTTCTCCTGGGTGAAGTCGCCGTCGACGATGCGGAACTTCCGGATCGACTCGGCCCGCGACACGCTGGCGTTGGCGTCGTCGACCGCCGCCTGGATGTCGGCGATCATGTCGTTGCTGTCCCGCAGCTCGGCGACGGTCGCGGTGGCCGGCTTGCCGTGTTTGGCCTTCCAGGCCGGCAGCGCTTCCTCGTCCAGGGTGACCAGCGCGGTCACGTAGCGGCGGCCGTCGCCGATGACCATGGCCTGGCTGACCAGCGGGTGGGCCCGGATCCGGTCCTCCAGCGGGGCCGGCGCCACGTTCTTGCCGGCCGCGGTGACCAGGATCTCCTTCTTGCGGCCGGTGATCTTGAGGAAGCCCTCGTCGTCCAGCTCGCCGAGGTCACCGGTCTCCAGCCAGCCGCCGTCGATCATCGTGGCCGCCGTCGCCTCGTCGTTCTGCCAGTAGCGGGCGAACACGGTCGGCCCCTTGACCAGGATCTCGCCGTCGTCGCCGATCTTGATCGCGTTGCCCGGCACCACCTGGCCGACGGTGCCGACCTTGTTGCTGCTGGGGCGGTTGACGGTGGCGGCGGCGGTCGTCTCGGTCAGCCCGTAGCCCTCGAGGATGGTGATCCCGACCCCGCGGAAGAAGTGCCCGAGCCGCTCGCCCAGCGCCGACCCGCCCGACACCGCGTACTGGACCCGGCCGCCGACCGCGGCCCGCAGCTTGGTGTACACCAGCCGGTCGAACAGCGCGTGGCTGGTGCGCAGCCCGATCCCGGGGCCGCGGCCGCCGCGGGCCCGGTCGTCGAGCGCCTGGCTGTAGGCGATCGCGGTCTGGGCCGCGCGCTGGAAGATCGAGGCCCGGCCGTCGGCGTCGGCCTTCTGCTCGGCCCCGTTGTAGACCTTTTCGAACACGCGGGGGACCGCCAGCAGGAACGTCGGCCGGAACGAGCCCAGGTCGGGCAGCAGGTTGGCCACGTCCGGGCTGTGCCCGAGGATGATGCCGTCGTCGATGCAGCCGACCTCGATGACCCGGGCCAGCACGTGCGCGAGCGGCAGGAACAGCAGCGTCGAGCCGCCCGGGGTGCTGAAGATCTCCGGGGCGGCGGCGCTGGCGTTGCGCACCTCGGACAGCAGGTTGCGGTGGGTCAGCTCGCAGCCCTTGGGCCGCCCGGTCGTCCCCGACGTGTAGATGATCGTGGCCAGGTCGTCGGCCCCGGCCGCGGCCGCCCGCTCGGTCACCGTCTCGTCGGCGACCGAGGTGCCCTCGGACCGCAGCGCCTCCAGGCCGGGCGCCTTGCCCTCGGCCGGGCCCTGCCCTGAGCCCTGCCCGTCCTCGATCCGCCACACGTGCTCGACCGCGGTCAGCCGGTCGCGCAGGCCGGTCACGATCTCCTCGTGGGCGGCGCTCTCCACGAAGATCGCCTTGGCGCCCGAGTTGCTCATGATCCACTCGACCTGCTCGGCCGAGGAGGTCTCGTAGACCGGCACCACCACCGCGCCCGCCGTCCAGATCGCGAAGTCGAGCGCGGTCCACTCGTAGCGGGTCCGCGACATCAGCGCCACCCGGTCGCCGGTCCCGACGCCGGCCGCGATCAGGCCCTTGGCCAGCCCGGTCACCTCGTCCCGGAACTCACCGATGGTGATGTCCCGCCATCGCTCGCCGCCTTCGTCGCGGCGCAGCGCGACCTGCTGCGGGTTTTCGCTGGCTCGCCGAGTCACGATGTCGGCCAGATTGGCCGAGGTGGGGATCTCCACGAGAGCCGGGATGCTGTGCTGGCGCACGACGCTGTCTCCTTCACCGGTGCCTGCCCTGGCGGATGCCCACCGACCGTATCGCGTAAAGCTACCGGCCGGTAGGGTTAACCCGGTTTCCGCTGGGGCTAAGCGATCACGTCCAAGGCTACGTCCCGCCAGCCCGCGCCCACACCGGCCGCGGGGCTTAGCGTTATGGACATGCGGATTCACCTGGTGAGCGACGTCCACGGCCGGTCCGACGCGCTGCCCGCGGCGGCCCAGGGGGCGGACGCGCTGATCTGCCTGGGGGACCTGCTGCTGTTCCTGGACTACGCCGACTACCGGCGCGGCATCTTCGCCGACCTGTTCGGGGCCGAGGAGACCCGCGAGTTCATGGCCCTGCGGCTGGCCAAGCGGTTCGACGAGGCCCGCGAGCTGTCGGCCCGGCTGGCCGCCACCCTGCCCGAAGGCTCGATCCGCGACGCGATCAACGCGGCCGCCGAGCGCCAGTACGCCGAGCTGTTCGCCGCGCTGCCCGAGCCCGCCTACCTGACCTACGGCAACGTGGACGTCCCGCGCATGTGGGCCGGACACCTGAAGCCCGGCCACCACGTCCTCGACGGCGCCCGGGCCGAGATCGGCGGCTGGACGTTCGGCTTCGTCGGCGGCGGCCTGAAGTCCCGCTACCGCACCCCCTACGAAATCCCCGACGACGACTACGCGGCCAAACTCGACGCCCTCGGCGAGGTCGACGTCCTCTGCACCCACATCCCGCCCGCCGTCCCCGAGCTCCTCTACGACACCGTGTCCCGCCGCCTGGAACGGGGCAGCGCCGCCCTGCTGGCCGCGATCAAGCGGACCCGCCCCCGCTACGCCTTCTTCGGCCATGTCCACCAGCCGCTGGCCCGCCGCGTCCGCATCGGCACCACCGAATGCATCAACGTCGGCCACTTCAACGCCACCGGCGAGCCTTACGTCCTGAGCTGGTTATCTCCATCTTTAAAGGGCGCCCAGGTGGCTCGCGTCCCCGACCGGATGCGAGCTGTCCCCTCCCAGAGTTCCGCCCGAGCCTCACGCCCCACCCGCGTCCCAACCAGCCCGCAGCTCCCTCCGTCCACAGCTCCTACACCGCGTTGGCGTCCTAGCCGCCGCGCGGTTGTATCCGGCTCAGCCTTGGCGAGACGCAACGTTGCGTCTACCTCTAACTCACTCCGTCACGGCTCCCGCGCCCCGGTCGCCCCGCAGTGTGCGCGGGGCGCACTCCTTGCCTCCCGAGTCACACGCGCCCCAAGAGTCTCCGCACTACGGGTGTACTTCCAATTTGGGAAGGCTTTTAGGCAGCATGTGCACAAAAGTCTTCCCGAATAATCGCTCGCCCTACGCCCCCGCCTCACCAGCCACCTACGCCCCAGTGACGTCAAACGGCCTGAGTCACACCGGTCCCACTGAGCCCCCAAGCTCCACCCGGCACTCCGGCCACACGACTTCGGCCGCGAGCCCGAGCGTGCCACACGCCTGCCCGTTCCGGCCGCCGCCGACCCGGCGCTACCGGGAGCTGAGTACAGCGAGTACCCCTGATCCTGCTCCAGCGAGAGCCCGGTCTCCGCCGCCCGCATCAACGGTCCCATCTGTCACACACGCATCCGGTGTGACCCAACCCGGCGACCGGTCGTTGAAGGGGAAACCGGGGGTAATCTCGACGGTAGAGACGACGATCGAGGAGGCGCCAGGTGACCGAACGGGACGGCGGCGGAGATCCTCTCGGCGACTTCCAGCGCTGGCTGATGAAGGCCGGTGCGCGCAGCGTGACCAAGGATCTGACCGGGCGGGTGCGCGGCGGGGTGCGAGGTGCCCTCGGCCAGGCGCCGGCCAAGGCGGACGTGTGGGACACCGCCACCAACCTGCCGCTGGTCGACGACGAGGCGCCCGAGTGCGCCTGGTGCCCGGTGTGCCGGGCCGCCCGGCAGCTGCGGCGTAATCGCGGCCAGGCCCCGGGTTTCAGCTCCCAGCTGGCCGGCGCGGGCGACGCCCTGGCGTCGGTGGTCGCGGAGGCCTACTCGGCCTTCGAGTCGGCGATGAAGCCCCCCGCGGGCCCCGCCAGCAGGACTTCCCGTCCGGGGGCGACGCCCCACGGAACCGGCAAAACCGGCCCGAACCGGACCGGGCCGGCCGACCCGTGGGAAGATGCCAGCCGTGACCCTGACGATCGGCGTTGATGTAGGCGGTACCAAGGCGGCAGCCGGCGTCGTCGACGTCGACGGCCACATCATCGAGAAGCTGAAACGTTCCACCCCGGCCGCCAGCCCGGCCCGCACGGCCCAGGTGATCGCCGACGTGGTCACCGAGCTGGCCTCCCGGCACCAGGTGGCCGCGGTCGGGCTCGGCGCGGCCGGCTTCATCGACGAGACCCGGTCGACGGTGCTGTTCGCGCCCAACCTGGCCTGGCGGAACGAGCCGCTGCAGCAGTCAGTCCAGGATCGGGTCGGGCTGCCGGTGATCGTGGAGAACGACGCCGACAGCGGGCTGTGGGCCGAGGCGCGGTTCGGCGCCGCCCGCGGCTACCAGGACGTCGTCATGGTCAACGTCGGCACCGGCATCGGCGCCGCCATCCTCATCGGCGGCGAGCTCTACCACGGTCGCTACGGGATCGCGGGCGAGCCCGGCCACTACCGGGTGGTCCCCGACGGCCGGCTGTGCGGCTGCGGCAACCGGGGCTGCTGGGAGCAGTACGCCAGTGGCAGCGCCCTGGTGGCCGAGGCCCGCGAGTTCGCCCGCCGCAGCCCCGAGGGCGCGATGCGGCTGCTCCAGCTGGGTGGCGGCCACCCCGAGGGCATCGCCGGCCCTCAGGTCACCGAGGCCGCCCGCGAGGGCGACCCGGCCGCGCTGCGCTGCTTCCAGATCGTCGGGGCCTGGCTCGGGCAGGGCATGGCCGATCTGGCCGCGATCTTGGACCCGGGCTGCTTCATCATCGGCGGCGGCGTCTCCGAGGCCGGCGACCTGCTGCTGGAACCGGCCCGCTCGGCCTACGAGCGGGCGCTGGTGGGCCGCGGTTACCGGCCGCTGGCCCACGTCCGGCTGGCCGAGCTGGGGGCCGATGCGGGCGTGGTCGGGGCGGCCGACCTGGCCCGCCGCTACGCCACCGTGAGCTTAGGACGGTTCCAGCGGCCCGGGCCACCCGGGCCGCCGGCGTCTAGACGACCGCGCCGTCGTCCGGGCCGTCGCCGTCCCGCGGTTCGTCGCCCATCCGCATGACCAGCACCGCGAACCCGCCCACGAACGCGCCGATGGCGAAGAACGCCGCCACCGCGGGCACCGTCCAGCCCACCGCGGTCGCGATCAGCAGGTAAGCGGGACCGCCGAACAACGCGGCCCAGGCGCCCTTGGTCAGCGGGTCGAGCTTGGGCAGCGGCGGAGGCGGCGGCGGGAAGTAGTGCTCTTCCTGCATCTCCGGGGTGGCCGGCGGCCGGGGATTGGGAGCCACGCGGCCCTGGCCCGGCCCGGCCGTCCAGTCCGGCTGGGCCCGAGCGGTCAGGTCGGGCTCGGTCGGCGAGGTCAGGTCACGCCCGAACGGCTGGTCCACCGGAGCCCGCCGCGGTCCGCCCTTGGCCGGCGGGGCCTCCGGGGTCCGGGCGACCTGCGAGGGGCCGGGAATCGTGGCGCCGTTGTTCCCGGCCAGGTTCTCGCGTTCTGGCCACGGCCTGCTACCTGCGCCCTCGGCGGGCGCATCGTAGTGTGCGATCAGATCGAGCCAGGCCGCTTCTTCTTCGTTCTCGCCGCTGGTCACGTCCTTGCCTCGCCCTCCCTTCGCGTCCCGTCGTGTTCGTGGACAGATCCGTACTCGCTGACAAACTGCAAGCTTCCGGTAAAAATAGCCTGCGCGTCGTGGTCCATTGTCGCAACGTGATAGCTGTCAGGACAGGCCCGGACGGTGAGCAATCCGGGTCGCAGGCCATTTTCCAGCACCCGCATGCTGGGCGGGCCGACCACGTGGTCCTCGGTGCTGCGGTAGACCAGCACCGGCTGGGTGACGCGGGGCAGGTCGCGGGCGGTCGCCTTCCACAGCCGGGGCAGCGTCGCGGCCGCGACGGCCGGCACCCGGTCGTAGGACAGCTCGGCCCGGCCCGGCTTCTTGATGTCGTTGCCGATGGCCGGCATCGACTTGATCACGTGCTTGAGCAGCGGCGCGACCAGGAACAGCTTGGTGTCGGGGGCCAGCGACGGGTTGACCAGGACCAGGCCGCGGACGTCGGGCCCGTGGGTCTCGGCCAGCCGCAGCGCCAGGCAGCCGCCCATCGACAGGCCCATCACGAACACCTCGTCGCACCGGGCCCGCAGCTCGGCCAGCGCCTGCTCGACGGTGGCGAACCAGTCGTCGGAGGTCGTGCGGTTCATCTCCTGCCAGCTGGTGCCGTGACCCGGCAGCAGCGGCACCGACACCGACAGGCCCGCCCCGGCCAGGAACTCCGCCCACGGCCGCAGCGACTGCGGCGATCCGGTGAAGCCGTGGCACAGCAGCGCACCGACCCGCCCCCCGTCGTACTCGAATGCCTCAGCACCAGGCAGTACTGACATCGGCTACGTCCCTTCGTCGCGTGTCGTGCCG
>JAFAYQ010000068.1 GCA_019240215.1 Actinomycetota bacterium | reverse complement strand
GTCCGGCCACGGCCGGTGCCGGCCGCCGCCGACCGGAACCCCAGCCGCCTCACCAGCCCCAGCCGCCTCACCGGCCACATGAGCCTCAGAAGCCCCGCCACCCCCACCAGCCTCACTAGCCCCAGAAGCCCCAGCCACCTCATGCAGATGAGCCGAAGGATCGACCGGCGGCGCATGCTCAGGATCGTCGGTCCACGCCCGCGCCGCCTCGATCAGCCGGTCATAATGAACCCCCGACGGACACGCCGTCATGCACGCCATGCACCCCAGGCACCGGTCGAAATGCTCCGCCGCCGCCGGTGACAACTCGGCCCCGTCCAGCACCTGAGTGACCAGGTGGATGCGCCCGCGCGGGGAGTCCATCTCCTCGCCCCACAACGAGTAGGTCGGGCAGGCCGGCAGGCAGAACCCGCAGTGCACGCAGTCGTTGGCCAGGTCACGGAGCTTGCCCTCGTCCACTCAGATACCTCCCGGCCCGTGCCCAGCTGACCTCATTCAGATCCCTCCCGGCCCGCGCCCCGGCGACATCAGGTGGCCGGGATCGAACTGCTGCTTGACCGCTCGCATCAGCCCCAGCGACGGCACCGGCCCCCACGGGTCCGCCGCCTCCAGCACCGCAGCAGGCGCGGTCAGCACCACCACGCTCCCGCGCGCCAGGCCCCCGCCGTCCGGGCCGGCGGCGTGGCCGGTCGCCGCCCGCAGCGCCCGCACGAACACCGCCACCTGACCCGGATCCTGACCCGCGGCCAGCAGCGCGTACAGCACCCCGGCCCCAGCCGACCCGCCCACCGAAACCGCCACCCCGGCCTCGCCTGCCACCGTGTCGATCGCGTCCAGCACCGGCCGCAACTCGGCCGCCCAGAACGCCACCCGCACCAGCGTCCCGCCCGCCACCACCGTCGTCATCCCGGACGGAGACGCCTCCCCGGTCCGGCCCCACCAGTCCGGCGCCGCCATCATGGTCTCGGCGCTGCGGCCGAGCAGCGTCCGCATCCGCTCGGCCCGGGCGCTCACCCCCGACGGCGTGCCCTCCAGCAGGGTGGCCACCCGGATCGGGCCGCCGACCCGGGCCCGCTCCAGCTCCACCGCCGACGGCTGCAGCGGCGACGCGGCCGCCGCCAGCACCGCCTCGGCCGCGGCCGCGCTCTCCCGGTACTCCTCGATCACGTAGGCGGACAGGTCCGGCAGCGGGTGCAGCCGGAATGTGGTCTCCACGATCAGCCCCAGCGTCCCCTGCGACCCGGCGAACAGCTTGCCCAGGTCGTAGCCGGCCACGTTCTTGACCACCTTTCCGCCCGCGTGGGCCAACGCCCCGTCCGGGCGGACGATCGTGATCCCGATCAGCAGGTCGCGCGGCAGCCCGTAGCGCAGCCGCAGCGGCCCGGCCGCGTTCCTGGCCACCGCCCCGCCCACCGTCACCCCGGGCGGCCCGTCCAGCGCCAGCCGTTGCCCTTTTTCCGCCAGAATCTCGGCCAGCTGACCTAGCCGCACCCCGGCCTGGACCTTGACCACCAGGTCACCGGCCGCGTACTCGAGCACCTGGTCCATCCCCGACAGGTCGGCGACCACGTCGCAGCGGGCCGGCGGCCACCCCCAGGAGATCGTGTCCCCGCTGCCGCGCGGCACCACCGCCAGGTCCAGGCCCGCGGCCGCCGCCATCACCCCAGCCGCCTGGTCCACCGTGGCCGGCGAAGCCACACAGGACGGCAGCACCCCGCCAACCACGTCCGACGGCTCGGCCGGGCGGACCTCGGCGCCGGTCCCGGCCAGCGCCACCGCGATGGCCTCGGCCCCCGCGGCCGTCAAAACTGCTCCAGCTCGCCCGCGGCCACCGCCGGCGGCGGCCCGTGGCGGACCCCGGGTACCTCGCCGCACAGCCGGGGTGTGGGGAACACCTTGCCCGGGTTGCACAGGTTGCGCGGGTTGAACGCGCACCGCAGGAACTGCATGGTGTCCAGGTCGGTGGGGCCGAACATCTTCGGCATGTACTTGGCCTTGTCCACCCCGACCCCGTGCTCGCCGGTGATCGAGCCGCCCGCCTCGATGCACAGGTCGAGGATCGCGCCCGACACCTCTTCGGCCGCCTCGCCCGCGCCCTCGATCCGGTCGTCGAACAGCACCAGCGGGTGCAGGTTGCCGTCGCCGGCGTGGAACACGTTGGCCACCCGGACCCCTTCACGGGCGCTGGACAGCTCGGCGATCCGGCCGAGGATGCCGGACAGCGCGGTGCGCGGCACCACCCCGTCCTGCACGATGTAGGCCGGGCTGATCCGGCCGACGGCCGCGAACGCGGACTTGCGGCCGGCCCAGATCCGGGCCCGGTCGGCCGGGTCGTCGGCCGACCGGATCTCACCCGCTCCGGCCTGCTCGCACCGTTCCCGCACCGCGGCCGCCTCGGCCTCGACCTCGGAGGCGGGCCCGTCCAGCTCGACGACCAGCACCGCGCCCGCCCCGGCCGGGTAGTTGCAGTGCACGGCGGCCTCGGCCGCCTCGATGGCCAGCGCGTCCATCATCTCGATCGCGGCCGGCACGATCCCGGCCCCGATGATCCCCGACACCGCGGTACCGCCCTGGCTGGTCGACTCGAACGCGGCCAGCAGCGTCCGCACCATCTCCGGTAGCGGGGTCAGCTTGACCACGACCTTGGTCACGATCCCGAGCGTGCCCTCGGACCCGGTGAACGCGCCCAGCAGGTCGTAGCCGGGGGAGACCCCGGTGCCGTCGCCCAGCCAGGTCAGCTCGCCGTCGGGGGTGACGATCTCCAGGCCGGTCACGTGGTGCACGGTGAACCCGTGCTTGAGGCAGTGGGCGCCGCCCGAGTTCTCGGCCACGTTGCCGCCCACCGAGCAGACCACCTGGCTGGACGGGTCGGGCGCGTAGAAGAAGCCGTACGGCTCGACCGCCTTGCTGACGGCCAGGTTGGTCACCCCCGGCTCGACGATGGCCCGCCGCGACCGCGGGTCCACCTCCAGCACCCGCCGCATCCGCGAGGTGACGATGAGCACGCCGTCGCTGCGCGGCAGCGCCCCGCCCGACAGACCGGTGCCCGACCCGCGGGCCACGAACGGCACCCCGGCCTCCGCGCAGGCCCGCACGATCGCGGCCACCTGCTCGGCCTCCTCCGGCAGCACCACCAGCGCCGGCGCCGTCCGGTGCGCGGTCAGGCCGTCGCACTCGTAGGTCTTCAGCTCCCGTGGCTCCGAGATCACATGATCAGCCCCGCAGATCCCCTCCAGTGTTGGGATCAGCGCCGCGCACGCCCCCGTTGGCGCACCGTTGTCTGGCGACGCTGCCAGCGGGGTGCCCATCAGGGCATGCGTTCGTAGGCGGGCACGGTCAGGAACTCGGAATAGTTGTCGGCCAGCGCGACCGCCGTGAACAGCGCCGTGGCCTGCCCGAACCGCTCGGCGTCGAACGCATCGCCGAGCGCCTGCCGGATCTTGGCCAGCTCCTCGTCGATGATCGTCTCGACCAGCTCGCGGGTCACCTTGGGCCCGTCCTCGAGCAGGATGTCGTTGTGCAGCCACTGCCACACCTGGGACCGGGCGATCTCGGCGGTGGCCGCGTCCTCCATCAGGTTGAAGATGGCGACCGCGCCGCTGCCGCCCAGCCACGAGGCCAGGTACTGCAGGCCCACGCTGATGTCGTTGCGCAGCCCGGCCTCGGTGATCGTGCCCGGCGTCTTGTTCACCGCCAGCAGGTCCGACGCGCTCACGCTGACCTCGGGCCGCTGCCGGTCGAGCTGGTTGGGCTTGCGGCCGAGCACCCCGTCGAAAACCTCGCGGCAGACCGGCACCAGGTCCGGGTGGGCGACCCAGGACCCGTCGAACCCGTCGCCCGATTCCCGGGTCTTGTCGTCGCGCACCTTGGCCAGCGCCACCTCGTTGACCTCAGGGTCACGGCGGCTGGGGATGAACGCGGCCATCCCCCCGATCGCGTGCGCGCCGCGCGCGTGGCAGGTCTTGACCAGCAGTTCGGTGTAGGCTCGCATGAACGGCGCGGTCATCGTGACCTGGTTGCGGTCCGGCAGCACGTAGTCGCGGCCCCGGGTCCGGAACTTCTTGATGATGCTGAACAGGTAGTCCCAGCGGCCCGCGTTCAGCCCGGCCGAGTGGTCCCGCAGCTCGTAGAGGATCTCTTCCATCTCGAAGGCGGCCGGGATCGTCTCGATCAGCACCGTCGCCCGGATCGTGCCCCGGGGAATGCCGAGCTGGTCCTGGGCCAGGTTGAAGGCGTCGTTCCACAGCCGCGCCTCGAGGTGGCTCTCGTTCTTGGCCAGGTAGAAGTACGGCCCCTTGCCCTTGTCGAGCTGGCGCTGGGCGCTGGTCGTCATGTACAGCGCGAAGTCGACCAGGCTGCCGGACGCCCGCTGGCCGTCGACCAGGATGTGCTTCTCGTCCAGGTGCCAGCCCCGCGGCCGGACCACGATCGTGGCCAGCTCGTCGTCCGGCCGGAGCTTGTACTCCTTGCCGCCCTGGCTGAAGTCGATGGTGCGGTCGAGCGCGTCCCGCAGGTTGAGCTGCCCGGTGATGAGGTTGTCCCACAGCGGGGTGTTGGCGTCCTCGAAGTCGGCCAGCCACACCTTGGCCCCGGAGTTCAGCGCGTTGACGGTCATCTTCTTGTCGGTCGGCCCGGTGATCTCCACCCGCCGGTCGATCAGCCCCGGGGCCGGCTGGGCCACCCGCCAGGACCGGTCTTCGCGGATCTCCCGGGTCTCCGGCAGGAAGTCGAGGCTGCCGCCGGCGATGAGGTCGGCCTCCCGCCGCTCCCGCGCGGCCAGCAGCTCCGCGCGCCGGGGTGCCAGCTCCCGATGCAACGTCGCGATCAGCCCGATCGCCTCGGGAGTGAGGATCTCGTCGTAGCGATCACCCATGGGACCAGTGATCTCAACGCCATCGGTGCCCGGCATGCATGCTCCTTTGCAGTCTTTGCCCATCCTCGCAGATCGCCCCGATCCGTTCGAGACCCACCTGCGTCACACTCCGCACCCCGCGCCCGCCCGCTCACGGCGCTTGTTACTGGCGAGTAACGTTAGCCAGCCCCGCCCGCCCCGGTCAATGTGCAGTTGTCGTCGCACCGGTCACACCGGCCTCACCAGCCAGGGCCTCAAGCTCTCAATGGAGCGTTTGCAGTGGATACGCCTGCAAACGCTCCACCGAAGCCTCGGGACAACCGGAGTTCGTAACCGCCGTGAGAACAGTGACCGATGGGATTGGCGCGGGCGACGAGCCGGACCACCCCGCGAGTCACACAAGCAGCCCGCGTACCCAGCGCCACTCAGCTCCCAGCCGGCGCACGAGTCACACCCTGCCCCACCCCAGGAATTACGAAGCCCGCGCCAGGGCCTGTTATGCTTCTATGTCCGCACCACAAAGGCCCCGGGGACATTAGTTGATCGACCGAAAGTATAGCAAATAATATGGCGGATCGTCAAACTGAATCTGCGCTTTCCGAGTCCATCAGGAAAGAGCAGGATTACGTTTCCATGCTGTACGGTCTGCTCGACGCCGCCCGCGCGCGCAGCGAGGAAGCGCTGCGTGACGTGCACGGCCAGGGGGGCCAGGGGGGTACGTTCGCGGCCCGCATGGAGCGTGAGGTTTCCGCCTATGAGCAGGCCAGGCGGCTGTCGCAGCTGAACGCGGTGGATCGCGGCCTGTGCTTCGGGCGGATGGACGACACCAGCGACCGCACCTTTTATATCGGCCGAATTGGATTGCACGACGCCGAATACGAGCCGGTGCTGATTGACTGGCGGGCGCCGGCCGCGCGCCCTTTTTACGCGGCTACCCCGAATGACCCGGCCGGCCTGTTGCGCCGCCGTCATCTCTATACCCGCGGGCGCACCGTTGTCGGTCTCGACGACGAGGTATTCGACCTGGACCGGATGAGTGAGGCGGACCGGCGCGGGCTGGTCGGCGAGGCCATGCTGCTGGCTACCGTGCGCCGCGGCCGGACCGGCCGGATGAGCGACGTGGTGGCCACCATCCAGGCCGAGCAGGACCGGGTGATCCGCTCGGCGCTGGCCGGGGTGCTGGTCGTCCAGGGCGGCCCCGGCACCGGCAAAACGGTGGCGGCCCTGCACCGGGCCGCGTTCCTGCTCTACACGCACCGGCGGACGCTGGAACGCCGGGGCGTGCTGATCGTCGGGCCCAACTCCACCTTCCTGCGCTACATCAGCCAGGTGCTGCCGTCGCTGGGCGAGACCGACGTGGTGCTGTCCTCGCTCGGTGAGCTGTTCCCCGGGGTCCGCGCGACCGCCGAGGAGGACCCGGCCACCGCGGTCATCAAGGGTGACCTGCGGATGGTCAAGGTGCTGCGGGCGGCCGTCCGCGACCGGCAGCGCCTGCCCGGCCGCGACCTGCGGCTCGAGGTCGACGGGGTGCCGATCACGGTCGCGGCCGACGTCTGCGAACGTGCCCGCATCCGTGCCCGCGGTATGCGGCGGCCGCACAACGTGGCCCGCAAGCTGTTCGTCACCGAGATGCTGAATGCGATCGCGCGGGCCGAATCGGTCGCGCTCGGCCGCAGCCTGGATGAGGAGGACCTGCCGTACGCGCGGGCCCGGCTGTGGGACGAGGACCCGGTCCGGTCCGCCCTCGATGAGCTGTGGCCGTTCCTCACCCCGCAGCGGTTGCTGGCCGGGCTGCTGGAGGAGGAGGGGGCTCTGCGCCGGGCCACGCCTTCTTTTTCGGCCAGCGAGCGGTCAACCCTGCTGGCGGCTCACGTCCGTGGGCGCTGGACCGTCAGCGACGTCCCCCTGCTGGGCGAGGCGGCCGAACTGCTGGGGGCCGACGACTCGGCCGACCGGGCGCTGCGGCGGGCGGCCGAACGCCAGCGCCGCGAGGAGGAGGAGTACGCCGAGGGCGTGCTCGAGCTGACCGGGCTGGCCGGCCAGGGCCTGGTCGACGCGGCCGACCTGGCCCGCCGGAACCGCGACGACGGCCCCGAGCTGACCACCGCCGAACGGGCCGCCGCCGACCGCTCCTGGTCCTACGGGCACGTGATCGTGGACGAGGCCCAGGAGCTGTCGGCCATGGCCTGGCGGATGGTCATGCGCCGGGTCCCGACCAAGTCGCTCACGGTCGTCGGCGACGTCGCCCAGACCGGCAACCCGGCCGGCGCCACGTCCTGGGGCGAGATGCTCGACCGCTACGTCTCCGGCCGCTGGCGGGAGGAGCGGCTGACCGTCAACTACCGGACCCCGGCCGAGATCATGGCGGTCGCGGCCGGGGTGCTGGCCAAAGTTGCCCCCGCCCAGGAGCCGCCCGACTCGGTCCGTGAGGAGGGTGAGTCCCCGCGCGCGATCCGGGTCCCGGCCGCCGCCGAGCTCGGCCCCGAGGTCGCCCGCGTCGTCGACCAGGAGGTGGCCGGGCTGACCGCGGCCGAGGAGGGCCGCCTGGCCGTGATCGCCCCGGCTGACCGCATCGCCGAGCTGGCCGCCCAGGTCCCCGGCGCCGTCCCCGGCGACCGCCCCGAGGCGCTGGATTCACCGGTCGCCCTGCTGACCGTCGCGCAGGCCAAGGGCCTGGAGTTCGACCGCGTGGTGCTGGCCGACCCGGCCGGCGTCATCGCCCAGTCACCCAACGGCGGCCACGACCTCTACGTCGCCATCACCCGCGCCACCCACCGCCTGGCCGTCGTCTACGAGGGCGAGCTGCCGTCCCTGCTCGACGCCCTCCGCCCGACCATCGAGGACCCCACCCCGGTTGGCTGACCCGGCTCCGCCCCACGCCGCCGCGACCGGTGCCGTCCATCTCCCCTGACCGGTGCCGTCCATCTCCCGTGACCGGACAGCCCCCCGCCGTACTCCGGTTCCCGCTCCGGTCCCCGTCCCGCTCACCCCGCCGCCCGTAACCCCTGACCGCCTGCCGCCCTGCCCGCTCACCCCGCTCACCTGATAACAGCAAGAAGCGCCCGCGCCACCATCCGCAGCGGCCCACCCACCATCCGTCCAACTGATAACAGCAAGAAGCGTCTCCGCTCGGGCACAACGCGGCTCATCGTGTTGTTTAACCCAGTGACTACCCCGGGTGCCCATGGCACCATCGGGGACAACAGGCAGAACGTCCTTGGAGGACAATGACCGTATTTTCCGAGCGGCCCGGCGAGATGCTCGCCGACGCCCCCGGTGACTATGACCTCGAAGACCGCCAGGCACTGCGCCGCGTCGCAGGCCTGTCGACCGAGCTTGAGGACATCACCGAGGTTGAGTACCGCTCGCTCCGGCTGGAACAGGTCGTGCTGATCGGCGTTTGGGCCGAAGGCACCCTGGCCAGCGCCGAGAACTCACTCCGGGAGCTGAGCCGGCTGGCCGAGACGGCCGGTTCGCAGGTGCTCGAGGGCATGATCCAGCGCCGTGGCAAGCCCGACGCCGCCACTTACGTGGGCGCGGGCAAGGCGGCCGAGCTGGCCGACGTGGTCGCCGCGGTCGGCGCCGACACCGTGATCTGTGACGGCGAGCTCAGCCCGGGCCAGCTGCGCCAGCTCGAGAGCGTGGTCAAGGTCAAGGTCATCGACCGCACCGCGCTGATCCTCGACATCTTCGCCCAGCACGCCCGCAGCCGGGAGGGCAAGGCCCAGGTCGAGCTGGCCCAGCTCGCCTACATGCTGCCGCGGCTGCGGGGCTGGGGTGAGTCGATGTCCCGGCAGGCCGGTGGCCGGGTGGCCGGCGGTGGCGGTATCGGTACCCGCGGCCCCGGTGAGACCAAGATCGAGACGGACCGGCGCCGGCTCCGGGCCCGGATGGCCAAGCTGCGGCGCGAGATCGCCGCGATGTCGGTCAGCCGGGACGTCCAGCGTGGCCAGCGCCGCCGCCGCGACGTGCCGTCGGTGGTCATCGCCGGTTACACCAACGCGGGCAAGTCGAGCCTGCTCAACCGGCTGACCGGGGCGGGCGTGCTGGTCGAGGACGCGCTGTTCGCGACCCTGGACCCGGCCGTCCGCCGGGCTCGCACGGTGTCCGGCCGGGCGCTGACGCTGACCGACACCGTCGGGTTCGTCCGGCACCTGCCGCACCAGCTGGTGGAGGCGTTCCGGTCCACCCTCGAGGAGACCGCCGACGCCGACCTGATCCTGCACGTGGTGGACGGGTCCGATCCCGAGCCCGAGGCTCAGATCACCGCCGTCCGCGAGGTGCTGGCCGAGATCGGGGCGGCCGGCGTACCCGAGCTGATCGTGATCAACAAGTCCGACGCGGCCGACCCGCTGGTGATCGAGGGGCTGCGCCAGCGCGAGAAGCACTGCGTGCTGGTGTCCGCCCGGACCGGCGCTGGCCTGGACGAGCTGCGGGACGCGCTGGAGGAAGCGCTGCCCCGCCGCGACCGCGAGATCAAGGTCGTGGTCCCGTACAGCCGCGGTGACCTGGTCGCCCGCGCGCACGACGAGGGCGAGGTGCTGAACGTCGGCCACGGCGCCGACGGCTCCGAGCTGCACGCCCGGGTACCGCCCGCGCTGGCGGCCGAGCTCGAGCAGGCCGGGGCGGCTTGTTCCGCACTTACTGCCAATTAACGGTCAGCCGTTACTCATTATCCAACAAAGGTGGCTCGGCGGACTGGAGCGTGGACCACAGTCCACCGAGCCACTTGCGTTACCGGGCAATGGCCGCGGCAACTTCGGCCGGGAAGTTGCCGGCGATAGGACGCGTCTTGGCGTTCACCGCCGCGCGGGCGGCGCCCGGTGCCCCCGAGCACGGTCACTCAACGTAGTAACCGGCCGGCCCGGCGGCGGTGCCTGCCACGGGCCGGTTTTACCTTTGTTCATGCTTCGTTAACGTGCGGCCATGCCGTCGCCCGGGGCCGGAGCTACGCGGTTGCCGTCACTCATGGTGAGGATTACGGGGGCCGGGCCGAGCCCCCGCTATCGCTTTTAATTCATCTTGTGATCTGTATATGCGTCGCCGGGCTCGCCATTGAGATCGAATTTGTCGATTTTCTTTTATATGACGACGCCATTGCGGTTACTGCCGTAATTGCGATCTTCGGGACCAATCGGCAGGATCGGCACGTTCGGCGTTTCTGCCGTATTTCAGGCCGATAAAGAGTATTGTTCTGCGTGCCTGCCCGCCGGGCCGGCCGGCCCGGCGGCGGGCTGGGCGGCCCGGGGTTCCCGGGCCGCGTCTCGTGGGATTGCTTGCTGCATGTGCACCTGCAAGTGCCGATGCAGCGGACCGCTGTTATCCAGCGACGAAACGGCAACGGAGCCGTTCCAGAACGCACGGGAGACGTCGCAGGAGCTGGTCCCAAAGCGGGGCCGGCGCGGGCCGGTAACGTTCCGCGAACGTACTCCGGAGCGAGTTGCCAGGCCGCTCCCGGCTCGTCCGTGATGAACGGAACCTCGCGGCGTGCTGAGAAAGGGCTGTGTTTTGCCAAAAGCCTTGTACGAGGTCCTTGAGGTGCAATACGGTAACGGAATCGATATGTTGGTGCGCGCATGCGCGTGCGCAGCCTTGTAACGTAGGCGCGCGCGATCCGCGTCCCGGAGTACGTACCGGCTACTCGCCCGGCGACGTACGACTCATGGCAGGTGACCGCTCATGACGTACGGAACCATCACCCCAGGTTCCCGATGTGTAGGGGTTTACCGTTGACTGTCCGTTTGATGACCAACATCGGTCGCCTGTGGACGGGGTCTGAGATCCTGAGCAACGCCGCCATCCTGACCAAGGACGAGCGGATCGCCTGGGTCGGCCCCGCGGCCGAGTTGCCTCAACGCGTCCCGGGGGTGGTTGACGACATCGTTGACGTCGACCACGTGGAGAACCTGGGCGGCGGGCTTGTCACTCCGGGACTTATCGACGCGCACAGCCACCCCGTGTACGCGGGCAACCGCTGGGCCGAGCTGACCATGCTGTCGGGCGGCTCGACGGCCGCCGAGATCAACGCGGCCGGCGGCGGCATCTCCTCGACCGTGACCGTGACCCGGGGCACCGACCCCTGGACCTTGTGCAACGGCGTCCGCGAGCGCCTCAACGGCTGGCTGACCTCCGGTACCACTACCGTCGAGGCCAAGACCGGCTACCACCTGACCCGCGACGGCGAGCTGGCCGACGTCCGGATGCTGCGCTCGCTGGAGAGCGAGCCGGGCATGCCGCGCATGCACGTCACGTTCATGGCCGCCCACTCGGTGCCGCCGGAGTACTTCGGCCGCCGGGCCGACTACATCGACGCGGTCAGCTCCTGGTGCCCGGACGCGGCCGCGGCCGGGGCCGACAGCGTCGACGTCTACTGCGAGGACGGCCGGTTCACCGAGGCCGAGGCCCGCTGGATCCTGTCGGCCGGCCGCCGGTCCGGGCTGCTGCCGCGGATCCACGCCTGCGGGCAGTCGCGCATCGGGGCCGCCCGGCTGGCGGCCGAGATCGGCTGCGCCTCGGCTGACATGCTGCACGAGGCCGACGACGATGACGTGGCCGCGCTGGCCCGGGCCGGGGTGGCCGCGGTCGTCTGCCCGGCCACCTCGCTGCAGACCCACGGCGCCCCGCCGGTGCGGGCGCTGCTGGACAAGGGGGTGGCGGTCGCGCTCGGCTCCGACCACACACCCGGCGGCAACGGCATCACCTCGATGGCGCTGGTCATCTCCCTGGCCGTCTGGCACTTCGGGATGAGCGTGACCGAGGCGCTGCGGGCCGCCACCATCGGCGGCGCCCACGCGCTGCGGGCCCCGGACCGGGGCGCGATGGCCCGCGGCCGCTACGCCGACATCGTGCAGTGGGACGCCGACCACGAGGGCGCGTTCGTCTGGGGCTACGGGCTCAAGCCGTACCGCATCTGGCGGGGCGGCGACCCGGTCATGCCCGCCGCCGCCTGAGACCGGCCTGCGGCCCGCGGCCTCCCCGCTGACCCGCTATCCTCCCAGCGTGGCCCCCGCACCGGTGAACCTCGTCGTCGGCGAGGAAGAACTGCTCGTCGAACGCTCCGTCGCCGCCCTGCTGGCCGCCGCCCGGGCGGCCAGTACCGGGGCCGACGTGCACGACGTGGCCGCCAGCGCCGTGGCGGCGGGCGAGCTGGCCACGCTGACCTCCCCGTCGCTGTTCGGCGGGGGCGGGGTGGTGGTGATCCGGGCCGCCCAGGACGCGGGCAAGGACGTCGCCGACGAGATCACCCGCTACGCGGCCGACCCGGCCCCGGACGTGGTGCTGATCCTCACCCACGCCGGCGGCGGCAAGGGCAAGGCGCTGCTGACCGCGCTGAAGAAAATGTCCCCGGCGGTCGAGGTCACGGACTGCCCCAAGATCACCCGCTTCTCCGACCGGCTCGACTTCACCCGCGGCGAGTTCCGCCGGGCGGGCAGGACGGCCGACGAGGGCGGCCTGCGGGCGCTGCTGGACGCGGTCGGCTCGGACCTGCGGGAGATCGCCGCCGCCGTCAGCCAGCTGGCGGCCGACGTGGACGGCCCGATCGGCGAGGCGGCGGTGGCCCGCTACTACCAGGGGCGGGCCGAGGCGAGCGGCTTCTCGGTGTCGGACCGGGCGGTCGAGGGGCGGCTGGCCGACGCGCTCGAGCAGCTGCGCTGGGCGCTCGCGACCGGGGTGCCGCCGGTCCTCATCACCAGCGCGCTGGCCCAGGGCATCCGGCTGCTGGGCCGGGTCGGGGCCGCGCCCCGCGGCAAGAACGCAGCCGCGCTGGCGGCCGAGGTGGGGGCTCCGCCTTGGAAGATCGACCGGGTCCGCCAGCAGCTGCGCGGCTGGGCCCCGGACGGGGTGGCCCGGGCGCTGCAGATCGTGGCCGAGGCTGACATGCAGGTCAAGGGGGAGGCGGCCAGCGCCGACTACGCGCTGGAACGGGCCGTCCGCTCGATCGTCGCCTGCCGAAACTAGACGCGTAAAAACCGGGTGCGGCGCCCGCACCCGGTTTTCAGGAGGCCGGGCTCAGCTGGCCGAAAGCTCCGCGGCCTGCCTGCTGAGGGCCGACTTGCGGTTGGCGGCCTGGTTCTTGTGGATGACGCCCTTGCCGGCCGCCTTGTCCAGCTCGCGGTTGGCCTTGCGCATCGCCTCGGTCGCCGCCGTCGCGTCACCGGACTCGACCGCCTGGTGGAAGTGACGCACGTACGTCTTCAGCTCGGACCGGACCGCCTTGTTGCGCTGACGGCGCGCCTCGTTCTGCCGGTTGCGCTTGATCTGGCTCTTGATATTCGCCACGCGAAAGCCTCGCTCAAAATCTGCTTGGGGTTGTGCCTATGGTCGGCAACCCGTCCAGTGTACTGGCTCCCGTCACTCCCCGGTGACACCGTCGATGGATTCACGGAGCAGATCGGCGTGCCCGAGGTGCCGGGCGTACTCGGCGATCATGTGCTGGTACACCCAGCGGACCGAAAGCGTGCCCCACCGCGGGTGCTCGAACGTCTGGTCCAGCGGCACCCCGGCCACCGCCCGGCGGCACTGCTCCTGCTCGTCCCGCAGCGCGGTCATGTCCTCCTCGGCGGTGGCCGCGGTGGCCTCGTCGAACGCGGCGTCGGGCTGCTCCGGGCGGCCGTAGGCGGCCGGCCGCGCCTGCCCGCCGACCCGGCGGCGGAACCAGGCCCGCTCGGTGTCGGTCAGGTGCCGGGCCAGGCCGAGCAGCGACAGGCTGGAGGCCGGCACCGCCCGCCGGGCCAGCTGCGCACCGGTCAGGCCCTCGCACTTCCACCAGAAGGTGGCGCGGTGCCAGTCCAGCAGGCCGTCCAGGGTGGCCCGCTCGCCGGCCGCGTTCGGCTCCCGGGCCCGCGTCACCGGCGGCACCGTCCAGGTCATCCACATAAGCTAGGGGACCGTGCGGCTGCACGAAACTCATTTCCGCCCCGAACCTAACGGATGTCTGTGTCACCCATGAGCGATGTCGACCCCGGGCACACCGACCCTGCGGTCATCCGGAACTTCTGCATCATCGCGCACATCGACCACGGCAAGTCGACCCTGGCCGACCGCATGCTCCAGCTCACCGGCGTGGTCGAGAACCGCAACATGCGCGCGCAGTACCTGGACCGGATGGACATCGAGCGCGAGCGCGGCATCACCATCAAGAGCCAGGCGGTGCGGCTGCCGTGGACCGGCCAGGACGGTCAGCCGTACGTGCTGAACCTCATCGACACCCCCGGGCACGTCGACTTCTCCTACGAGGTGTCCCGGTCGCTGGCCGCCTGCGAGGGGGCGGTGCTGCTGGTCGACGCGGCCCAGGGCATCGAGGCGCAGACGCTGGCCAACCTGTACATGGCGCTCGAAGCCGACCTGCAGATCATCCCGGTGCTGAACAAGATCGACCTGCCCGCCGCCCAGCCCGAGCGCTACGCCGAGGAGCTGGCCGGCATCATCGGCTGCGACCCCGGCGACGTGCTGCGGGTGTCGGCCAAGACCGGGCAGGGCGTCGAGGAGCTCCTGCACGAGATCGTGGCCCAGGTCCCGGCCCCGTCCGGGGACCCGGAGGCACCGGCCCGGGCGCTGATCTTCGACTCGGTCTACGACACCTACCGGGGCGTGGTCACCTACGTCCGGGTCATCGACGGCCGCCTGTCCAAGCGCGAGCGCAGCCTGATGATGTCGACCGGCGCGATCCACGAGACGCTGGAGGTCGGGGTGATCTCCCCGGAGCCGTCACCGTCGGCCGCGCTCGGCGTGGGGGAGGTCGGCTATCTGATCACCGGGGTCAAGGACGTCCGCCAGGCCCGCGTCGGTGACACCGTCACCAGCGCCGCCCACCCGGCCACCAAGGCGCTGGCCGGCTACTCCAACCCGCGCCCGATGGTGTTCTCCGGGTTGTACCCGGTCGACGGGGACGACTATCCGGACCTGCGCGACGCGCTCGACAAGCTCCGGCTGAACGATGCCGCCCTGGTCTACGAGCCGGAGACGTCGGCCGCCCTCGGGTTCGGTTTCCGCTGCGGATTCCTCGGCCTTTTGCATATGGAAATCGTGCGCGAGCGGCTGGAGCGCGAGTTCGACCTGTCGCTCATCTCCACCGCCCCCAACGTGGTCTACCGGGTGGTGATGGAGTCCGGGGTCGAGCTGCGGGTGACCAACCCGAGCGACTTCCCGGGCGGCACCGGCGCCCCCAGCGCCACGCTGCCCGGCAACGCCACCAACGCCGAGGGCAAGGCCGTGGGCGGCAAGATCGCCCACGTCTACGAGCCGATCGTGCGGGCCACCCTGATCGCCCCCAGCGACTACATCGGCACGATCATGGAGCTCTGCCAGAGCCGCCGCGGCTCGCTGATCGGCATGGACTACCTGTCGGCCGAGCGGGTCGAGATCCGCTACACGATGCCGCTGGCCGAGATCATCTTCGACTTCTTCGACCAGCTCAAGTCGCGCACCCGCGGGTACGCCTCGCTCGACTACGAGCCCGAGGGCGAGCAGGAGGCCAACCTGGTCAAGGTCGACATCCTGCTCCAGGGCCAGCCGGTCGACGCCTTCAGCCAGATCGTGCACGCCGACAACGCCCGCGAGTACGGGCTGTCGATGACCGCCAAGCTCAAGGAGCTGATCCCGCGCCAGCAGTTCGAGGTGCCGATCCAGGCGGCGGTCGGCTCCCGGGTCATCGCCCGCGAGAACATCCGCGCGATCCGCAAGGACGTGCTGGCCAAGTGCTACGGCGGTGACATCACCCGGAAGCGCAAGCTGCTGGAAAAGCAGAAGGAAGGCAAGCGCCGGATGAAGACGATCGGCCGGGTCGACGTGCCCCAGGAGGCGTTCGTGGCGGCGCTGTCCACCCAGCCGACCACCGAGAAGAAGCGCTGACCGGCGTCAGCCGTTGCCGCCCCGGCCGGTCCCCGGCTGGACGGCGATGGCCGGCGCCGCGTTCTTCTGCACGAACGGCATGGTCTTCACGTGGCCCTGCAGCCCGCTGGGGATCGCGGTCGAGCTGCCGTGGGTGCCCGCCGCCACCAGCACGCCCAGCGTGACCAGCAGCACGAACAGGCCGATGGCGGCCCAGCCGATGACCAGGCCGGTCACCGCCATCGCGTTGCCCTTCTCCCCGGTCCGGCGGATCTGGCCGCGGGCCTTGTGGCCGAGGATCACCGCGGGCAGCGCGGTCA
The DNA here is from genome assembly GCA_019240215.1 of Actinomycetota bacterium. Classification (GTDB taxonomy): domain Bacteria; phylum Actinomycetota; class Actinomycetes; order Streptosporangiales; family Streptosporangiaceae; genus Bog-532. The sequence continues at coordinate 27,142 of JAFAYQ010000068.1, read as the reverse complement.
GCCCGAACAGCGGGGTGGCGAGCCCGAAGACCATCGAGGCGACGGCCAGCGAGTTCGTCGGCCGCTGCTGCTGGTAGCGGGTGAACGTGTAGGGGACCTGCGGCACCGGGCTGGGCAGGTCACCGACCAGGGTGCGCAGCTCGCCGTAGGTCTTGGCCGTGTAGGCCTGCTCCATCCGGGCGGTGTACTCGTCCTGGGTCAGCCGGCCCTCGCTGAACGCGGTCTTGAGCACCTCGACCAGCTGCTCGCGATCGGTGTCCGACGCCCGCAGGGCGGCGTGCATGTGCGCGGCGCCGCCCGGGTCGAAGTACCCGGGACGGCTACGGTACGACGGGTCGTCAGCCACCAGAACCTCCCGCAGATGCGACGCTCTCATGCTAACCGACGGCAGCCCATACATCGGCTAGGTAGCTAACGGATTGGCCGGCCGAAGCGTGCCAGCAGGCCGGATAGCCTGCGGAGGTGCCTTCAGCTCTGCCCGACGGGGACGCGGTCCCGGCCGATGGATCCCTGCCCGCCGCCGCCCTCGACGGGCCCGGCGGGCGCCCGTTCGGTTTCTACGTGCACGTACCGTTCTGCGCCACCCGCTGCGGCTACTGCGACTTCAACACCTACACGGCGGCCGAGCTCGGCGGCCCCGCTGGTGACCACCGGGTCTCGCGCGAGACCTACCCGGGACTGGCAGCGGCCGAGGTCCGGTTCGCCCGCGGGGTGCTCGGCCCGGCCGCCCGGCCGGTGCAGACGGTGTTCTTCGGCGGCGGCACCCCGACCCTGCTGCCGCCCGGCCGCCTGGGCGACCTGCTGCGGGTCATCGACGGCGAGTTCGGCCTGGCGGCCGGGGCCGAGGTCACGGTCGAGGCCAACCCGGAGACGATCACCCCGGCCGGGCTGGCCGAGCTGCGGGCGCAGGGCATCACCCGGATCTCGTTCGGCATGCAGTCCGCCCAGCCGCACGTGCTGGCGGTGCTGGACCGGGTGCACCAGCCCGGGCGGCCCGCCCAGTGCGCCCGCTGGGCCCGCGCGGCCGGGTTCGAGCACGTCAGCCTGGACCTCATCTACGGCACGCCGGGGGAGTCGGACGAGGACTGGCGGCGGTCGCTGGAGGCGGCGCTGGCGGCCGGCCCCGACCACATCTCCGCCTACGCGCTGATCGTCGAGGACGGCACCCGGCTGGCGGCCCGGGTGCGGCGGGGCGAGCTGCCCGCCCCCGACGACGACGCCATGGCCGACCGCTACCTGATCGCCGACGAGGTTCTCAGCCGGGCCGGCCTGCGCTGGTACGAGGTGTCCAACTGGGCCGCCGACCCGGACAGCCGGTGCGCGCACAACCTGCTCTACTGGACCGGTGCCGACTGGTGGGGGGTCGGCCCCGGCGCCCACAGCCACGTCGGCGGCACCCGCTGGTGGAACGTCAAGCACCCGGCCGCCTACGCGGGCCGGATCGCGGCCGGGGTCAGCCCCGGCTACGCCCGCGAGACCCTCACCCCGGCCGAGCAGCAGCTGGAGCGCATCATGCTGCTCACCCGGCTGGCCACCGGCTGCCCGGTCACCGAGCTGGACCCGGCCGGGCGGGACGCCGCCGCCAAGGCGGTCGCCGACGGCCTGGCCGACCCCGGCGCGCTGGCCGGTGGCCGGGTGGTGCTCACCCAGCGCGGCCGCCTGCTGGCCGACGCCGTCATCCGCGACCTGACCGCCTGACCCCGCGCAGCTCATAAGCCCCACCAGCTCCGCTCAGGGCAGCTGCACCTGCTGCCCCGGGGTCACCAGGCCGGTCTCGTAGCCGAGCACCACCAGCTGGGCCCGGTCGCGGGCACTGAGCTTGGTCATGATCCGGCTGACGTGGGTCTTGGCCGTGAGCGGGCTCAGGTACAGCCGGTTGGCGATCTCCTCGTTGGACAGCCCGGTGGCCACCAGCGCCAGCACCTCGCGCTCGCGGTCGGTCAGCGCCGCCAGCAGCTTGCCGGCCGCCGGGGCGGGCCCGGCCGGCCGGGTGGCCAGGTCGGTGATCAGCCGCCGGGTCACGCTGGGGGACAGCAGCGCGTCGCCGCGGGCGACGATCCGCACCGCCTGCAGCAGGTCGGCCGGCTCGGTGTCCTTGACCAGGAACCCGCTCGCCCCGGCACGGATGGCCTGGAACACGTACTCGTCGGTCTCGAACGTGGTCAAGATGATCACCTTGACCCCGGCCAGGTCCTCGTCGGCCGCGATCCGCTTGGTCGCCTCGAGGCCGTCCATCTCCGGCATCCGGATGTCCATCAGCACCACGTCGGCCCGTCCCCGCCGGGCCAGGTCGACGGCCTGCCGCCCGTCCACCGCCTCGCCCACCACCGTCAGCTCCGGGTCGGCCTCCAGCAGCACCCGGAACCCGGCCCGGATCAGCGCCTGGTCGTCGGCCAGCAGCACCCGGATCACGCCCGCCTCCTGGCGGCCGCCCCGATGATGCCCTGGTCGCTCTGGTCGCTCTGGTCGCTCGGGACCCGACTGTCACTCCTGGCCGGAACGACACTCTGGCCCCGCTCCGGTGCGGCACCACCGGGGGCCGGCAGCTGGGCCGCCACCCGCCACCCGCCTGCCTCCGGCCGGGGCCCCGCTTGCAGCGAACCGCCGACCGAAGTGGCCCGTTCCCGCATGCCCACCAGCCCGTGCCCGCCGCCCAGCCCCGGGTCGGCCAGCGGGCCGCCCAGGCCGGTGTCGGTCACCTCCAGCGCCACCTCGCCGTCCCTATAGGCCAGCGTCACCGCGGCGGTGGCCGGGCCCGCGTGCCGGACCGTGTTGGTCAGCGACTCCTGGACGATCCGGTAGGCGGCCAGGTCCACCGCGGCCGGTAGCGGCCGCGGTTCCCCGGTCACGGTCAGCGTGGTCTCCAGCCCGGCCTGGACGGCCCGGTCGACCAGGCCCGGCAGCTGGCCCACGCCGGGGGTGGGTGCGGTCGGGTCGGCCTCGTCGGCCTGCCGCAGCACGTCGAGGATGGCCCGCAGCTCGCGCAGGCCGTCCTTGCTGACGCTCTTGATCGTGGCCAGCGCCTCGGCCGCCACCTCCGGGCGGTCCCGCAGCACGTGGGCGGCCGCCCCGGCCTGGACGTTGATCGTGGCCATGGTGTGCGCGACCACGTCGTGCAGGTCGCGGGCGATGCGCAGCCGCTCCTCGTCGATCCGGCGGCGGGCGTCGGCCTCGGCCCGGGCCTCGATCGAGGCCACGTAGGCCCGGCGGGTGCCGACCGCGATCCCGCCCAGGGTGGCGGCGCAGGTCAGCGCGGGCAGCAGCCAGAAGCCGGCCCCGGTCGGCCCGAACGGGTTGTTGGCGGCGGTCGCCCCCATCAGCACCGCGGTGATCAGCACCCCCCAGGCCAGCGCCCGGCGGGCCGACAGCTTGGTGGCCAGCGTGTAGAGGGCGACCACGGGCGCCAGCACGGCCGCCCCGTTCACGTAACCGAGCAGCGAGTACACGGTCACCGCGCCGGCCGAGGTCGCCAGCACCGCCCGCGGCCACCGGTAGCGGACCGCCAGCACCAGCCCGGCCACCGCGACCAGGGTGAACGCGGCGTCGGGAGTGTGCGCGGCCGCCGACCCGGCCGGCAGCCGGTCACTGGCCTGCTCCGGGTGCGCCTCGCCGTAGGCGCCGCCGACCACCAGCGCGGTCATGATCAGCGCGTACACGACGTCGCGGCCGCCCCCGCGCCACCAGCGCAGCACCGGTTCGCCGTCCATGCCGCCCAGCGTAAGCCCGGCCGGGCCGCCCGGTCGTCCCCCCGCAGTTGGCCGGTCCCTACTCCACCCGGAGTAACCGCCGGCCGCGGCCGGCCACTCCCTCAGGGGCGCAGCGTGTGGATCGACAGCCAGGCCGGCAGCCGGTAGAACTCGCCCCGGCTGGCCGCCCGGACCGCCCGCACCAGATACCACAGCACCACCAGCACGAACACCAAGCACACGGGCCCCATGATGTACAGCGCCTGGTGGGCGCTGTCGAGCGACAGCAGGCCGACGATGATGGCGGCCGACAGCGCGAACAGCGTGACCGTCAGCGTGAGGCTGAACGCCTGGGCCGCATGCCGCCGCACGAACTCGGACTGGCGGCCGCGGGTCAGGTACACGGCCAGGGGCGCCAGCAGCCAGAGCACGATGGCGGCGACGTAACTCAGCGTCGCCCACACCTTCTCCGGGCCCGGCACCGGCGAGGAGCCCCCGGTCATCGGGCTCCCGGGAATCGGGCCCCCCGTCATCGGGGCAGGCTCGGCTGGCAGGGGCTGGGCCGGAGCCCACCCCTCGTGGTGTTCCTGCAGTCGGCGCACGGCCGCTGGATCAGTCATCGCGGGTCACGTTACTCGCTGTGAGGGCGGAATACCTTCCGGGCTACCTAGATAACGTAGTCACGAAGTCGATGAGTTCCTCGACCCGGCCCAGCAGCTCCGGCTCGAGGTCGGCGAACGTGTGCACCGAGCCGAGGATCCGCTGCCAGGCGGCGGCCGTGCTGCCCCGCCAGCCGATCGCGGCCAGCACGCCTTCCTTCCACGGCTGGCCCCGGGGCACGTCCGGCCAGTGGCTGATGCCCAGCACCGACGGCTTGACCGCCTGCCAGACGTCGATGTACGGGTGCCCCACGATCAGCAGGTCGGGCCGGGCCAGCCCGGCCGCGATCCGGGTCTCCTTGGACCCCGGCACCAGGTGGTCGACCAGTACGCCGATTCGCCGTCCGGGTCCCGGGGGTGACACCGCCAGGATGTCCGGCAGGTGGTCCACCCCCTCCAGGTACTCGACCACCACGCCGACGTCGCGCAGGTCGTCACCCCAGATCTTCTCGACCAGCTCGGCGTCGTGGCGGCCCTCGACGTAGATGCGGCTGGCCCGCGCCACCCGGGCCCGGGCCTGCGGGGCGGCCACCGAGCCGGACGCGGTCCGGGTGGGCCGGGCGGGCACCGGCGGCCCGGCCGCGGCCGGGCGGACCAGCGTCACCGGCCGCCCGTCGAGCATGAACGCGGCCGGGTTGAGCGGGAACACCCGCCGCTTGCCGTGCCGGTCCTCCAGCGTCACCGCGCCCTTGTCGCAGGCCACCACCGCGCCGCAGAAGCGGCCTTCGATGTCCTCGACCACCAGCCCGTACTCGGCTTCGAGCTGGGGAACCTGGGGGCGCTGGCGCCGCCCGGCCGCCAGTACGTCGCCGCCGTAGTCGTGGCTTCGCATGCCCGGACCGTACCGGATCGTCCCGGCCGGGGGCCGGAACGCCACGCTGAGGGTCCTGGCGGAGAATCCCTCTTACCGCTTGCCATCACGCAGGTCCTGAGGGGCAATAGACTTGGCACTCAGGAAGCGTGAGTGCCAGGGGAGGTGAACACGTGCTGGATGAGCGCAAGCTGGCCGTCCTCCGGGCCATAGTGGAGGACTACGTGTCCACCAACGAGCCGGTGGGATCCAAGGCCCTGGTCGACCGGCACAACCTCGACGTGTCCCCGGCCACCATCCGCAACGACATGGCGGTGCTGGAGGAGCAAGGCTACATCGCCCAGCCGCACACCAGCGCCGGGCGGGTGCCGACCGACAAGGGCTACCGGCTGTTCGTGGACCGGCTGTCGCACATGAAGCCGCTGTCGGCGGCCGAGCGCCGGGCCATTCAGACCTACCTGGCCCAGGCCTACGGCCTCGACGACGTGGTGATGCGCACGGTCCGGCTGCTGGCCCAGCTCACCCGCCAGGTCGCGGTGGTCCAGTACCCGTCGCTGTCGCGGTCGGTGGTCCGCCACATCGAGCTGGTCCGGCTGGCACCCGAGAGGCTGCTGGTGGTGCTGATCACCGACACCGGCCGGGTCGAGCAGCGGATGGTCGACCTGCCCGAGCCCTGCGAGGACGAGGACGTGGCGTTCCTGCGGGCGCTGCTCAACGCCAGCCTGGACGGGCGGCGGCTGACCGACGCGGTCCGGATCGTAGCCGGCCTGACCGACAGCGTGCCGCCGGCCGGGCGGGCCAACGCGGCCGCCGTGTTCTCGGTCATCATGGCCAACCTGGCCGAGCGCAACGAGGAGCGGATCGTGTTCGGGGGTACCGCCAACCTGGCCGCCCCCGACTTCTCCCAGGGCCTGCGGGACGTCCTCCAGGCGCTGGAGGAGCAGGTCGTGCTGATGCGGGTGCTCGGCGACGCCAGCGATGAGTCCCTGCTGTCGGTGATGATCGGCACCGAGAATCCGGTCGAGGGACTGCAGACCACGTCGCTGGTGTCCAGTGGCTACGGATCGGGCGGCGAGACGCTGGCCAAGCTGGCCGTGCTGGGCCCGACACGAATGGATTACCCCGGGACGATGGGAGCGGTAAGCGCGGTGGCACGGTATGTCGGCGAAATCCTGATGGAGAGCTAGTGGCGACCGAGTATTACTCCGTCCTCGGGGTCCGTCGGGACGCGGCGCCGGACGAGATCAAGAGGGCGTACCGGCGGCTCGCCCGCGAACTTCATCCTGACGTGAACCCGGACCCGCAGAACCAGGAGCGGTTCAAGGAGATCACCCAGGCCTACGAGGTGCTCTCCGACCCGGAGAAGCGCCAGATGTACGACATGGGCGCCGACCCGTTCGCCCGCGCCGACGCCGGCCCGGGCGCGGCCGGCGGGTTCGGGCCCGGATTCCCGTTCAGCGACATCATGGACGCGTTCTTCGGGGCCGGAGCCGGGGCCGGGACGGCCCGCGGCCCGCGCAGCCGGGCCCGCCGCGGCCGCAACGCGACGATCCGGGTCGAGCTGGACCTGTCCGAGTGCGCGTTCGGCGCCACCCGCGAGCTGACCGTGGACACCGCGGTGGTCTGCCCGACCTGTTCGGGCGAGGGCACCGCGCCCGGCACCCACCCGGAGACCTGTGACGTCTGCGGCGGCCGGGGCGAGGTCAGCCAGGTCGCGCGCTCGTTCCTGGGCCAGGTGGTGACCTCCCGGCCCTGCCCGCGCTGCGGCGGCTACGGCACCCTGCTGCCCCGGCCCTGCCCGGAGTGCGACGGCGACGGGCGGGTCCGCACCCGCCGGACGATCAAGGTCCGCATCCCGGCCGGGGTCGAGGACGGCACCCACATCCAGCTGGCCGGCGAGGGTGAGGTCGGCCCGGGCGGCGGCCCGCCCGGTGACCTGTTCCTGGAGATCGCCCAGCGGCCGCATCCGATCTTCGAGCGGCAGGGCGACGACCTGCACTGCACGGTCACGATCCCGATGGTGGCGGCTGCGCTCGGCGCCACCCTCAACGTGGAGAGCCTGGACGGCCCGGCCGACATCGACATCCGTCCCGGTACCCAGTCGGGCCAGGTCATCCCGCTCTACAACCACGGCGTGCAGCACCTGAACAGCTCGGGCCGCGGCGACCTGATCATCCACGTGACGGTCGAGACCCCGGCCCGGCTCGACCCCGACCAGGAGAAGCTGCTGCGCGACCTGGCCAAGCTGCGCGGCGAGGAGTCCCCGCCGGGCAAGTTCTCGCCCGGCAACCACGGGTTCTTCTCCCGGCTCCGCGACGCCTTCAACGGCCGCTAGGTGACGGCGCCGGTCTTCCTGGCCGACGGCGCCGACCTGTCGGCCAGCGTCGTCACGCTGACCGGCCCGGAAGGACGGCACGCCGCCACCGTACGCCGGATCCGCCCTGGTGAGCGGGTCGACGTGGCCGACGGGGCCGGCCTGGTGGCCGAGTGCGTGGTCACCGCGGTAGCCGCGGGCTCGGTCACCCTGCGGGTCGGGACCCGCCGCCAGCTACCCCCGCCCGACCCGCGGATCGTGGTCGTCCAGGCGCTGCTCAAGGGTGACCGGGCCGAGCTGGCGGTGGAGACGATGACCGAGGTCGGCGTGGACGTGATCGTGCCGTTCGCGGCCGAGCGCTGCGTGGCCCGCTGGCCGGCCGGCGACCGCGCCGCCAAGGCGCTGGCCCGCTGGCGGTCGGCCGCCCGGGAGGCGGCCAAGCAGGCCCGCCGGGCCCGCATTCCCGAGGTCACCGAGCTGGCGTCGGCGGCCGCGGTGGCCGCCCGGCTGCAGGCGGCCGCCCGCGGGATCCTGCTCGAGCCGGGCGCGGCCACCGCCCTGTCCCGGCTGGACCTGCCCCGCTCCGGCGACGGCGACGGCGACGTGGTGCTGGTGGTCGGCCCCGAGGGCGGCCTCAGCCCGGCCGAGCTGAAGGAGTTCACCGCGGCCGGCGCGGTCGAGACCCGGCTCGGGGACGAGGTGCTGCGCGCGTCGACCGCGGGCGCGGCCGCCGCCGCCGTCCTGATGGCCCGCACCGGCCGTTGGTAGCCCCGGCCCGGTCCCCGGCCGCCCCGCTCAGCAGTGCAGCTGGTGGTGGTGCCGGCAGCCGCGCGCCTTCTGGAACCCCGCGCTCCACGGTGAACCGGACTTGGTGGTGCTGCTGGTGCTGGCCGGGTCGCTCGCGCCGGAGGCGGTGGCCGTCGGCGTGCTGGACTGCGTCGGCGTCGCCGCCGCGGTGGTGCTCGGCGTGCTGACCGGGGCCTCGGTCGCCGGGGTGGGCAGCGCGGTCTGCAGCTGAGAGGCGCCGTTCGAAGCGGCCGCCCCCTTACCGCTCGGCGGCGGGGTGGGGCCGTGGCACGGCTGAACGTTGCTCAGCTGCGTGCTGGTGCTCGTGCTGGTGGCGCCGGTGTGCGGGTGGTGGCGCTTGGACGGCGAGCTGTCCGACGGGGTCGGGCTGCCCGCCCCGGTCGAATCGGCCGGAGTCGGGGTGGTCGTCGGCGTGGTGGTCGGCGTCGCGCTGACCGAACCGGTCGGGGTCACCGTCGGCGTCGGCGTGGCCGCGCCGGACTTGGTCCCGGAGGGCTTGACCGACGGCACCGCCTTGACGCTGCTGCAGGTCGAACCGGGGCTCGGGCTGGCGGTGGTGCTGGTCCCGCCACCCGGCTGGGGCGAGCCGCCGCCGCTCTGCCGGATGCCGGTGCCCGCGCCGGTCCCGCCACCGCTGCCGCCCTGGCCGTTCACCGAGGTGGTGCTGCCGTTACCGGACGACCCGATGTTCGTGATCGCGTGCCGCACCCCGGGGACGGCGGCCGCGGTGCCCGCGAAGATGCAGACGGCCGCCAGCGCCACCACCGGCCGCAGCCAGACGATGCCGCGCCGGGCCCCGTCCCGGGTCGCTTCGCTCGACCGGCCGGCCACCCACCGCAGCGACCGGAGCAGCCCGTCGGCCGCCTCGGCGAGCAGGTGGCGGGCGTGCAGGCCGTAGCGCTGGGCGTCCACCCGGACGCCACCCCACCAGCGGGTGAAAACCGACCGTGACCCCAGCTGCCCGCGGATCTGGCTCAGGCCATCTTGGGCAGGCGTCAGCCTGGCCGCCTCGGCGTGCAGTTCACGCCGCAGGAGCCAGCTGAAGTCGTCGTCGGATGGGGTCATCGTGGAAGTACTCCGGTCATGCAGTCTTCTCCAGGACCGCCCGCAGCGAAGACATGCCGCGCGCGGTGTGGCTCTTGACCGCACCCTTGCTGATGCCCATCATCTCGGCGATCTGGGCTTCGGACAGGTCGGCATAGTAGCGGAGAACGAGGGCCTGCCGTTGCCGGTCCGGCAGTGCCCGCAGCGCCGAGATCACCGCGCTGCGCTCCAGCAGGGTGATGGCACCCTGCTCGGCGCTGGGCATGTCCGGGGCCGGCTTGGGCGCGTTGCGGTCCACCACCTGACGGTGCCGGAGCACCGAGCGGGACCGGTTCACGACCGCCTGCTTGAGGTAGGACAGCGCCTTGTCTTCTTCCCGCAGCCGGCCCCAGCCGTCGTGCATGGCGATGAAGCACTCCTGCACGACTTCTTCGGCGGTCGGCTCGTCGCGGACCAGCAGCCCGGCCAGTCGCACCAGCGACCGGTAGTGGTTGCTGTACAGCTGGGTCACCGCTTCGTCAGCGGTCATATCCAGCTTTTCCGGTGCCGCCCGAACCACGGCGCCGGCCACGAGGGTCTCGGTCACAGAAGTAGGACGCGCAGGTCCCCTGGCCGGTTCACCCGGAGACATGGATAATCTTCACCGCCGAGTTCCCGCCCATCTCGATCTTCAGACAGTGACAACTGTCCAACTAGCCCACCCCACCCGAGTTGGCGAATCCCGTGGCCGCCCCCCAAGCGCCTCCCCGGCGCAAGACGACCAACGATCCGGAGGCGGTAATCGTGCCCCGTCCCCGATGCCGCAGAACTGGCAATCATGGGACTGTCGCACAAATCGCCCTGGATCGCGTGGCCAGCCTATCCGCGGTACCCGACTCAGAACACAGTCAGAATAAATTCCGGGACCTAACCCCGTTCGCTGAGGACTTTGGTCCCAAACTGGACATATGCCGACAAAAAATCGGGTGTTTGCCGGCTTTCGTCCCACTAGACCTGGGATGACGGCGCCTGGCCGGGCCCGGCGCTAGGATCCCCGTGTGTCTGACTGCCTGTTCTGCGGCATCGCCGCCGGCGAGATTCCGGCCAAAACTGTCCGTGAAAGCTCGCGGGCGATTGCGTTCCGTGACATCAACCCGCAAGCACCGGCCCACGTGCTGGTGATCCCGCGCGCACACTACGCCAACCTGGCCGAGCTCGCGGCGGCCGGCGACGGCCTGCTCGACGAGGTCGCCACGCTGGCGGCGGCGGTGGCGGCCGACGAGGGTGTGGCTGACGGCGGTTACCGGGTCGTGTTCAACACCGGCCCCGACGCCGGCCAGACCGTCCACCACGTGCACGCCCACCTGCTCGGCGGGCGCCCGCTGGAGTGGCCACCAGGCTGACCGCGCGCGCGGATACCATGAGCGGACAGGCAGAACTGTGCCAGCCAAGCGGGCAGCGGCCGATCCGCTGGACTTCCGAGAGCGAATAGTTGACAGACATCTCAGACGAACTTTCCAGTGGGCGGTCCCAGGTCCGGATCGTCATCCCGGCCGAGCGGTCGATGGTCGGCCTGCTCGGCTCGCGTGACGAGCTCCTGCGGGTCATCGAGCGCGAGTTCGCGGCCGACATCCACGTCCGCGGCAACGAGATCACCGTGACCGGCCGCCCCGAGGAGACCGCGCTGGTCTCCGGCCTGTTCGAGGAGCTGCTGGAGCTCCAGGCGAACGGGGCCGAGCTGTCGCCGGACGCGGTCGAGCGGGCGGCCGGCATGCTGCGCCGTGAGCGCGGGGTCCGCCCGGCCGAGGTGCTGACCCTGGACATCCTGTCCTCGCGGGGCCGCACCATCCGGCCCAAGACGCTGAACCAGAAGCGCTACGTGGACGCGATCGACAACCACACCGTGGTGTTCGCGATCGGCCCGGCCGGCACCGGCAAGACCTACCTGGCCATGGCCAAGGCGGTCAAGGCGCTGCAGGCCAAGGAGGTCAACCGGATCATCCTGACCCGGCCCGCGGTCGAGGCGGGGGAGCGGCTGGGGTTCCTGCCCGGCACCTTGTACGAGAAGATCGACCCGTACCTGCGCCCGCTCTACGACGCGCTGCACGACATGCTCGACCCGGACTCGATCCCCCGGCTGACCGCCGCGGGCACGATCGAGGTGGCCCCCCTGGCGTACATGCGGGGTAGAACGCTCAATGACTCTTTCATCATTCTCGACGAGGCCCAGAACACCTCGGCCGAGCAGATGAAGATGTTCCTGACCCGGCTCGGGTTCGGTTCCCAGGTGGTGGTGACCGGCGACGTCACCCAGGTCGACCTGCCCAGCGGCCAGGTCAGCGGCCTGCGGGTGGTGCAGGACATCCTGGAGGGCATCCCGGACATCCACTTCGCCAGGCTGACCAGCCACGATGTGGTCCGGCACCGGCTGGTCGGGGAGATCGTGGACGCCTACGAGCGCTACGACGCCCGCCAGCAGGAAAGCACCGCCGGCCGCCCGCGCGGAGGGGGGAAGCGCGGTCAGTGACCGCGCGCTCCGGTTGAGCATCGACATCGCCAACGAGTCAGGCGTGGCCGTGGATGAGGTCGCGCTGGCCGCCATGGCCCGCCACGTGCTGGACGAGATGCACATCCACCCGCTGGCCGAGCTGTCGGTGCTGCTGGTGGACGAAAAGGCCATGACCGAGCTGCACGAACGCTGGATGGGCGAGCCCGGCCCGACCGACGTGCTGGCGTTCCCCATGGACGAGCTGCGGCCGCCGCACCTGGGCGGGGTCAACGCGGGCCGGGCGGGCGCCGAGGAGCCGGGGCCGGACCCCGGCCTGCTCGGCGACGTGGTGCTCTGCCCCCAGGTGGCGGCCACCCAGGCCCGCGAGGCGGGCCACAGCACCCAGGCCGAGCTCGAGCTGCTCGAGGTCCACGGCATCTTGCACCTGCTCGGCTACGACCACGCCGAGCCGGACGAGAAGGCCGAGATGTTCGGCCTCCAGGGCCGGTTGCTCAAGAGCGGCCCGGCCGAGACCAGCCAGCCGGAGGGTTCGGGCTGATGTCCGCCCAGGGCTGGCTGGTGGCGGCCGCCATCGTGCTCGTGCTGATCGCGGGCTGGTGGGCCAGCGCCGAGACCACCCTGGCCCGGCTCTCGGCCGCGGGCGCCGAGCAGCTCACCAGCGCCGGCCCCGGCCGCCCGGCCTCCAAGCGGCTGAGCGCGGTCTTCGCCGACCTGCCCCGCTACCTGAACATCCTGCTGCTGCTGCGGGTGCTGTGCGAGACGTCGGCCACGGTGCTGGTGGTGGCCGCGTTCCTGCACTGGTTCGGCGACGGCTGGAAGGGCTTCCTGATCGCGCTGGCGGTCATGGTCGTGGTCGGCTACGTGGTGGTCGGGATCAGCCCGGTGCCGCTCGGCCGCCGCGGGGCCGAACGGGTCGCCCTCGGCGCCGCCACCGTGCTCTACCCGCTGGGGGTGCTCCTCGGCCCGGTACCGCGGCTGCTGGTGGCCGCGGGCAGCGTGCTCACCCGCGGCCGCGGCACCACCGCGGGCCGCGGCGACGCGGCCCGGGGCCAGGCCGAGCTGCGCGGCCTGGTCGACTTCCTCGAGCAGCGCAGCGTCATCGAGCCGGGCGAGCGCGAGATGGTCCGCTCGGTGTTCGAGCTGGGCGACACCATCGTCCGCGAGGTGATGGTGCCGCGCACCGAGATGGTGTTCATCGACCGTGACAAGAGCGTCGACCAGGCGCTGTCGCTGCACCTGCGCAGCGGGTTCTCCCGCATCCCGGTGGCTGGCGAGAACGAGGACGACGTGGTCGGCATCGCCTACCTCAAGGACATCGTGGCCTGGAGTCACGAGCACCCGGAGGCCGGCGAGACCCCGGTCACCCAGGTCATGCGCCCGGCCACCTACGTGCCCGAGAGCAAGCCGATCGACGAGATGCTGCGCCAGATGCAGTCGCTGCAGATCCACGTGGCGATCGTCATCGACGAGTACGGCGGCACCGCGGGCCTGGTCACGATCGAGGACATCCTCGAGGAGATCGTCGGCGAGATCACCGACGAGTACGACCAGGAACGGCCGCCGATCGAGTGGCTGTCCCCGGACGTGGCCCGGGTCGCCGCCCGGCTGCCGGCCGACGAACTGGCCGAGCTGTTCCACGTCACCATCGACGCCGGCGACGTCGAGACGGTCGGCGGCCTGCTCGCGCACGCCCTCGGCCGGGTCCCGATCGCCGGCTCGGAGGGGACGATCAGCGGGCTCCGGCTGACCGCCGAGAACCTGTCCGGCCGCCGCAACCGGATCGGGACCGTGCTGGTCGAGCGGGTGTCGGAGTCGGCCCAGCCGAACGACGAAGCCGAACGGTCGGTCTCCTGAGCGGCCCGGCCGCCTACACTCGACGCGTGAGCGACGCGGAGCTGGGTCCCGAGGACCTGAAGATCATTACGCTGGCCCGGTCGACCCGGGCCCGGGTCACCTCGGCCGAAGGGGCGGCCGTCCGGGACGAGACCGGCCGGACCTACGCGGCCGCCGCCGTGGCGCTGCCTTCCCTGCAGCTGTCGGCGCTGCGCCTGGCGGTGGCGATGGCGGTCTCCAGCGGCGCGTCCGCCCTGGAAGCGGCCGCCCTGGTCACCGAGGCCGACCAGCCCGACCCCGGCGACCTGGCCGCCGTCCGTGACCTCGGCCCCGGAGCGCCGGTCTTCCTGGCCGCCCCGGACGGCGCCGTCCGCGCCACCCTGAACCCCTGATTCCCATGCCGCCCAACCCCACCGGCAACTCCAGCCTCGCCGACCCCGCGCGCCCCTTCCGTTCCGGCTTCGTCGCGTTCGCCGGCCGCCCCAACGTCGGCAAGTCCACGCTGATGAACGCCCTGGTCGGGGCCAAGGTGGCCATCACCAGCAGCCGCCCGCAGACCACTCGCCGGGTCATCCGTGGCATCGTGCACCGGCCCGACGCCCAGCTGATCCTGGTCGACACGCCCGGCCTGCACAAGCCGCGCACCCTGCTCGGCGAACGGCTCGACAGCCTGGTCCGGTCGACCCTGACCGAAGTCGACGTGATCGGCTTCTGCATCCCGGCCGGCGACCCGATCGGCCCCGGCGACCGCTACCTGGCCCGCGAGCTGGCCTCGATCAAGCGCACCCCGGTGGTCGCGGTGGTGACCAAGACCGACAGCGTGCCCCCCGACCGCATCCTGGCCCAGTTGTCGGCCGTCGCCGGGCTGGGGGAGTGGGCCGACGTGGTCCCGGTCTCCGCGGTCACCGGCTACAACCTGGACGTGCTGTCCGACGTGCTGATCAAGCACCTGCCCGAGGGCGTGCCGCTGTACCCCGACGGCGAGCTGACCGACGAGCCGGAAGAGTTCCTGGTCGCCGAACTGATCCGCGAGGCGGCCCTGGAAGGCGTGCGCGAAGAGCTCCCGCACTCGATCGCGGTCGTCGTCGAGGAGATGAAACCGCGGGACGGCCAGCAGGACCTGACCGACGTCTACGCCGAGATGTACGTCGAGCGCCCCAGCCAGAAGGCCATCGTCATCGGCACCAAGGGCGCCCGCCTGAAGGACGTCGGCAGCCGCGCCCGCCAGCAGATCGAGGCCCTGCTCGGCACCCACGTCTACCTCGACCTCCGCGTCAAGGTGGCCAAGGACTGGCAGCGCAACCCCAAAGAGCTCCGCCGCCTCGGCTTCTACGACTGACTCACCCGCCGCCCATTATTTCCCGTGACCGGAAAGCCCGGACCGTACTCCGCCCCCCGCTCCGGTCCCGTCCCGCTCCCCCGCCCCCCGCACCCCGCACTCCGCCCCCCGCACCGGTTTGCCGCAATGTGACATCGCGGGCATAAGAGTGCCATCAATGTGACATTGCGGGCAAACAGGCCCGGGTGTCAGCGCGGGCCAGAGGCGGCCGGGACGCGGGTGGGCAGCAGCCAGGCGGTGACCCGGTGCGGCTTGGCGAAGCCGAGCGCCACGTTGATCGCCACCATGTGGGCGTTGTCCTCGCCGTTCCAGGTTTCCACGTACTCCAGCCGGGGCTCGCGGTCGGCCATCCACTCCAGCATGGCCACCTTGGTCAGCAGGCCCAGCCGGTGCCCGCGGTGGGCCCGGGCCACCGCGGTCATCTCCTGGTGACCCCAGGCCGGCTCGGCCTCCTCGACCGACAGCTGGGTCAGGGCGGCCAGCTCGCCGGTGGCTGCCACCGCCGCCAGCGAGTACCGGCGCAGCCCCTTCTCCAGGCTGAGCCGGTCGGCCTCCGCGACCCGGTCGGCCGTCCACACCTGGGGCTGCTCGCCGGCCCCGCGCGGGGCGTCGGCCATCGCCTCGTTCATCCGGGCCACCGGCTCCCGCCACTGGTCCGGGGTCGGCCCGTCCCAGCTGGTCAGCGTGTACCCGTCCGCGTGGGCCAGGGCCGCGGCCCGCAGCCGGGCCAGCTGGCCGTCCGGGATCGCGGTCAGGTCCAGCGTCCGCCGGTTCTCCACCAGGTCGGCCCGGGCCCCCATCGCCCGGGCGAACGCGTCACCCGGGGTGCCGTCCAGCACCTCGCTGGTCACCGTGCCGCGGCCCAGCTCGTCCGCGCGCGCCAGCGCGTGCCGCAGCAGCGCACTTCCCGCCCCGGAACGCCGCCGCTCCGGCGCCACCAGCAGCATCAGCGCCGCCCGGTCGCGGTTCTCCCGGTCCGGCAGCTCCAGCGAGTAGCCGCCCAGCACGGTGCCGCCGTCGCGGGCCAGCCAGTTGTCCCGCGGCTCGGCGCACCACCCGCGGACCAGCAGCCCGCTGAACACCGCGGCCGACATCGGCGGGCCGCCGGGCTCGTCGACCGGCGCCCCCGCCCGGTAGATCTCATGCAGCGCCCGTACCGCCGCCGGGTCGGCCGCCGCCTCAAACCTCTGCACGTCCACCCGGCCACCCAAACACCGCCGCCCGGAAATCGCGACTGGTTATTCGGCCCCTGAAATCGCCTGCTACGCTGAAGGCATCATGCACGGTTTGCTCCTGCTTAGCAGCCGCGGCGAGGGCCGGTAACGGCCTGCTCCCTCGTCGCGGAGTCTTCGCATGACCGCTGGCCAGATCTGAGCCGACGACCCTTTCCGGCCGATCCTCCGCAGCCTCGTACAGGAGCAGCACCTCTCATGACTTCGCAGCAATCGCACGCGTCCAGCGACGTACCCAATCCCCGCGCCCATTCGGTGGGTACCGGGGACATCCGGCCGCAGCCCAGCGGGATGCCGATCGGGCGCTACACCGCGTTCGCCCCGGTCGACCTGCCCGACCGCACCTGGCCGAACAACCGGATCACGAAGGCGCCGCGCTGGCTGTCGACCGACCTCCGGGACGGCAACCAGGCGCTGATCGACCCGATGAGCCCGGCCCGCAAGCGCAAGATGTTCGACCTCCTGGTGGCCATGGGCTACAAGGAGATCGAGGTTGGCTTCGCCTCGGCCAGCCAGACCGACTTCGACTTCGTGCGCGAGCTCATCGAGGGCGACAAGATCCCCGATGACGTGCAGATTTCCGTGCTCACCCAGGCCCGCGAGGACCTCATCGAGCGGACCGTCCAGTCGCTGGTCGGCGCTCCGCGCGCCACCGTCCACCTCTACAACGCCTGCGCCCCGCTGTTCCGCCGGGTGGTGTTCGGCATGGACCGCGCGCAGACCAAGGCGCTGGCCACCGCGGGCACGACCGCGGTCATGCGGCACGCCGAGCGGCTGCTGCCCAACACCGCGTTCGGCTACGAGTACTCGCCCGAGATCTTCATGGACACCGAGCTCGACTTCTCCATCGAGGTCTGCGAGGCGGTCTCCGACCTGTGGCAGCCCGAGGCCGGGCGGGAGATCATCTTCAACCTGCCGTGCACGGTCGAGCGGTCCACCGCCAACGTCTACGCCGACCAGATCGAGTGGATGAGCCGCCAGTTCACCCGGCGCGAGCACGTCAGCCTGTCGGTCCACACCCACAACGACCGCGGCACCGCGGTGGCCGACGCCGAGCTGGCGATCATGGCCGGCGCCGACCGGGTGGAGGGCTGCCTGTTCGGCAACGGCGAGCGGACCGGCAACGTCTGCCTGGTCACCCTGGGCCTGAACCTGTTCAGCCAGGGCATCGACCCGATGATCGACTTCTCCGACATCGACGAGGTCCGGCGGACGGTCGAGTACTGCAACCAGCTTCCGGTCCACCCGCGCCACCCGTACGCGGGCGATCTGGTCTACACCGCGTTCTCCGGCTCGCACCAGGACGCGATCAAGAAGGGTTTCGAGGCGCTGGAGAAGGACGCGGCCACCGCGGGCGTCCCGTTCGCCGACTACCCGTGGGCGGTGCCCTACCTGCCGATCGACCCGCACGACGTGGGCCGCTCCTACGAGGCCGTGATCCGGGTCAACTCCCAGTCCGGCAAGGGCGGCGTGGCCTACATCATGAAGGCCGAGCACCAGCTCGACCTGCCCCGGCGGCTGCAGATCGAGTTCTCCCGGGTCGTCCAGGCCGCCACCGACGACGAGGGCGGCGAGGTCACCGCGGCGGAGATGTGGGCCAAGTTCTCGGCCGAGTACCTGTCCGGCGGGCCGGTCGAACTGCTCGGGCACCGCGCCTCCTCGGTGGTCGAGTCCAAGCACGTGCTGACGGCCGAGGTCCAGGTGAACGGCGAGCCCCGGTCGATCGAGGGCTCCGGCAACGGGCCGATCTCCGCGTTCTGTGACGCGCTGAGCGGGGTCGACGTCAAGATCCGGGTCCTCGACTACACCGAGCACGCGCTGTCGGCCGGGTCGGACGCCCAGGCCGCCGCCTACGTGGAGTGCGAGATCGACGGCCGCACCCTGTGGGGCGTCGGCATCGACGCCGACACCACCAGCGCCTCCATGCGGGCGGTGCTCTCGGCGGTCAACCGCACCCGCTGAACCGCCTCACCTCCAGGACATGCCCAGGTCGTCCAGCAGCCCGAACAGGGCGCGGGCGGCCCGGGTGAAGTCCTCTGGCCCGCTGAAGCCCCCGAACCGCCCGGCCACCGCCAGGTGCGGTTCCAGCGATACGAAACCGGCGAACCCGGCGTCGTTCAGCGCGGCCAGAGTCTGACGCACCTGGCCGTCACCCTGCCCGGCGGGCACCACCGCCCCGGTGGCGGCCAGGGCGTCCTTGACCTGCAGATATTCCAGATAAGGAGCGAGCAGGGGATAGCCCTGGTCGTGCGGAGCGGCGACCCCGCACTGCACGAAGTTGGCCGCGTCGAACGTGGCCCGCAACGCCGGCGACCCGACCACGCGGATGATCTCCGCGCACCGCTCGGGGACGTCCCCGTAGATCTCCTTCTCGTTCTCGTGGGCCAGGACCAGGCCGCGCTCCTCGGCGATCCCGGCGAGCGCGGCCATCCGGTCCAGCACCGGCCCGCGGAACTCCTCCGGCCGCCGCCCGGCCGGCAGGAAGAACGAGAACACCCGCACCAGCGGGGTGCCGAGCGCGGCCGCGATGTCGGCGATCCGCCGCAGCCGGTCCAGCTCGGGCGCCAGCGGCGCCTCGACCGGTATCTTGCCGATCGGCGAGCCGATGGCCGACACCGTCACCCCGGCCCCGTCCAGCGCCCGCCGGATCCGGGCCACCTGCTGGTCGTCGAGGTCGGCCACGGTGACCGACCAGGCGCTGCGCAGCTCCAGGTGCCGGATGGACAGCCCGGCCAGCACCTCGAGCTGGGCGTCGAGGTCGGCCGCGATCTCGTCCGCGAACCCGCTCAGCACCACCGTCATGCCAGCCTCACCGGCGCGCCCTCGCGGGCCGACTGGTACACCGCGCACACCAGCTCCAGGGTGGCCCGGCCGTCGGCCGCCGTCACCGCCGGCGGCCGCCCTTCCTCCAGCGCGGCCAGCAGGTCGGCCAGCTGGGCCCGGTGCGCCGCCACCTCCAGGCCGGCCGCGTCGGCGGCCGCACCCCGGGTGCTGCCCGCGGACCGCACCTCGGACCCGTCCCGGAATCCCCGGTACACCAGCACGCCGTCCTCGACGATGGCCGACCCCTCGGTCCCGCTGATCTCCAGCCGCTGCGCGAACCCGGGGATCACCGAGGTGGTGGCGGTGATCGTGCCGACCGCGCCGGACATGAACCGCACCGTGGCCAGCGCGCAGTCCTCGGCCTCGATGTCGTGCGCCTGGGTCACCGCCAGCGCGCTCACCTCGGCCACCGGGCCCAGGTACCAGCGCAGCAGGTCGGTGTAGTGAATGCCCTGGTTCATCAGGGCACCGCCGTCCATCGCCCAGGTGCCGCGCCAGCCCGCGCTGTCGTAGTAGTCCTGGCCCCGCCACCACTTGGTGGCGACCTGGCCGAGCAGCAGGCGGCCGAACGCGCCCTCGTCGATCAGGCGGCGCAGATCGGCCAGGCCCGGGTCGAACCGGTGCTGGGAGATCACGGTGACCGTGACCCCGGCCGCCCGGGCGGCTGCGATCAGCTTGTCGGCCGCCGCCAGGCTGACGTCGATCGGCTTCTCGACCACCAGGTGCTTGCCGGCCCGGGCCGCCTGCACACCCACCTCGGCGTGCTGGCCGCTGGGCACGCACACCGTCACCACGTCGACGTCGCGGCGGGCCAGCAGGGCGGCCAGGTCCGGCTCGTCGGCGACGTGGTGCTTGGCCGCGAACGCCCGCGCCCGCTCCGGGTCGACGTCGGTGACCGCTACCAGCCGGGCACCGGGCAGGGTGGACAGCGCCCGGGCGTGAAAATCAGCCACGACACCGGTACCGACAAAGCCGAATCCGTGTTCGCTCATAGCCCGCCTTTCGCGACCACCCTACGGCGCGTATGTCCCCCGTTGTCGGTGTGGTGCGGGAGAATACCTGCATGCAGCTGTACCGGGACGACGGAGTGGTGCTGCGCACGCAGAAGCTGGGCGAGGCCGACCACATCATCACCGTGCTGGCCCGCAAGACCGGCAAGGTGCGGGCGGTGGCCAAGGGCGTGCGCCGGACCCGGTCCCGGTTCGGCGCCCGGCTGGAGCCGTTCACCCACGTCGACCTGCTGCTGTACCAGGGCCGGTCGCTCGACACGATCACCCAGGCCGAGGTCATCCGCTCCTACGGCGCCCCGCTGACCGCCGACTACCCCCGCTACACGGCCGGGGTGGCGATGCTGGAGACCGCCGAGCGGTTCACCCCGGAGGAAAAGGAGCCCACCCTCCGTCAGTTCCTGCTGCTGATCGGCGGCCTGCGCACGCTGGGGGAGAGCGACCACGATCCCCGGCTGGTGCTCGACGCCTACCTGCTGCGGTCGCTGGCGGTGGCGGGCTACGCCCCGGTGCTGGACGAGTGCGCCCGCTGCGGCCGCAAGGACCGGCTGCCCGCGTTCGCGATCCCGGCCGGCGGCGTCGTGTGCGCCAACTGCCGCCCACCCGGCGCCGCTTCCCCGGGCCCGGCCGCCGTGGCGCTGATGACCGCGCTGCTGCGCGGAGATTGGGGCACGGCGGACCAAACCGAACGACGGCACCAGATAGAGTGCAGTGGCCTGGTGGCCGCCTACCTGCAGTGGCACCTCGAGCACTCCATCCGTTCACTTCGTCACGTGGAGCGTGTGTGACCGTCCGGCCCCCCGATCCCCATCCGAGCGGGGCCCGACCGCCCGCGATCCCGCGGGATCTGGTCCCCCGGCACGTGGCGATCGTGATGGACGGTGACGGCCGCTGGGCCAAGCAGCGGGGGCTGCCGCGGACCGAGGGTCACAAAGAGGGCGAGTCCTCGCTGCTCGACGTGATCATGGGCGCGATCGAGCTGGGCATCCCGTACCTGTCGGCCTACGCGTTCTCGACCGAGAACTGGCGCCGCTCGCCCGACGAGGTGCGCTTCCTGATGGGGTTCAACCGCGACGTCATCCACCGCCGCCGGGACCTGCTCAACGAGATGGGCGTGCGGATCCGCTGGGCGGGCCGCCACCGGCGGCTGTGGCGCAGCGTGATCTCCGAGCTGGAGGAGGCCGAGCGGATGTCGGCCGGCAACTCGGTGCTGACCCTGCAGTTCTGCGTGAACTACGGCGGCCGGGCCGAGATCGCCGACGCCGCCGCCGCGATCGCGGCCGACGTGGCCGCGGGCAAGCTCAAGCCGGAAAAGGTCACCGAGAAAACAATCTCCCGTTATCTCGATGAGCCCGATATTCCCGACGTCGACCTTTTCGTGCGCTCGTCGGGCGAGCATCGCACCTCGAATTTCCTGCTCTGGCAGTCGCATTATGCCGAGCTTGTCTTTCTCGACACGCTCTGGCCTGATTTCGACCGCCGGCACCTCTGGCACGCCTGCGAAATCTACGCCAGCCGCGACCGCCGTTACGGTGGCGCCATCCCCAACCCGGTGGCCCCCGAGGGCGAGCCGAGCCCGGTCAGCGCGGGCTGAATCCAATCCCCCAGGGATGCCGAAATCAGGCACCCTACCTGGTTAGACGCTCTGGCCCGGTGAATTACGAGCATGTAGTTCAAAGCATTTACGCTGCCCCGTAGAGCATTTTAATAATAATAAAATGTACCCATTTGGCTGGTTGAACTTTTTCCCAGTCGCGGCATCTCGGGATAGGCCCTCCCGGGATCGCCGACTGCGCCAGGCAATGCCCCGTTTTTATCCCTTTTAAAAGGCGTCACGGGCCGAAAACAGAGGGGTAACCGGAGAGTGACCGGGGAACACCGGAAAGTGGCGTCGCCGTAATTACACGACGGGGGTACTGGTCAGCCAGACGCCAGCGACCAGTTATTTCAACAGCAGTGGGGGGTGTTGATGCGTCGCACAGCAACGGCCGTCATGGGCCTGGGGTGCGCGATCGGTGTGTTCGCCGCCGGGGGCCTGAGCCCGGCCAGCGCGAGTGCGGCCGACCGCGGCCTGGTCAGCAGTCACGTATCCAAGGCAGGTTCGTCGGCCACCCAGACCAAGAACAAACAAACGGCCGCCATGCAGGCGGTCAGCTACGACGGGTACTCGGTCACCGTCCCGGCGAGCTGGCAGGTCTTCCATCTCGACACCGATCCAGGTCAGTGCGTCAGGTACGACATCAATGCGGTCTACCTCGGCAGTCCCGGCGCGAACCAGAACTGTCCTTCGAATCTTATGGGCCGAGCGGAGACGATTACCATCACTCCGGTCGGCGTGTCGAAGTCTGGGCAGGTCAGCACCGGTGGGGCCGCCGCCCAGGGCGGGCTCGTGCAGTCGCCGCCGCCCAGCATCGCCGGCCGCCGGATCGCCGCCCGGGCTCAGGCGTTCAACCAGCTGAGCGAGTACGGGCAGGCCAGCGAGCTGCGGGGCTCGGTCCCGGGCGGCCAACTGTCGGTCACCGGCACCTACGGCTGGGACCCGGGCGCGGTGACCAGCTACATGCAGAGCATCCACCGGGTGACCGGCAGCCAGTCCGGGTGGCCGGTGAGCTCGGGCCGGGCCAGCACCATCAGCGAGACCGACAGCTGGCCGACGGCCACTCAGTCAGCCGGGACGCCGCCGGTCAGCAGCGGGCCCGTCACCACCACCAAGCCCGTCACCACCACCAGCACCAGCACGCTGACCAGCACGGTCAAGGCGAGCGTGCCGGCCCGCCCGCTGGCCGGGTTCGACACCTGCACCGCGCCGTCGCTGAACGCGATGAAGGCGTGGAAGAGCAAGTACTCGGCCATCGGGATCTACATCGGCGGCCAGAACATGGCCTGCGACTACGGCAACCTGTCGGCGTCCTGGGTCAAGTCCGTGCACGCGATGGGCTGGTCGCTGCTGCCGCTCTACGTCGGGCTGCAGGCGCCCTGCAACAACTTCGCCGCCATCAGCAGCAAGAACCCGGCCACCCAGGGCACCCAGGCGGCCGACACCGCGATCGGCGACGCGGCCAGCTTCGGCCTCGGCAAGGGTTCGCCGATCTACTTCGACATGGAGTCCTACAACAACGGCAACTCCAGCTGCCGGTCCACCGTGCTCAAGTTCCTCGACGCCTGGACCAAGGAGATACACGTACGCGGCTACGTCTCCGGGGTGTACTCCAGCGCCTCCACCGGCGTCACCGACCTGGCCTCGGACCCCGCCGTCAACGGGCACGCGATGAACGAGCCGGACGCCCTGTGGTTCGCGCTCTGGGACAAGAAGAACAACCTGTCCGGCACGCCCTACCTGCTGGCGTCGGACCGGTGGGCGGCCGACCGGGTGAAGCAGTACCAGGGCAACCAGAAGATCAAGGTCGGCGGGTACTCACTCAACATCGACGCGGACTGGGTCGGTGGCGCGGTGTCGGCACCGTGAGCCGCGCTTAACCGCACGGCCTGAACTGGCCAGGGGAAGGGCTGGTTCTGGTTCGCCAAGGGGGCGCGGTGGCTCTAAGCTGGGGCCACCGCGCCCTCTCGCATGGTTTCAGGCCGTGCCCGCGCGTGTCTGGGACCAGCCCGTAAGGGTGCTGTGCCGCGCGAAACAACGACGCCGACCGCCAGCCGGATGGAGACCTTTGATGGCAGCTCGCAGTGACCGTATGGATACGATCGTCAGCCTCTCCAAGCGGCGGGGGTTCGTGTACCCGTCCAGCGAGATCTACGGCGGCCTGCGGGCGTCCTGGGACTACGGCCCGCTCGGGGTGGAGCTCAAGAACAACATCAAGCGCCAGTGGTGGCGGTCGATGGTGCAGGAGCGCGACGACATCGTCGGCCTCGACTCCAGCGTGATCCTCGCGCGCGAGGTGTGGGAGGCTAGCGGCCACGTCACCGAGTTCGTCGACCCGCTGGTCGAGTGCATGTCCTGCCACAAGCGGTTCCGGGCCGACCACCTGCTGGAGGCCTACGAGGAGCGCCACGGCCACGCCGCCGAGCACGGCCTGGCCGACGTGACCTGCCCCAACTGCGGCAACAAGGGCACCTTCACCGAGCCGCGGATGTTCAGCGGCCTGCTGCGCACCTACCTCGGCCCCGTCGAGGACGAGTCCGGGCTGGCCTACCTGCGGCCGGAGACCGCCCAGGGCATCTTCATCAACTACAAGAACGTGCTGCAGAGCTCGCGCAAGAAGCTGCCGTTCGGCATCGGCCAGATCGGCAAGTCATTCCGCAACGAGATCACGCCGGGTAACTTCATCTTCCGCACCCGCGAGTTCGAGCAGGCCGAGATGGAGTTCTTCGTCCGCCCGGGGACCGACGAGGAGTGGCACCAGACCTGGATCGACACCCGCTTCAACTGGTACGTCGACCTCGGCATCAAGCGGGAGAATCTGCGCCTGTTCGAGCACCCGCAGGAGAAGCTGGCGCACTACTCCAAGCGCACGGTGGACGTGGAGTACCGGTTCGGGTTCACCGGCAGCGAGTGGGGTGAGCTGGAGGGCATCGCCAACCGCACCGACTACGACCTGACCACCCACGGCAAGGCGTCCGGGACCGATCTGTCCTACCTGGACCAGGAGTCGGGTGAGCGGTTCGTCCCCTTCGTGATCGAGCCCGCGGCCGGTATCGACCGGGCGGCGCTGGTGTTCATGCTCGACGCCTACACCGAGGACGAGGCGCCCGACGCCAAGGGCAAGCTGGAGAAGCGGACGGTGATGCGGTTCGACCCGCGGATCGCCCCGGTCAAGGTGGCGGTGCTGCCGCTGTCGCGCAACACCGACCTGTCGCCCAAGGCCCGCGACCTGGCGGCGGCGCTGCGCAAGCGCTGGAACACCGACTTCGACGACGCCAGCGCGATCGGCCGCCGGTACCGGCGGCAGGACGAGATCGGCACCCCGTACTGCGTCACCGTCGACTTCGACACCCTCCAAGACCACGCGGTCACCGTGCGCGAGCGCGACTCGATGAAGCAGGAGCGGGTCGCGATCGACCAGCTCGAGGGCTACCTGGGCGACCGCCTGCCGATCTGCTGAGCGCCAGGCGGCCAGCCCGGGCATGACCCCGGGTCAGTCCAGGTGCTCGCCCGCCAGCGCCTCCAGCACCAGTTCGACGACGTCACCGGGGGCGGTCTCGGCCAGCCCGGCCGGGTCCGCCCGCGGGGCGCACCGGAAGACCTCGGCCGCCGCCTGGTGGAAGCCGTCCGGCAGCCCGGCGTCGGCCATGGCCGCCGCGATCTCGGTCATCTCCGGGTCCCAGCGCCAGCCCTTGGCCGCCGCCGACCGGGCGGCGTTTTCCGTCCGGGCGGCCAGCTGGGGCTGGGAGGCCCCCCACTCGGCCAGCAGCGTGCCCTCGACCCGCTCGGTGCGGGCCAGCGCCCGGGCCGCCAGCAGCAGCGCGGCCGAGCCCTTGGTCCAGGCGGCGTAGGCCATCTTGACCGCCGAGGCCGCCCCCACCCCGCCGTCGACCAGGCAGGCGGTCACCGCGGTGCCGTCGAACAGCGCCGCCACCTGGGCCGCGGCCGGCGACCCGGGTTCCCCGGACAGGTAGAGCCGGGGGCCGCCGGCGCTCCCCGGCTGCGGGGCGAGGCCGATGATGCCGCCGTCCACGAACGTGGCGCCGGCCGCGGTCACCGTGGCCGCCACCGTCCGCACGGTCCGCGGCGCGATCGCGTTGGCGTCGACCACCAGGCCGCCGAAGCCGTCGGAGGCCACGCTGGCGGCCACGGCCGGGGCCGCCTGCGGCGGGCACACCGACAGCACCACCTCGGCCCGGCCGAGCAGGTCGCTCAGGCTGCCGGTGCTCGTCAGCCCGGCCCCGGCGGCCCGCTCGGCGGTGGCCCGGCTGCGCCCCTCCGGCAGCCACAGCACGGTGTGACCGCGGTCGGCCAGGGCACCCCCGAGCCCGGCCCCCATCTCCCCAGGGTGCAGCAATCCGATCGTCGTCATGCGATGTCTCCCACCTGTCCCGCTAGTCCCAGCAGCGTCCCGCGCACGTCCCAGGACTAGTAAAGTCCCAAGCGACTACGCATGAGTTAATACACGCTGCACGAGGAGCGCTCAGTGCCGAAGCTCGTTTACGACTTCACCGAAGGTAATAAGGACCAGAAAGACCTGCTCGGCGGCAAGGGTGCCAACCTCGCCGAGATGACCAACCTCGGCCTGCCGGTCCCGCCCGGGTTCATCATCTCCACCGAGGCCTGCCGCGCCTACCTCAAGGATGGCGACGTGCCCGCCAGCCTCGCGGGCGAGGTCACCGAGCACCTGAACCAGCTCGAGTCGGCCATCGGCCGCAAGCTGGGCGACCCGTCGGACCCGCTGCTGGTCAGCGTGCGGTCCGGGGCCAAGTTCTCGATGCCCGGCATGATGGAGACGGTGCTGAACATCGGCCTGTCGGATGAGTCGGTCCAGGGCCTGGCCAAGCAGGCCGGCAACGAGCGGTTCGCCTGGGACTCCTACCGGCGGCTGCTGCAGATGTTCGGCAAGACCGTGCTCGACATCGAGGGCGAGGCGTTCGAGGACGCCATCGACAACGCCAAGAAGGCCAAGGGCGTCAAGAACGACCTCGACCTGGACGCCGACGACCTGCAGAAAATCGTCGCCGCGTTCAAGGAGACCATCCGCCAGCACACCGGCCGCGACTTCCCGCAGGATCCCCGCGAGCAGCTCGACATGGCGGTCAAGGCGGTGTTCAACTCCTGGAACGCCGACCGCGCGATCCTCTACCGCCGCCAGGAGCGCATCCCGGCCGACCTCGGCACCGCCGTCAACGTGGTGGCGATGGTGTTCGGCAACCTCGGCGCCGACTCCGGCACCGGCGTGGCCTTCACCCGTGACCCCGGCACCGGCGCCCAGGGCGTCTACGGTGACTACCTGCAGAACGCCCAGGGCGAGGACGTGGTCGCGGGCATCCGCAACACGGTCCCGCTGCAGGACCTGGAGCGGATCGACAAGGCCTCCTACGACCAGCTGATGGACATCATGGCCACGCTGGAGAACCACTACCGCGACCTGTGTGACATCGAGTTCACCATCGAGCGCGGCAAGCTGTGGATGCTGCAGACCCGGGTCGGCAAGCG
>JAFAYQ010000056.1 GCA_019240215.1 Actinomycetota bacterium | reverse complement strand
CAACCAGTACCTCAGGGACGCCTTTGTCGGTACCGGCTGACCTCTTTACTGGGCCCGTTCAGTAGGCCCTTCTGCTGGTACTGTCACGGGATGGTCCGGCCGGCGCGGTAACCTTCTAGACCGGGTCGATCGCTCAGCCGCCCTCATCCGGGGCGGGCACGATGCGTGGCCGTCTTCCGTACAGTCCGAGTGAGGGTAATTTCGTGGGTTCAGTCATCAAGAAGCGCCGCAAGCGGATGGCGAAGAAGAAGCACCGTAAGCTGCTCAAGAAGACTCGTATCCAGCGCCGCAACAAGAAGTAAGCGGCCCGGGACTTCCTGCCGCTGGCGTGACCGGAGGGTCGCGCCATCCCGCCGCGTCAGGCACCATAGGCGTCAATGTCTACATCTGTGCTGGTCGCGATCGCAGGCGTGCTGGTCGCCGCGGTGGGCACTGGTCTTCTGACTGGTCAGTGCGCCCGCAGGCCCAGGATCAGCTCCATCGCCTGGACCGTTGGCATGCTCGCGATCGCGGTGGCCCTGCTCGCGCAGGGCATCGGTTTCGCGGCCGGCTTCGGGTCGTGGACATTCCGCATCATCCAGCTGTCCGCTCAGCTGACGGGGCCCCTGGTTCTGACCTGGGGCCTGGTCGAGCTGGTGGCGCGCGCGACCGCCGTGCGGTTCGCCGCCCGGCTGGTCACCGCGGCGGTGGCGGCGGTGACCGGGGTGGTGCTGGCCACCGATCCGCTCTCGGCCGCCGGGTTCAGCAAGGCCTGGCCGGCCGCGTCCGCGCACTATCAGGTCATCCCGCACTACGCGCTGATCCTGGTCACGCTGCTGACCGGGGTGGGCGTGCTGGCGGTGCTGGCCGTCTGCGCGACCGGCCGCCGCCGGCCGGCCGATGGCCCGCTGGTGGTCGGCGTGGCCGCGGTGGCGGTGGCGGTCCTGCTGCTCATCGCGTTCCGGTTTTCGCTGCCGAGCCCGGCCTACCCGGCCCTCGGGTTGGCCGCGGCCGGCGTGCTGTGGTTCGGTGCATCGCGGCTGGGGGGCCAGGCGGTACGCCCGGTTCAGGCCGCACAGGCAGAAAACGCCGGTGCGGCTGATGCCGACCGGACGGAAGTGGTTGGCCAGGCTGAAGGGGCTGACGGCGTGAAATGGTCTCGTGGTTCTAAAGGTAATCGTGGGTCCCGGGGGGCGGACGAGCGTGACGGCCGCCGGGGCGATGAGCGTGGCTCCCGCCGGGGTGACGAGCGTGGCGCGCGTCGCGGGGATGATCTCGATCCCCGTCGTGACGACCGCGACCCCCGCCGGGCCGACCGCGCCCGCGCGGCCGATGACGTCCTGCGCGACCCGCTGGCGGGCCGCCCGCCGGCCCGGGACGACTTCGGCGAGCCCGACTTCCCGCCGCCCGGCCGGGTCGCGGGCCGCCGTCCGGCCCGCAACCCCTGGGACGAGCAGGACCAGCCCGACTGGTCCACCCGCGACTGGCCCGATGACGAGCGGCGCTACCAGCCCGGGATGCCGGGCGCCGAGCCCGCCACCGGCATGTTCGACGCCTCGCTGCCGGGCCTGGACATCCCGCTGCCGCCCCCGCCGGCCGCGCCTCAGCCGCGGCCCGGCACCGACCTGGCGCTGCCGGTCACCCCGCCGCACGGCCTGATCGCGATCTACACGCTGCTGGACGACAAGGTGGCCGACTTCGACCGGGCCGCCGACGAGGTCGCCGAGCAGGTCCGCGCGAACGAGCCGGACACCCTGGTCTACGTGATCCACACCGTGCCCAAGGCGCCCATGCAGCGGATCTTCTACGAGGTCTACCGCGACCGGGCCGCGTTCGAGCGGCACGAGCAGCAGCCCTACGTGCAGCGGTTCGTCACCGCCCGCCGCCCGTACGTGCTGGCCACCAACGTGATCGAGCTGCGGCTGAAGTACGCCAAGGTCTCGCCGCTGCCGCAGGCTGAGGCCCAGGCGGCGCAGGCCGCCCAGGCTCAGGCGGCGCAGGCGCAGGCCGGGCCGGCCCCGGCCACGCGGACGCAGGCCGCACCTCCGGCCCCGCGCCCGTCC
Source organism: Actinomycetota bacterium (assembly GCA_019240215.1). Classification (GTDB taxonomy): domain Bacteria; phylum Actinomycetota; class Actinomycetes; order Streptosporangiales; family Streptosporangiaceae; genus Bog-532. Next base: position 42,788 of record JAFAYQ010000056.1, on the reverse strand, counting down.
AGTCCGTCCAACCTGCCCGCGGTGCGGACCGGGAACGCCGGACGCAACGGGAACGGCAGCCGCGGCGTGGACGCAGGCCGCGGGGCGGACGTCACCCGTGGGGTCGGCGTCGGCCCGGGGGCCGACGCCGCCCGCGGCGGGAACGGCGGCCGGGGCGGTAACGCCCGCCCGGCCGCCGCCCACAGCGGCCGCCCGGACGCCGCCGATTACCCCAGCCGCGACCCCGGCTATCAGCCGCGGGACCCGGGCTACGCGCCCCGCGAGCCCAGCTTCCAGCCGTACGACTCCGGCTATCCGTCGCGCGAGCCGGGCTACCAGCCGCGCGACCCGAGCCCGCCGCGGGACCCGGGCTACGCGCCCCGGGAGCCCAGCTACCAGACCCGCGAGACCGGCTACCCGCCCCGCGAGCCCAGCTTCCAGCCGCGCGAACCGGGTTACCAGTCGCCGGACTCCGGCTACCAGTCGCCGGGCGCAGGCTACCCGTCGCCGGGCGGAGGCTACCCGTCGCCGGGGGCTGGCTACCAGTCGCCGGACGACGGCTACCAGTCGCCGGACACCCGCTACCAGTCGCAAGACGGCGGCTATCAGGGGCAGGAGATCCGCTACCAGCCCCGGAATCCCGGCTACCAGGCCGACGACGCCGGCTACCCACCGCGCGAGCCCCGGTACACCCCCCGTGACCCACGTGAGGCGGACTACCCGGACTACCCGGCCTACCCGCCGCGCGACCGCGGGTACCCCCCGCCGGCCCAGGGCTATCCGCCGCCGGCCCAGGGCTACCCGCCCCGGGACCGGTCGCCGCAGTGGACGCGCACGCCGCACGAGTCCTACGACGGCCCGGGCGACCCGTACAACGACCCGCGGGAGACCGCGAACGGTTCACGGGACGCGCGTCGGCGGCCGCGTGACCGTAACGGGTCCCGCGACTCCTACGGTGAGTCTCAGGACTCCTACGGCGAGCCGGGCGACTCGCGGGGTACCCAGAACGGCTCCCGGGACTCCTACGAGCCGCCACCCAGCCCGCGTTACGACCGGATCTGAGGCCGTGGCGGCGACCGGCCCGGACGACCACGGCAGCCCCGCCGGGCCGCGCATCCTGTTGCTCAGCAAGCCCGGTTGCCACCTGTGCGACGACGCCCGGGCGGTCATCACCCGGGTGGCGGCCGACCTCGGCGTGGGCTGGGGCGAGCGCGACATCACCGCGTCCGAACAGGACATGGTCGAGTACTGGGACAAGATCCCGGTGACGGTGGTGGACGGCGTCACCCACGATTTCTGGCGGGTCAGCGAGGACCGCCTGCGCGCCGCCCTACGCCGCTGACCTGAGCCGAAGCCGTCTACCGGGGCAACGGCCGCGCCTGCGCGACCGACCCCGGCCGCACCCGGCGACCGCCCCCGCCCGCACGCGGCAACCGCCCCCGCCCACATGCGTGCGGCCCCGCCAACGACTTTGTGCATTGGTTCACAAAGGCGTACCTTGTCAGTGGAGACCAGTTCCCGCCGCCCCACCCGCTGCCGGCGGCCCGCTCTGATCTCCGGCCGATCCCGACCGGCCGCGGCCCGGCAACCACCGGCCGCCCGGTCCCGCGTCGATCCCCCGAGGAGCGCCGGCGCATGTCTCGCGGTTCTTTGCCTCAGTTCGATCCGGGTGACCGCCCGGCCGGTGAGCGCCTGCCCGAGGCCACCGTGTCGCGGCTGCCGGTCTACCTCCGGGTCCTGGCCGGGATGGCCGAACGCGGCGTCGTCACCGTGTCCAGCGACCAGCTGGCGGCCGGGGCCGGGGTGAACTCGGCCAAGCTCCGCAAGGACCTGTCGCACCTGGGCTCCTACGGCATCCGCGGGGTCGGTTACGACGTCGACTACCTGATCTACCAGGTGTCGCGGGCGCTGGGGCTGACCCAGGACTGGCCCGTGGTCATCGTCGGCGCCGGCAACCTGGGCCGGGCGCTGGCCAACTACGGCGGCTTCGTCACCCGCGGCTTCCGGATCGCGGCGCTGCTGGATTCGGACCCCGCCATCGTGGGTAGCCGGATCGGGCGGGTGGCCGTCCGGCACTCCGATGAGCTGGAAGACCTGATCGTGCGGCACAAGGTGGCGATCGGCGTGATCGCCACTCCGGGCGGGGCCGCCCAGGCGGTCTGCGACCGGCTGGTCGCGGCCGGGGTGACCAGCATTCTCAACTTTGCCCCGGTCGTGCTCAATGTGGCAGAGGGTGTCGACGTGCGTAAGGTTGATCTGTCCATAGAACTGCAAATCCTGGCGTTCCATGCCCAGCGGCGATCGGCGGAGCGGAATGGGCCGCCGTCCGAAGACGAGCTGCGTACCGTATCAGAGGGAGCCGGTCTGCCCTCCGTACCCGGGGGAGCCAGCCGGCTCTCCACGGCGGCCGCGGTCCCGTCCGCGGCAGAGGCGTAGGCGGTATTTGACGTGAGTGTGCTCGTGGTCGGGCTGAGCCACAAGAGCGCGCCGGTCCCGGTGCTGGAGCGCGCCGCGCTGAGCGCGGAAGCGCTGCCCAAGCTGCTCCGCGACCTGCACCAGAGCGGCGACGTGGCCGGGACGTTTATCGTCTCCACCTGCAACCGGGTGGAGATCTACGCCGACGTCGACCGGTTCCACGGCAGCGTGGCCGCGATCTGTGAGCTGCTGTCGCAGTACTCCGGGATCCCCACCCAGGAGCTGACCGGCCATCTGTACGTCCACTACGAAGAGCGCGCGGTCAAGCACCTGCTGAACGTGGCGGCCGGCCTGGACTCGATGGTGGTCGGCGAAGGCCAGATCCTCGGCCAGGTCCGGTCGGCCCTCAACGTGGCCCGGGAGCAGGGCACGCTCGGCCGGGCGCTGGGCGACGCCGGCTCGGCCGCGCTGCGGGCCGGCAAGCGGGCGCACGCCGAGACCGGGATCGACCGGGCCGGGGCCAGCCTGGTCAGCGTGGGTATCGAGGCCGCCGTGGCGGCGCTCGGACGGCCGTCGCTGACCGGCCAGCGGGTCCTGGTGGTGGGCGCGGGCTCGATGAGCTCGCTGGCCGCCACCACCGCCGCCCGGGCCGGCGCCCGGACGGTCACGGTGGCCAACCGGACCCGCCGTCACGCCGACCGGCTGGCCGCCGCCGTCAACGGCCGGACCGCCGACCTGGACGCGCTGCCCGCCGCGATCGCCGACGCCGACCTGGTCATCTCCTGCACCGGGGCGTCCGGGCTGGTCATCACCGCCGACCTGGTCCGCGCGGGCCTGGCCGGGCGGACCGGCGACGACCCGCTGGTCTTCCTCGACCTGGCGCTGCCCCGCGACGTCGCCCCCGAGGTGGCCGAGCTGCCCGCGGTGACCGTCATCGGCCTCGACGAGCTGGCCGACGCGGGCCGCAACGCGGTGGCCGGCCCCGGCATCACCAGCGAGGTGGCGGCGGTCCGGGCCATCGTGGACGAGGAGTTCGAGACCCACCGGGCGGCCGCCGTCGCCGCTCAGGTCACCCCGACCGTGGTCGCCCTGCGGGCCAAGGCGGCCGAGGTGGTCGACGCCGAGCTGACCCGGCTGGCGGGCCGGCTGCAGAATGTCGAAGGATTCGACGGCCACGCCCTCGACGAGATAGCCCGCAGCGTGCGGCGGGTGGTAGACAAGCTCTTGCACGCACCGACGGTGCGGGTCAAAGAGCTCGCCGGCTCGCCGCGGGGGGACGGGTACGACGAGGCGCTGCGGGTGCTGTTCGACCTCGACCCACGCACGGTCGAGGCGGTCACTCGCGCCGAACCAGACGAAAAGGTAGTGGATATCGCCGTGCTGCCCTCGCCGTCGGCGCCAGAGGGGAGCGGGGAATGAGCGTTCCCGCCGTGCTCCGGCTCGGTACCCGCAAGAGCCCGATGGCGATGTACCAGTCGGGTCTGGTCGCGCAGGCCATCACCGAGCGGACCGGCCGCCCGGTCGACCTGATCGGGGTGACCACCCAGGGGGACGTCAGCCGGGCCCAGCTGGCGCAGATCGGCGGCACCGGCGTGTTCGTCAGCGCCCTGCGTGACGCCTTGCTGGCCGGCCAGGTCGACCTGGCCGTGCATTCGCTCAAGGACCTGCCGACCGGCCAGCCGGACGACATCGTGCTGGCCGCGGTGCCACCCCGCGACGACCCCCGGGACGCGCTGATCGGCCTGGACGGAGCCAAGCTGGCCGATCTGCGGCCGGGGGCCACGATCGGCACCGGGTCACCCCGCCGGGCCGCCCAGCTGCTGCTGCTGCGCAAGGACATCCGCTGCGTACCCATCCGCGGCAACGCCGGCACCCGGCTCAGCAAGGTCGGGGCGGGCGAGCTGGACGCGGTGGTGCTGGCGGCGGCCGGACTGGGCCGCCTGGGCCACCTCGACCTGGTCAGCCAGTTCTTCGAGCCCGAGGACATGCTGCCCGCGCCCGGCCAGGGTGCCCTCGCGGTCGAATGCCGGGCCGCCGACTCCGCGCTGGCCGAGCTGCTGGCCGTCGTCGACGACCGGCCCACCCGCGCCGCGGTGACCGCCGAGCGCACCGTGCTGGCCGCGCTGGAGGCGGGCTGCAGCTCGCCGATCGGTGCCTACGCGGCCGGCCACACCGACCATCTGCAGCTGGAAGCGGCGGTGATCGCCACCGACGGCAGCCAGAGTCTGCGCGAACGCGGGAGCGACGAGCCCGCCGCCGCCGCGCAGCTCGGCCGCCGGATCGCGAGCCGGCTGCTGGCTAGTGGCGCGGCGAGCCTGATCGCCCCGCCACCAGGACGTACGAACGGGACAGATGCCTAGTGAACGCCACCCCAGCCACCTCCACCGCCAACGATGAGCCGCGCCCCAGAGGGACGGCCCGGCCGGCCTCGGCCGGCCGGATCGCCCTGGTCGGGACCGGCCCCGGTGACGAACGCCTGCTGACCCTGCGGGCGGCCCAGCTGCTGGGCCAGGCCGATCTGGTGATCAGCCAGCGCCAGCCCGGCCCGCGGGTCCGCGAGCTGATCGCCGCCGACGCCGACCTCGTCGTGCTGGCCGGCGGCCCGGTCGCCGAGGCTGACCCGGCCGGGCCGGAGGCCGCCGCCGAGCCGGACGCCAAGCCGGCCGCCGACGCCGGTGAGCCCGACCTGATCGCGGCCGCCCAGGCCGGCCAGCTGGTGGTCCGCCTCTACGACGGCGATCCGCTGCTGGACGGGGCGCTGCCGGACGTGCGCGCGTTCGCCGCCGCCGGGGTCCCGTTCGAGGTGGTGCCGGGGGTCCCGGCCGCCACCGCGGTGCCCGCCTACGCGGGCATCCCGCTCGGCCGGGACGGGCGCGACGGCGGTGAGGTCCGGATCATCCAGGCGGCCGACGCCAGCCGGGTCACGTTCGGCCCCGGCCCGCTGGTCGTCCAGGGGGCCGAAGCCGGCCCGGCCGACCTGGGCAAGATGCTGATCGCGGCGGGCTGGCCGGACACCACCCCGTTCGCCATCACCTGGGACGGCACCACCACCGCGCAGCGGACGGTCACCTCGACCCTCGGCCGGATCGCCGCCGACCTCAAGGCGGCCGGGGTCAGCCCGGTCAGCGCCGGTGAGGCGGTCGCCGTGGTCGGCGACGCGGCCGCCCGGCAGCCCGAGCTGTCCTGGTACGAGACCAAGCCGCTGTTCGGCTGGCGGGTGCTGGTGCCGCGGACCAAGGCCGACGCGGCCGCCGCCTCCGAGCAGCTGCGCGAGCAGGGCGCGATCCCCGAGGAAGTGCCCACGATCGCGGTCGAGCCGCCGCGGACGCCGCAGCAGATGGACCGCGCGGTCCGCGGGCTGGTGACCGGGCGCTACCAGTGGGTGGCGTTCACCTCGGTCAACGCGGTCCGGGCGATCCGCGAGAAGTTCGAGGAGTACGGCCTTGACGCCCGCGCGTTCGCGGGCGTCAAGGTGGCCGCCGTCGGCGACCAGACCGCGGCCGCCCTCAAGGACTTCGGCATCGCGCCTGACCTGGTGCCCGAGGGTGAGCAGTCCGGCCAGGGGCTGGCCGAGGAGTGGCCGCCCTTCGACGACGTGCTCGACCCGATCAACCGGGTGCTGCTACCGCGGGCCGACATCGCCACCGAGCACCTGGTCGCCCGGCTGACCGAGCTCGGCTGGGAGGCCGAGGACGTCACCGCCTACCGGACGGTCCGGGCCGCCCCGCCGCCCGCGCCGATCCGCGAGGCGATCAAGGGCGGCGGTTTCGACGCGGTGCTGTTCACCTCGTCCTCGACCGTGCGCAACCTGGTCGGCATCGCCGGCAAGCCGCACGCGGTCACGGTCATCGCGGTGATCGGCCCGCAGACGGCCAAGACGGCGGCCGAGTTCGGCCTCCGGGTCGACGTGATGGCGCCCACGCCGTCGATGCCGGCCCTGGTCGAGGCGCTGGCCGAGTTCGGGGCGGGGCAGCGGCAGGCCGCCCTGGAGGCCGGTGAGCCGCTGCGCAGGCCGAGCGAGCGCCGCCGCGGCGCCCGCAAGCGGCTCCGGTAACCATCAGCTAGAGGAGGTCCGGTGAACTCAGGGTTCCCGGTGATCCGGCCGCGCCGGCTGCGGCGCACGGCCGCGCTGCGCAACCTGGTCGCGGAGACCGCGCTGCGGCCGGCCGACCTGGTGCTGCCGATGTTCGTCAAGGAGGGCATCGCCGAACCGCAGCCGATCGGCTCGATGCCCGGCGTCGTCCAGCACACCCGCGACAGCCTGCGCAAGGCGGCGGTCGAGGCGGTCGACGCCGGCGTGGGCGGGATCATCCTGTTCGGCATCCCCGCGGTCAAGGACGGCCGCGGCTCGGCCGCCGACGACCCGGCCGGTATCGTCCAGCTCGCCCTCCGCGACCTGGCGGCCGAGGTCGGCGACCGGACCGTGCTGCTGGCCGACCTGTGCCTGGACGAGTACACCGACCACGGCCACTGCGGCCTGCTCACCCCGGCCGGCGACGTCGACAACGACGCCACCCTCGAGCGTTACGCGGCGATCGCGGTCGCCCAGGCGGCGGCCGGCGTTCATCTGGTGGCGCCCAGCGGCATGATGGACGGCCAGGTCGGCGCGATCCGGTCCGCCCTCGACGGGGCGGGCTACCCCGACGTCGGCATCTGCGCCTACTCGGTCAAGTACGCGTCCGGCTTCTACGGGCCGTTCCGCGACGCGGCCGAGTGCGCGCCGCAGTTCGGCGACCGGGCCTCCTACCAGCAGGACCCGCCCGGCTCGGACGAGGCCCTGCGCGAAGTGCTGCTCGACATCGACGAGGGCGCCGACCTGGTCATGGTCAAGCCGGCCCTGCCCTACCTGGACATCGTGCGCCGGGTGGCCGATACCGTGCACGTGCCGGTGGCCGCCTACCAGGTCAGCGGCGAGTACGCGATGGTCGAGGCGGCCGCCGCCCATGGCTGGCTGGACCGGGACCGGATCATCATGGAGACGCTGACCGGGATCCGGCGGGCCGGCGCCAGCGTCATCCTCACCTACTGGGCGGCCGAAGTGGCCCGCCGCCTGAACGAGCGTTAGGTCACATCTCGGACAGCCTGCCCGAATGGCCCCGACGCGTCGTATGCGCTGATCTACGATGGGTGACACTCGATGAGGAGGGCCGGGTGCTGACCGGCCTCCGGGCAGGAGCTGGCCGATGGTCGACGTGGTGCGGCGCCGCAGCCGCCGGAAGGCGGACCGGGGCGACCGGAGTGATCCACTCGGCCAGGCGGCGGTCAACTACGCGACGCTGGGCTGGCCGGTGTGCGTGGGCGCTCATCTTTCCACCGACGGACTGCGGCCGGGCCGCGCCTGCTCCTGCGACCGGGTCGGCTGCCCGGCCCCCGGCGCGCACCCGGTCTCGCACACCTGGCAGATGCAGGCGACGGTGGACACCCCCACCATCCAGGGCTGGTGGGCGGCCCGTCCGCAGGCGTCGGTGATCCTCGTCACCGGCCGGGTCTTCGACGTCCTCGACGTCCCCACCACGGTCGGCGCGGCCGCGCTGGCGACCATGGCGGCCATCGGTATCGAGCCCGGCCCGGTGGCCGAGGCCGGTGGCCGGATGCTGTTCTTCGTCACCACCCGCGGCGCCCCGGTCGACGAGGACGAGTGGTGGTCCTGCCGCCTGGACAACGAGCCGGAGAACGTCACCAGCCGGGGCACGCTGCGCTGGCACTGCCGGGACAGCTACGTGCTGGCCCCGCCGTCGGCGGGCGGCCCCGGGGCGGACGGCCCCGGCGGGATGACCCGCTGGCTCCGCGACCCGGCCGGCCATCCGCTCCCGGATGCGCTTAGGCTGCTGGAGTTCCTGGTTGACGCCTGTGAGGAGGCTGGTCTGTCGTGAGCTCCGCCGCCGATCCGATCCCGGTACCCGGTGACCGTTCGGCGGAGTGGTTCGCGAGAGCCAGCGCGGTGACTCCCGGGGGCGTGAACTCCCCGGTCCGGGCGTTCGGCTCGGTCGGCGGCACCCCCCGGTTCATCGCGTCGGCGGCCGGGCCCTACCTGACCGACGTGGACGGGCGGGAGTACGTCGACCTGGTCTGCTCCTGGGGCCCGATGATCCTCGGGCACGCCTACCCGGCGGTGGTGTCGGCGCTGGAAAAGGCGGCCCAGGCCGGTACGTCGTTCGGGGCCGCGACCCCCGGTGAGGTCGAGCTGGCGGAAGAGATCGCCGCCCGCACCCCGGCCGAGAAGGTCCGGCTGGTCAACTCGGGCACCGAGGCCACCATGTCGGCGCTGCGGCTGGCCCGCGGGTTCACCGGGCGGCCGCTGGTGGTGAAGTTCGCGGGCTGCTACCACGGTCACGTGGACGCGCTGCTGGCCGCGGCCGGCTCCGGGGTGGCCACGTTCGCGCTGCCGGACTCGCCCGGGGTGACCGGCGCCTCCGCCAGCGACACGATCGTGCTGCCCTACAACAACAAAGATGCTGTAGCTGCCGCCTTCGCCGACCGCGGCGACCAGATCGCCTGCGTGATCACCGAGGCCTGCCCGGCCAACATGGGCGTCGTCCCGCCGGCCGCCGGATTCAATGAAATGCTGGCGGCGGTCTGCGCTGGGCACGGTGCGCTGCTGATCATGGACGAGGTGCTGACCGGTTTCCGGGTGACCCGGTCGGGCTGGTACGGGCGCGACGGCGTGGCCGGTGACCTGATGACGTTCGGCAAGGTGATGGGGGGCGGCCTGCCCGCCGCCGCCTTCGGCGGCCGGGCCGAGATCATGGACCGGCTGGCCCCCACCGGCCCGGTCTACCAGGCCGGCACCCTGTCCGGTAACCCGCTGGCGACCGCGGCCGGCCGGGCCACCCTGCAGGCCTGCACCCCCGAGGTCTACGCCCGCGTCGACGAGGCCGCGGGCCTGGTGGCCAAGCTGGCGACCGAGGCGCTGACCGCGGCCGGGGCCGAGCACCACCTGCAGACCGCCGGCAACCTGTTCTCGGTGTTCCTCGGCCGGGGTGCCCCGGTCCGCAACTTCGACGATGCCCGCACCCAGTCGGCCGCCGCCTACGCCGCGTTCTTCCACGCGATGCTGGACGGCGGCGTCTACCTCCCGCCGTCCCCGTTCGAGGCCTGGTTCCTGTCCGCCGCCCACGACGCCTCGGCCATCGCCCGCGTCGCCAGCGCTCTCCCGGCCGCCGCCCAGGCGGCCGCCCGGGTCCTCTCAGCCTGATCCCGGCCGGGGATGGCTTTCCCGTGACCGGCCAGCAACGGCCGTACTCCGGTTCCCGCTCCGGTGCCCGTCCCGCTCATCCCCACCCCCCGTCACCGGTGCCCGTCACCGCTGCCCGCCCCGGCCGCCCATGACGGCCGGCTGGGTCCCGGCACCGGGGCGGCCCATCGCCCGGGGCTGGCCGGGGCCGGTAAGCTGGCCGCGCCATGAGTGACCAGTCAACGAGTCCCGCCGCGCCGGACGCGCACGCCCATCAGGGCGCGGACACCACCGTCGTGCACCTGCTGCGGCACGGCGAGGTGGAGAACCCCAAAGGCGTGATCTACGGGCGGATCCCCGGCTTCGGGCTGTCCGAGGACGGCCGCATGATGGCCAAGGCCGCCGCCGACTTCCTGGCCGAGCGGGACGTGGTCGCCATCTTCACCTCGCCGCTGGAGCGGGCCCGGGAGACGGCCGAGCCGCTGTCCGAGCGGTTCAGCCTCGAGCCGGTCGTCGACGACCGGCTGATCGAGCCCTGGAACCACTTCGAGGGCATGGTCTTCGGGGTCGGCGACGGGTCGCTGAGGCGGTTCGAGCACTGGTGGTACCTGCGCAACCCGTTCTCGCCGTCCTGGGGCGAGCGCTACCGGCTGATCGCCGCCCGGATGCTGGCCGCCATGGGCGACGCCCGCGACGCCGCCCGCGGCCACGAAGCGGTCTGCGTGAGCCACCAGCTGCCGATCTGGGTCACCCGCCGCAGCGTCGAGGGCAAGCGGCTGTGGCACCACCCCAGCAACCGGGAGTGCGCGCTGGCCAGCGTGACCAGCTTCACCTTCACCGGTGACACCATCACCGACGTGAGCTACGCCGAGCCGGCCCGCCGTCAGGCCAGCCTCGGGGATGCGGCACAATAGGAGTCGTACTACGATCTGTAGGAGTTTCGGCTCCAGGAGATTTCACCTGTTTTCTTCGCTTGCCACCGTTCGCCGCGTCGCGGCTCTGACTGCGATCGCGTCCGTCGCCGTGCTCGGGGTGAGCGCCTGCGGCGGCCAGATCGCCGCCAACACCCCGGCCAGCAACGGCAACAACTTCGTGGCGGGTGACGGCACCAGCACCTACTACCAGGCCGGTCACCGGGCGGCGGCCCCCACCGTCTCCGGCACCACCCTGTCCGGTAGCCAGCTGAACCTCAGCGCCTACCGGGGCAAGGTGGTCGTGCTCAACTTCTGGGGCTCCTGGTGCGCGCCCTGCCGCAAGGAGGCCCCGACCCTGGCCGTGCTGTCCGAGCAGTACCACGCCAAGGATGTCCAGTTCGTCGGCGTCGATATCCGGGACCAAGCGTCGGCGGCCGACGCCTTCATGCAGAATTTCGGCATCACCTACCCGAGCTTCAACGATCAGTCCGACGAGATCGCGCTCGACTTCCGCGGCTCCGTGTCGCCGGCCGCGATCCCGAGCACGCTGGTGCTCGACCAGGACCACCGCATCGCCGGGCGGGTCATCGGCGCGACCAGCTACGGCACCTTGAACACCATGCTCACCAAACTCACCGCGGGAACCTGAGCCGATGACCGACGTCCACACCGATCCGGCCGGTCAGGCCGGCCCGCCGGTCCCGGCCCGCGACCGGGCCGGGACCGAGGCTGAGCCGGTGCTGGAGGCGGGCATCGGGGAGCGGGACGCGGCCGACGCGCCGGTCGCCCGCCCGCCGGCCGGTCACTTCGGGGTGGTGGCGTGGGCGCGCTGGGCCTGGCGGCAGCTCACCTCGATGCGGGTGGCGCTGGTGCTGCTGTTCCTGCTGGCGCTGGGCAGCGTGCCCGGCTCGCTGCTGCCCCAGGAAGGCATCGACCCGGCCGCGGTCCAGGAGTACTACACCGCGCACAAGACGCTGGCGCCGATCCTCGACCGGCTCGGCCTGTTCAACGTGTTCGCGGCGCCCTGGTTCGCCGCCATCTACCTGCTGCTGTTCATCTCGCTGGCGGGCTGCGTGCTGCCGCGCGCCTACCGGCTGGCCCGCTCGGCCCGGGCGGTGCCGCCGCGCGCCCCGCGCAACCTGGCCCGGCTGCCGAACTCGGTCCGGTTCCAGACCGGCCTGAGCGCCGATCAGGCGGCGGCGCTGGCGGCCACGTTCCTGAGCCGCCGCCACTTCCGGCTGAACCGGGGCGAGGGCTGGCTGTCGGCCGAGAAGGGGTACCGCCGCGAGGTCGGCAACCTGCTGTTCCACGTCGCGCTGATCGCCCTGCTGGTCTCGATCGGCCTCGGCGGCCTGTTCGGCTACAAGGCCGACCGGCTGCTGGTCGAGGGCAACAGCTTCGCCGACACCGTGACCGACGTGGACGCCTTCCATCCCGGGCACTTCGTCTCGGCCAACGACCTGGCCCCGTTCACGGTCACGCTGAACCGGTTCGACTCCAGCTACATCGAGTCCGGCCAGGACCGGGGCCAGCCGTCGGTGTTCGACGCCCACATCACCTACACGGCCCAGCCCGGCGGCACCCCCAGGCAGTACAGCCTGCAGGTCAACCACCCGCTCAACGTGGACTCGACCAAGCTGTACCTGATCGGCCACGGGTACGCGCCGGTGTTCAAGGTCACCGACGGCCAGGGCAAGGTCGTCTACGACCAGGCCACCCCGTTCCTGCCCGCCGATCAGGCCACCTACCTGTCCGAGGGCGTGGTCAAGGCGCCCGACGCCCAGCCCGACCAGCTCGGCTTCGCCGGCGTGTTCCTGCCCACCGCGGTGGACCTGAACGGGCAGCTCGAGTCGGCCTTCCCGGCCGCCCTCGAACCGGCCGTCTCCATGATCGCCTACCGCGGGAACCTGGGCCTCAACTCGGGCGTTGCGCAGTCTGTGTACCAGCTGGACACCACCGGCATGACCCGGGTGGCCACCTCCGACGAGGTGCTGACCCCCGGCCAGTCGATGAAGCTGCCGAACGGCGAGGGCACGCTCACGTTCGCCGGCTACAAGCAGTGGGTGAGCCTGCAGGTGACCTACGACCCGGGGCAGGTCCCGGCGCTGATCTCGGGGATCGTGGCGCTGGCCGGCCTGCTGCTGTCGTTCCTGGTCCGGCGGCGCCGGATCTTCGTGCGGACGTACGCTGACCAGGCGGGGCACACCACCGTGGACGTGGCCGGGCTGGCTCGGTCGGACGTCGGCGGCGGCTTCGAGGGCGAGTTCGCCGAGCTGTCCCGTGATCTCCGTGAGCACATCACGGCGAGCAGGAAAGAGACGGAGTGACCCATGGTTAACACCGGGCTGTCCGCGGTGAGCGACCACGTGCTGATGGTGGCCGTGGTCACCTACTCACTGGCCATGCTCGCCTACGCCGGGGACTTCGCCTACGGGCGCCGGGCCCGGGCCGCCGCCCCGGCCAGCCAGCCGGTGTCCGAGCTGGCGGGGGTCGGGGCCCGCGGGACCGCCGAGGACGGTACCGCCGCCGACGCCCCGGCCGGGTCCGGGGACACCGGGGACGGCGACGTGGTCAGCCCGGGCGGGCTGGAGAAGGGCCGCCAGCGGCCCGGCCCGCTGCTGCGGACCGCGATCGGGCTGACGTTCCTGGGCGCCGCCATCCACGTGTCCGGCGTGATCACCCGGGCCATCGCGGTCGACCGGGTGCCGTGGGGCGACATGTACGAGTTCGTCGTCACGCTGACCTGCGTGGCGATGCTGTTCTTCATCGCCGTCATGCTCAAGTTCCGGGCCTGGCACCTCGGCCTGTTCGTCACCGGTGCGGTGATGGTGGCGCTGGGCCTGGCCCAGACCATCATCTACACTCCGGCCGGCCCGCTGGTGCCCGCGCTCAAGTCGTACTGGCTGGCCATCCACGTGGCGGCGATGACCCTGTCGACCGGGATCTTCTTCGTGGCCGCGGTACTCGGCGTCATCTACCTGTTCGCCGAGCGGTACGAGCGGCAGGTGGCGGCCGGGCGGCAGCCCGGCGACCACGGCATCTTCCGGCGGCTGCCGGGCGCCGAGGCGCTGGACCGGCTCGCCTACCGGACGGTGGTGTTCGGCTTCCCGATCTGGACGTTCGGCATCATCGCCGGAGCGATCTGGGCCGACCAGGCGTGGGGCCGCTACTGGGGCTGGGACCCGGTCGAGACCTGGGCCTTCATCACCTGGGTGGTGTACGCCTGCTTCCTGCACGCCCGGGCCACGGCCGGCTGGCGCGGCAAGCGGGCCGCCTACATCCAGATCCTCGGGTTCAGCTGCCTGCTGTTCAACGTGCTGGTGGTGCAGACGTTCGTGACCGGCCTGCACTCCTACGCCGGCCTGAGCTGACCCGGGTCGGCGGGGGAGCGGACGGCCAGCCACGCCACCGCGCCGATGACGAACGTCACCGCCACCACCGCCACCCAGGCCGCCTTGGGCAGCCGGCGGCATTCGTCGCTGGGAGTGAGCACCACGTCCACCAGGCAGTAGAGCCAGAACCCCACCATGAACAGGGCGAACAGGGCGCCTGCCAGCAACATGCTGGAAGCCTAATGGGGGCGTAAGCCCCAGGGGGTCTGGGGGGCTTACGCCCCCGCGGTGACACCGCCTCACGTTGCCGCGCGAAAAACCCGTATCTGCATTGATCAACTGATCTGTCGTCTTCTGCGCCTCACGCGTCACCGTAGGTCACGAGGAAGTGACTTGTGCGGGGTTTCGTCGTACGCTGGCGCCCGGGTGCAGACCCGGGTGCCAACAGGGAGGGCGACACATGCGGCTACGGCTCTTCGAGCGCGTCCGCCGGCTCGCCCGTCCGCGGGTGGGCCGCTTCCGGTCCCGGCGTGACCGGGCCGCCGACCCGCTGCGGCGCGACCGGCCCGACCAGGGCCGTCCGCCCGGCCGGTACGGGGACGGGCGGGGCCAGATGGTCGCCACCGGTCCCGAGGCGGCCGGCCGGCACCGCCGCGCCGCCGCCGACGGCGGTTACCCGCCCGCCGGGCCGCCCTGGGACGAGCAGGGGCCGGGGGCCGCGGAGCAGGCCAGCGCGCCCTGGTCCGGGCCGTCGGCCGGCCCGCCGTGGGCGGCCAACCCGCACGTCCACCCCGGCGCCCAGCCCACCGCGCAGCCAGGCCGCCCGCCGTACGCTCCGCCGTATGGCCAGCCGGGGCCGGCGCCCGGCCCCCGGCCGCGCGGCCCGGTCCCGCCCCCGGCCGGTCCGCCCCCGTCCAACCTGTCGCCGGCCGGCCGGCCGAACCGGCCGCCCAGCGGGCCGCCCGCCTATCCGGCCACCCGCCCGCCGTCCGGGCCGCCCGCTCAGCCGCCCGCCGGCGGTGGCCGCGGCGACGACTCGGCGGTGCCGATCGGCGGGGCCCGGGCCCGGGTCCGGCCCGAGTCCAGGCCGTACGGGACCGCCCCGGTCGCGCCGCCGGAGGCGCCCCCGGCCGGTAACGCCCGCGACGCCCGCGCCGCCCGCGGCCGCGCCCGCCCCGCCACCGACCGGCGCTGGCTGGAAGCCGACCGCGGCTACCTGCCCGCCCAGCGGCCCGCCGGCGCGGCCCGGCCACGGCTGCCGTTCGCGCACGCGCACGAGGCGGCCCGGGCGGGGCAGCCCGACCTGCGGGACGGCCGCCGCAACTGCGGCACGCTGGAGACCGTGCTCTGGCGGCAGTGGGACACCGCCACCTGGGTGCCGGACGAGGCCGTGCTGGCCATCGACCGGCTGGCCGAGCTGCCCCAGCTGATCAAGGACAAGCTGGCGGCCGGCCTGGACGGCATCTTCGTCGGCCCGGGCGGGGTACCGCAACTGGACGACATGACCGCGCTGTCCGGGGTGCCGCTGCCGTCCGGCCGGGCGACCTGGGACGCCTGCGCGGGCGCCTACGGCGAGCGCAAGATCGTGGTCGGCACCCGGCCGTCACCGACCCCCGACGTCATGCTGCACGAGGTCGGGCACGCCCTCGACGACATCGACGCGGCGGCCGGAAAGTGGCAGTCCGACTCGGCCGAGTTCCGCATGCTCTACGATCAGTGCCAGTCCCACCTGGCCAGCGACTTCCACCGGCAGCCGGGTGGCCTCGGCCGCAAGGAGTTCTTCGCGGACGCATTCGCGGCGATCGCCTCGCGGCAGCGGCCGGCCCTGGTCGACATGCTCGGTGGCAACACCCGGACGGCGCTGAACGTGATGCTCTACTTCAACCGGCGCTACGGCATCTAGGTGAGCGAGAGATGTTCATCATTCGGCTAGCGAACGGGAACCTGCGGGTCCCGGAGACCGCCATCGGCAACGACGGGCGGATCATCGGCAACGCCTACGTGGAGATCGGGCCGCAGGACGCCGACTACGCGCGGCTGGCCGCCCAGGCGCTGACCGAGGACGAGGTGGCCCGGCGCCGGGCCCAGTGGCGGGACGGCGACGAGGCCCTGCAGCGCGAGTTCGCCGAGTTCGCCCGCCAGAACGCCGACTACCGCTGGTCCGACCCGGAAACCGACGCAGACCCCGCGTAGGCTGCTGGCGCCCTACGCAGGGCCGGTACTGACGCGAGCCTTGCGGCCGGCTGCTCGACGCGGGACGGTCGCGAAGCCGGCCGCCCAGGCGCTACAGAACTGAGCTGCCGTCGACCGACGGCTCTCCCTCACCACGAAGCAGGGCACGAACCTCTGACTCCCGGAAACGCCGGTGCCCCCCGGGCGTCCGGATGCTGGTGATACGGCCGGATGCGGCCCACCGCGTAACGGTCTTCGGGTCGACTCGGAAGAGCGCCGCCACTTCTCCGGGCGTTAGTAGTCGCTCGTTGTTGCCGTCCAATTTTTGTCCCCTCCCAGTAACTCCCGCAGGCTCACAATCAGAGCCTGACCTAAGTTTGACGGCTAACGAGTGCTTTCTGCCCAGATTTCGGAAAATTGGAGTGACCTGATTATTCTGCGTGGCCGCGGCCTTACTGTAGCGACATGAACCCGGTCGTATCCGATGCTGAGATCAAGGCCGCCGCGGTCCGCCTGCACGGTGTCGCCGTCGCTACGCCGCTTGTGCCCTTTCCCGCCGCCGGGCCCCTGATGGTCAAGCCTGAGTCGTTGCAGCCGACCGGGGCGTTCAAGCTGCGCGGTGCGTACAACGCGATCAGCGTGCTGACCGAGGACGAGCGCGGGCGCGGGGTGGTGGCCCACTCCAGCGGCAACCACGGCCACGCCGTCGCCTACGCGGCCCGGCGGCTGGGGGTCCGGGCGGTGATCGTGGTGCCGGAGACGGCCCCCGCGATCAAGACCGACGCGATCGTCGCCAACGGGGCCGAGCTGGTGACGGTCGCCCCGACCATGGCGGCCCGGCTGGCCGCCGCCCAGGACCTGGTGAACCGGTACGGCTACACGCTGATCCCGCCGTTCGACGACCCGGCCGTGATCGCCGGCCAGGGCACCGTCGGCCTGGAGATCATGGCCAGCCAGCCCGACACCGACCTCATCCTCGTCCCGGTCAGCGGGGGCGGCCTGATCGCCGGCATCGCCACCGCCGCCCACTCGGTCAACCCCGACGTGACCGTGATCGGGGTCGAGCCCGACCGGGCGGCCGACGCCCAGGAGTCGCTGCGCCGGGGCGAGCGGGTGGCCTGGCCGGCCAGCGCCGTCCAGCAGACGGTGGCCGACGCGCTCCGGGTCGAACAGGTCGGCGAGCTGCCGTTCGCGCTCATGCGCGAGCACGTGGCCGGCATCGTGACCGTGACCGACGAGCAGCTGCTGGCCGCGGTCGGCCGCCTGGCCACCGGCGCCCGCCTGGTGGCCGAGCCGGGCGGGGCCGCCGCGGTCGCGGCCTGGCTGTTCGGCCGGGCCGAGCTGCCCGCCGCCCGGCGGCCGGTGGCGGTGCTGTCCGGCGGCAACATCGACCCCGCCCTGCTGGCCGAGGTCATCGCGGCCAGCTAACCGGCAGGGTGCGGCCACAGCGGCGGCCGTCAGGGACTAGCCTGGCAGGGTCATGCGTAACGTCCTGTTCTACTCCATCTCCCGCATCCTGCTGTTCGTGGTCGTGCTGCTGCTGCTCGACCTGGCGGGCGCCCGCGGCCTGCTCCTGGTCGCGCTCGCCCTGCTGATCAGCGGGCTGCTCAGCTACGTGCTGCTGTCCCGGCAGCGGGACGGGATCGCCGGCGCGCTGACCGGCCGCCTGGGCCGCCGGAGCGGGGGCCTCCGCGAGCGGCTGCGCGAAGGCGCCGCCGCCGAGGACACCGACGAGTAGCCCGGTCCCGCCGGTCCGCGCTGGTGATCAAGCGCGGAAAACCCTGAAAACGTCTCAGCGACCCGAGCTGGCCAGCCAGCCGCCGGCCACCAGCAGCCCGAGCACGGCGTCGACCGCCTCGGCCCGGGTCAGGGCCGAGGTGTCCAGCTCCAGGTCGGCGTCCCGGGGCTCCTCGTACGGGTCCGAGATCCCGGTGAAGTTGCTGATCGCGCCGGCCCGGGCCTTGGCGTACAGGCCCTTGCGGTCGCGCGCCTCGCACACCTCGAGCGGGGTGGCCACGTGGATGAGCAGGAAGTCCCCGGCCGCGGTGGCCATCTCCCGCACCTGCTGGCGGGCGGCCGCGTAGGGCGCGATGGGGGCGCAGATCGCGATCCCGCCGTGCCGGGCGATCTCGGCCGCCACGTAGCCGATGCGCACGATGTTCAGGTCCCGGTCGGCCCGGGAGAACGTCAGCCCGGCCGACAGCAGCTGCCGCGCCCGGTCCCCGTCGAGCAGCGACACCGTGCGGTCGCCGCTCTCGGTCAGCGCGTCCCGCAGATCGCGGGCCACGGTCGACTTGCCCGAGCCGGACAGCCCGGTGAAGAAGATCACCAGCCCCCGGTGCTCGCGGGGCGGCCGGGCCAGCTGCAGCTCGTGGGCCACCGCCTCCGGCGTGTACCAGGCCGGCAGCGGTTCGCCCCGGTCCAGCAGGTCGGTCAGCTCGTCGTGGGTCAGCTCGCTGCGCTCGGCGCCCGGCTCGATCAGCGACAGCGGCCGCCACACCTCCGACCGGGGGTCGTAGGCCCAGTCGCCGGCCGAGATGATCGGGATCGGCATGCCCGGCAGCTGCAGCGGGCCGTTCCTGGTGTTGCCGGGCCGCCCGCTGAGCATCACGTCGGGCGCGTCGGACGGGTCGATCAGCAGGTGGGTGGCCCCGTAGGCGGCCGCCACCACCGCCCGGGCCCGCAGCTCGACGCTGGGGCCGCCCACGCGCGGCGGCAGCGGTACCGGGACCACGGTGGTGCTGGCGGGCAGGCTCTGGGTGGCGGCCAGCACCGCCTTGACCAGCGCGTCCGGCCGGACCACGACGTCGGCCGGTCCGGCCACCAGCGGCAGCAGCAGCAACCGGGCCTTCATCTGGTCGGCCAGGTGCCGGAGCTGCCCGATCTGACGGCGGTGCAGCGCGCCGCGGGTGACGGCGGCCAGCACCGGCCCCTCGCCGGTCTTGGCCAGCTCCGCCCGCACCTCGGCCGGCTGGCGGCGCAGCCGCCGGAACGGCCCGTGCTCGGGCCCGCGCAACGCGGTCACCGGGCCGGCCAGCCGCCAGCCGGACAGCGCCGGTGCCCCGTAGCTGTAGCCGCGGATCGGCAGCTGCTCGATGATCTGCAGCACCGCCAGCGGGGTGCCCTCCTGGTCCTGCAGCACCAGGTGGCGGGCGCCCGGCGGGACCACGTCCTCCGGCACCTCGAGGGTGACCGGGATCGGCCACGGGGTGCCGTCGGCCAGCGTCCCACGCTCGGCCATCGCGGCCAGGTCGGCCTCGGCCATGAAGCCCTGCAGCGGCTCGAACGCCCCGATCGTCAGCAGCTCGAGGTCGGCCAGCTGGGCCTCGCCGGGCGTCCAGGCGGGCCAGTCGGCCAGCTCGGGCGGCAGTCCTGCCAATGGCTCCGCGCTCACGTCCGCTTCACTCCCGACCGGTCCCGATGCGGTGGGCGACCCCCCCACACGACTTTTGCCACCCCACCTTACGGACGGCAGGTGACATCCGCAGCCGTAGCCGGGTGCTAGAGCAGCCGGGCGAAGCGGTCCTCAGGCTTGCGGATCACGTACAGCAGCTCGTCGTGACCGTCGGTTCGCTGGTTCCGGCTCAGCCAGCCGACCAGCAGGCGGGCGGCGCGGACGGCGGCCGCCAGCCGGGCGGGCGCCTCCGGCACCGTCCGCCCGGTCTCCTGGGCGACGACGACCAGGCCGTGGGCGGCCGCGTAGGCGGTGAGGCCGCGGGCCGAGGTCAGCGGGTCGTAGACGGCGGGCCAGGGACCCGGCTCGCCCGGGTGCAGCCGGGCCCACAGCGCCCGCCGCAGCCGCTCGGGGACCGACCGGTCGAGCACCGCGGCCGCGCAGTCACGGTCCCGGACCCGCAGCAGCAGCAGGCCACCGGGCCGCAGTGCGCCCACGAACCGGTCCAGGACCAGCGCCGCGTTGCCGATCCGCTCGAGCAGGAAGGCGCTGTACACCACGTCGAACGACCGCGGCGGCAGCGCCACCGAGCGCAGGTCGCCCAGCAGCACCGGCCCCGGCCCGGCCGACAGCAGGTTCCGGCTGACCGGGTCGGCCAGCACCGCCCGGGTCAGCGGGCTGTCCTGGTCGACCGAGGTGACGATG
Source organism: Actinomycetota bacterium (assembly GCA_019240215.1). Classification (GTDB taxonomy): domain Bacteria; phylum Actinomycetota; class Actinomycetes; order Streptosporangiales; family Streptosporangiaceae; genus Bog-532. The sequence goes on along the minus strand of JAFAYQ010000056.1, from coordinate 22,703 downwards.
ATCCGGTAGCCGCTGTCGCGCAGCCGTTCCAGGCCGAGCTCGCCGACCGGGGTCTGGCAGCCCGCCCGCAGCACCGCCAGCGGCCGGCCGAGCGCCTGATACAGGTAGTCCTGGACCGGCTGGGCGAAAAGTTCCCGCTCACTCTGGGCCCGCTGGGCCCGGCTGGCGGCCACCTGCCGGGCGGTGCTGGCCGCGTGCCGCGCCCGCTGCACGGCCTGCTCGGCGTACCCGGCCGCATGCCGGGGTCCGCGATCGGCCTCCTGCGCTGACGACATGCAGCAGATAGTAGTTGTGCGACTACTGAGAGTCGTTAAGGCGCGCGGGTAACTCGCCAGGCCAGCGGACAGGGCGACCGTGGCCCGACGTAAAATAGAAGAGTCGTGATTCGCCATGACCCCCCGCCTCTCCCGAGCGCGGGAGTCTCACGCATGCCCGGGACACCGTCCCGGGCGCCCCGCCGCCGGGCCCGCGCACCGATCGTGCCGCCACCGGCCCCGGGCCACCACCCGTCCGTAGCCCCAGGGACACCATGAGCCTTGCCGGAATCCTCAGCACCGTCGCCGACGACCCGCGGCTGAGCCGTGCCCTCGACCTCGCCCGCGCGCAGGCCCGCGCGGCCGCCGACGGCGGCGCCACCCCCGACACCCTCCAGGGTGTCGACCTTGTCGCCCCGCCGGCGCTGCGGCCGGTCCTGACCGCGGCCATCGCCGCCGAGACGGGCCAGTTCGTGCTGGCGGTCACCGCCACCGCCCGCGAGGCCGAGGACCTGACCGCCGCGCTCGGCTCGTTCCTGCCCGAGAGCCGGGTGGTCTGCTTCCCGGGCTGGGAAACGTTGCCGCACGAGCGGCTGTCGCCGCGCTCGGACACGGTCGGGCAGCGGCTGGCGGTGCTGCGGCGGCTGGCCCACCCGGACCCGGCCGATGAGGCGTCCGGCCCGCTGTCGGTGGTCGTCGCGCCGGTCCGCTGCCTGCTGCAGCCGATCGTCGGCGGCCTCGGCGACCTGGAGCCGGTCCGGCTGCGGGCGGGCGACACCTGTGACCCGGACGAGCTCATCACCCGGCTGGTGGAGATCGGCTACGCCCGCGAGGACCTGGTCGGCCGCCGCGGCGACGTGGCCGTCCGGGGCGGCATCATCGACGTGTTCGCGCCGACCGACGAGCACCCGGTCCGGATCGAGTTCTTCGGCGACACGGTCGAGGAGATCCGCTACTTCAAGGTGGCCGACCAGCGCAGCCTGGGCGAGGCACCGGCCGGGCTGTGGGCCCCGCCGTGCCGTGAGCTGCTGCTCACCCCGGCCGTCCGCGACCGCGCCAAGCAGCTGGCGGCCGAGTTCCCGGGCCTGTCGGAGGTGCTCGGCAAGCTGGCCGACGGCATCCCGGTCGAGGGCATGGAGGCGTTCGCGCCCGCCCTGGCCGAGCGGATGGACCTGCTGACCGACTACGTACCGGCCGGCGGCCTGCTGGTCGCCTGCGACCCCGAGCGCATCCGCACCCGGGCCGAGGAGCTGGTCAGCACCAGCCGCGAGTTCCTGGACGCGTCCTGGGTGAACGCCGCGGCCGGCGGCGAGGCCCCGATCGACCTCGGCGCGGCCGCGTTCCAGCCGATCGCCAAGGTCCGCGAGGCGGCCCGGGCCCGGTCGCTGCCGTGGTGGACGATCGAGCCGTTCGGCGGCTCGATGGACGACATCGTGGACGAGCCGGCCAGCGAGGACGGCCGCCCGGCGTTCACGATGACGGCCACCCCGGCCGCCAGCTACCGCGGCGCCACCGAGGCCATGATCACCGACATGCGCGGCTGGCTGACCGACGGCTGGCAGGTGGTGCTGGTCACCGAGGGCCACGGTCCCGCCCAGCGGCTCACCGAGGTGCTCCGGGGTGAGGGGCTCGGCGCCCGGATGGCGGAGCTGGCCGAGGCGCCCGAGCCGTCGGTCCCCTACGTCACCACCGGTCGGCTGGAGCACGGGTTCACCTGGCCCGAGATCAAGCTGGCGGTGCTCACCGAGAACGACCTGGCCGGCCAGCCCGGCAGCCGCACCAGCACCAAGGACATGCGCCGGATGCCGAGCCGGCGGCGCGGCGGGGTCGACCCGCTGCAGCTGGTGCCCGGCGACTTCGTGGTCCACGAGCAGCACGGCGTCGGCCGCTACGTGGAGATGACCAGCCGTACCGCGGCCGGCGCGACCCGCGAGTACCTGGTCATCGAGTACGCGCCGAGCAAGCGCGGCCAGCCGCCGGACCGCCTGTACGTGCCGACCGACCAGCTCGACGAGGTCACCAAGTACACCGGCGGCGAGGCGCCCAGCCTGCACCGGCTGGGCGGGGCCGACTGGGCCAAGGCCAAGGGCCGGGCCCGCAAGGCGGTCCGCCAGATCGCGGCCGAGCTGATCCGGCTCTACTCGGCCCGCATCGCCTCCCCGGGCCACGCCTTCGGCCCGGACACGCCCTGGCAGCGCGAGCTCGAGGACGCCTTCCCCTACGTGGAGACCGGCGACCAGCTGGCCGCCATCGACGAGGTCAAGGGCGACATGGAGCGGCCCATCCCGATGGACCGGCTGATCTGCGGCGACGTCGGCTACGGGAAGACCGAGATCGCGGTCCGGGCCGCGTTCAAGGCCGTCCAGGACGGCCTGCAGGTCGCGGTCCTGGTGCCGACCACGCTGCTGGTCCAGCAGCACTTCTCCACGTTCAGCGAGCGCTACGCGCCGTTCCCGGTCAAGGTCCGGGCGCTGTCAAGGTTCCAGAGCGCGGCCGAGACCACGCAAACGCTCCGCGAGCTGGCCGACGGCGAGATCGACGTGGTCATCGGTACCCACAAGCTGCTGTCGCCCGAGGTCCGGTTCAAGAAGCTGGGGCTGATCGTCATCGACGAGGAGCAGCGCTTCGGGGTCGAGCACAAGGAGTACCTGAAGCGGCTGCGGACCGAGGTCGACGTGCTGTCGATGTCGGCCACCCCGATCCCGCGCACGCTGGAGATGGGGGTGGCCGGGATCCGGCAGATGTCCACCATCCTCACCCCGCCCGAGGAACGGCACCCGGTGCTCACGTTCGTCGGCCCCTACGACGAGCGCCAGATCGCCGCCGCCGTCCGCCGCGAGCTGCTGCGCGACGGCCAGGTGTTCTTCGTGCACAACCGGGTCTCGTCGATCGGCAAGGTGGCGGCCCGGATCTCCGAGCTGGTGCCGGAGGCGCGGGTCGCGGTCGCCCACGGCCAGATGAACGAGCACCAGCTCGAAGCGATCATGGTCGACTTCTGGGACGGCAAGTACGACGTGCTGGTGGCGACCACGATCGTCGAGAACGGCCTCGACATCCCCAACGCGAACACGCTGATCGTGGACCGGGCCGACACCTACGGCCTGTCCCAGCTGCACCAGCTGCGCGGGCGGGTCGGCCGTGGCCGGGAGCGGGCCTACGCCTACTTCCTGTACCCGCCCGAGCGGACGCTGACCGAGACCGCCCACGAGCGGCTGGCCACCGTGGCCCAGCACACCGAGGTCGGGGCGGGCATGTACGTGGCCCTCAAGGACCTGGAGATCCGCGGGGCGGGCAACCTGCTCGGCGGCGAGCAGTCCGGCCAGATCGCCGGGGTCGGCTTCGACCTGTACGTGCGGATGATCGGCGAGGCGGTCAACGAGCTCAAGGGCGAGGGCCCGGCCGACCGGCCCGAGGTCCGGGTCGAGCTGCCGGTCAACGCCCACATCCCGCACGACTACCTGCCCGGCGAGAAGCTCCGGCTGGAGGCCTACACGCGGATCGCCGCCATCGACAGCGACGCCGACGTGACCGCGGTCCGGGACGAGCTGACCGACCGCTACGGCCAGCCGCCGGAGCCGGTGCTGAACCTGCTCGAGGTGGCCCGGCTGCGGGCCCAGGCCCGGCGGGCGGGGCTGACCGACATCACCCTGCAAGGCAACCACGTCCGGTTCGCCCCGGTCGAGCTGCCCGAATCCAAGCAGGTCCGGGTCCAGCGGCTGTACCCCCGGACGTTGCTCAAGCCGGCAGTGCGTACGATGCTGGTGCCGGTTCCCAAGGCGGCCCCCGGGTCGTCGTCGGCCGGGGCGTCCCGGGGCCGGTCGCCGGCCAGCTCGGCCACCACCATCGGCGGCCAGCCGCTGCGGGACCGGGACATGCTCACCTGGTGCGAAGAACTCGTCGACGCGGTGTTCGGCGAGCCTGCGTCACCAGGGAAAACTGTGTAGCTAAACCGAAGACCAGCGCGCGACACGACCGCTGGCTACGAGAGGACAGAGCCGTGCGCCGCTCACCGATCAGGACCGCGACCGTGGTCAAGGCCGCCATTGCCGCTGCTGCCTTCGGCGGGCTGATCGCCGGCTGTGCCCCGGTCCAGATGGGATCGGCCGCCACCGTCGGCAACGATTCGATCTCGAGCAGCCAGCTCAACAGCGAGGTCGCCAACCTCAAGAGCGCGGTGGCCCCGTACCAGAGCCAGGTCCAGCTGACCGCCGCCCAGATCCCCAAGGACGTGCTCGGCTGGCTGATCCGCTTCAAGGTCCGCGAGAACCTGGCCACCACCCAGAACCTGACGGTGACGGCCAGCCAGCGTGACCAGGCCCTCGAAGACATCTACGAGCAGGCCGCCCAGCAGGCCCAGCAGGAGGGGGTCAACAACGTGACCCTCACCGAGCTGGCGGTGGCCAACGGCCTGCCGCCCGACCTGCTCAACGAGCTGGGCCGCTACCAGGCCATCGAGATCGCCTACGCCGAGGCGCACAACGGCGGCAAGCTGCCGACCGACACCACCACCGTCAACACGATCACCAAGCAGTTCAACACGGCCGAGTGCCACGTCTACGCCGCCGACTCGGTCAAGGTGAACCCGCAGTACGGCCAGCTCAACTACAGCCAGTACTCGGTGGTGGCGGCGCCCGACACCCTGTCGCGGGCCGGCGGCACGCCGGCCAAGTCGTCCACCTCGGGTACCTCCCCGTCGTGCTGATCCTGCTGGTCACCAGCCCGCGGGTCGCCCCCGGGCTGCTGAACCTGCTGGCCTGGGACGCGCTCCGGGGGGCGGCCCGGGTGCTGGCCCCGCCCGGCCACCCGCAGCAGGCGGCCCTGGTCGCGGCGGGCATCGACGTGGACCTGATGCCGGTCGCCGACGGCGAGCTGGTCCCCAAGCTGGCGGAAGCGGCGGCCGCCGCTGGCCCCCGGGACGTGGTCTGGCTGACCGCCCCGCCCGCGCACCCGGGCGGGCTGGACCAGGAGAACGCGCTGCGAGCCGCGCTGGAGGCGCACGGCCTGGCCGCCGAGGTACTGCGGGGCTCGGCCGACCTGCCCGGCGGGCACCTGCTCGACCTGGTGGCGACGATGACGATCCTGCGCCAGCAGTGCCCGTGGGACGCCAAGCAGACGCACGCCTCGCTCGCTCCGCACCTGCTCGAGGAGCCCTATGAGGCGCTGGAGGCGCTGGAGGCGGGCGATCACCAGGCGTTCCGGGACGAGCTGGGGGACGTGCTGCTGCAGGTGATGTTCCACGCCGAGGTGGCCTCCGAGCGCGACGACGGCACCGGTTACACGATCGACGAGGTGGCCGACGGGATCGTGGCCAAGCTGGTCCGCCGCCACCCGCACGTGTTCGCGGGCGTGACCGTGGCCGGGGCCGACGACGTGATCGCCAACTGGGACGAGATCAAGAAGGCGGAGCGGGCCGAGAAGGCGCAGAGCGCGGCCGGCCCGGCCCCGGTCTCCGCCCTCGACGGGGTGCCGTTCGGCCAGCCCAGCCTGTCGCTGGCCCGCCAGTTGCAGCAGCGCGCGGCCGGGGCCGGCCTGCCCGGCCACCTGCTGACCGGGCCCGATGAGACCGCCGAGGCGGCCGGCCACGACCTCGGGGATCAGCTGTTCGCGCTGGTGTCGGCGGCCCGGGCGGCCGACCTCGACCCCGAGCTGGAGCTGCGGGCGGCCGCCCGCCGGTACGCCGAGCGGGTCCGGGCCTGGGAGCAGGCTCACCCCGCCTGAATTGAGCCGCCCGGCCGGCGTTTATCGGCCGGCGCTGGGTGCCCCGGTAACGCGGCATCCCGGTGGCCCTTCGGTAGGCTGAAATGCCAAAATTGGCGGCGGCCTTTTAAATATATTTATAAAAGGCTGGCGGCGGGGTGGCCGTTTATCGGCCGGCACCCGCGCCGGTAACGACCCGGGGTCCCGCGGGTGATCCGCAGGGTGACTCCAACTCACCGATTGTGACGTAGGTCCCCTAACTCTCAGGCGTCATCCGATGGCCCTCTGTCACCGGGAAAAATCTTCACCGGCTGTCCGGTATGACCTTGATCTCACCTTCTTATCCCGATCTAGCTCGGTATTTTGGGCTAAATGCCGCGTTCGCCAGGCCTTCCGGTCACAGCTAGGTGAAGATCATCCCGGACAAAAGTCTCGATTACAGGTAAACCGTCTACGATGACGAGGCGTCACTTACATGTGAGGCGCGAGACGCGCCGCATGGATGACCGTGGGACCTGGTGCACAGGTTGCGCACTCCGGAACCGGTTCGCTCCAGGGGGTCACGTGGCAGAGTCCATTAACAGTGAAGGCCGGCCGCCGCCGGACAGGGGTACCACGCCGATGGTTGTCCCATATTGCTTTTTATGTGCATAGCCCAGCGTCATAAGAAGTTCATTGCCGAGATTCGACGGTGCCGCCAGCGCTTGTGAGGTCCTGACCCAGATGGTGCTTCCTAATTTCCCCGCCCCTGACCGTTCCCCTGACCGGGAGCCGGTTCCGGCCCGGCCGGAGGGCGGGACCGCCGAGGTGCGGACGATGCTGCCGTACCGGCCGATCTCGCCGACCTTCGCGATCAAGCCCACCGTCAGCGTGATCATCCCGGCCCGGAACGAGGCGGCCAACCTGCCGCACGTGTTCCGGACCCTGCCGCCCTGGATCAACGAGATCGTCGTGGTCGACGGCCACTCGGTCGACGACACGGTCGCGGTCGCCCACGAGCTGTGCCCGCAGGCGACCGTCATCACCCAGCCGGGCAAGGGCAAGGGCGACGCGCTGATCGCCGGCTTCCGGGCCGCGACCGGCGACATCCTGGTGGCGATGGACGCCGACGGGTCGACCGACGGGGCCGAGATCATCCAGTTCGTCGGGGCGCTGGTGGTCGGGGCGGACTACGCCAAGGGGTCCCGGTTCTCCGGCAGCGGCGGCAGCTCGGACATCACGGCCGGCCGCCGGTACGGCAACTGGCTGCTGGGCTCGATGGTCAACAAGATGTTCGGCACCCAGTTCACCGACCTCTGCTACGGCTACAACGCCTTCTGGGCCCGCCACCTGGACGCGCTCGGCCTCGACTGCCCCGGCTTCGAGATCGAGACGATGATGAACATCCGGGCGGCCAAGGCCGGCCTGCGGATCCACGAGGTGCCGAGCTTCGAGCGCCCGCGGATCAACGGCGAGAGCAACCTGTCGGTGGTCAACGACGGCTGGCGGATCCTCAAGCTGATCCTGCGGGAGCGGTTCGGCGGCGCCGTCCGCCGGGCGGCCCAGGCGGTACCGCTCCCCGCCGCCGAGCCGTTCGCGGCCGAAGCGGCCGAAGCCCGGGTCGAGGGGGCCTGACCGGTGCTGTCCGCTTCCGTCATCATCAACGCGCACGCCGACGACCGGTGGGATGACACCCTGGCCGCGGTGGCCTCGGTGCACGCGCAGAGCCAGGCGGCCAAAGAGACGATCGTGGTGGTGGACTACAACCGCCCGCTGTACGAGCGGCTGAAGGCGGCCCTGCCCGAGGTGATGGTGATCGAGAACGACCATCAGCAGGGCCTGTCGGGCGGCCGCAACGCCGGCATCGACGCCGCCACCGGCCAGGTCGTCGCGTTCCTGGACGACGACGCGGTGGCCCACGTCGACTGGCTCAAGAACCTGATCGACGCCTACACCGCCCCCCACATCATGGGGGTGGGCGGCCGCACCCTGCCCAAGTGGGACTCCGACCGCCCGGCCTGGTTCCCGGAGGAGTTCGACTGGGTCATCGGGTGCACCTACATCGGGATGCCGACTCGGCGGGCGCCGGTCCGCAACCTGCTGGGCGGCAATGCGTCGTTCCGCCGTGAGGTGTTCGACAAGGTCGGCGGGTTCACCACCGGCATCGGCCGGGGCAAGGGCAAGCGGCCGCTGGGCTGCGAGGAGACCGAGTTCTGCATCCGCCTGCACCAGCAGCTGCCGGGCTCGGTGCTGCTGTTCGACGAGCAGGCGCTGATCTGGCACCGGGTCCGGGACGACCGCCGCCGGTTCCGCTACTACCGCAGCCGCTGCTACGCCGAGGGCCTGTCCAAAGCGATGGTGACGAAGAACGTGGGCACCCAGGACGGCCTGTCCTCCGAGCGCGCCTACGCCACCCGGACGCTCCCGCTCGGGGTCGGGCGGGGCGTGGTTGACGCGCTGCGCGGCGACCGGGCCGGCCTCGGCCGGGCCGGGGCCATCGTGGCCGGCCTGGCCTCGGTGACGGCCGGCTACGCGGCCGGGGTGGCGGGCAACGCCCGTGACCGCCGTCGCGCCCCGCGCACGCTGGCTACGGCCAGCGCGCCGGAGTCGAGCTCGTGACGGCGGCCGCGGCGCCCATCCGCAGCGCCCCGCCGTACGTACCCATCTTGATGTACCACGAGATCGCCACCGCGGCGGACACCAAGAGCCACCTGGCCGTGCCCCCGGACAATTTCGCCGCCCAGCTCGAGTACCTGCACGGGGCGGGCTACCAGACGATCACGTTCACGGCCGCGGCCCGGGCGCTGGCGGGCGCGGGTCAGCTGCCGGAGCGCGCGGTCGTGCTGACGTTCGACGACGGCTACGCGGACTTCCACCGCGAGGCGCTGCCGCTGCTGGACAAGTACGGCTTCACCGCCACCGTGTTCGTGACCACCGGCTGGATCGACGACGCCGGGAAGTACGCGGCCGGCCCGGCCCTCGGGCCGATGCTGTCGTGGAGCCAGATCCGCGAGCTGGCGGCGGCCGGGGTGGAGATCGGGGCCCACAGCCACGGGCACCCGCAGCTCGACCAGATCCCCGCCCGCCAGCTCCGGGACGAGCTGAACACGCCCAAGGATTTGCTCGAAGAAGGTATCGGCGCCCCGGTGCCGAGCGTGGCCTACCCGTTCGGCTACTCCAACGCCGGGGTCCGCCAGGCGGTGCGGGCCGCGGGTTACCAGCACGCCTGCGCGGTCGCCAACGCGACCGCCCGGCCCGGCGCCGACGAATTCGCGGTGCCCCGGCTGACCGTGCGTGCGTCGACCCGGCCGCAGACCTTCGAGCGGGTGGTCCGGGGGGGCCAGGAATCGACGATCTATCTGAAAGACCACGCGCTGACCAAGGGTTACGCGCTGGTCAGAAGGACGAAGGCAGTGATCGGTGGCATCTCCCGAAGTGCATGAGGTTGCGGGGCTCACCGACCCCGAAACGAATGACCAGGCGCAACCGGCCGGCAACGGCATGGCTCCCTCGCGCCGGGCCGGGGTCTCCCGGGTGGGCAACATCGACCTGTATGCCCGCTACCAGGACCTGCGCGCTCACCTGACGTCTCCGCTGTACCGCAACGCCTACGCGCTGATGATCAACACCGCGGTGACCGGGGTGCTCGGCGTGCTCTACTGGCTGCTGGCGGCCCGCGGGTACACCGCGGTCGAGGTCGGCCGGGCGTCGGCCGCCTACTCGGCCATGAACCTGGTCTCCGGGTTCACCGCCTACAACCTGATCGGGGCGATCACCCGGTTCCTGCCGCAGACGGGTGACCGCACCCGGTCATGGGTGGTCCGTACCTACCTGTTCAGCTCGCTGGCCTCGATCGTGGTCACGATCCCGTTCCTGCTCACGGTCAGCCACTGGGGCCCGACCTATTCGGAGCTGACCGGGCTGGTGCCCGGGATAGCGTTCCTGCTCTCGGTGGTGACCTGGAGCATCTTCACGCTCCAGGACGGCGTGATGACCGGGCTGCGCAACGCGATCTGGGTGCCGCTGGAGAACGGCACGTTCGGCATCGTCAAGATCGTCCTGCTGCTGGCGTTCGCCGCCGCGATCCCCACCGTCGGCATCTACGCGTCCTGGATGCTCCCCGTCTTCGTGTCGCTGCCGCTGGTCAACGGCCTGATCTTCTTCAAGCTGATCCCCCGGCACGAGGAACTGACCGCCCACCGGACGCCGCCCACCACCCGCCAGATCGGTAAGTTCCTGGCCGGCGACTACATCGGCGCGATGTGCCTGCTGGGCGTCAACAACCTGGTCCCGATCCTGGTGGCCGCCCGCATCGGGCCGGAGAAGAGCGCCTACTTCTACATCGCCTGGAGCATCGGCCTGGTCCTCGACCTGCTCGCGCTCAACATGGCCATGTCGCTGACGGTGGAGGGCGCGTTCGACGCGCAGATGCTGGCGTCCAACCTCCGCTCGGCGCTGAAGCGGCTGGCCATCATCCTGCTGCCGGTCGTGGCCCTGGTCGCGCTGCTGGCCCCGTTCGCGCTCCGCCTGTACGGACCCGCCTACGCCCACTACGGCGCGCCCGTGCTCGAACTGATGGCCCTGGCCACCGTGCCCAAGGCGGTCACCGAGCTGTTCCTGGGGGCGATGCGGGCGCAGAACCGGCCCAGGATGATCGCGATCATCCAGATCGTCCGGTTCGTGCTCATCCTCGGGCTCGCGCTCGGGCTGACCGGCGTGGTCGGGGTGTCCGGAGCGTCGCTGGGCGCGCTGATCACCCAGCTGCTGGTCGCGATCGTGATCTTCCCCAAGCTCCAGCAGATCATGTCGTCCCGGCGAGCGGCCCGGGCCGACCGGGCGGCCGAGGCCGAGGGCCTGCGCCCGGCCCCGGCCGCGCCCGCCCTGGGCACCGCCTACGCCAGCGGCCCGGTCACCACCGGGGCCGAGCCGACCCGGACCGACCTGCGGCTGGACCGCATCGACCTCGACAAGACGATGATCGGCCCGCTCCCGGCCGCGCTGCGCGAAGCGGCGCTGGCGGGCGTGCGCGACGCGGCCCGGGCCAACGCCGGCGGCGCCAAGGAGGCGGCGTTCGCCCGCCCGGTCAACGAGGCGTTCGACAACTTCGCCGCGCGCACGCTGACCCTGCCGATCCGGGCGATCGCGGTCGCGATGGGCGACGCCGCCCTGACCAGCCCGCTCGACATCGTTGCCCCGGCGCCACCCGCCGGTAGGCTAGGCAGCGCGGGCGGCGGCCCCGGTGGCGATACCGGTGGCCCGGATGGGCGTACCGCCCGCCGGGCGGAGCGGACCCCGCCGCCGCCGCGGGCCCCGGCCCCCCGGCGGCCCAAGCCGGCCCAGCCCCAGCCGTCGTCCAGTTCGCTGTTCGGGTCGGTGCCCACCTGGCTGCCGACCGCGCTGATCGCGGTGCTCGGGGCGGCCGGCACCGCGCTGTTCCTCGGCACCGTCGGCCAGGCCACCCCCAAGCTCGGCAGCATGACCGGGCTGGGGCTGATCTCCATCCTGCCGGCCACGTCGCTGGGCGGGCTGGTGCTGCTGGCGCTGGCCTTCATCTTCGCCCTCGGCCGGGCCCGGCCCAAGCCGCTGCTGCTGGGCGCGCTGGTGGCCGCCATCGTCATCTGCCTGGACGGGGTGACCACGGTCATGGAGCCGGAGCCCCGGTTCCCGACCGCCTACTGGATCGCCGGGTTCGTCGAGTACGTCTACCGGACCGGGCACACCTCCCCGGCCCTGTCGGCCTACTTCAGCTGGCCCGGGTTCTTCCAGGTCATCGCCGTCATCGAGCACATCCTGGGCACCGACAACCTGATGCCGGTGCTGCGCTACTGGCCGGTCGCGATGGACCTGCTGGCGCTGCTGCCGATGGGCCTGATCGTCCGGCGGCTGCACGCCACCTGGCGCGCCAAGTGGCTGGCGCTGTTCATCTTCACCATCGGCAACTGGGTGGGCCAGGACTACTTCTCGCCCCAGTCGTTCATGTACGTGCTCTACCTGTTCATGCTGGCCCTGCTGATCACCTACTTCGGCAAGCGGGCGACCACCGACGGACCGGCCACGGCCGACGCCGCCGGGTCCGGGCACCGGCTGAGCGTCCGCCGGCTGCCGGTCCCGGGCTTCACCCGCCGGCTGGTGGACCGGGTTCGCCTCGACCGCCCGCTGCCCGGCGACAAGCCGGCCGTGGCCGCCAGCCGCGGCCAGCGGATCGCGGTGGCCAGCGCGATCGTGGCGATCATGGCCTTCGCCACCGTCGGCCACCAGCTCACGCCGTTCTTCATGGTGGTGGCCTGCGCGGCCCTGGTCCTCATCGGCCGCTGCCAGCTGCGCACGCTGCCGATCCTGCTCGCGGTGATCTTCGCGGCCTGGGTCAGCTTCGGCGCCGACGGATTCTGGTCCGGTCACCTCAGTGACATGTTCGGCGGCCTCGGCGACCTGGGCTCCAACCTGTCCACCAGCGTCGCCGCCCGCTCCACCGGCACCTCGTCCCTGCACAAGTACGTGCTCTATTCACGGGACGGGTTCGCGGCGGTCATGCTGATCCTGGCCGGCCTCGGCCTGCTCCGCCGCCGGCGGCTGGCCATCGACGACCGGGTCCTGGTCGTGCTCACCTGCGTGCCGTTCCTGGGCTTCGGGCTGCAGAGCTACGGCGGCGAGATGGCGCTGCGGGTCTACCTGTTCATGCTGCCGACCGCCTGCATCCTGGCCGCCATGCTGTTCTTCCCGGCCCCGGTCCGGGACTGGCGCCCCTGGCGGACCCTGCCGATGCTGGCGGTGGCCGCCGCCGCCGCGATGGTGCTGTTCATCGTGCCGCGCTACGGCAACGAGGCGTTCGAGCAGACCCCGGTCGGTGAGGTGGCGGCCACCAACTACCTGTACGCCCACGACAGCCAGGGCATCCACGTCCTCTGGACCAGTGAGGATCCGGTCAACGACGTCACCCCGCAGATCCCGTGGAGCTACCAGGACATCGAGAAGATCGACTACGTGCCGGAGAAGGCGCCGCTCAACCCGGCGTCGGTCGGCAGCCTGGTCGCCGAGCTCAAGGCGAGCGGGCCCGGCAGCTACGTCATGACCACCAGCACCCAGGAGGCGTACCTGGTCCAGGGGGCCAGCTACCCGGCCGACTGGGGTCAGCAGTTCCGGGCGGCCATGAAGGCCTACCCGGGGGTCAAAGTGGCGTACTCTAACGCGACTGCGGTGATCTGGACGCTGACCTGGCCGAAGGGCACCGCCCGGACGCCGCTGCCGACCACCCTGCAGACGCTGCCGTCGACCATCTGGACCCCGATCGGGCTGGCTGAGCTGGCGCTGCTGCTGCTGGTGCTGGGCGCGCGCGAGTTCGTCCGGATCTGGCGGCCGGCCAGCACCCGGCTCATGCGGCGGCTCGGCCTGGCGACGTTCCCGCTGCTGGTCGCCTTCTTGGTCATCGTCATTATCCGGTTCGTGGTGCTCGGATGACCGCCACCGAGCAGGGGGGAAAGAGCAGTGAGACTATGCGTCCGGAGAGCCGCCCAGGCACCACCGGTCGGACACGGTTCATGAGGCGGCGTTCCGCACCCGTCCCCCCCGACGTCGACCGGAACGTCCCGGCCCTGATCGTCAAGGTCGGCCACTACCCGATCCATCACGGCGGGGTCGACGCGATCCGGTCGCTGGGGCGGCTCGGCGTCCCCGTCCACGCGGTGGCCGAGGACCGCTGGACGCCCGCCGCCGTGTCCCGGTACTGCCGGGAACGGTTCGTCTGGCCCAAGGGCGAGCGGGCCGAGCCCGAGCTGATGGTCAAGCACCTCAAGGAGGCCGGCCAGCAGATCGGGACCCCTTCGGTCCTCATCCCCACCGATGAGGAGGCGGCCGTCCTCATCGCCGAACACGCGGCCGAGCTGGCCGACTGGTTCCTGCTGCCCCAGGTGGCGCCGGACCTGCCGGCCCGGCTGGCCAGCAAGGGTGGCCTGTACGAGCTGTGCCTGGAGCACGACGTGCCCGCCCCCGCCTCGTCCTTCCCCCAGACGATGGCGGACATCGAGCAGTTCGCCGCCCACGCCGCGTTCCCGGTCGTGGCCAAGAACCTGGAAGCCTGGACCCGGCTCCACCACCCGGTCGTGAACGGGACGACGATCATCGATTCCGCCGGTGAGCTGCTGGCCATGGCCCGCGACTGGGGCGACACCCCCAGCGTCATCCTGCAGGAGTACATCCCGGCCGACGTCGCCGAAGACTGGATCGTGCACCTCTACCGCGGCGCCGACGGTGACCCGCTGGTGCTGTTCACCGGGATCAAGGTCCGGTCGTGGCCGCCGCAGGCGGGGATGACCGCGCTGGCCTACACGGTCAGCAACCCCAAGCTGGCCGAGCTGGCCGCGCAGCTGTGCGACCGGGTCGGCTTCAGCGGCATCGCCGACCTCGACTTCCGGTTCGACCGCCGGGACGGCCAGTACAAGCTGGTGGACTTCAACCCGCGCATCGGCGCCCAGTTCCGGCTGTTCGAGAACGCCGCCGGTATCGACGTCGCCCGGGCGATGCACCTTGACCTGACCGGTCGCCCGGTGCCGTCGGCGCCGATGCCCGAGGGCCGCCGGATCATCGTCGAGAACGTGGACCTGACCGCCCGGCTGTCCGGCCGGCGGAGCACGGACCACCTACCCCCGCTCCCCGAGGCGGGGGAGACCGAGCTGGCCTGGTTCGCCGCCGACGACCCGCTGCCGGTGGTGGCGATGCTGGCCCGTTCGGCGGCCCCGCTGGCCACCTACCTGAATCGGGTGAGGCGGGGCCGCGCCCTCCGCCGGGCGGCCCTGGCGGCCAGCCAGGCGCCAGCCGAGTCCGCCCAGCCGGTGGCGCCGCTACCGAAGTTATCGACCGAGCAGCTTGTAAGCGTTTGACCCAGTAACACCTCATTCTTTCGCCGTAACACTGACAGATGCACCGCCGCCGGGCGCGGCCGCATAGTTGAGAGGGACTTCTATGCCAGCTACAACCTCATACGCACCAGCCGTCGTCATCGGGGCTGGTCCGTACGGCCTTTCCGTGGCCGCCCACCTGCGCGGACGTGGCATCGCGGTGCGTACCTTCGGGGACGTCATGTCCGGCTGGCACTCCCAGATGCCGGCCGGCATGTTCCTCAAGTCGACGCCGTCGGCGTCCAGCCTCTCGGCCCCCGGATCGGGCTCCCGGCTCGAGGACTTCTGCACCGTGTCCGGTATCACCCCGCTGGTCGGCGACGACGTGGTGCCGATCGACCTGTTCATCCGCTACGGCCAGTGGTTCGCCCAGCGCAACGTCCCCGACGTGGAGAACGTCAAGGTCACCGGGCTCAAGCAGGACGGCCACCAGTACGTGGTCACGCTGGCGACCGGTGAGCAGATCACCACCCCCGCGGTCGTGCTGGCCACTGGCATGAGCGGGGCCGCCTACGTGCCGGCCGACCTGTCCGCGCTCGGGACGCCGTCGGCCGACGCCGTGATCTCGCACAGCTCGCACCACACCTCGCTGGACGGATTCGCCGGCCGTGAGGTGGCGGTGATCGGGGCCGGGCAGTCGGCCCTGGAGAGCGCCGCCCTGCTGCACGAGCACGGGGCCAGCGTGCAGATCATCTCCCGGCGGCCGGTGGTCTGGGGCGGCGACCCGGTCGTGCGCCAGGGCGCGCGCCGGTACCTGCCCGAGGTCGGCTCCCCGCTGGGCCCGGACTGGCGGCTGATCCCGTTCAGCAGCGGCGCCGGCGCCTTCCGCTACCTGCCCGACGAGACCCGGCTGGCGCTGGTCAAGCGAGTGCTCGGGCCGTTCGGGGCCTGGTGGCTGCGGGACCGGGTGGTCGGCCAGCTGGACGTGCACGAGGGTCAGCGGATCGCGGACGCCCGCACCGTCGGCGACAGCGCGCTGATCACCACGACCACCAGCACCGGCCACCAGACCGAGTTCAAGGTCGACCACGTGCTGGCCGCGACCGGCTTCCGGGTCAGCCTGGCCAACCTCGGTTTCATGGACCCGGCCCTGATCGGGCGGATCCGGCTGCTGGTGGATTCGCCGCGGCTGTCCAACTCGTTCGAGTCTTCGGTCCCCGGGCTCTGGTTCGCGGGCCTGGCCGGAGCTTCGACGTTCGGCCCGCTGATGCGGTTCGTCTGTGGCTCCGAGTTCGCGGCCCGCCGGGTGAGCAACGCGGTGACGCGTCGCATCCGCGCGGTCGGCCGGATGTAGCGTACGCGGATGGGCGATCACAACTCGGGGGACCACCAGCGGCGACGGATCGTGCGCCGCTGGCCGTTGATCGTCGCGGGCGTGATCGTAGCGGCCTGCGTCGGTTTCGCGGTGGCGTGGGTCGCCCATCCATCCGGCACCACCGCCAGTTCGCCGCCGTCCTCGACGTCCTCGACGGCGGTGCCGGTGACCGCCACGATCAAGGTGGCCTGCCAGGACAACAGCGGTGACGCGGCCCGGATGCAGCAGGCCATCAACGGCAGCCCGGCCGGTTCCGCGATCGAGTTCGAGGGCGGCACCTGCCTGCTGACCAAGGGGCTGACGCTGCCGGGCGACCGTACCTACACCGGCGGCAGCACCACCGGCACGGTGCTCAAGCAGGACGGCTCGGCCGCCTACGTCCTGGCCTCCACCAGCTACGTGGACAGCAACACGACGACCGGTGACCCGCTGGCGATCCGCGACTTGACCATCGACTGCGCCGGTACCGGCAATACCGACGGGATCATCCTGCTCAACTGGCAGGTGGACGTCGAGCACGTCGACCTCAACAACTGCTGGAACGGCATCGTCGACACCAACACCGGCGCCAACGGTCACGCCATCAGCAACACCAGCGTCAACAGCCGGTTCCTCAACAACTTCATCTCCGGCAGCGGCCAGTACGGCTTCCAGGTCGTCGACTCCGGTAACTCGGTCACCGACGGGTTCCTCGACAACAACCAGATCGCCGACTCGGGCGCCGACGCCGTGCACATGGCGAACGCCGAGGGCTGGGACATCTCCGGCAACCACCTGTACGGGGTGAAGCAGGACGCGCTCAACCTGTCGCGCATCTACGGGACCACGATCTCCGGCAACTACGTCGAGGACTTCGGCGACAAACAGAACAGCGGGACCTGGTACGGCCTGGTCGCCAACGCGCAGGACGGCCTGGGCTCCACGATCGTCGGCAACAAGATCTTCAACGTGGACGGCCAGGGCGGCGCCACCTACGTCTACCTGGCCATCACCGGCGCCAACAGCGGTACCGGGTACGCGGCGGTGACCGGCAACACCATTCAGGGCGGCGGCCCGGGCGGCGTGGGCCTGTCGTTCAGCGGCGGCGGCAACGTGCTCAAGGTCACCGCCAGCGGCAACAACGTCACCGGGGTGGCCACCAAGACCAGGTCCGGCTCCGGTGCCACCGTGACCGGCGGCTCCTGAGCCCGGGCCGGCCCGGGCCGCCGGTGGCCCGGGCCTAGTTGCCGAGCACCTCGGGCCGGATCGAGGCCCACTCGAGCGAGTGGCGGATGCCCTCCACCACCGAGTAGCGCGGCTGCCAGCCCAGCTCGCGGCGGGCCCGCTCACTGCGCGTGTAGGCACCCGCGACGTCACCGGGGCGCCGGGGCGCCTCGGTCACCGCCACCGGCACCTCGACCACGCTGTTGAAGGCGTCGGCCAGCTCGCGGACGGTGGTGCCGTCGCCGGTCCCCACGTTGATCGCGGTGGACCGGGTCGGGCCGGCCAGCACCTCGTCGAACCGGTCGAGCGCGGCCAGGTGGGCGGCGGCCAGGTCCCACACGTGGATGTAGTCGCGGATCCCCGACCCGTCCCGGGTCGGGTAGTCGGTCCCGGTGATCTGGAACGGGACCCCCTCGCTGTGCGCCTCGATCAGCTTGCCGAGCGCGTGGCTGGGCCGTGGCAGCTGCAGGCCGGTGCGCATCTTGGGGTCGGCCCCGATCGGGTTGAAGTACCGCAGCGACAGCACCCGGATCGGCTGGCTGGCGGCGATGTCGGCGAACATCTGCTCGCAGACCGCCTTGGTCCGGCCGTACGGGCTCTGCGGGTCGATGCCCGACTGCTCGTCCACGGTGAGGTCGGGCTCGGCCCCGTAGATCGCGGCCGACGAGCTGAAGATCATCCGCGGGCAGCCGTTGCGGATCAGGTGCGCCACGAACTCCAGGCTGGCGGCCACGTTGTCGCGGTAGTAGCCGACCGGATCGGCGACCGAGTCCGGCACCACGATCAGGGCGGCGCACTGGATCACCGCGCCGATGTCGGGGTGGTCGGCGAAGATGCGGTCGATCAGCGCGCCGTCGGCGATGTCACCCTCGTAGAACGCGCGCCCGGCGGTGAACTCGCGGCGGCCGGTGACCAGGTTGTCGACGATGACCGGGGTGATCCCGGCGTCGATACAGGCCGAGCCGATCGTGCTGCCGATGAATCCGGCGCCCCCCGCGATCAGAACCTTCATGCCCCGCTCCCCGTCTCCGGCCCGCTGACTGACCCTCGGAGCTTACCGGGAGCCGGCGTGGCCGGTGCGGCAGAGGTCCGGGCTCCACTAGGCTCGAAGGCGGACTTAACGCACACCCTCCAGAACAGGACTGAGGAGCCATCGGTGGCCTCGATCGAAGCAATCTACGCCAGGCAGATCCTGGACTCGCGGGGCAACCCGACCCTTGAGGTCGAGGTCGCGCTGGACGACGGGACGATCGGACGGGCGGGCGTGCCCAGCGGCGCCTCGACCGGTGCCTTCGAAGCGGTCGAGCTGCGCGACGGCGGCGACGAGTTCGGCGGCAAGGGGGTCACCCGGGCGGTGGCCAACGTGATCGACGAGATCCAGCCCGAGCTGCTCGGTCACGAGGCCGACGACCAGCGGCTGGTCGACCAGGCCATGATCGACCTGGACCGGACCCCGGACAAGTCCCGGCTCGGCGCCAACGCCATCGTCGGGGTGTCGATCGCGGTCGCCCGCGCGGCCGCCGAGTCGGCCAGCCTGCCGCTGTTCCGCTACCTGGGCGGCCCCAACGCCTACCTGCTGCCGGTCCCGCTGATGAACATCCTCAACGGTGGCGCCCACGCCGACAACAGCGTGGACATCCAGGAGTTCATGATCGCCCCGATCGGCGCGTCCACCTACTCCGACGCGCTGCGCTGGGGGGCCGAGACCTACCAGGCCCTCAAGTCGGTGCTCAAGCAGCACGGGCTGTCGACCGGGGTCGGCGACGAGGGCGGGTTCGCGCCCGACCTGGAGAACAACCGGGCCGCCCTCGACCTGATCGTGGAGGCCATCGGCAAGGCCGGGTTCACCCCCGGCCGCGACATCGCGCTGGCCATCGACGCGGCCGCGACCGAGTTCCACGGCGAGGACGGCTACACGTTCGAGGGCTCGGCCAAGTCCTCGGCCGAGATGGCCGCGATCTACGGCGACTGGGTCAGCAGCTACCCGATCGTGTCGCTGGAGGACCCGCTGGCCGAGGAGGACTGGGCCGGCTGGCGGGAGCTGAACGCCGCCATCGGCAGCCAGGTCCAGCTGGTCGGCGACGACCTGTTCGTGACCAACCCGGAGCGGCTGCGCCGCGGCATCGCCGACCACTCGGCCAACTCGCTGCTGGTCAAGCTCAACCAGATCGGCACCGTGACCGAGACGCTGGACGCGGTGGCGACTGCCCAGCGGGCCAGCTACACCTGCATCATCAGCCACCGGTCGGGCGAGACCGACGACACCACGATCTCCGACCTGGCCGTGGCCACCAACTGCGGGCAGATCAAGACCGGGGCGCCGGCCCGCGGCGAGCGGGTGGCCAAGTACAACCAGCTGCTGCGGATCGAGGAGCTGCTCGACGACGCGGCCGTCTACGCCGGTTCCAGCGCGTTCCCGAGGTTCACGGAACGAGCCTGATGGCGGAACCGGACCGGCCTTCGCGCCCACCATCACCGCCCAGCCCGCCCCGTCCGGGCCGGCCGCCGCTGCGGCCGACGAAGCTGACGGGGCGGGCGGCGCTGCTGGCGGTGGTGATGTGCGCGATCGCGCTCAGCCTGGCTTATCCGGTCCGGGAGTACATCGGCCAGCGCCGCCAGATCGACCAGCTGCTGGCCACCCAGCAGTCGCTGTCCCAGCAGGTGAAAAGCCTGCAGGCCGAGCAGAGCAAGCTGTCCGACCCCAGCTACATCGAACAGCAGGCCCGCGACCAGCTGCACTACTGCATGCCCGACGAGAAGTGCTACGTGATCGTCGGCAACAGCCCGGCCCCGGACTCCACCGCCCCGCAGAAGGCCACCCCGACATCGTGGTACGCGAAGCTGTGGGGGTCGGTCCAGAAGGCGGACCAGCCCGCGGGCAAGTGATGGACACGGCGACCGAGGCGGTGGTGACCGCCCAGCTCGGTCGGCCCCCGCGCGGGCTGCGGGCGGTCGCCCACGTCTGCCCGTGCGGGCGGCCGGACGTGGTCGAGACCGCGCCCCGGCTGCCGGACGGCACCCCGTTCCCGACCCTGTACTACCTGACCTGCCCGCGGGCGGCGGCCGCGATCAGCCGGCTGGAGGCGGCGGGCCTGATGAAGACGATGACAGCCCGGCTGGCCGACGACCCCGAGCTGCGGGCCGCCTACCAGGCCGCCCACCAGGACTATGAGCAGCGGCGGCAGGACGCGGCCGTCGCGGCCGGGGTCGAGCCGCTGCCGGACGGCACCCAGACCGCCGGGGGCATGCCGAGCCGGGTCAAGTGCCTGCACGCCCTGGTCGCCCACGAGCTGGCCCGGCCGGGCCGCAACCCGTTCGGACGGGAGGCGGCCGACGCGGCCGGCCCCTGGTGGTCGGACGGCCCCTGCGTACCCGACGGCGGCGGCCCCTGCGTACCCGGCGAAGCGAAGGACGACCGATGACCCGCCGCGTGGCCGCCGTCGACTGCGGCACCAACTCGATCCGGCTGCTGATCGCTGAGGTAGACACCGCCCGGGCCACCCTCACCGACGTGGACCGGCGGATGGAGATCGTCCGGCTCGGCCAGGGCGTCGACACCACCGGGCGGCTGGCTCCGGAGGCGCTGGACCGCACGCTCAAGGCGCTCAGCGGCTACGCGGGGCTGATCGCCGACCGCGGCGCCGAGGCGGTGCGGATGGTGGCCACCAGCGCCACCCGGGACGCGGCCAACGCGGGCGAGTTCGCCGCCCGGGTGACCGAGATCCTCGGCACCGGCCCCGAGGTCCTGTCCGGCGACGAGGAGGCCCGGCTGTCGTTCCTGGGCGCGACGGCCGAGCTGGGGTCCGGAGTGCCGTCGCCCTACCTGGTGGCCGACATCGGCGGCGGTTCGACCGAGTTCGTGCTCGGGGCGGGCGGCGAGGTCACCGCGGCCCGCAGCGTCAACATCGGCTGCGTGCGGATGACCGAGCGCCACCTGCGGGCCGACCCGCCCACGGCCGACCAGGTCACCGCGGCCACCGCCGACATCGACGCCGCCATCGGCGAGGCCGCCGCCGTGGTCGACCCCAGGCAGGCCCGTACCCTGGTCGGGCTGGCCGGCTCGGTCACCACCGTGGCCGGCATCGCCCTCGAGCTGCCCGGCTACGACGCCGAGCGACTGCACCACGCGCGGATCAGCGCCGCCCAGGTGCACACGGTGGCCAGCCGCCTGCTGACCCAGACCCACGCCGAGCGGGCCCGCATCCCGGTCATGCACCCGGGCCGCATCGACGTCATCGGGGCCGGCGCCCTCATCCTCGACCGGATCATGATCCGCCTCGGCTTCACCGAGGTGCTGGTCAGCGAGCACGACATCCTGGACGGCATCGCCTGGTCGATCGCCACCCCGGACCCGGGCTCATGACCACCACCCCCGAGGCCGCCCGCGGCCCGGTACCGCCCGGGACCGGCTGGCCCGGGGACCTGGCCACTGCCGCCACCCCGGTCGCCCACGACGCCGCCGAGGTCCAGGAGCTGGCCGCCGGCGCCCCCACCCTGCACGAACTGGTGGCCCGGCAGTCGGTCTGCCGGGCCTGTCCCCGGCTGGTGGCCTGGCGTGAGGAGGTGGCCCGGGTCCGCCGCCGCTCGTTCGCGACCGAGCAGTACTGGGGGCGCCCGATCCCCGGCTGGGGCGACGACGAGCCGCAGATCGTGATCCTCGGCCTCGCCCCGGCCGCCCACGGCGGCAACCGGACCGGCCGGGTGTTCACCGGCGACCGCAGCGGCGACTTCCTGTTCGCCTCGCTGTACCGCTGTGGGCTGGCCACCAGCCCGGTCAGCGTGCACGCGGGCGACGGCCAGCGGCTGCTGCACACGAGGATGGTGGCCGCCGTCCGCTGTGCCCCGCCCGCCAACAAGCCCACCACCGACGAACGCGACACCTGCGCGCCCTGGCTGGTCGAGGAGTTCCGGCGGATAACGCCGTCGGCCCGGGTGGTCGTCTGCCTGGGCGGCTTCGCCTGGCAGGCGGCCTGGCCGATGCTGCGGGCGGCCGGCTTCGCGCTCCCGCGCCGCCGGACCCCGTTCGGCCACGGGGCCGAGGCTCAGCTCAGCCCGCCCGGGTCGGACGGAGCGGACGCGGCGGCCAGTGCGGCTCCGCCGTTGCTGCTGCTCGGCTGCTACCACCCCAGCCAGCAGAACACGTTCACCGGCCGGGTCACCCCGGCCATGCTCGACGCCGTCTTCGAACGTGCCCGCCAGTACTCCGGCCTCGGCCCACCGCCCCCGCGCCCGGAGTGAACCGGGCTGCCGGCCCGCCCGGGCGTGACGCCGCCCGCCCCGCCTGAGCCCCCCGCGCGAGCCGCCCGCCCCGCCTGAGCCCCCCGCGCGAGCCGCCCGCCCCGCCTGAGCCCCCCGCGCGAGCCG
>JAFAYQ010000046.1 GCA_019240215.1 Actinomycetota bacterium | reverse complement strand
GGCCTGGCCGCGCTGACCTGCGGTGCGTTCCACATCCGGTCCGGCGGCCGGTCTTATTTCAACACCACCCCCCTGGGCCGGGCGGTCACCGGCACCCTGCTGGTGCGCGCGATGCTCGAGGACGACGTGCAGATCTGGGGCGACGGCTCGACCTTCAAGGGCAACGACATCGAGCGGTTCTACC
Organism: Actinomycetota bacterium; assembly: GCA_019240215.1. GTDB lineage: Bacteria > Actinomycetota > Actinomycetes > Streptosporangiales > Streptosporangiaceae > Bog-532. Next base: position 40,867 of record JAFAYQ010000046.1, on the reverse strand, counting down.
GCTACGGGCTGCTGGCCAACCCGCTGCTGCGGATCTACAAGCCGTGGCTGGACGCTGACTTCGTCAGCGAGCTGGGCGGCCGCAAGGAGATGTCGGAGTGGCTGCTGGCCCACGACCTGCCGTACCGGGACAGCACCGAGAAGGCCTACTCGACCGACGCCAACATCTGGGGCGCCACCCACGAGGCCAAGTCGCTGGAGCACCTGGACAACGGCATCGAACTGGTCGAGCCGATCATGGGCGCCAAGTTCTGGGACCCGGACGTCGAGATCCCGGCCGAGGACGTGACGGTTGCGTTCGAGCAGGGGCGCCCGGTCTCCATCAACGGCAAGGAGTTCGGTTCCCCGGTCGACCTGGTCATCGAGGCCAACGCGATCGGCGGGCGGCACGGCCTGGGCATGTCCGACCAGATCGAGAACCGGATCATCGAGGCCAAGAGCCGCGGCATCTACGAGGCGCCCGGTATGGCGCTGCTCCACGCCGCCTACGAACGGCTGGTCAACGCCGTCCACAACGAGGACACGCTGGCCAGCTACCAGAGCGAGGGCCGCAAGCTCGGGCGCCTGCTGTACGAGGGCCGCTGGCTGGACCCGCAGGCGCTCATGCTGCGCGAGTCGCTGCAGCGCTGGGTCGGCACCGCGATCACCGGCGAGGTCACGCTGCGGCTGCGGCGGGGCGAGGACTACTCGATCCTCGACACCACCGGCCCGGTGTTCAGCTACCACCCGGACAAGCTGTCGATGGAGCGGGTCGAGGACGCCGCGTTCGGGCCGGCGGACCGGATCGGCCAGCTGACCATGCGCAACCTCGACATCGCCGACTCGCGCTCCCGCCTGGAGCAGTACGCCGGCCTGGGCATGGTCGGCAGCAGCCACCCGGCGCTGATCGGGGCGGCCCAGGCGGCCTCGACCGGCCTGATCGGCGCCATGTCCAAGGGCGGGGCCGCCGCCATCGCATCAGGCGGTAACGGCCTCGGCGAGGACGAACTGCTGGATCGCGCGGCCATGGAGTCCGGTACCGATTGATTAAAAGGGTGCGACCGGGCGGGGTTCAGGCCGCGGCCGGCGTCCCGCTCAGCCGGAACACCGGATGCCGGGCGGCCTCCTGCACGACCGCCTCCACCGGGTCCTTGGCGGCCGCGTCAAAGAACGGCGCCGTGACCCGGACCCGCCCCAGGTACTGCTTGAGCACCGGGCCGGCCACCTCGGCACGGCCTCCTCGGCCCGCGCGACCTCGGTCCGCTGGCCCTGCCGCAGGGTGACCTGCGGGTGCGCCCGCACGTTGTACACCCAGCCGACGTTGCCGTAGGGGGAGACCAGCCAGCGGCCGTCGGCGTTCTCGACCAGGGTGACCGGGGTGGTCCGGGACTGCCCGGTCCGGCGGCCCACGGTGGTGAGCAGGTAGTTGGCCCGCCCGCCGGTGCCCGCCCGGATCAGCGCGGTGATCACCAAGTTGCCCGCCCGCCGGGTGGGGCCCAGATGGTACGTCCGGGCCATCAGTCCCGTTCCCCTTTGCGGTGGGCGGGCGTCTGCAGGCCAAGCTACCCCCGTACGCCAAGCTCCCTACTCTGATAACAGCAAGAAGCGCCGCGGCTTCGCACTCACGCGCAATCACGACAAATGCCATGCTGGGCACCATGCAGTTGGTGGACGACACAGACCGGCGCGGTCACGCGCCCGACGTCCGGTGAGGCCGGGGGAGCTGGGGACGGTGCGCCTGCCCGACCGGCTGGCGGTGTCGCTGCGGGCGGCCGGGGAGGCGGGCGAGCGCTGGCTGGCGACGCTGCCGGATCTGCTGGCCAGCCTGGAAGCGGACTGGTCGATCACCGTCGGCGAGCCGCTGCTGGGCGGGAACGCCGCCTACGTGGCCGAGGTGACCCGTACCGACGGCGGCCTGGCGGTGCTCAAGGTGGCGCTGCCGCCGGTCAACGGGTTCGCCCCGTTCGGGCAGGAACTGCGCACGCTGCGGCTGGCCGGCGGCGACCCCTACGTGGGGCTGCTCCGTTATGACCTGCCCCGGCAGGCGATGCTGCTGGAACGGCTGGGCGACCCGCTGAACACCCTCGGCTGGCCGGTCGCGCAGCAACTGGACGCGCTGGTGCACACGGCCGCCCGCGGCTGGCGGCCGATGCCGGCCGATCCGCTGCCGGACCCCGACGCGCTGCCGGACGGGCGGGCCAAGGCCCGCTGGCTGGCCGATTTCGTGGTCTCGGCCTGGGAGGAGCTGTCCCAGCCGTGCCCGGAGGCGACGGTCGCGGAGGCGGTCCGCTACGCCATCGCGCGGGCGGCGGCGCTCGATCCGGCCGAGGCGGTGCTCGTGCACGGCGACGCCCATCAGTACAACCTGCTGCAGGCCGGGGACGGGTCGTTCCGGCTCGTCGACCCGGAGGGGCTGGCCTCCGAGCCCGCCCACGACCTCGGGGTCATCCTCCGCGATTTCAACGACGACCTGCTGACCCGGGACGCCCGGATCACGGCCGCCATCGCCCGTGGCCGCTGCCGCCGCGCGGGCGAGCTGGCCCGGGTCGACCCCGAGGCGATCTGGCAATGGGCGTTCACCGAGCGGGTCTCGACCGGGCTGTTCCTGCTCCGCCTCGGCCATCAGCAGGAGGCGGAGAAGTTCCTGACGGTGGCGGCCAAGCTGACCGGGTCCGCTTAACATTCGGCTATGCCGAAGACCCCGAAGCCGGATTCTGGCCGGGATGTCGGGCCAGGGCCGCTAGTGCCGCCAAGAATTCTGCTCGACACCCCTTCGGCGAAGCCCGTACTTGGCTTCGCCCAATACGCGAAGGTCATGAGCCAGATCATCGAAGGCAGTGACCCGCAGTTCTCCATTGGAATCTTCGGCGGATGGGGCTCGGGCAAGACGACATTGATGGAAGCCGTCGAGCGTGAGCTGGGCACTCAATCGGTACGGGTCTGGTTCAACGCCTGGCGGTATGAAAAGGAAGACCACCTCATCGTGCCCCTGCTCGATGTGCTGCGAGATGAGCTGGTCACCTGGGCCGACAACAAAACGTCAGGCTTGGAGTACGGCAAGACTGCACGCGAAAAGGCCCTGAAGGCGGCTGCGGCGGTGGGCAAAGCCACCAGAGCACTCATCGCTGGGCTAAGCGTGAAGCTGAAGCTGCCGGTGATCGAAGTGGGCGTCGATGCGGACAAGGCCTTCGCTGAATGGGGAAGGGACCGCGGCGAAGACGACGACGAGGCGGCCAGGGCGCCCCAATCTCCGTATCACGCGAGCTTCAAGGCCCTGAAAGAGGCGCTGTCCCAGTTCACCACCGGCGACGGCCCAGACCGCCAGCAGCGAATCGTGATCTTCATCGACGACCTGGATCGTTGCCTGCCCGCCAACGCACTGCAGGTCCTCGAGTCAATGAAGCTGTTCTTTGACCAGGCCGGCGTCGTGTTCGTCGTGGGCTTGGACCAAGCCGTGATCGAGGCCGCGATCGACTGGCACTACCGGCGCTCGGACACGGCCGCCGAACCTGCTGCGCGCCCGCCGATCAGCGGGAGCGAATACTTGAAGAAACTTTTTCAGGTTCCCTTCGCGCTTCCGGCGGTGGCAGCAGACCAGGTGGACGAGTTTTTGACCGATCTGCTGTCCGGGTCGGACGAGCACCAAAGCCTGGTGGAGCTTATCCGGCCGCACCTGGGGTACATCTCCGCCGATTCGCAGATCAACCCGCGCGAGATTAAGCGATATATCAACTCCTACATCATATTCAGGATGATCACGCCGAAACCGAAAGACCCTGCCGATGATGACGTTGATGTATCCATCGTACTCAACACCATCTCGTTCAGAACTGATTGGCAAGCCGCTTACCAAGCGCTCCAGGGTAATCGGCAGGCGTTTATCGATGCGATCAAGCGTCAGTTCAAGGGCGAGGAAAACGCTCTTCGGGATCTTGATCCCCGGCTCGGGCAGCTGCCGGAGTCGTTTTATGAATACCTGCGGACTAAAGCCGGGCCGACGCTGACCACCGTCGAGCCTGATCGCCTGGATCAGCAGGCCCGCGCCCTGGAGGTCAGCCGGGCTCCTGAGCTTCCCCGCGATGCCCTGGTGTCCAGTATCGCAGAAATGAGAGAATTGGCCGGCAATCTTAATCCGGGCAATGAGGTCGCGAGCGCGAGGATTCTCGCTGGACTGCGCGAAAGATTCAATGCCGTTGAAATCGCTCTCGCGGCACCGCAATTCAGTTCGCAAGGTTTGCAGACTGAAAGCCGGAAAATCCTGCGTGATATGAATGATAAAGCCGACACAATTGAGTTCTCGATAGAGCGATACCAGGATATGAATCCTGAGAGGTTCCATGAGATCCTGCAAGTCCGATCCGGAATTTTCGATGACCTGGATCGGCTCGAGCTGGTTTGGCGCGCTATCTAGACGAAGCTTCGCGGCAGTCGCCGGGCCGTCAGTCACTGAGCAGCAGCCGGGTGAGCGAGTCGAGCCACCAGGCCTCGACCTGATCCGGGGTCCAGCCTCGTTCGCTGGTCAGCACCTGATAGACGCCGATCGTGCACAGGGCCGCGTAGGTGTCGGCCGCCCGGGCCGGGTCGGTGCCCGCCCGGAACCAACCGGCCGGCCAGGTCCCGAACACCTCCTGCTGCAGCCGGCCGGCCCGGGCCCGGCCGTCGTCGTAGGCGGCCCGCAGCTCCGGTTCGGACCGGCCGGCGTCGTGCAGCGCTGCTAGCCGACAGCTGAGGCCCGCCCCGCCAGCCGCCCGGCTCCGACGCCGCTCACTCCGGTGATAACAGCAAGAAGCAGAGGTACCGAACCCCTCCAGGTGCTGAACCCCTTCACGGGCGGACTAAATCGCTGCGAAGACACGCAGTCATACGCCCCGGTCCCAGGCATCACAGCAGGCACTGGAGTCGCAGCAGCGATGACTGTCGACCGGGACGATGGCGTCATCGGTCCGGCTATCACCGGTACGGTGGCGCCATTCACCGGCCTGGGGGAGGGTGCCCAGAGGGCAGCTCATGCCGGGAATTTCCACGCTGAAAAGGCCGGCCCGAGCCGCCCGCGCAGGGCCACTCCGGCCTGCTTGCAGCCACTGACTTCAGGGCGATGTTGCCCGTAACCGCCGCACTGCGGTTCCCTTTTCCAACACGCCCCTTTATTCATTCTGATAACAGCAAGAAGCATCGGCAATTCTCGCTGAGCCAAGAGCTTCAAGACCCTCGCCAGCGACTGGGCAGGAATGGAGAAGCGCAGCTCATGGGGCCGTCACTAGCCTGGCCAGCGTAGGAATCAAGCGGAACTGAGTATGGAGGAGTGGTCATGGCTGGCTCGGACAACGAGGGCATCAAGACTGTGCTGCACCCCGTCTCTGACGTGAACAAGGCCAAAGCGGTGTACACCGCGCTGCTCGGGGTGGAGCCGTCGGCCGACGCGCCCTACTACGTGGGGTATGACCTGGCCGGGCAGCACATCGGGCTGGTGCCGAACGGCGCCGCCCAGGGGATGACCTCGCCGGTGGCGTACTGGCACGTCAGCGACATCAACGCCAAGCTCGCCGAGGTGACGGCGGCCGGCGGGGTGGTCAAGGAGGCGCCGCACGACGTGGCCAACGGGCGGCTGGTGGCCTCGTTCACCGACCCCGACGGCAACGTGCTCGGGCTGCTCCAGGACCCGCAGTAGCGAGCCGGGCCGACGCCGGGCCCCAGCGCCGGCGCCGGCCGGCTCAGCCCGCTTCGGCCTCGCGGGTGACCAGGCCGTCCGGGCGGGCGGCGCCGGCCGCGGCGGTGGCCCGGCGGGCCCGGACGGCGAGGATGGCGGTCCGGCCGAGCAGCATGGCGATCGACACGAAGATCAGGCTGTCGGTCAGCGCGCCCACGGTGACGTGGCTGGCCACCAGCCAGCCGCCGAGCGGCCGGCTGAACAGGTGGCTGGCGCCGTAGGTGAAGAAGATCCGGCCGGCCGTGACCGCCGCCCACACGGCCGCGTACGGCCAGCCCGCCCAGGACACCGGCGTCCGGGCCTGGCCGTCGTAGCTGATGCGCAGCAGCGAACCGGCCAGCGCGCCGAGCAGGATGCCGGTCGCCAGGCCCGCCACCTCGAGCAGCAGCCCGTCGCCGGACGAGGCGGCGCCCTTGAAGAAGAACGGGATGATCACGGCGGCGGCCACCACCGGGCGCAGCAGCCGCATCGGGGTGATCTTGCGGCGGCCCAGGTCAGCGGCTAGGACAATGGCCAAGATGACCAGGTTGAGGATCCAGACGCTCACGTCCACTGGCGTGCCTCCTTCGTTGCCCCCTGGCCTAGACTATAGGTCGAAACGACCCATTGGAAGGCCAGGATGACGTCACCGGCCGACCCGCCGCCGGCCCCCGCGAGCCGCCCGCTGACCGACTTCGAGCATGTGCTGCTGAGCGTGATCGTCCAGGAGCCGCGGTCGGCCTACGGGCTGAAGAAAATGTTCAGCAGCTCACCGGCCAGCGTGTACCAGCCGAGCCCGGGGGCACTGCACCCGGCCCTGCGGCGGCTCGAGGCGCGCGGGCTGCTGGTGGCCGAGCAGCAGGTCTCGAGCGGCCGCCGGGAGCGGCGGCTGTACCGGGCGACGGCGGCGGGCCAGGCCATGAACCAGGACTGGCTCCGGCAGCCGGTCAACCCGGGTACGGTCGGGTCCGACCTCGGGCTCCACCTGATGCGGTTCGCGCAGATGGAGGGCCGGCTGCCGCGGGCCGAGGTGCTGCGGTTCCTGGACGACCTCGCCCAGGCGCTCGGCGGGTTCGTCGGCGGCATGGAGAAGCTGGTGGCGGGCGGGACGCTGCCGAATCAGCACGGCGAGCTGGCGGTCCGGCACGGCATCGCCGTCCACCGTGCCAGCCTGGAGTGGGCCCGCTCCGCCCGGGCCGCCCTGGCCGGGAACCACCCGGCCGAGAACAACCAGATGGAGACCTGATGACCGCGGCCGACCGCCACGACCTGATCAGCGTGCACGGTGCGCGCGAGAACAATCTCAAGGACATCCGCGTCGAGATCCCCAAGCGGCGGCTGACCGTGTTCACCGGCGTGTCCGGCTCGGGCAAGAGCTCGCTGGTGTTCAGCACGATTGCGGCCGAGTCGCAGCGGCTGATCAACGAGACCTACAGCACGTTCGTGCAGGGCTTCATGCCGTCGGTCGGCCGCCCCGAGGTCGACGTGCTCGAGGGCCTGACCACCGCGATCACCGTCGACCAGCAGCGGATGGGCAGCGACCCGCGTTCGACCGTCGGCACCGCCACCGACGCCTACGCGCTGCTGCGGATCTTGTTCAGCCGCCTCGGCCAGCCGCACATCGGCTCACCGCAGGCGTTCTCGTTCAACGTCGCCTCGGTCAGCGGGGCGGGCGCGGTGAAGTTCGAGCGGGCCGGCCAGACCGTCAAGGAACGGCGCAGCTTCGCCATCATCGGCGGCATGTGCCCGCGCTGCGAGGGCCGGGGCACGGTCACCGACATCGACCTGACCGAGCTGTACGACGAGACCAAGTCGATCAGCGGCGGCGCGATCACCGTGCCCGGCTACACCGGCGGCGGCTGGAACTCCCGGCTCTACGCCGAGTCCGGCTTCTTCGACCCGGACAAGCCGATCAGCAGGTTCACCAAGAAGGAACTGAACGACTTCCTGCGCCACGAGCCGGTGCGGATGAAGATCGCCGGCATCAACATGACCTATGAGGGCCTGATCCTGCGGATCACCCGGTCGATGCTGTCCAAGGACCCGGACGCGATGCAGCCGCACGTCCGCGCGTTCGTGGACCGGGCGGTCACGTTCACCACCTGCCCCGAATGCGGCGGGACGCGGCTCAGCCGCGAGGCCCGGTCCTCCAAGATCGACGGCATCAGCATCGCCGACGCGTCCGCCATGCAGATCAGCGACCTGGCCGGCTGGGTCGACGGCCTCGACGAGCCGTCGGCGGCGCCGCTGCTGGCCGCGCTCAGCGCCCACCTGGACTCGTTCACCGAGATCGGCCTGGGCTACTTGTCACTCGACCGGCCGGCCTCGACGCTGTCGGGCGGTGAGGCCCAGCGGACCAAGATGATCCGCCAGCTCGGGTCGGCGCTGACCGACGTGACCTACGTGTTCGACGAGCCGACGGTCGGGCTGCACCCGCACGACATCCAGCGCATGAACGACCTGCTGCTGCGGCTGCGCGACAAGGGCAACACCGTGCTGGTGGTCGAGCACAAGCCGGAGACGATCGAGATCGCCGACCACGTGGTCGACCTCGGCCCCGGCGCGGGCACCGCGGGCGGCGCCGTCTGCTTCGAGGGCACCGTGGCCGGCCTGCGTCAGAGCGGCACGATCACCGGGCGGCACCTGGGCGACCGGGCGGCGCTCAAGGACGCGGTCCGGGACGCCTCCGGCCAGCTCGAGGTGCGCGGGGCCAGCCTGCACAACCTGCAGGACGTGGACGTCGACCTACCGCTCGGGGTGCTGACCGTGCTCACCGGGGTGGCCGGATCCGGCAAGAGCTCGCTGATCAGCGGCTCGGTGGCGGGCCGGGACGGGGTGGTGCTGGTCGACCAGACCCCGATCAAGGGCTCCCGGCGCAGCAACCCGGCCACCTACACCGGGCTGCTGGAACCCATCCGTAAAGCGTTCGCCAAGGCCAACGGGGTGAAGCCGGCCCTGTTCAGCCCGAACTCCGAGGGTGCCTGCCCCAACTGCAACGGCGCCGGCGTCATCTACACCGACCTGGCGATGATGGCCGGGGTCGCCACCACCTGCGAGGTGTGCGGCGGCAAGCGGTTCGACACCGAGGTCCTGAACTACCATCTCGGTGGCCGCGACATCAGCGAGGTGCTGGCGATGCCGGTCGACGAGGCGCTGGCGTTCTTCAGCGCCGGCGAGGCGCACATCCCGGCCGCGCACGCCATCCTCGGGCGGCTGGCCGACGTGGGCCTGGGCTACCTGACCATCGGCCAGCCGCTGACCACGCTGTCGGGCGGTGAACGGCAGCGGCTCAAGCTGGCCACCCACATGGGGGACAAGGGCGGGATCTACGTCCTTGACGAGCCGACCAGCGGCCTGCACCTGGCCGACGTCGACCAGCTGCTGGCGCTGCTGGACCGGCTGGTCGACGCGGGCAAGTCGGTCATCGTCATCGAGCACCACCAGGCGGTGATGGCCCACGCCGACTGGATCATCGACCTCGGCCCCGGCGCCGGCCACGACGGCGGCCGCGTCGTCTTCGAGGGCAGCCCGGCCGACCTGGTCAAGGCCGGTTCCACCCTGACCGGCCAGCACCTGGCCGACTACGTCAGCTGAGCCTCAAACCGACTTGTCGATAACCTCTTCGGCCACCCAGCGGGCGACGTGGTCCGGCCAGGGGGCGGGCAGGCTGAGCACCAGGTGGCGGAAGCCGGCCCGGGCCGCCCTGGCGATCGCGGCCAGGGCCGCGGCCGGGTCGTCGTAACTGACCCGGACCATCAGCGACCGGGTGATGGCGGCCGGGTCGCGGCCGATCTCGGCGCAGAACCGGTCCAGCACCGCGCCCCGGGCCAGGGCGGCGTCGACGTCGTCGCCGGGGAAGTTCCACACGTCGGCGTGCTCGGCCACCACCCGCAGGGTCCGGCTGGCCTGGCCGCCCATGACGAACGGGGGCCGGGGCCGCTGCACCGGCTTGGGGTTGCAGAACGCCCCCTTCAGCTGCACGTACCGGCCGTCGAAGTCGAACGGCTGGTCCTCGGCCCACAGCCGCTTGATCACCGTGCACGCCTCGGCCAGGCCGCCGACCGCGTCGGCGGCGCTGCCGTAGGGCAGCCCGTAGGCGTCGTATTCGCGCCGGGCCCAGGGGATGTCGGTCCGCGAGCCCGCCCCGATGCCGAAGTCGAGCCGCCCTTCCGACACCGCGTCGACGGTCGCGGCGATCTTGGCCAGCAGGGCCGGCGGCCGGATGCGGTTGCTGGTCACCAGCAGGCCCAGCCGCAGCCGGCTGGTCTGGGCGGCCAGCGCCGACAGCAGCGTCCAGCCTTCGAGGATCGGCCCGTCCTGGTCGCCGCCGATCGGCAGCAGGTGGTCGAACGCCCAGGCGTGCCCGATCTGCGGGAACTCGTCGGCCTCGCGCCACACCCGGGCCAGGTCGCCGTAACTGACCTGCTGGGGAGGAGTCGCGATGCCGAAGCTGGGCTGGCCGGTGGGGGGCATTGGCGCCGCCGGTCCTTTCCTGGCAGAATATGAAGCGGAACGTTGCTCCGCTAACTATACGGAGCATTGTTCCGCTTAGCAAGCTGAACGGAGGGGCGGTGCCTGCCAGCCAGCACGGGGAAGTGCCCGCGAGCGGTGCGGATATCGAGTCGGCCGTACCGCGCAAGCGGGCCGACGCCCGCCGCAACGAGCAGACGCTGCTGGCGGCGGCGGCCGCGGTGTTCGTCACCGACGGAGTGGACGCCCCGGTCCGCGACATCGCCAAGGCGGCCGGCGTCGGGATGGGCACGATCTACCGGCACTTCCCGACCCGGGCCGACCTGATCATCGCCGTCTACCGGCATCAGGTCGAGGCCTGCGCCGACGCCGGGCCCGCGCTGCTGGCCAGCAGCGCCACTCCGTATGCGGCGCTGCGGCAATGGGTCGACATGTTCGTCGACTTCCTGGTCACCAAGCACGGGCTGGCGGGGACGCTGCAGTCCGGCGACACCCGGTCCGGGCCGCTGCACGCCTACTTCCTGGACCGGCTCCGCCCGGTGGTCGCCGCCCTGGTCGAGGCGGCGGCCGCGGCCGGCCAGATCCGCGGGGACGTCGACCCGTTCGGCTTCCTGTACGCGGTCGGCAACCTGTGCGCGGGTGACACCAGCAACCCCCACTACGACGCCCGGGCCATGGTCCACCTGCTGGTGGCCGGGCTGGCGGCCCGGCCCCAGGCTCAGCCCGCCGGGGGCTGAGCCGCGCCGATCGACAGCTGCCCGCCGCCGCTGGCCACGTTGAGGCTGCGCGGCGCCGACGCGGACGAGGCGATGCTGACCGATTCGGGGCCGCCGTCGCTGTCGGCGTTCAGCGCGTAGGGGCCGCCGGGCACCTGCAGGGTGGCCGGGCCGCCGTCGGTGCTGAACGTCACCGTGGCCGGCGCGGTCGCGAACGTGAGCTGGCCGCTGCCGCCGCCGGTGATGACGGTGGCGGTCGGGGCGGTGACGTCCAGCGCGGTGGCCGGGCCGCCGCCGGAGTCGGCCTGCAGCGTCCCGGTCAGGCCGTCGAGCGACAGGGACCCGCCGTCGGTGGTGATCGTGGCCGGCCCGTCGATGTCCCGGGCGAACAGCGGGCCGCCGCCGGTGTCGGCGTGCAGCGCCCCGGTCAGCCCGTTCAACCGCAGGGAGCCGCCGTCGGTGCCGACCGTCTCCGGCCCGCTGATGTGCTCGAGGGTCACCGGGGCGCCGCCCGAATCGACGTTCGCGCCGGCCAGCCCGGTCAGCGACACCGGGGCGCCGTTGCTGGTCACGGTGGCGGACACGGGGGTGGTGGCCGGGACGGTCACCGCGAACGTCACACCGCAGCTGCTGACCGCGCAGGCCGGGTCGGCCAGGGTGAGGCGGCCGCCGGAGACCGAGTCCTGGACTGCGGGCGGCGGGCCGGCCGTTTTGTCGTAGCTGATGTACTCGGTGAGCTGCACGCTCCGGACCGAGCCGGCCGTCACCACCACCGGGCCGTCCGCGCTCTGCACGTTCATGCTGGTGATCGGCTGGGTCAGCGACACTTTGCGGATCAGGTTGGCCGACGGGGCCGGATGCTGGTGGTCGAACCCCGCGTGGGTGATCAGGCGGACGCCCGGCACCGCCAGCACAGCCGCGGTGGACAGGCCGGACAGGCCCCAGATCCAGCGCCCGGGCCCGGTCACCGCGCGCATGGCAGGTCCACGCTGAGCAGGGTCGGGCCGCCGGCCGGGCTGGTGATCTCGAAGCTGCCGTCGACCGAGGCGGCCCGTTTGGCCAGGCCGGCCAGGCCGGTGCCGCGGGCCGGGTCGGCCCCGCCGACGCCGTCGTCGCTGACGATGATGTGCAACCGGTCCTCCGCGCGGTGGACGAACACTTCGGCCTGGGTGGCCTGGGCGTGCTTGGAGATGTTGGTGAGCCCCTCGGAGACCACGAAGTAGGCCACCGCCTCGATCGTGGCAGGCGGCCGCCGGGGCACGTCGACCGTCACCTTGACCGGGATCGGCATCCGGGCCGCCACCCCGGACAGGGCGGCGTCGAGGCCGCGGTCCTCCAGCACCGGCGGGTGCAGCCCGCGGATCAGGTTCCGCAGCTCAGCCAGGGCGGCCTTGGCTTCCTCGTGGGCCTCGGCGATGACCAGCTCCGCCTGGGCCCCGGCGGTGCCCTCGGCCCGGGCCATGCCGAGGTTGATGGCCAGCGACACCAGCCGCTGCTGGGTGCCGTCGTGCAGGTCGCGTTCGAGCCGCCGCCGCTCGGCGTCGGCCGCGTCGACCGCGCCCGCCCGGGTCTGGGTCAGCTGCTCGACCCGCAGCTGCAGCTCCTCTTCACGGCTGGGCCCGAGCAGGGCCCGGGCCAGCCGCGCGTCGAGCGCCCCGACGGCGGTGCTGAGCCGGGGCGCGGCCGCCAGCGCGACGATGCCGCCCGCGGTCAGGGCCAGGTCGAGCGGGATCCACTCCAGCACCGGGACGTGCGCGACCCCGGCCGACATGCCGTGGCGCAGGGGATTGGTGTCCACCCGGGTCCAGGCCCAGGCGTAGACGAGGGTGTAGCCGACGCCGGCCAGCCACAGCAGGAACGTCAGCACCGCCGCGGCGGCCAGGAACGGCGCCGCGACCAGGTGGTAGCCGGCCTGCTGCCAGGTGGCCCGGGACCGGATCATGGCGACGAGCCCGGGGCCGCTCCACCGGTCCGCTATACCGGGCCGCGGCGGTATGTCGACCCCGGCGGTGGCCCGCAGCCGGTACCGCTCGATCTGGGTGAGCAGCGGCAGCGCCAGGAACACGGCGGCGGCCAGGAACAGGATCGGTATCACCCAGATGATCTTCCGGGCCGCCAGGGCGGGCACCAGGAGGACGGCCAGGGCGGCGAGCTGCACCGGGATCCCGCCGACCAGATACAGGGTCTGACGCCAGGCGGCCGGGGACCACGGCACGCGGCGGTACCGCGGCGTGAGCCCGTCAGCACGGGCGGCGAGGGTGGTCATGGCCTAACCGTACGACCGGGTCACGCCCGGCTCCAGGTAGCGCACTACACGATAGGGGTGCAGCTGGCTGCACCACGGAAACGGGTTTCTGGCGCAATGTGCGCTCGCCCCGCGGGGAGCCAGTCTTACCCATGACCGGTTCCAATCGGTTCCCTTTTCATTCTGATTAAAGAGGTCCTGATGCGAGAGCGCGGCAGGTTCGGTGCCGAGATGACCATGTCCGGCGAGGTGATCCGCCTCGACGGGGTGACCAAGAACTACCAGGCAGGCGGCCCGCCCGCCCTCGACAACGTGCACCTGCGGGTCACGGCCGGGGACGTGCTGGCGGTCATGGGGCCGTCCGGCAGCGGCAAGTCGACGCTGCTCAACCTGGTGGCCGGGCTCGACCGGCCGACCGCCGGCCAGGTCGCCATCGCCGGGCGGCGGATCGACAAGCTCAGCGAGACCGCGCTGGCCCGGTTCCGGGCCCGGCACGTCGGCATCATCTTCCAGTTCTTCAACCTGCTGGATGACCTCACCGTCGAGGACAACGTGCTGCTGCCCGCCCAGCTGGCCGGGGCGTCCCGGCGGCAGGCCCGCGCCCGGGCCGATGAGCTGCTGGAACGGATGGGCATCACCCAGTACCGGAACGCCTACCCGGCCCGGATGTCGGGCGGCCAGCGTCAGCGCGTGGCCATCGCCCGGGCGCTGGTCAACAGTCCCGAGCTGCTGCTGGCGGACGAGCCGACCGGGGCGCTGGACACCGCCACCGGCCAGCAGATCGCCGGCCTGCTGCGGGAGCTCAACGCCGACGGGCAGACGCTGGTGCTGGTCACCCACGACCGGTCGCTGGCCCAGCGGTTCGCGGCCCGGACCGTCGAGCTGGTGGACGGGCAGCTGATGAGCGACACCGCCGCCGGGGTGCCAGCATGAACCGGCTGACCTCTGCCCGGCGCTGGCTGGCGGCGATCCGGACCGCGACCGGGGGAGTGCGGCGGCACAAGCTGCAGGCCGTCGTGATCGGCGCCGTGCTGCTGATCGCGACCGCGTCGGCCACCCTCGGGTTCGCGCTGCTGTCCGCCAGCAACGCCCCGTTCCAGCACGCGTTCACCGCCCAGCGGGGCGCCCACGCGGCCGTCGGCGTCGATGCCGCCAAGGCCAGCCCGGCCCAGCTGGCCGCCACCACCCATCTGCCGGGGGTCACCGCCGCGGCCGGGCCGTTCGGCACCGACACGGTCGCGACCGCGCTCGGCGGTCAGCTGTTCGGTCAGCTGACCCTCTCCGGCCGGGCCAACCCGGGCGGGCCGGTCGACGACCTGGTGCTCAGCGCCGGCCACTGGGCCAGCGGCCCGGGCCAGCTGGTGCTCGACGGCCAGTCGGCCCCGCCCGGCAGCGGCGGCCCGGTCCTCGGCGCCACGGTCACGGTGACCAGCCTGCGGGGCCAGCCGAAGCTGACGATCGTCGGGTTCGCCAACTCGGTCACCAGCACCGCCGACGGCTGGGTCACGCCCAGCGAGATCACCCAGCTGCAGGCCACCGCGCCCGCGGCCAACGGCCAGGGGACACGACATGCGCAGGTGCCAGGCGCGCAGGCCAGCACGCAGATGCTCTACCGCTTCACCAAGGCGGCCAGCTTCAGCCAGGTGCGGGCGGACGTGGCCACGGTGTCGCGGGCGCTGCCGTCCGGCGCGGTGACCGGGACCGTGTCCTGGCTCAGCGCCGCGAACGAGTCCACCGGCAACGGCTCGATCATGGAACCGTTCGTGGTCGCGTTCGCGCTGATCGGCCTGATCATGGCGGTGCTGATCGTCGGCAACGTGGTCAGCGGGGCGGTGGTGGCCAGCTACCAGCGGATCGGCGTGCTGAAGAGCCTCGGCCTGACCCCCGGTCAGGTGGTGGTGGCCTACCTGGGCCGGGTCGGCTGGCCCGCGCTGGCGGGCGCGCTGTTCGGGGTGGTGGCCGGCAACCTGCTGGCGCTGCCGGTGCTGAACGACTCAGCCGGCGCCTACGGGGTCGGCCGCCAGTCGGTCCCGTGGTGGGCGTCGGTGGCGGCGCCGCTAGGGATGCTGGCGCTGACCGGGCTGGCGGCGGCCGGCCCGGCGATCCGGGCGGGACGGCTGTCGGCGGTGCAGGCGATCGCGGCCGGGCGGGCGCCCCGGGCTGGCCGCGGGTACGCCGCCCACCGGCTGGCGGCCCGGCTGCGGCTGCCCCGGCCGCTCGGGCTGGGCCTGGCGGCCCCGTTCGCCCGGCCCGCGCGGACCCTGGTCGGCCTGGCCGCGATCTGTTTCGGGGCCACCGCGGTGATCTTCGCGGTCGGGCTCAGCTCCTCCCTCGGCCGGGCCGAGCAGGCCCAGAACCATTCGGCCAGCGCCCCGGTGGTCATGCAGCAGAACGTGAACGGGCCGCAGCAGCAGTTCCCGAGCGCCGCCCAGGACGCGGCGATGGTCGCGGTGCTGCGGGCCCAGCCGGGCACCGCCCACTACGTGGCCGAGTACGACAACCAGGTCAAGGTGACCGGCCTGGCCGGCAACGTGTTCGCCCGCGTCTACGGCGGCGACGCCGCCTGGATCGGCTTCGGGCAGATCGCCGGCCACTGGCCGGACGGCCCCGGCCAGATCGACGTGAACACCGCGTTCCTGACCCAGAGCGGCCTGGCGATCGGCAGCCCGGTCACCGTCAACACCGGCACCGCCCAGGTCACCGCCCGGATCGCCGGTGAGGTGTTCGACCCGGGCGGCCACCCGGACCTGTTCGGCTCCGCCGGCACCCTGCCGGGGATGGCCACCACCGAGAACCTCAGCCAGTACTACGTCGGCCTCAAGCCCGGGACCACCGCCAGCGCCTACCGGGAAGCGGTCAACCGGGCGCTGGGGACCGGCAACGCCTGGCAGGCCTACCCGCCGCAGGGCGGCAACTTCTACTCGATCGCCAGCGAGCTGATCGGGCTGCTGTCGCTGATGGTCGCGGTCGCGGCCGGCCTCGGGGTACTGAACACGGTGCTGATGACCACCCGGGACCGGGTCCACGACCTCGGGGTGTACAAGGCGCTGGGCATGCGGCCCCGGCAGCTGCTGGTCATGGTGCTGGGCTGGGTCGCCGGGCCGGCGGTGATCGCGGGGGCGATCGCCGCGCCCGCCGCGGTGGCACTGAACTCGGCCACCGTCCGGGCCATGGCCGGCACCGCCCACACCGCGATCCCGGCCAGCTTCACGGCCGTGTTCCCGCCCTCCCGGCTGGCCCTGCTGGCGCTGGCGGCGCTGGTCATCGCGGTGGCGGGTGCGTTCCTGCCGGCCAGCTGGGCGGCCCGGGCCCGGCCGGCCACGGCCCTGCGCACCGAATGAGCGGCCGGGCGGCGGGCTGGTACGGGCCCCGACGGGGGCGGCCCGTACCAGCCCCGCGGGCAGTAGCGTGGTCGGCGTGAGCGAAGGTCCGCAGGTCCCCCGGCGGGTGGTGATCGCCGAGGATTCGGTGCTTTTGCTGGCCGGGCTGACCAAGCTGCTGGAAAGCGCCGGATTCCAGGTGGTGGCGACCGCCGCCGACGGGGCGGCCGCGGTCGCGGCGGTCGAACGTGAACAGCCGGACGTGGTGATCGCCGACGTGCGGATGCCGCCCACCTTCACCGACGAGGGGATCCGGGCCGCCCTGGTCATCCGGGCCCAGTGGCCCAAGATCGCGATCCTGGTGCTGTCGCAGTACGTGGAGGAACGGTACGCGGCCGACCTGCTGTCGGCCCACACCCACGGCGTCGGCTACCTGCTGAAAGACCGGGTCGCCGACGTGGCCGAGTTCCTCGATGCGCTGCGCCGGGTGGCGGCCGGCGGCACCGCGCTGGACCCCGAGGTGGTGGCCCAGCTGCTGGTCCGCCGGGGCGGCGACCCGCTCGGCGATCTGACCGACCGCGAACGCGGAGTACTGGCGCTGATGGCCGAGGGCCGGTCCAACGCCGAGATCGGCGCCACCCTGGTCATCACCGACAGCGCCGTCAGCAAGCACATCAACTCGATCTTCGCCAAGCTCGGCCTGTACCCGGGCGACGCCGGCCACCGGCGGGTGCTGGCGGTGCTGCGTTACCTGGGGGCGGGACCGGCCAGTCCTTGATCACTTAAATAGGCCCGCGAGGATCCGAACCCGCTAGTTTGTGGCGAGTGACCAGCATTGATGCGCCTACGGCGGCTACCCGGGGGGCTGTGGCCGCCTGGGGGTTCTGGGACTGGGCGTTCTCGGCCTTCAACGCGGTCGCGACGACGTTCGTGTTCAACACCTACCTGTCGGGGCCGGCGTTCGGTGATCCGGCCCGGGAGTCGGAGCTGCTGGGCGTGTTCACCGCCGTCGCCGGGGTGATCATCGCGGTGGTCGCCCCGGTCGCCGGGCAGCGGATCGACACCTCCGGGCGCCGCAAGCTGTGGCTCGGGGTCAACTCGGCGGTGGTGCTGATCTGCCTGCTGGGCATGGCGTTCGTCCGCAACCAGCCCGGCTACCTGTGGCTGGGGCTGGCCTGCGTGGCCGTCGGCACCGTGTTCTACGAGCTGGCGTCGGTGTTCTACAACTCGCTGCTGCCGCTGGTGTCGACCCCGAAAACGGTCGGTAAGGTCAGCGCGTTCGGCTGGAGCATGGGCTACTTCGGCGGCATCGTGCTGCTGATCATCATCCTGGTCGGGTTCGTGCTCGGCGGCTCGCACGGCACCGCCGGCCTGCTGCACGTGCCCAAGGCAGGTGGCCTCTACGTGCGGCTGGCGATGCTGGTGGCGACCGCCTGGGCGGCCGGGTTCGCCCTGCCGGTGTTCTTCGCGGTGAAGGTGCCGCCGCCGGCCGCGGCCGTCGCCGCCGAGCGGACCGGATTCCTGGCCAGCTACGGCGTGCTGCTGGCCAACGTCCGCGACATCTGGCGGCTCAGCCCCAACACGATCTGGTTCCTGCTGGCCAGCGCGATCTTCCGGGACGGCCTGACCGGGGTGTTCACGTTCGGCGGGGTGATCGGGCACGTGGTGTTCGGGCTGTCGACCACCAAGGTGCTGATGTTCGGCATCGCCGCCAACGTCATCGCCGGCCTGGCCACCGTCTCCTCCGGGCCGCTGGATGACCGGGTGGGCCCCAAGCCGCTGATCGTCACCTCGCTGGCCGGGATGAGCGTGTGCACGATCGGGCTGTTCGCGACCCGGGCGCAGGGCGCGATCGTGTTCTGGATCTTCGGGCTGATCTTGTGCGCGTTCGTCGGCCCCGCCCAGTCGGCCAGCCGCACGTTCCTGGCCCGGATCATCCCGGCCGGCCGCGAAGGGGAGGTCTTCGGCCTGTACGCCACCACCGGGCGGGCCGCGATCTGGATGTCGCCGGCGCTGTACTCGCTGGCCATCGCGATCTCGCCCGCGACCGGGACCGCCGCCCGCACGTCGTGGGGCATCCTCGGCATCCTGGTGGTGATCCTGGCCGGGCTGGCGGTACTGCTGCCGGTCAAGCCCGGCCAGAGCCTGCCGCGGCCGGGCCTGGACGACGCCCCCGCCTGAACGCCCCCCGGCTGACAGGTGCGGGCGCCGGGCGGGCCGATTCTCGGCCGCCTGCTGGCCCGGCTGCTGGTCGACCCGGGCCGCCGCGTCGACGTCGGCGCGCTGGCCGACGCGGTGTGGGGGGACCGGGGCGTGGCCCGCTCCCCGTCGACGCTGGATTCCCACCTGCACCGGCTGCGCCGGTTCCTCGAACCCGGCCGGGGTCAAGGTCAGGGCCACGGGGACGGCCCCGGGCTGCTGATCCGGGACGCAGGCGGCTACCGGCTGTCGGTGACCGGCGACCAGGTCGACTCGGTCCGCTTCGCCGCGCTGGTGTCGCAGGCCAGTGAGCTGCTGGCGGCCGGCGACGCGGCCGGGGCGGTGACCCGGACCGAGGCCGCCCGGGCGCTGTGGCGGGACCGGCCGCTGGCGCCGTGGAGCGACGAGCCGTGGGCGGCCGCCGCCGTGGCCCGCCTGGAGGAACTGAACCGGCAGCTGACCGAGATCCTGGTCGACGCGCTGCTGGCCGGCGGGCGCCCGGACCGGGCGCTGGTCGAGCTGGAACCGGTACTGGCGGCCGGGCCGCTGCGGGACCGGCCGTGGGAGCAGTACATGCGGGCGGCCGCCCGGGTGGGCCGGGCCGAGGACGCGCTGGGCGCCTACCGGCGGGCCGACCGGCTGTTCCGCGACGAGCTGGGGGTCGAGCCCGGGGCCGAGCTGCGGCGGCTGCAGCAGCTGGTGCTGTCCGGCCAGGCCGGGCCCCAGGCCGAGCCCGTGTCCCGGCCCGAGGTGACGGCTCCGGCGGCCGCGCCGGAGGTGCACCTGCCCCGGCGGCGGACCCGGCTGATCGGCCGGGACGCCGAGGCGGCCGACCTGGCGTTCCGGCTGAGCGCGGCGTCCCTGGTCACGATCGTCGGGGCGGGCGGCTGCGGCAAGACCACGCTGGCGGTCGCCATCGCCGAACAGGTCGCGGCCGAATTCCCCGACGGGGTCTGGTTCGTGGATCTCAGCTCGGTCCAGGACGCCGAAGGGGTCAGCGCCGCCGTCGCCTCGGCCCTGGGGCTGGCCGGTGACGGGGTCAGCAGCGCGGCCGACACGCTGCTGACGTTCACCCGGACCCGCAAGATGCTGCTGATCCTCGACAACTGCGAGCACGTGCTCGACCCGGCCGCCGAGCTGGTGGAGAACCTGCTGGTGGACGGGACCCCGCTGGTGGTGCTGGCGACCAGCCGGGAACCGCTGGAGGTGGCGGGGGAGGAACTGGCCGAGCTGGCCCCGCTGCCGGTCGGCGACGAGACGTCCTCACCGGCCCGCGAACTGTTCCTGGAACGGCTGGCCGAGGCGGTACCGGGGCGGCCGCTGGCCGCCGGCGACCTGGCCCTGGCCACCCGGATCTGCGCCGCCGTGGACGGGGTGCCACTGGCCATCGAGCTGGCCGCCGCCCGGTCGCGGGCGTTCAGCCTGCCCGAGATCGCCGACCAGGTCCAGACCGACCCCAGCCTGCTGGCCCGGGTCGGCCGCGGCGGCCGCCAGAGCGTGCGGATGGCCGTCGACCGCAGCGTCCGGCTGCTGGCCCCGGCCGAACAGGACCTGCACGCGGCGATGTCGGTGGTGCCGGGCGCGATGACCGCGCGGATGGCGGCGGCGCTGGTCGGCGAGCGCCCCGGCGAAGCCGAAGGCCTGGTCGCGGGCCTGGTGCACCGGTCGCTGCTGGTGCCCGAGGGCCCGCTGCGCCCGGGCGGCACGTCCCGGTTCGCCCAGCTCGCGATCGTCCGCGGCCACGGCGCCCACGCCCTCGGCGACGCCGTCGAGCAGGCCGCGGCCCGCCGGGACCGGCTGCTCATCGACACCGTGACCAGCCGGCCGCGGATCGGGCTGACCGGTGAGGCCGAGTTCCACGACCAGCTGGACGACGACCTGCCCGCGCTGCGGGCCACCTTGCACCGGACGCTGATCGAGGCGCCCAGCGCGGGCGGGGTCGGGCTGGCGGCCGGGCTCGGCCGGTACTGGTTCTTCCGGGGGATGATGCTGGAAGGCAGCCGCTGGGTCGAGCTGGCCCTGGCCCACCTGGACGGGGCCGCCCCCGATTGGGCCCGGCCGGTCGACGCGGCCATCCTGCACGCGGGGGTGGCCGCCCAGGACTTCATGCGCGGCGACCACGCCAGCGGCCGCTCGCACCTGGACTCCCTGATCGCGGCGGCCGGCCACGCGGACGGCGAGGACCTGCTGCTCATCGGCGATGAGTTCGCCCGGCTGACCGCGCCGGTGTTCCCGGCCAGTCAGTCCCGGCTCCCGCGCGAGCTGGCCGACCAGGTCACCGCGATCGCCGGCCGCACCGGGGACGCGGGTAGCGCGCTGATGGCGCGGGTGGCGACGCTGCGCGGTTACCCGCGTGCGCCCGGCGCCCAGCTGGCCGCGGCGGCCGCCGTGCACGAGGCGGCGCTGGCGGCCGGCAACCGGTGGGCCGGCTGGGTCAGCGCCGGGGAGGCGGTGCGCGCCTGCCTGGCCACCGACCAGGTCGACGCGGCCCTGGAGTGGGCCCAGCGCGGCATCGGGGACTTCCTGGTCCTCGGGGTCAAGGCCAGCCCCCAGTTCGTCGAGCTGTACGGGGCGCTGCACGCCCGCCGCGGCGACTACCAGGCCGCGGTCCGGTTCCTGGCCGCCGCTCGCGAGCAGAACCGGCGGGCGGTGGTGCGCTGGCCGGCCCGGCCGGAAACTCCCGCCATCCTGGAGGAGGCCGCCCGCCGCCTCGGCGCCGCCGCCTACGAGCAGGCCTGGCAGGCGGGCCGCGGGCTGCACCTGGCCGACATCGCCGCCCCGGTCCCGGTCACCGCGTTACCGCCGGTCACTGTGTGACGGCCGGTCAGCGGCTCACGGCCTGGGCGGTGGCGCGGATGGCGGGCCGGTTGGGCTTGCCCTGCTCGGTCCGCGGGATCTGCTCGACCGGCATCACCTGCACCGAGGCGGCGGTCTGCTCGCCGTGGACGGCGGCCAGCCCGGCCCGGCACTGCTCGGGATCGACCACGCCGCCGGGCCACGCTTCGGCCGCCGCCACCCAGCCGCGGCCGCCCACACCCGGGGCGCCCCGCTCGGGGTCGGCGACCAGGACCGCGTAACGGACCGACGGCTGGCGGCACAGCGTGTCCTGCAGCGCGACCGGGCTGACGCCGGTGCCGCCGATGTCGGAGGTCCGGCCGAGGATCTGCAGCATCCCTTCGCTGTCGAGGGCGCCCAGGTCACCGGTCCGGTACCAGCCGCCGGTGAAGCTGGCGGCCTCTTCGGCCGGGCGGTGCCGGTAGCCCTGGGCCATGGCCGGTGACCGGACTTCGATCGCGCCGGTGCGGGGGCCGAGGCTGCCGTCGGGGCGGCGGAACCGCACGTCCACGCCGGGCTGGATCCGGCCGGCGCAGGCGAACCGGGACGGCCGGTCGTGCTCGGCGGGCGACAGCGCGCTGACGATGCCGATCTCGCTGGCCCCGTAGGTGTGGGCGATCACCGGGCCGAGCCGGGCGCGGGCCCGGCGGCGCAGCACCGGGGCGGCCATCGCGCCGATGTGGGTCAGCGCCCGCAGCGAGGACAGGTCGCAGTCGGGCACCGCCGGGTCGTCCATCAGCGTGAACAGCTGCGGCTCGACCAGGAACAGGTGGGTGATGCGGTCCCGCTCGATCGCGTCGAGGGTGGCGGCGGGTTCGAACTGGTCCTGGAAGATGACGGTGCCGCCGCCCAGCAGGGTCTGGTCGACCAGGATCTGGGTCAGGTAGGCGAGCTTGCCGTTGGCCAGCTGGCGGCGGCCGGGGGCCGGGCCCGGGACGGCGACGTTGGTGCTGTAGGTGGCGAAGTCGCGGCGGCTGCCCTTGGGTACCCCGGTCGTCCCGCCCGAGGAGATGACGACCGCGAGGTCGGACGGCCGGGCGCGGGGGGCCAGCGGCTGCGCGGGCTGGGCGGCGGCCAGCGTGTCCAGCCGCAGCGGCACCCCGGGGACCGGGCCGACCGCCGCCACCGGGGCGGTCACCGCGGCCGGGAGCAGGCCGGCGGTGCCGGGGAACACCACCACCAGGCGGGGGTCGAACTGGGCGATCATCGCCGCCCGGGTCTCGGGCGACGGGGGAACCGACAGGTACACCGCGGCCGCCCCGATCAGGTGGGCGGCGTAGCGGACGGCCACCGCCTCGGGGCGGTTGGGGGCGAGCAGGGCGACCAGGTCACCGGGGCGGACGCCCTGGTGGCCGAGCACTCGTGCGTAGCGGTAGATCGCGGCCAGCAGGCCGGCTCCGGTCGTGTCGGTCCCGGCCGAGCGCAGCACCGGGCGGTCGCCGGCTCCGCCGAGAACCTCGACGAGGGAGTCGATGTAGCTGGTCACGGTCACCTTCACTTGGCGTATTCGTGGTCGGTGCGGGTCACGCTGGTGGTGCTGATGCTGCTGGTCGTACTGGCACCATTGTGGCCGCTGGTGGGGGGCAGTAGCGTGCGGGCCCGCCGCCAGATCAGCTCGGCCTGGAAGGCGACCATGACCGCGATCATCAGCAGCACCTCGCCGAAGCCGCCGTCGTCGCTGATGTGCAGGAAGTAGGCGGCGGTCCCCATCGCGAACTTGGCCGCCACCAGGGCCAGGAACAGGCCGATGGTGAGCGCGGTGCCCTGGCTGTAGACGTTCCCGTCGGCGGCGGCCCACACCTTGGTCAGGCGGCCGCGCAGCAGCCCGACGCCGATGCTGAGAGCCAGGCTGAGGGCGAGCAGGCCGACCGCGGCGGCGTTGCCGGGCAGGTTCAGCCCGCCGACGGCCAGGCCGACGATCCCGTAGATGATGGCCAGCTTGAACCGGTTGGAGCCGGTGACCTGGTGCTTGCGGGTCTGCTGGTAGATGGCGTAACCGGTCAGGGCGAGCAGCAGGACGATCTCGGTGGCCGACATGACGGGGTCCTTTCGTGCGCCGGTCCGGGGTTCCGGGGCCGGGCGGTGCCGGTTGGGTGATCTCACTGTCGCGCCGGCTTCTCCAATCCCGCGCCAATCTGTCTTCAAGCCACGTTCTGGCAGCTCAGATGGGGCGGTGCTGACCGCCGCGACCGCCGTTGAAGTGCGGCCGCGCACGCCGGCACCACCGCGATCGGCCAGACCCTGATCGAGCCGGTCACCGTCCCCTATCCAGAACGCCGCCCTGGTCCGCCAAGGGCATCCCGTTCCGCCCGGACTGGGAGGCCGTCTTCACCCCGCTGATCGACTACCTCACCAGCCGGCCCGACGTCGACCCGGCCCGGATCGCGGTCCTCGGCGTCAGCCAGGGCGGCTTCTGGGCGCCGCGCGCGGTCGCCCACGAGCACCGGCCAGCCCGGACGGGATCAGCCTGGCCGCCGGGCTGGGAGGGTACTGGTTCAGCCGCGGGATGATGATCGAGGGCAGCCGCTGGGTCGAGCTGGCGCTGGCCCGCCTCGACCGGGCCAGCTCGGATTGGGCCCGGCCGGCCGACGCGGCCATCCTGCACTCACACGTGGCCGCATCGTGGATCATGCGCGGTGACGGCGGCGCGGCGAGCCACCAGCACCGATCTGCTGGTGATCGGGGCCGAGTTCGCCCGGCTGATGGCCTCCGCGTTCCCGTTCGCCGCCCCCGAACTGCTCAGCGAGCTGACCGCCGCGAAGGATTACCAACATATTACGTAGCCTTCTGCGCTCGAACGCGCTGATCAGGTCGGCCGTATCCGCAAATGTGAATTCAGCACCCCGGCACCGCCGCGCACGGAAAATAAGGCGCTGCGGCAGGCACGCCGCCCCGTCGCAACTGCAAAACGTCACCGACATCGCCACCAGGGCGACCCCGGCCGTCGCGCTGGCCGGGGTGGCGCTGGTCACCGCCCCGCAGGCCCACACGCTGAAAATGCACCCGGCCCCGGCCGCCGCCGTTTACGCGCGGACCGATGCCGTTGTTGTTCATCAGGAAAAAACGGAAAAGGCCGAACCGTCCCGGACTTACACCGTTGCGCGGGGTGACACGCTGTCCTCGATCGCCCGGCGTTTTTACGGCCATGCCGCGGATTGGAATCGCCTTTATCAAGCGAACCGCTCGATCATCAGCGATCCCAACACGATCTTCGTGGGCCAGGTGCTCCGGATCCCCGGTACGGCCACGGCCAGCTCGCCGGCCCCGGGCGCCCCGGCTCCGGCCACGGTGACGACCTCGTCGATGCTGAGCGGCACCCTGAACTGCCGCGAGCTGGAAGACCTGTGGGAGCAGGCCGGCGGCGCAGCCGGCCAGGCGGTCACCGCCGCCTCGATCGCCGAAGCCGAATCGGGCGGCCAGCAGTTCGCCACCGGCACGGTGGGGGAGCGCGGCTACTGGCAGATCAACCCGAACCACGGCGCCCTGTCGACCTACGACCCGCTCGGCAACGCCAAGGCCGCCGTCATCATCTCCAGCGACGGCACCAACTGGACCCCCTGGACCACGTTCACCAGCGGCGCCTTCGAAGGCCGCTGCTAACCAGGATCGGCTCCGCCGGCCGCCCGCCCGGCGGCCAGTTCGGAGCGGATCAGTTCCAGCGGCCGGCCGGCCCAGTTCCGCCCGTCCCCGGTCGAGTAGGGCGACGCCAGACCGCCGTATTCGATCCGGCCGTCGCCGGTCGCCAGCAGCGCCTCGGCCAGCTGCGGATGCTGCGCGAACTTGGCCCGCAGCAGCCGGGCCATCACCGCGGCCCGGACAGCCGGCCAGCCGGGCCGGACCGTCACCTTCTCGGCCAGCCGCCAGGCGTCGTAGGGCCGCTCAGCCAGCCGGATCCGCTCCGCCGCGTCCGGTTCGGCGGCGGCCAGCGCCCAGTACGCGTGCAGCACGGTCGGATAGCTGACCGAGTCGACCGTGATCGGCGCCGGGTATTCGTTGCTGAGGACCCGGACGCCGGGATCGTGCGCCCACCGGACAGGCATGCCCAGCTGAACCAGGCGGATCGTCGGTGAGCCGGCGCCGGCCGGGCCGTCGCGATAGCTGGGGGCCTGGTCGTGTTCCTGGCGCCAGTGGGCAAAGTAGTCGATGGCCCGCCGGTGCATCTCCTCGGTCACCGGCTTGTGCCGGTGACCGAACCAGACCTCGGGCTGGCCGCTGGGCCCGGGCCGGGCGGTCAGGAACCGGAGCGGCCAGTCCTGCGCGTTCTGATCGCCGAGCGCGTACATGCGCAGGTGCGCGGGAATGGCCTCGAAGGCGGCGCGCAACGCGTCCTGGTCTTCCCCGGCCCGGGTGTCCAGGTATCGGCGCAGCGCATCCAGGCAGCGGCCGGTCGAGTCGGGGCGCTGGTTGAGCCGGTCAATTTCATCGGCCACTTCGCCTGTCAGCATGTCCGGCGTCAGCCACGATTTCGGCTCAGCGAACCGCCAGCTGGCCAGGTTGTAGATGGAGGCTTCCGCGCCCTCCTCGAAGGAGGTGGCGATCCGCCCGGAAGCGAGCTGAGCTTTCAGGCCGGCCAGGTCGAGCCACTGCCAGCAGTAGATGCTGCCGTCGGCGTAGATCTCCAGGTCGGCGAGGAAGTACTGGCCGCCGTTGCGGCGGAACACCGGCCGGACGGCCCCCTCGATCTGCTCATCGCCGACCTTGCGGGAGATCCGGGCCTTCGGCACCCGCTCATCCTAGGCCCGGCCGTCGGCCGGGGACCGGGGCCAGTCGATCGCCAGCACGACGTTGCGGTCGGCGACGGTGCCCGCGCCGCCCCCGCCGTCGGCGGTGATCTGGTCGCGGACCTGCCAGTCGTTGGCGGCCAGCTCGCGGGCCAGCGCCGCCAGCACGGCCGGGTCGGCCAGGTCATCGTGGTGCTGGTAGCTGGCCGGGGCGGCGCTGTCGATGACCGTGCAGCCGAGGGCGAGGCCGTCGCTGGTCTCCAGCAGCTCGATGATGCGGGCCTGCTGCGGCCAGTCGATGTGGGAGGCGGTGGTGATCTGCCAGAAGCCGCCGGGCGCGTCGTCGTCCCGGACCGCCTCGATCGCGTGCACGTGGGTGTGCCCGTTGATCCAGCCGACCACGCAGGGGTGGGCCAGCAGCACCTCCCGCAGCTCGGGGCCGAGGATCCGGCGGGGCGCACCCGGCGGCCGCCGGTCGTTGACCATCGTCTCCAGCGCGTGGTGGCTGAACAGCAGCACCGGCCGGGCCGCGCAGTCCCGCAGCTCGGCGACCAGCCAGCCGAGCTGATCGGGGTCCAGTGAGCCCTGCCAGCCGCCGTGCGGGTTGACGGTGTCGAGCACCAGGCAGCGCACCACACCGTGGTCGAACCCGTAGTAGGCGGTGCCCTCGTCGGCGTTGCGGCGGGTGTAGCCGTGGCCGGCCGGCTGCCCCGCGGTGCGGAAGTGCTCGTGCACGTGGGCGGCCCGGGTCACCGGGGTGCGGGCCGGGTCGGGTGTCACCGCCAGCTTGGTGCCGCCGGCCAGCTCCAGCAGCGCGTCGGCCTGGGCGGAGTAGAACCGGCTGAGCACCCCGGCCGGGTCGACGTCGCCGGGCGGGGTGACGAACTTGACCGGGCCGGCCGGCAGGTCGTGCAGCCAGCCCGCGGGCGGCACCGTACCCTGCAGCATGTTGTCGTGGTTGCCGTGCACCGCGTACCAGGGCAGCCCGAGCCCAGTTGCCCGGAACGGCCGCCGGGCCGCGGTCAGCACCCCCGGCACGTCGGGGAACCCGTACCGGGTGCGCGGCAGGTCCGGTTCCCCGCCGTCCGGATGCCAGTACCGTTCGTCTTCCACCTCCGGCCCGGCTACGCCCTCATACCGCTGCGGGTCACCGGAGTCGGGCCGGACCTCGCCGCCGTCGAGCAGGTCGATGTAGGCCCGCAGCTCGTTGCCCTGGCAGTTGTCGGTCGCGTCGCCGGTCACCACCGCGAAGTCGACCGGGGCGCCCGACAGCGGCGCCGACCGGATCTGCCGCACCGCCCGCACCATGGCCTCGGCCACCTGGAAGGTGAACAGCTCCTGGGCTCGGTAGCTGCCGACGATGCCGACCGCGTCGCGAATGGGGGAGTCGAAGTCGGAGTAGCGGTCGAGCAGTTCGGCCCGTCCCGGTGACTGGTGGTCCATCACGTGGGTGTCGGACAGCTGGGCGATGACCGCCAGCGGCCGGGCCGGCCGCTGCCAGCCCGGCGGCAGCCCGGTGCCGGTCAGGTCGTCCCGGACCCGGTGCTGCTCGCCGTCCTTGGCCACCAGCGGGCGGTAACCGCCCGCCTCCGCTTCCCCGGGCACCAGGCGCCCGCGATCTGTCGTCATGGGGACATCTTGACCTGCGCAAATATCGGGCCGGTGACCAGGTGCCGACGCCGCGGCGAAAAGCTGGCCGTCACGGCCGGCCGCCGGGCCGCGCGGGCGGTCAGACTCACGCGGGCTCGGCCGTGCGGTCCACGAGCGTGTCCAGCGTCGCGCCG
This sequence comes from Actinomycetota bacterium, assembly GCA_019240215.1. Taxonomy (GTDB): domain Bacteria; phylum Actinomycetota; class Actinomycetes; order Streptosporangiales; family Streptosporangiaceae; genus Bog-532. The sequence goes on along the minus strand of JAFAYQ010000046.1, from coordinate 12,913 downwards.
GCGCGGGCCGGGTCCACGTGGGCGGCGACGTGGCCGTCGGGCCGGACCAGCCATACGCGGCCGGGCTCTGCCTCAATCGTGACGAACGTGTCGATATCGGGCAGGTCGAGGGTGGAGCGGCCGTCCGGCAGCCACCGGTGGGGGAGACGGGCCCCGATCGCCGGGGTGCGGTCGTGCGGGTCGGTGATGAGCGGGCCGTAGCCGCGAGCCGGGGGAGCCGAGCGTTCGCACCTGCTCGGCCAGGCCGAGGCCCCGTGGCTGAGGAACGCGGCGGCGGCGCTGCCCGCGGCTTCCGCGTATTCGTCGCTGTTACAGGTGGCGCATCCAGAGGCTGGTCTCTTCGTAGCGGCCGATGTCCTGGTCGACGTCGATGTCAACCGGGTCGAGCGCGCCGGGGACCACGTACCGGCCCGTTTCGGGGAAGGCCATCTGGGCCCAGTTCTCCCATTCGGCTACGGTGCCGGTGACCACCATTGAGCGCGGGGCGGGGCCGAGGATGGTGGCGCCGAGCCGCTGGTGGGTGCGGATCCAGGGGTCCAGGTGAGTGCCGTCGGCGCGGGTCCACCGGGCGTAGCTGGCCATCGAGGTGAGCGGGTAGCGGGCCTTGAGTACGGGCCGGACAGGGGCGATCATCCGGGTCAGGCCGCCGCCGGTGGCCCGGGCCTGGAGTGCGGCCAGGATGCGGCCGCCCAGGCCGCCGCCTTGGCGACCGTGGCGGACCGCGGCCGCCATCACGCACAGCGTGTCCGGCGCCACGTCCTGTTCCAGGCCGCTGACTCCGGTGATCAGAGCGCCGTCGTAGCCGTCCGGGAGGCCCGGTACGGTGCCGTCCCAGCGCAGCGGTATCGCCCAGCCGCCCGCGACCACCTGCCCGGCGTCGAGGATGGTCACGTCGTAGCGGGGCCACGCCGATGTCACCCGGTCCATGAGCCTGTCGTTGACCTGGTCGTGGAGGACGAACTCGGGCCAGACGGCCAGCAGCGCGGCCGAGCGCTCATCGGCCAGGTCGGGCCGGTCCGCGGTGGTCACGACGGCAAGGTCGGGCATGACCCTACGGTAACTGGTGGGCTACAGGGGCGTCTCGGGCCCGGCGGCTTGCCGCGGCAGGCTGGGTATGAAGCGGGAGCCGATCCTGGTCAGCGTTTCGGCTTGCTGGGCGGGCATCGGCATGGCCAGCAGGTAGCCCTGGCCGTACTGGCAGCCCATCGAGGTCAGCAGGTCCCACTGGACTTCATTCTCGATGCCTTCCGCGATGACCTGCAGCTGGAACGTCCTGGCGATCTGGACGATGCTCTCGGCCAGGGCCAGCCGCTGGCTGTCCACTGCGATCCCATCGACGAACGACTTGTCCATCTTCAGCACGTCGATCGGGAACTCGGGCAGATAAGACAGGGAGGAGTAGCCGGTGCCGAAGTCGTCGATGGCCAGTTTCACGCCCATGTCCCGCAGCGCGTGCAGGTCGGCGTGGACCCGGTCGTCCTCGCGGAGCAGCACCGACTCGGTCAGCTCGAGCGTGAGCGCCCCGGGCGGCAGCCCGGAGATGTCCAGGACCCGGCGTACCCCGTCAACGAACCCGGGGGTGGTGAACTGGCGGGCCGACACGTTCACGCCGACGTACACGCCGTGGGCCGTTTGCTGGGCGTGCGGGCTGGTTTCCCGGCGCCACCGGGCCAGGTCGGTCGCGGCCTGGGTCAGGACCCACGAGCCCAGCGGCACGATCAGCCCGGTCTCCTCGGCCAGCGCGATGAACTGGTCCGGCTGCATCATGCCCCACTCGGGGTGCGGCCAGCGGATCAGGGCCTCGAACCCGGCCAGCTCGCCGCTGGCGAGACTTACGATCGGCTGGTAGGCGAGGGTGAAAGCAGACCGGCCCACCGCTTCCTCCAGCGCCGCTGTCAGTTCGCGGCGGCGGATCATCCCCGCACTGAGCACCGGCTGGTAGCGCCGCCACTGCCGCTTGCCCGCTGCTTTCCCCGCGTACAGAGCCAGGTCCGCATGCCGGAGCAGCTCATCGGTGTCGGCGCTGTCCTTGGTGGTGGCCACGCCGATCGTGACCGTGGCCATCACCGTGGCGGTGCCGAGCTCAAACGGGATGCTGAACGCCTGGATGACCCGCGCGGCGGCCGACTCGACTGCGGCCGGGTCGGCCACGTCGGTGATCAGCAGGGCGAACTCGTCGCCGCCGAGCCGGGCGGCGGTGTCGCCTTCACGGATCAGGCCGGTCAGCCGGGCCGCGACGGCGGCCAGCAGTTCGTCCCCGACGCCGTGGCCCATGGTGTCGTTGGTGGTCTTGAAGTCGTCCACGTCGACGAACAGCACACCGCAAACGCCGCCGCGGCGCTGGACTGCGGCCAGCGCCGGGGCGATCCGGTCCTGGAACAGCAGCCGGTTGGGCAAGCCGGTCAGCGCGTCGTGGTACGCCTGGTGTTTGAGCTGGTCCTCAAGCTGGTGCTGCTCGGTCACGTCCCGCAGGGTCAGCACCAGGCCGGCCACGGTCGGGTCGCCGCGCAGGTCGCTGGCCCGGACCTGGACCTGGACGCGGACGCCGTCCCGGCGGGTGATCTGCCGGTCCATGTACCGGGCGCTGGCGCTGGTGATGGCTGGCGCTGCGTGCAGCGCGCCCGCCAGGTCGTCCAGCTCACCGTCGGCGACCAGGTCCCGGAGGCTGGCGCCCTCGATGTCCACGTCGCCGAAGATCGTGCTGGCCGACGGCGTCGCGTAGCGGATGATCCCGCCGTCGCCGACGATCAGGATGGCCTCGGAGGTGTCCTGGACCAGGGTGCGGAAGTAGGCCTCACTGTCGCGGCGGGTCACTTCCCCGCGCAGCTCTATCTGCTCCACGGCCAGCGCCACCTGGTGCGCGAGGATTTCCATGGTCGCGGACAGATCGGCCAGCGTCCGCTGGTCCCCGAAGACCGCCAGCACGCCGAGCAGCGGGTCGCCCGACGGCCGGCCTTCCAGGGCGAGCGGGCACACCAGCACCGACTGGGCGCCCGGAACCAGAGCCCGGGCTGGCCCGGGCAGCGCGGACACCGGGGCCAGCCAGGAGCCGGAGTTCCCGGCCTGCACCAGCCACGGCCCGGCCAGCCCGGCCAGCTGGCTCATGGCCTGCGGGCCGGCCGAGGCCGCCGGGACCGCGCGGAGGGTGTTGCCGGTACCGACCGCGAGCAGCACGTCACCCGCCTGGGCCGGGCCGAGCAGGAGGTCCGTCGCGGCCCTGACGGCGGCGGCGACCTGATCCACGGTGGCTGCGGCGACCAGGGCCGCGCCCGCCTGCCGGACCGCCCGCTCCCGGCGCAGCGTGCGGCGGTGTGAGGTGGCCATGTCCCACAGCCGGGTCAAGACCAGCAGGAACAAGATGGCGGAGAATACCGCGATGATCCGGTCTTCGGGGTTGCGGTGCAGGAAGGAGGAGATGAACAGCACGGTCGGGGCGATCAGGGAGGCCAGCATCAGCACGGTCAGCCGGACCGGTGAAACCTCGGCTGGCTGGCGGGTCACCGGCGTGGTCAGCTCGGTCATGGACGGGTGCAGGGCGGCAGCGCCCCATGCCCCGTAAAGGACCGCCCAGCCCAGGTCGATGACGGTGCCGTTGTGGAACGATCCGTACAGCGAGATCGCACCGTACGACACGTCGGCGGCCAGGCCCGCGACAACGCCGAGGGTGAGCAGCTGGACGCACCGGGCTTTCCCGGTGCCGGGTGCGAGCAGCCGCGCGAGCATGGCCAGGATCAGCACGTCGCCGAGCGGGTAGGCGATGGCCACGTCCTTCTGCAGCCCGGACAGCCCCGGATTGTGCACGTAGGGCAGGATCAGGTAAATCCACGACAGCAGGGCCAGGCCGGCCGTCAGGATCAGCGCGTCGATCAGGCTGCGCCGGTCGTGTTCGGGTGTACGCCACCAGCTGATGATGGCCAGGCCGGCCGCATACAGCAGATAGGTCATCACGTACAGCGCGTCCACGAACGACGGGAACGGCAGCTGGACCCCGATCAGATGCGCGATCAGGTAGCTGACCTGCCCGGTCGCGAAACAGGCCAGCGCGGCGGCCAGCAGCAGCCAGGGCGCCCGGCGCAGCGGCCGGTGGACAGCCACGCCGGTCACGATGGCGGCCACCCCGCTCAGCCCGATCAGCCCCCAGGCCTCTGCGCGCAGCGCGGGCAGGCCGTAGTACACCGCGATGAGCACGGCCATCCAGACCGTGTAACCGCCAAGCACATGCCGCCGCCATCTCACGGCATCCCCCCAAGCACATCTTTATCCAAAACAAATCACAGACCTCAGGGGCATTGTATTGTTCCGCCTTTAACTCAGTGCAAGCACCCGGAGCGATCAGGCCTCAATCTTGTGTACCGATTGTGGCTGAAATAACTCTTTTGCTGCTTGTGCGCTGCCAATTCGGGTGGAGGATCCCGCCGCCCGCCGGCCGCCGTAACCTCGCCGCCGCGCCTGACCAGCGCTTCCGGGGCAGGAATATAAGCAACGATCTCGGCCAAACTCCCAGATATTCCCGGCATTTACCCAGGGGCCCATTCTGGCCGCGGTGAGGAACCGGGTATACGCCGCAGAACCAAGTCTCGTCGCTACCGGCATTGGCCGGCGTGTCATTTCCAGGGCGCCCAGGCGGCGGCCGCCGCCCCCAGGCCGGCAGTGGCCTCTGGCTTTGAGTCGCACCGGGCAACGATTCCTGAACCCCTTCTGGCCGCATCCTCCCGTGCGCCGATAATGCGCATTATGTAAAGCTGGGTATCAGGAGGGTCCGGGTCGGCTCAGTCGTCAATGAAGCGTCGTCCAGCTGTTGATCGCGAACTGGTGGGTTGGGGGGCACTCCCGCCAACTTTCCCCAGGAGGATTCACCGTGCACCGGATTCACCGGCCTGGTTCCGCGATCGCCGCCGTCACCGGGGCCGCGGCCCTGCTGCTGGCCGCGCCCGCGACGGCGTTCGCCAGCACCGGCCACGCCCCGCCCCGGGCAGCGGCCGCGCGCGATCGCGGCAACCTGACCCTCCGGCAGGTCAACCTGGCCTCCGACGTACCCGGGTTGGCCGGGCTGACCGACCCGGACCTGAAGAACCCGTGGGGCGCCGCGCTGACCTCGACCTCACCATTGTGGGTGGCCAACCGGGGCACCGACAGCTCCACCGTCTACTCACTGTCCCCCGGCTCGTCGGCCGTGACCAAGTCCGGCGCCGTCCGGGTCACGCTGCCGGGGTCGGTGGCCGGGCCGAGCGGGCTGGTGGCCAACCCAGGGACCGGCTTCGTGGTCAGCAGCAGCCAGGGCAGCGCCCCGGCCGCGTTCATCTGGGCCACCCTGGACGGGCACCTGGAGGCGTGGAGCCCCACGGCCGACCCGCTCATCGGCAACGCCCAGGACGGGGCGACGGTCACCGGCGCCGGGTACACCGGGCTGGCGGTCGCCCGGGCCGGGCGCAGCGACGAGCTGTTCGCGGCCAACTTCGCCCAGGGCGCCGTCGACGTCTTCGACTCCGCGTTCCACCCGGTCAAGCTGGCGGCCTGGCAGTTCCGCGACCCGGGTACGTGCCGTTCAACGCCCAGGCCCTGGGCGGGCGGGTGTTCGTCACCTACGACCGGCCTGACCCGGCCACCCACAAGGAGGGCGTCGGCGCCGGCATCGGGGCGGTCGACGAGTACACCACCAGCGGGCGGCTGATCGCCCGCGTCGCCACCGGCGGTGCGCTCAATGCCCCCTGGGGCCTGGCTATCGCGCCCCGCAGCTGGGGGGCGGCGGCCGGGTCGCTGCTGATCGGCAACTTCGGCGACGGCCGGATCAACGTCTTCGCCCGGCCCGGGCACGGTTTCGCCCGCTACGCCACCGGTCACGTCGTCGACCGCGGCACCGGCGCGGTCTGGTTCACGGCCGGCATCAACGACGAGGCGGATGGTCTGCTCGGTGTCCTCCGTCCTTAACTAAAGGGCCGCACCCCTGACCGGTCGACCGATCCCTCCGGCCGGTCAGGGGTGCCTCGGCCAGGTCAGCTCCCCTGGTGCCTGGCCGGGCTGAGCACCGTCACCCCGTGCTCGCGGAGCTGGCCCGCCACCTCGTGGTCGCGGCCGTCGGTGACGACCCCGGCCACGTCACCCAGTGGCAGGACCTGGTACCGGGAGGCGGTGCCGAGCTTTTCGGTGCTGGCGAGCACGTAGGTCTCGGCGGCCCGGCGGGCCAGCGCCCGCTTCATGGCCGCTTCGTCGGCGTCCCCGGTGGTCAGGCCGTGGACCGGGTGGACGCCGGTGACGCCGAGCAGGAACACGTCGGCCGAGTAGGCCGCGGCCGCTTCGGCGGCGGCGGCCCCGCAGGTGACGGCCGAGTGCCTGAACACCCGGCCGCCGATCAGGATGATCTCCACCCCGGGGTGGTCCAGCAGCGCGCTGGCGATCGTCGGGCTGTGGGTGATCACCGTGCACTCCAGGCTGGCGGGCAGCGCCCGGGTCACCGCCAGCGTGGTGGTGCCGCCGTCGAGGATCGCGGCGCTGCCCGGCTGGATCAAGGTGGCCGCGCAGGCCGCCACCGCCCGCTTGCTGTCCGGCTCGATCGACCGCCGGGCCCCGTAGTCGCCCAGCGCCGGCGAGACCGGCACCGCTCCCCCGTACACCTTCTGGCACAAACCGGCCGCCGCCAGCTCCCGCAGGTCACGGCGGATGCTGTCCTCGGACAGGCCGAGCTCGGCGGCCAGGTCCTTGGCGACCAGCTTGCCGTCGGCGCGGAGCCGGGCCAGCAGCAGGTCGCGGCGCTCAGCAGCCAGCATGCGCACTCCTTCACGCTCGTGCACGATCATGCATGTAGTCTAGCGGGCATGGCCCCCATACCCGGCATCGACAGCCCCGACCACCGGGGACGGATCGGACTGGACCAGGTGGGCCGGGACCTGGATCGCAACCCCGACGTGGTCGTGCGCGACGTCGAGCTGACCTCGGCGGGCTGGCACGTGCTGCGCCGCACCACGTTCGACTACCGCCGCGGCGACGGCAGCTGGACCACGCAGCAACGTGAAACCTATGATCGCGGCAACGGCGCCACCATCCTGCTCTACGACCCCGGGCGCCGCACGGTGCTGCTGACCCGGCAGTTCCGCTACCCCGCCTACGTCAACGACCACCCCGACGGCATGCTCATCGAGACCGCGGCCGGCCTGCTGGACGACGACGATCCGGAAACCGCCATCCGCCGCGAGACGGCCGAGGAACTCGGGGTCGGCGTCGGGCCGCTCACCCACGTCTTCGACGTCTACATGAGCCCGGGGTCGGTCACCGAGCGGCTCCACTTCTACGCCGCCCCCTACTCCCCCGCCGACCGGACCGGCGATCGCGGCGGGGTCCCCGACGAAGGCGAGGACATTGAGATCCTGGAGCTGCCGGTCGGCGACGCGCTGGCCATGATCGGCGACGGCCGCATCGCCGACGGGAAGACGATCATGCTGCTGCAGTGGTCGGTGCTCAGCGGCCCGCTGGCCCCCGAGCCGCCCGAAAATGCGATGACGGCGCGGACGGCCGCCCGTTAACGTCGGGGCCGTGACCGACCCGGCCCCGCTGGTTTCCGCCGACCAGGATGAGTACTACCAGGACCCGCTCGGGTTCTTCGCCCGGCTGCGCGCCACCCAGCCGGTCGCGCCGGTGTGGACACTCAGCTACGGGCGGGCCTGGTTCGTCACCCGCTACCAGGACGTGCGGGCGGTGCTGACCGATCCGCGGCTGGCCAAGGACGTCCGCCGCTGGCCGGGCGGCGGCCGCACCCGGCCGAGCGAGGCGACCGGGGTCAGCGACCACATGCTGCACGCCGACCCGCCCGATCACACCCGGCTGCGGCGGGTGGTGCAGAAGGAGTTCACGCCGCGCCGGGCGGCGCTGCGGCCGCGGGCCGAGGACATCGCCGCGGGCCTGCTCGATGAGCTGGCGGCCGGCGGTGACGTCGCCGACCTGCTGGACCGGTACGCCCGGCCGCTGCCGGTCGCGGTGATCTGCGAGCTGCTCGGCATCCCGGCCACCGACCGGGACTGGATGCGGGCCACCGTGATGGCCTACGACGACCGGGCCGAGCACGACCGGGTCGAGCGGGAGCTGGCCGGCTACTTCGCCGAGCTGGCCGCCGCCCGGCGGGCGGCGCCCGGTGAGGATCTGGTGTCGGCGCTGGTGGCGGTGGGCGAGCTGACCCCGGCCGAACTTCTGGCCACCTTGTACCTGCTGGTCATGGCCGGTTTCGACACGACCGTGAACCTGATCGCGTCCGGAACCTTGGCGCTGCTCAACCACCCTGAGCAGGCCGCCCGGCTGCGCCAGGACCCGGGCCTGCTCCCGGCCGCGGTCGAGGAACTGCTCCGGTTCACCAGCCCGGTGAACCACGCCAACGACCGGTTCACCACCGAGGACGTGACGATCGGGGGCGTGCTGATCCCGGCCGGGGAGTGGGTGCTCCCGGCCATCGCCGCCGCCGACTGGGATCCGGCCCAGTACCCGGACCCGGGGCGGCTCGACCTCGGCCGCGACACCAGCGGCCACCTGGCGTTCGGCCACGGCGTGCACCACTGCCTGGGCGCGCCCCTGGCCCGGATGGAAGCCGAGGTCGCCCTGGGGGCGCTGCTGGCCCGGTTCCCGGACCTGACGCTGGCGGTGCCCCGGGCGGAGCTGCGCTGGCGCCCGGTCAGCCTCATGAACGGCCTGGAGTCCCTGCCGGTCCGGCTCGGCTGACCGGGCCGGGCGGCTCAGGCGGGGACGATCAGCAGCTCTCCGTGCAGGATGCTGATCCAGCCGTCGGGGTGGGCGGCCCACTCCCGCCAGCTGCCGGCGATCGCCTCGAGCTCGTCGCGGGAGGCCAGGCCGCTGTCCAGCAGCTGGCTGGTGATGGCCGACCCGGTGATCCGGTCGGCCCACATGCCGCCCCACTCCTGGCGGGACTGCGGGTCGGCGTAGCACCAGGCCGTTGCCGAGGCGGTGACGTTCTCCGCGCCGGCCGCGTGGGCCCAGGCCAGCAGGTGCCGCCCGGCGTCGGGCTCGCCGCCGTTGGCGCGGGCGGCCGCCTGGTACAGCTGCTGCCAGCGGTCGAGCCCGGGCAGGGCCGGGTACCAGGTGAAGGCGTGGTAGTCGCCGTCGCGGACCGCCACCACGCCCCCCGGGCGGCAGACCCGCATCATCTCGCGCAGCGCCGCCACCGGGTCGGCCACGTGCTGCAGCACCTGATGGGCGTGCACGACGTCGAACGAGCCGGAAGGAAACTGCAGATGGTGGACGTCGCCGACGGCCAGGCTCACGTTCTGGCCGCCGCGCCGCTCGACCTCGGCGCGGGTGATGGCCAGGGCCGCCTCGCTCACCTCGACCGCGGTGACCCGCCCGGGGGCGACCCGCTCGGCCAGGTCGACGGTGATCGTCCCCGGTCCGCTGCCGATGTCGAGCAGCTCCAGGCCGGGCCGCAGCCGCGGGAGCAGGTAGGCGGCGGAATTCTCGGCGGTCCGGGTTCGGTGCGAACGCAGCACGGTTTCCGCGTGCCCGTGGGTGTAGACGGCGTCGGAGGACATGCCCCGACGCTATCAGCTGTCTCGCCATACGGCAGAACCGTCTCAAACTCCGGGATGAGGACTGAAGTGGACGGCTTTAATGCCGTGCACTACGGGCCGCGAAGCTCGATGCTGGGTGCTGTGGGCATCAGCAGCACCCAGCCGACCGGTCAGCGGCCGCGGCGCCGCCGCCGCGTCGTCCGGCGCCGGGCCGGCTCGGGGTCCGGCAGCGGACCCGGCTGGTCTTCTTCTGGCCCGGCTCGCCGGCGAGCCCGCTCAATGTCCCGCCGCTGGCCCAGCTCGTCAGCAAGCCGGGTCCAGCGCGTCTGTCCCTTGTGCATGGCTAAGCCCTCTCGCCGAGCGGAGGCGCGATGAAATCGGCATCTCCTACCTCAAGCTCGCCATTTCAATCTCAGGCACCCAAAATCCCGGTGCGCACCACCTATCACGGCGTCGAGGTCACCGAGGACTACCGGTGGCTGGAAGACGCCGCCGCGGAGGCGGCCCGGTCCTGGACGACCGCCCAGGACCGGCAGGCCCGCGACTACCTGGAGCATCTGCCCGGTCATGACGCGGTCCGGCGGCGGGCCGCGCAGCTGCTGCGAGCCGACTCGGCCCGCTACTCCGATCTGCGGGCCGCGGGCGGGCGGTATTTCGCCTTCAAGGAGCAGCCACCCCGGCAGCAGCCGTTCCTGGTCGGGCTGGCCGGCCTGGACGACCTGGCCAGCGAGCGGGTGCTGGTCGACCCGAACGTCATCGACGACAGCGGCGCGACCACGATCGACTGGTACCAGCCCTCCCCCGACGGCCAGCTGGTGGCGGTGTCGCTGTCCGCCCACGGCACCGAAGACGGCACCGTGCACGTCTACCAGACCTCGTCCGGGCAGCCGACCGGGGTCGCCGTGCCCCGGGTGACCGGCGGGACGGCCGGCGGCTCACTGGCCTGGGCGGGCGATTCGTCCGGTTTCTGGTACACCCGCTACCCGTCTCCCGGTGAGCGCCCGGATGATGACCTGGGCTTCTACCAGGAGGTCTGGTACCACCCGCTGGGCGAGACGCTGGCCGGCGACCGCCCCGAGCGGCCGGGCCGGTTCGCCGACGACCGGATCGCCGAGAACTTCCTCAACGCCTCCCCCGACGGCCGGTGGGTCATGGACCGGGCCGAGCAGGGCGACGGCGGCCAGTGGCAGGTCTTTGTCCGCGCTCAGTCGGCCGGGCCGCAGGACTGGTGGCTGGTCGCCGACGTCGAGGACCAGATCAGCTACGCCACGTTCGGCCCGGACGGGCTGTACCTGCTGTCGCGCCGGGACGCCGCGCGCGGGACGGTGCTGCGGCTGCCGCTGCGGCCGGGAGCCACCGTCGCCCAGGCGGCGGTGGTGATCCCGCAGCCGAACCTGGCGATCGAATCGGCGGCCGGGGCGGCCAACCACGACGGCGGTCTGGTCGTCACCGGCTCCTGGCTGTGGCTGCAGGTCATCGACGGCCACGCACCGTTCCTGCTCGTATACCGGCTGGACAGCCTGACCGAGGACCCCGGCTGGGCCAATCCGGCCGGGGCGGTCACCGGCGAGGCGGGCGCCGCCATCGACACCGTGGTCCGGCTGGGCGGCGACGACATCGCCTACACGACCGAGGGCTACACCGAGCCCCGGTCATGGTGGCAGGTATCGGGCACGGGGACGCCGCGCCGTACCGCGCTGGTGGCCAGCAGCCCGCTCGACTTCTCCGGCTACGAGGTCAGCCGCCAGATCGCGACCTCCCCCGACGGCACCAGGGTCCCGATCACCCTGATCAGCCCGCGCGGTCTGCCCCGCGACGGTCACGCCCCGGTCCTGCTGACCGGGTACGGCGGTTACGGCTTCACGCTGACCCCCCGGTTCACCCCCAGCGACCTGCTGTGGCTGGAGCAGGGCGGGGTGCTGGCGATCGCCCACATCCGCGGCGGCGGCGAATACGGCCAGGCCTGGCACCACGCCGGGCGGCTGACGGCCAAGCAGAACGTGTTCGACGACTTCGCCGCCTGCGCGCGGCACCTGATCGACAGCGGGCTGACCAGCTCCGCGCGGCTGGCGCTGCTGGGTGGCTCCAACGGCGGGCTGCTGATGGGAGCGATGGTGACCCAGCACCCGGACCTGGCCCGCGCGGTGGTGGCGATGGTCCCGGTGCTGGACATGCTGCGGGTCGAGCTGCACCCCAACGGGGCGTTCAACGTGACCGAATACGGCACCGTCGAGGATCCCGCCCAGTTCCGGGCGCTGTACGCCTACTCTCCCTACCACCACGTCAAGGACGGCACCGCCTACCCAGCGGTGCTGCTCACGGCCGGGGAGTTCGACCCCCGGGTCGACGCCTACCACGCCAAGAAGATGGCGGCCCGGCTGCAGGCCGCGACCTCGTCGGCCGAGCCGGTGCTGCTGCGGATCGAAGCGGGCGGGCACGGCCTCGGCCGCTCGCTCGACCAGCAGGTGTCCGAGCTGGCCGACGTCTACACGTTCCTGTTCGACCAGCTCGGCGTCGACTACCGGTCCTGAGCGGGCCGGCCGTCCGCGTCCGGGCCGGCCGGGGTGGCGGCCGCGGACGGGCCGGCGAGCGCGTCGGCGGCGAAGTCGCGCAGCGCGCCGGGGCGCAGCGGCGCCCCCAGCAGCTGGCTGACCAGGGTGCGGTGGGCGGCGTGAAGGGTGCGGACAGCGGCCCGGTTGAGGCCGGGCTTGATCGGCGGCTGGCCGCCACGGGGACGGCCGGGCTTGGTCGGCACCCACAGGTGACCGGGGTCGGTGCCCTGCAGTTCGGCGACGATCTCGGCCCGGACGCTGAGCCAGCGGCTGAGGATCTGGACGGTGGCGTCGGTCAGCGGGTAGGACTCGCCGCCGACGTCCACCCGGGCGCCGTTATTGAGGTGCAGGTCGCTGACCTTGAGGGCGGCCAGTTCGGGGACGCCCTGGCCGGTGTCGGCCACCAGCGCCGCCACCGCCGCCGTGCGCAAGGTGGTGGCAAGGTTCGACGCGCTCGGGCGGCGGATGGTCAGGTCGTGCAGCAGCCGCTCGGTGTCGCCCGGGGTGAGGTGGAAGCCGCGGGCCGGCGGCGGGCTGTGGCGCCGGTCACCGAGGCCGAGGAACTGGGCGAACGCGTTGTAGGTGCCGACCCGCACCCGGATCGAGTTGGCCGACACCGCCGCCTGCGGCCCGTAGCGGGTGTTGCGGGTGCGGAGCTGGCCGTCGGCCGCCGCCACCAGCCAGGCGTCGGCCCGTTCCGGTTCCATCAGCTCAGCCACCGTCAGCTGGGCCTCCCCCGCCCCCTGCTGGGCGTGAGCCAGGAACTCCTCCAGGTAGCGGCGGCGGATCCGGCAGGTCGTCGCGCTGAAGTTACGGCTGGCCAGGTCATGGGCGAACCGATCGACCGCGACCTGCGCC
>JAFAYQ010000039.1 GCA_019240215.1 Actinomycetota bacterium | reverse complement strand
ACAACGACGCCCTGCGACGGCTCGCGAACAGGCTCGTCGGCATTCTGCACGGCTGCCTCAAAACCCGCACCCCCTACAACGAAAACACCGCCTGGGGCCACCGCCAGCAACTAGCCGCTTGACACGCTAAGCCCCTGGGATGTCTGACGCACCAGCCGCCAGCTCACCCCTCCAGAAGAGCGTTAATATGTAGGCTGACATACATCCTTAAGGGTTTGGAGAGGGCATGGCTCAGCGGTCGGATGCGAAGCACCGCATGGTGGAAGCCGCCCAGCAGCTGATCCGCGAGCGCGGCTACCACGCGACTGCGATCTCGGACGTCCTCGAGCGCAGCCAGGCTCCCCGCGGCTCGGTCTACTTCCACTTCCCCGGCGGCAAGGCCCAGCTGACCATCGAAGCGGCCGAGGCCCACGCCCATCAGCAGGTGCAGCACATCGACCACGCCGCCGAACGGGCCGATTCACCCGCCGGCCTGATCGAGGCCTACGTTGACCTGGCCCGCGACGGCATGCTGGCCAGCGACTACTCGCGCGGCTGCGGCGTTGCCCCGCTGATCACCGAGGCCGCCGGCGTCGCCGCCGACCAGTCCACCGGCCAGTCCGCCAAGCAAGCCGCCGACCTGGCCGCGACCGGGCGCCGCGCCTTCGCCGCCATGATCGACCGCCTGGCCTTCCACCTGGTCGATCTCGGCCTCGACCCGGCGCCCGCCCGCCAACTGGCCGACGCCGTTATCGCCGCCGTCGAAGGCGCCCTCATCACCTCCCGCGCCCTCCGCACTCCCGCCCCCTTCGACGCAATACGCAACGTCCTGTCCACCCAGGCCGTCACCCTCACCCCCAAGGCTCCTACCCGCCGCAGCCGCTAACGCGCAAGCGCAAGCCGCCGCCGCCGCGACGGGCCCGCCACATTGCCGGCTCACCCTCCACCCCACCTTAACCTTCCCTCTTGGCTATGTCTTACGTCATACATTAGCCTTGAGAAAGGACCTACCCCATGTCTCGCATCCTCATCACCGGCGCGTCCCGCGGCATCGGCCGGGCCACCGCCTTCGCCCTGGCTGAGCGCGGTCACCACGTCATCGCCACCGCCCGCGACGTCGCCGCCCTGGCCGACGTCCCGGCCGCCCAGCGCCTCACCCTCGACGTCACCGACCAGTCCTCGGTCGACGCCGCGATCGCGGCCGCCGGCCCGGTCGACGTGCTGGTCAGCAACGCCGGCGCGACGGTAAGGGCCCCGGTCGAGACGGTCCCGCTGGACGCGGTGCGGCAGCTCATCGAGCTGAACACCCTCGGCTCGCTCCGGGTCGCCCAGGCGGTGCTGCCGGTCATGCGGGCCCAGGGTTCGGGCCAGCTGATCTTCGTCTCCAGCATCCAGGGGCGGCTGGTCGTCCCGCTGGTCGGCGCCTACGGGGCCAGCAAGTGGGCGCTGGAAGCGCTGGCCGAGACGCTGGCCATCGAGACGGCCCCGTTCGGCATCTCCGTCCATGTGCTGCAGCCCGGCGCGGTGGCCTCCGGCGGCGCCGGACGGGCCCAGCTCTACCTGGAGGACGACAGCCCCTACCGCCCGCTGCTCGGCAAGATCGGCGGCTTCCGCTCCGCCCCGATCACCTCCGAGGAGGTCGCCGCGGCCGTGGCCGAGACGGTGGACCAGGGCCCTAAAGCCCTCTTCCGTCTCCCGGTCGGCGAATCGGCCCGGAGCGCGCTGGCCGCCCGCAAGGCCGCCCCCGAGGACGCCCCCTACCTGGCCGCCCCGCTCGACTGGTAGCCCGCCTACCTGAGCAGCAGACCGCGCAGGTCGTCGAGCCGGTCGAACAGGTGCCACACGTACCCCGAGGTGCCGTCCTCCCGGTGCGGGTGCAGGTCGGCGAGGGCCGGGTCGTCCCGGTAACTGTCGAACGCCGCCCGCGAGTCCCACTCGACCAGCACCATCACCTGCCGCGGGGCCACGTCGCCGGTGACCGACTCCCAGAACCGGCCCAGGGCCACCACCCGCCCCCCGTGGGCCGCCACCTCCCGGGCCGACCGCCGCGAGTAGGCCAGGTACTCGTCGTTGTCGGCCAGGTCGAACAGGTTGAGCGCGTAGACCGGACCTTCGTTCCGGCCTTCGCCCGCCCCCGCCGCCGCGTTTGCCGCCATGGTCGCCTCTCACCATCGTGTCGAGCCTGTACCTGATCACTTTGCCAGCTCCCGACCGGTACCTTCGATGATCGTGACCGCCCGCTCCCAGGTGACCCTGTTTGACCAGGCTGCCGCCGTGCTGCACACCAACGACCAGGGCAGCTGGACCAAGGCGGCCCCCCGCCTGTACCCGCACCAGTGGAGCTGGGACAGCGCGTTCATCGCGATCGGCTGGGCCCACCTGGACGCCGGCCGGGCGATCGCCGAGCTCGAGCAGCTGTTCGCCGCCCAGTGGGCGACCGGCCTGGTGCCCCACATCGTGTTCCGGGGCGGCCCCGGAACGGCCTATTTCCCCGGCCCCGAGTGGTGGAACACCGCGGTCTCCCCGGCCGCGCCCGCCCCGCCGATCCGGACCACCGGCATCTGCCAGCCCCCGGTGCACGCGCTCGCGCTGCAGCGGATCTGGCAGCTCACCCCGCCCGGCCAGCAGCCCGCGATCCGCGCCCGCCTGCAGGCCCTGTACCCCAAGCTGGTGCACTGGCACCGCTACCTGGCCACCGAGCGCGACCCCGAGGGGTCGGGCCTGGTCACGACCTACCACCCGTGGGAAGGGACCGACAACTCCCCACGCTGGGACCGGGCCCTGCAGCGCATCACGGTGGCCAAGCCGGGCCCCTACACCCGGCTGGACGTCAACGAGGTTCCGGACCCGTCCCAGCGCCCCACCAACTGGGACTACGACCGGTTCCTGTACCTGGTCGGCCTGCTGCGCCGGTACCGCTACGACGACGCCGTGATCTACCGCGAGTACCCGTTCCTGATCAAGGACGTGTTCTTCACCGCGGTCCTGGTCGCCGCCAACGCCGCCCTGCTCGACCTGGCCGACGCCGCCGGAGCCGACCAGGCCACCCGGGACCAGCTGGCCGCCTGGCACGACCGCGGCCGGGCCGCCCTGACCCGGCGCTTCGACTCCGAGGCGGGCCTCGCCTTTGAGTACGACGTCCGCACCGGCGAAGACATCCGGGTCCAGACGTTCGCCGGCTTCGCCCCGCTGTTCGCCCGCACCGCCGACCCCGGCCAGCGCGCCGCTCAGCTCCGGGTGCTCGACTCCACCGCCTTCGCAGACGACCCCCGGCTGCGCTGGCCGCTGCTGCCGAGCACCTCCCCGGCCGAGCCCGCCTTCCAGCCCCGCAACTACTGGCGCGGCCCGGTCTGGCCGGTCATCACCTGGCTGCTGGAGCAGTCGCTGCGCCAGCTGGGCGAGGTCGCCCGGGCCGATCAGCTCCGCACCGACTCCCTGACCCAGATCGCGGCCGGCCAGTTCGGCGAGTACTTCGAGCCGTTCACCGGCGAGCAACTGGGTTCCGCCCAGCAGTCCTGGACCGCCGCCGTCACCCTCGACTGGCTGGCCGCCGGCCAGCCCGGCGCTTTATGGCCGCAGCCGGAGCACCGCGGCCGCGAATTCGGCGGGCGCCTCCTGCGGCAGGTTGTGCCCGGCCTCGACCGATCGCAGTTCGACCAGGTTGGGGAAGTGTGCCTCGTGTTCGGCGCGTGAATCCCCAGAATAAAGGGTGTCCTGGGTGGGGTCCAGTATCACGGCCGGCACGGTGATCTGCGGCTGGCTTTCGATCGCCTTCTCGGTTGGCTCATAGGCCGGATCGCCGTCGGCGAACCCGAACCGGTGCCGGTAGGAATGCACCACCACGTCGACGAAGTCGGGGTTGTCGAACGACGGGGCCGTGGCCGCGAACTCCGCCTCGCTGAACGCCCAGTTCGGCGACCACTCGTGCCACAGCAGCCGGGTGTAGTCGGCCCGGTGGGCGGCCAGGCCCGCCCGGCCCCGCTCGTTGTGCAGGTAGTACTGGTACCAGAGCTTGCGCTCGTCCTCCGGCGCGAGCGGCTGGCCGGACGCCGGGATGTTCTGCACGTTGTAGCCCGACACCGTCACCAGCCCGGCCACCTGGTCCGGCCACAGCGCGCTGACCAGGCAGGCGGCCCGGCCACCCCAGTCGAACCCGCCCACCACCGGGCCCGCCAGCCCGAGCGCGGCGATCAGCTCCCGCAGGTCGTGGGCCAGCGCCGCCTGCTGGCCGGAGCGGACGGTGCCGCCGCTGACGAACCGGGTCGGGCCGTAGCCGCGCAGGTACGGCACCACCACGTCGGCCCCGGCCGCCGCCAGCACCGGCCCGACCTCGCGGTAGCAGCGCACGTCCTGCGGGAAGCCGTGCAGCAGCACCACCGGCCACCCGCCGGCCGTCCCGTACCGCTCGAACGCCACGTCGAGGACCCCGGCCCGCACCACACCAGACTCAGCCATGGCCCTATCGTCTCAAGCTGTTACGGCCTCAAGCCAACCCGTCGGACAGGCGGGTGAACCGGTACCCAGCCGCCTGCAGCTGGGGGACGGCGGCGGCGATGCCGGCCGCGGTGCCGCCGCGGGGGTGGTTCATGTGGCAGAGCACGATCGAGCCGGCCGGGGCGGCCGCCACCGTCACCCGGACCTGCTCGGGGGTGAAGGTGGCGCCGCCGTCACCGTTGACCGAGAACGTGACCAGCTGGTCGCCCATCGCGGTGACGATCCGGTCGGCCACGTCGTCGGAGAACGCGGTGCCGGCCCGGAAGAACCGCGGCGGCGTGCCCAGCAGCCGGGTGAGCTTGACCTGGTTGGCGGCGACCTCGTCGTAGACCTCGCCCGCGTTGCGGGTGCCGCCGATGCCGTAGGCGGACCGCCCGGTGACCGACAGCGGCAGGTGCCGGGTGCCGTGGTTGGCCAGCTCGAACAGCGGCTCGCGGCGCAGCTGCCGGAAGGTGGCCGGGTTCTCATCGATCCAGCGGGAGTTCAGGAACAGCGTGGCCGGCACCTCCCGGCGGCGCAGGAAGGCGATCAGGGCCGCGTCGTACTCGCTGCCGCCCGGGCCGCCGCAGGCGTCGAACGTCAGCGCGATCACCCGCCGCCTGGTCCCCAGGTCGCGCACCACCCCGGGCCCGCCGAAGCCCCAGGTTCGCGGGGTGAGCTGGCCGTACCGGGCCACCACGGCGTCCCGGCTCAGCGCCGGCCCCGCGGCCGGGCTGGACGCCGCCGCGCTGGGGGTGGCCGCCGCCGAAGTCACGGGGGCGGCCGGACTGGCCAGCCCGGTCCCGCTGACCCCCGGCGCCGGATCGGCGGCGGTCTGACCGCCACTGGCCAGGCTCCCGCCCGACCCGCAGCCGGCCAGCGCCGCGGCCGTCAGCCCCGTCAAACCCGCCAGCACCGCCCGGCGGCTCGCGTTCATGTGCCCCATCATCTCCAGGCCAGACCATGACACCGAAAAGTCCCCACCGGAACCTACCGCTCAAAATGTCCGGCCGGATGTATTTTGGCGGCTCGTCCCGCCTCCGCAGGAACACCGGGGGAGGGGAGTGAACGATGACGTACGAGCCGGAGAACCACGTCCAATCGGTTCTCATCGGAGACCTGAAGCTGCCGACGGCGGCCGCCGCCGCGGCTCAGGTCGACCCCGACGAGCGCGTCCCCATGCTGGTCGAGCTGAACGTGCTGTACCCGGGCGGCCTGGCCGCGGTCCAGGATGCGTTCTACGGCCTGTGGGAGCACTACTCGGCCCGGGCGGGCGGGGACTGGTCGAACCAGCCGCTGTCGGCCAGCCCGGTTCAGCCACCGGGCCTGGACCACGTGGACAACCTGGTGCTGGTCGCGCCCAAGCTGTACCAGTGTGTGCTGTCGCGGGCCGTCGTCCAGGAGATGGTCGCCGAGGACCACCTGTCGGCCCGCCAGAGCGGGCGGCCGCCGATCATCTTCCGGGTCTGGCCCGACTACGAGATCTACCCGCAGATCGATCGTTCGGCGCTTACGGTCAAGGCCGACGCGGCCTGGCGGGCCTACGAAGCCCGCGGGCACCGGATCGTCTGGGCCGTGATCGACAGCGGGATCGACGCCTGCCACCCGCACTTTTCCGACCTGGAACTGTCCGGCGAACGCCGGCCGGGCGTCGCGCCTGCGGGCCTGACCAGCCTGCTGCACCGTGACTTCAGCTATCTGGTCCGGCCGGACCAGCCCGCCCCCCAGCCGGGCCCCGTTCCCGCGGTCATCGGGCAGGCGCTGAGCGATGAAAGCGGCCACGGCACCCACGTGGCCGGCATCATCGCCGGCTGCTCACCCGCCAACCTGACTCCCAAGGTCGCCGACTCCAAAGAGCCGGTCGACGGCGGGTTCGTGCAGCGGGCTCACGCCGGCATCCTGTCCGGCATGGCGCCCGCCTGCGAGCTGGTCAGCCTCAAGGTCATGCGCCGAAGCGGCCAGGGCGTCTGGATCACCTCCTCCAGCGCGGTCATCGCCGCCCTGACCTACCTGCGCACCGAAGTCAACGTCGACCCCGCCGTGCTGCGCGTCCACGGCGTCAACATGAGCCTCGGCTGCCAGTGGCAGCCCGACCAGTACGCGGCCGGCCAGTCCCCGCTCTGCCAGGCCGTCAACCAGCTGGTGGCGTCGGGCGTCGTGGTAGTGGTGTCGGCCGGCAACTACGGGGCCAGCACGACCCGCGGCGACTCGGCCAACACCGCGGCCATCCTCGGATCGGTCACCGAGCCCGCCCACGCCCAGGACTGCATAGCGGTCGGGTCCACCCACCGGGACGCCCCGCATGCGTTCGGGATCGCCTGGACTTCGGGCAAGGGCCCGACCCTGGACGGGCGGATGAAGCCTGACGTGGTGGCGCCCGGCGAGTGGATCGCCTCGGCCGCGACCGGCGAGGTCCGCGCCGCGGCCGGGCTCGACCCGGCGGCCGGCGCCACCGACCCGGCCAGCCTGCTCACCTACGCCGAACAATCCGGCACGTCGATGGCCGCGCCGCACGTCTCCGGCGTCATCGCTGCCTTTCTGTCTTCCCGGCCGGAGTTCATCGGCTGCCCGCAGGAGGTCAAGGACATGCTCCGGCGCAGCGCCACCGACCTTGGCCGGGAACGGTTCGCGCAGGGCGCGGGCCTGATCGATCTGATGCGGATGCTGGCGAACGCCTGAAAGGACGAACGCCTAAGGCCGAACACCTGAGAGGACAACGGCCATGCGGCAACTACCGGGCACCGGCGAGCCGGTGTGGGACCTTCAATTCGACGAGAACGGCCAGCTGACGTCGCCCGCCAGGGGCGACTTCCTCAGCGAGCTGGCCGGCCAGGTGGCCGGCGCGACGGGTCTGACTGACCTGTTCTTCTTCAGCCACGGCTGGGGCACCGCCGAGGACAAGGCGCTCGACCTCTACAACGCGATGTTCCCCATGATCCGGGCCGCGGCCCACGGCCTGAACGGTCTCGGCTCAATCGGCTTCGCCGGGATCTACTGGCCGTCGTTGTGGTTCCCGCCGACCCCGGCCACCCCACCGGGCAACGGCGGATCGCAGCAGTCCGGCGAGGGCGCCGTGGTCGGCCTCAGCACCGGGGTGTCCACGGTGTCGGGCGCGGCCATCGCGGCCAGCCTGGCCCCCGGCTTCGCCGACCCGGGCCAGCAGCAGACGATCACGCAGATCGGCAAGCTGATCGACGACAGCCTGACCCCGGCCGCCGCCGCCGAACCGGACGCCTCCAAGCAGCAACGGCTGGGGCAGATCGCCGGCCTGATCAAGTCGCTCACCCCGCCGGCCCCGGCCGACGGCGAATACGAGGACTCCGGCGAGACCGCGCTGCTGCTCACCGACGACCCGGTCGGCGACTACCAGGCCGCCGCCGACGCGTTCGGCAGTGCCGTCGCCCCGGGGGCCGAGCAGAGCATCGGCGACTGGTTCAGCAAGGCGGTCGACGGCGCCAAGGACGTGCTGCGGGTGTTCTCCTACACCACGATGAAGGCCCGGGCCGGGACCATCGGCCGCAACGGGCTGGGACCGCTGCTGGCAGCCCTGCACACTCAGTCGCCGGCCGTCCGGGTGCATCTCATCGGGCACAGCTTCGGCGCCCGGCTGGTCTCGTTCGCGCTGGCGGGGGTGGGCGCCCCCGCCGCCAGCCCGGTCGCGTCGCTGACCCTGCTGGAGGGTGCGTTCTCGCACTGGTCGTTCTCGCACGCCCAGGACAACCCGTTCGGCAGCCCGGGCGCGCTGAACACCTACGCGGACCGGGTGCACGGTCCGCTGGTCGCCACCTACACCGTCTACGACTGGGCGGTCGGCGTCTGGTACCCGAAGGCATCGTTCCTGGCCCAGCAGGACAACCAGGCCACCGTCACCGCCGATCGCTGGGGCGGCCTGGGCGCCGACGGTTTTCAGGCCGTCAGCCCCGAGCAGCCGCTGACCATGCCCGCCCAAGGCGGCACCGGGTACGGCTTCGCCGCGGGCCGCTTCTACCGGATCGACTGCGCCGCCGTCATCAACAACACCGCCGGCGAGCCGTTCTCCGGTGCCCACTCCGACATCCAGAAGGTCCCCGTCGCCCAGCTGGCCGCCGCCGCGGCCGCCGCCCACGCCTGACCGCCGCCGGCGGGTGGCCTCAGCCGATCTCGCGGGCCATCCAGCCGGGGGTGTCGAGACGGATGGGGGAGTCGCCCACCAGCACCTGCAGCTGCCGTTCGAGCACGGCGAGCTGCTCGGGCCCGATCTGCTGCTCCCACTGGCCGCGGAGCTGGTCGAAGATCGCTTCGCCCTGGCGCAGCACCTCGAAACCGAGCGGGGTGACCTGCAGGCGCTTGGCCCGGGCGTCGCCGGGGTCGGTCTCCCGGGCCACGTAGCCGCGCTCCTCCAGCACGGCCACGGTCTTGGCGGCCGCCTGCTTGGACACCGCCAGCCGGCGGCCCAGCTCGGAGGTGTTGCCGGCCCCGGCCGCGATCGCCCGCATCGCGAAGTCGTGGACCGGCCGGACGTCGGGGAAGCCGCGGGCCTCGAGTTCGGCCCCGGCCGCGTCGGCCAGCGCGCGGAAGCCGCCGAGCAGGAGCAGCGCCAGGTCGGCGCCGGAGCGTGTCACCCGTCGAGACTAGAGGCCCGGGCGTCGACGCTGGCGGTGAACTCGAGCAGGGCGGCCGCCAGCCGGCCGGGGTCCTCGAGCGCGACGTAGTGCCCGACCCCGTCGAGGACCACGGACTCGACCGGGCCGGCGCTGACCCGGCGGAGGGTGGTGTCCGTGAACGATTTGCCGCCCGCGTCGACCGCCAGCACCGGCACCGGCAGCGGCCGCGACCTGGCCAGCGCCTGGAGCTCCTCGCCCTCGCCCAGCATCGACCGGTACAGGCCGGCCGCGCCGCCCCAGCCGTCCGGGCGGGCGTAGCACCGGGTGAATTCGTCCAGGTCGGCGTCGTCGACCGCGCCCGGCACCACGGTCATGGCCGGGAACGCGAACCGGCCCAGGAACTCACGCTCGCGGCCCGCCAGCAGCATCTCCGGGATGCCGGGGGCGGCCAGCACGCCGATGTGCCAGCTGCCGCCGTGGGTGACGTCGGCCAGTGCCTCCAGCCCGAAGCCGGCCAGCCCCATCTCGATCGCGGTCAGGCTGAGCACGTCCTCCGGGTGGGTCGCGGCCAGCCGGAACACGGTCCCGCCGCTGATGTCCTGGCCGGTCAGGTGGACCGGACCGGCCCGCAGGTGCCCGATCAGCTGGTGCAGGTCCTCGGCCGCGGTGGCGCTGCCGTCCTCCTCCGGCGCGGTGGCCGAGTCGCCGAAGCCGCGCAGGTCGACCGCGAACACCCGGTGGCGCCCGGCCAGCCGGGGGATGAGCTTGTGAAACGCCCACCAGGTCTCCGGGAATCCATGCACCAGGAGGATCGGCGATCCCCCGGTCCCGGCCGCGGCGTAGTGCAGCCGGGTGCCGTTGACGTCGGCGTAGTGGTGGGTGATGTCCGGCTCGGTAGCGCTCATCATGACTCCAAGTAGACAACTAGGTTGTCTTAACTTAGACAACTTAGTTGTCCTTGTCCAGCGATGACGGCGTCCGATCATGCCTTTTAGGGAAAATCTGAAAGGGTTCCGACGATCAGAGCAACCAGGATGGTCTAGAGCACCGTGGGTCCGAGGCCCATCTGCCGGCGGCGGAGCTGCACCGCGGTGGCGATGACGTCCATGCTCTGGACGCTGGGCGGGGCGGGCAGCCGGACCTCTTTCTGGACGGCCGACCGGAGCCGGAACGCGATCTCACGCCGGGCGTAGAGCGTGTACTTGCGGTACTCGCGCAGGAACTTCTCGATCTCCAGCGCCGTGTCGGCGGTCAGCCGGGTCGGGTCCATCTCCTCGGCCCAGCTCATCAGGGCGGCCGATACGACCTGCTGGCTGGTCTTGGGCCGGGGGCTGGTGCCGAGGGCCGGGCTGGTCGCGGTCTCGCGCCGCCAGGGCATTTTCACAGCCTTCACCTCACTTCGCCGGTGGTGATAAACGGTATCGTCTGCGGACCCTCCGGGAGTACGCACACCCGCGCTTCGGGGCCGGCCGCGGCCAGCTCGGCGGTCACCGCGGCGGCGATGTCGGGCACCGGCTGCAGGTGGGCGCTGCGCAGGTCGGCGTCGGTCAGCCCGGCCGTGTGGACGCCGACCCGGGCCTGCCGCAGCACCCGGGCCAGCACCTGCACCTGCCACTGGTCCGGCACCGTTTGCGGCCGGGCCGCGATCGCCGCCAGCAGCCGTTCCGGTGACGGCTCGGCCGCCAGCTCGGCCCGGAACGAGCCGTGGTCGGGCCACCCGTCGGCGCACTCGGCCGCGCAGATGATCAGGCCGCCCGGCCTGACCACGGTGGCCGCCGCCGACATGCCCTTCACCGCCTGGTAAAGGTTCTGGTCGAGCGGGAACCCCGAGTTGGTGGTGACCACGACCTCGAACTGCCCGTCGACCGGGCACATGGCGACCGCGCGGACGAACTCGCGGGCGGCCGCGTGCATGGCCAGCACCTCGCCGCCGAACGCGGCCACGATCTCCTGCTCGCGGTTGAGCACCACGTCGAAGGCGAAGTCGACCCCGGTGGCGGCGGCGATCGCGCGCACGTCGTCGTGGACCGGGTTCCCCTCGCAGACCGCCCAGGTGGCCCGGTCGCTGCCGATCCGCTGGGCATCGTGCAGCGTGAGCGTGGTCTCCAGGCCGGCCAGCCCCGGCGCGACCAGCTTGGGGCCGCCGCTGAAGCCCGCGAAGAAGTGCGGCTCCACGAACCCGGTGGTGATCTTGACGTCGGCGTCCACCCAGTGCCGGTTCAGCCACACCGGCACCCCCGCGCCATGCTGGCCGCACCAGGTCAGCATGGTGCCGTCGCGGGCGTCGTGGTTGATCACCCGCAGCCGGGCGGCCAGCTCGGGACCGAGCATCCCGGCCAGCTCGGCCGGGGTGTTGCCGCGGTGGGTACCGGTCGCGATCAGCACGGTCAGGTCGCCGGCGGTCACGATCCCGGCCAGCTCGTCCAGCAGCGCCCGCAGCATCGCCTCGCGCGGCTGCGGCCGGGTCAGGTCGCAGACCGACACCGCCACCCGCTGGCCCGGCCGGACCACCTCGCGCAGCGGCGGCCCCGCGACCGGCCGCCGCAGCGCGTCCCGCAGCGTGGCGGCCTCGTCAGCGGCGGCGCGCTGGTGGGCGGGGCTGACCACCGTGGTCCGGCCGGCCGGCAACTTGACCCGCAGGCCCCGGCGCCCGTAGGCCAGCTCGACGTCCAGCAGTTCCTCAGGCATCCGGCTCCGTTCCGGCCCCGGCCCGGTACTGGGCGACGGCGGCCTCGCACACCACCCGCACCGGCCAGCCCAGCGCCCGGGCGGCCGCTTCCGCCTCGGCCAGCTCGGCGGTGACGGTTCCCGGCCCGTCGGGCCCGGTGGACTGGCCGCTGGTGGTCTGGCCGACCTTGACCGTGACCAGTTGGCGGTTACCGGGCGGCCCCACCTTCACCGGCACCGACACCCGCCGGGCGGTCAGCCGGCTCATCCGCGACCAGCGGACCCCGAGCGTGCCGGTCTGGGCGAAGATCGCGGCCGCCACCGCGGGCCGGACCGGTTCGGCGCACAGCGCGGTCAGCACCTGCCCGGGGCGGCCGTGGCGGCCCACGATCGGGGTGCACCAGCAGTCCCAGGCGCCGGCCGCCCGCACCGCCAGCAGGACCGACGGCCACAGCCGGGGGTCGAGGTCGTCGACCGTGGTCTCCACCACGGTCACCTCCTCCTCGCGCGGGCCCGGGGCCGGCCCGGTGGCCGCCGCCGCCCCGGTGACCACCCGGGTAATGTTGGGCCGGTCGGCCGGGTCGCGGCCACCGCCGCCGGTGCCGACCGCCCGCACGGTCATGGCCGGGAACCCGCCCGGCGCGGCCACCGCCGCCACCAGGGCCGCCCCGGTCGGGGTGGTGCGCTCGCCCGCCAGCTCGCCGCCGGTCAGCGTCAGCCCGGCCGCCGCCGCCAGCTCGAGCACGGCCGGAGCCGGCACCGGCAGCCGCCCGTGGCGGCTGTTGACGGTTCCGCTCCCGGCCGCCAGCGCCGAGCAGGTCACCACCGCACCGGGCGCCAGCAGCCCCAGGTCCTCCAGCGCGGCCGCCGTTCCCACCACGTCGGCCAGCGAGTCGTAGGCGCCCACCTCGTGGAAGTGCACGTCGCCGGGCGGCTCGCCGTGCACTGCTCCCTCGGCCTCGGCCAGCAACCGGAACACCCGCCCGGCGAACTCCCGGCCGGCCGGCCCCAGGTCGCTGGCCTCGACCAGCGCCAGCACGTCGGCCAGGTGCCGTTCGCGGTCGGCCACCGCGGGGGTGCTGATCAGCGCGCGCAGGCAGGCCAGGCCGCCCCGGCGGGCGGTTTCGGTCCGCAGCCCCAGGCCCGGCACCCCGAGCGAGGCGATCGTGGCGCCGGCCCGGCCGGCGTCCGCCCCGGCGTCGAGCAGCGCCGCCAGCAGCATGTCCCCGGCGACTCCGGCCGTCGCATCGATATACGCCGCGGCCGGCCCACCGGCCCCACCACTCCCACGCGCTCCAGTCCCACCGGCCCCACCATCCCCATGCACTTCAGTCCCACCGGCCCCATGCACTCCAGTCCCACCGGCCCCACCACCTTCATGCACTCCAGTCCCACCGGCCCCACCACCTCCATGCACTCCAGTCCCACCCGCCCCACGAACCCCGCTGGCCCCGCCCGTCACCGGTGACCCACCCGAATCACCTTGGCCGCGTGCACCGCTGCTCCGAACCCGTTGTCGATGTTGACCACCACCAGCCCGGGGCTGCAGGAGGCCAGCATGGTGGCCGCCGCCGCCATCCCGCCGGCCGCCACTCCATAGCCGACGCTGGTCGGCACCCCGATCACCGGCGCGCTGACCAGCCCGGTGACCACGCTCGGGAGGGCACCGTCCATCCCCGCCACGACCACCACGCAGTCGGCCGCCCGCAACTCCTCCAGCCGGGCCAGCAGCCGCCCGAGCCCGGCCACCCCCACGTCGGCCAGCAGGTCGGCGCCCACGCCGAGCACCGCCAGGGTGGCCGCGCACTCGCGGGCGACCGGCAGGTCGGTGGTGCCGGCCGTCAGCACCAGCACCCGGCCGCGGGCCGGCGGCAGGGTCCCGACCGCGACCGTGCCGGCCGCGTGGTCGGCGTGCACCGCCTCGCCCGGGAACCGGGCCGCCGCCTGGTCGAGCACCGCGGCCGGGCAGCGGGTGGCCAGGGCCGGTGCCTCCGGGTCACGGGCCCGCAGCTCGGCCAGCAGCGCGAAGATCTGCTCGGCCGTCTTACCCTGGCCGAACACCACCTCGGGGACCCCGGTCCGCCGCCGCCGGTTCACGTCCAGCAGCGCGAACTCACCGAGCGGGACGCCGCCGTCGTCAGCCGGCCTGCCACCAGCCGGCCTGCCATCAGCGGGCATGGCTGACGGGGGTGATGTCGAGGTTGAGCGAACCCGACCGCAGCGGCTGCTCGTCGATCTCCGCGCGCTGGTAACCGGCCGCCCGCACGCAGGCCAGCACGGCCGCGCGCTCGTCCGGGTGGGCCGCCCGCGGCAGCTCGGCCGCGCTCAGCTGGACCCGGCCCAGCTCCCCGAAGTGGCGGACCCGCAGCTCACGGTAGCCGCGCTCCTTGAGGCTGAGCTCGGCCCGGTCGACCTGGGCGAGCACGTCGGCGCTGACCGCGGTGCCGTACGGCAGCCGCGACGCCAGGCAGGGCGAGGCGGGCTTGTCCGCGCTCGGCACCCCGAGCCGCTGCGCCAGCGCCCGCACCTGGGCCTTGCCGACCGACGCGGCCAGCAGCGGATGCTGGACCCCGTGCTCGGCCGCCGCCCGCAGCCCCGGCCGCCAGTCACCTTCGTCGTCGGCGTTGGCCCCGGACAGCACGGCCGCGTACCCGCGCCGGGCGGCCAGCGTTGCCAGCTGGTCGTACAGCTCGGTCTTGCAGTAGTAGCAGCGGAACCGGTCGTTGCGCCGGTAGTCGTCACGCTCCAGTTCGGCGGTGCTGATCACCTCGTGCCGGACCCCGACCGCCCGGGCCACCGCCCGCGCCCCGTCCAGCTCGCCGGCCGCCAGCGCCGGGGAGACGGCGGTGACCGCGAGCGCGCGGTCGCCCAGCGCCCGGGCCGCCAGCGCGGCCACCAGCGAGGAGTCCACCCCGCCGGAGAACGCGATCAGGGCGCTGCCCAGGCTGGCCAGCGAGCCGGTCAGCCGGCCGATCAGGGTGTCAAGCTCGTCCGCCACACCCTCGATCATAGGATTGAGACCGAACGCACCTGTCTTGGCTACCCGGGAGGTCTCATGCCCATCGCTCAGGCCGAGTTCGGCCGCACCGGCCACCAGAGCACCCGGGTGGTCTTTGGCGGCGCGTCGCTCGCGCAGGTGGACCAGCGGACCGCCGACCAGACCCTGGACGTGCTGCTCGAGTACGGCGTCAACCACCTGGACGTGGCCTCCGAGTACGGGGACGCCGAGGTCCGCATCCGGCCGTGGCTGCAGCGCGAGCCGGGCCGGTTCTTCCTGGCCACCAAGGGCGACGAGCGCACCGCGGCCGGGGCCCGCGACGAACTGCACCGCTCGCTGGACCGGATGGGCGTCGACCACGTCGACCTCTGGCAGCTGCACGCGCTGGCCGACCCGATCGAGTGGGACATCGCGCTCAGCCCCGGCGGCGCCCTCGAAGCCGCGATCGAAGCGCGCGAGCAGGGCCTCATCCGCTGGATCGGGGTCACCGGCCACGGCGCTCAGATCGCCGCCACCCACCGCCGCAGCCTCGAGCGGTTCGACTTCGACTCGGTGCTGCTCCCGTACAACTACGTCACCATGCAGAACCCGTACTACGCGGAGAACTTCAACGCCCTGGCCGACACCTGCCAGCAGCGTCAGGTCGCGGTCCAGACGATCAAGTCGATCGCCCTGCGCCCCTGGTCGGGCCGCGAGCACACCGCCGACACCTGGTACGAGCCGCTCCAGGGGCAGGACGACATCGACCTGGCCGTGTGGTGGGCGCTGGGCCGTCCCGGCACCTTCCTCTGCAGCACCGGCGACACGCGCCTGCTCCCCAAGGTCCTCGACGCCGCCGCCCGCTTCTCCGCCGCCCCGCCCGACGAGGGCCTCGCCACTCTGGCCGCCCGCACCGCGGCCGAGCCGCTGTTCGTCTAGTCGGCCCCCTCGTCTAGTCGGCCGCCGCTAACGCGGGCAGGCTGCGCGGCTTGGCCGCCCGTACGGCCGGCCGGGTCGCGGCCGGGCCGCGATCGGCCCGGGCACGATCAGGCGGGGGCCCGCCCGCGAGGCGGTACCAGGCGTGCGTGTGGGTCTTCTTGACGTTGACCGGGACCCGGGTGTAGCCCTCCGCGCCCACTGAACCGCACCGGCCGTGAATGAAGTTCTGGTAGACGTAGTCCGAGGTGATGAGCGCGAGGTCGGCGCGGGAGTCCGCCAGCTCCCGCTTCACCGCCGCCGCCTCGAGGATGCGGAACAGCCGGTTGGCCTCCGGCCCGGCGAACCCGTGGTCGTCGAGGGTCACCAGGCCGGCGTGCAGGGCCAGCCGGAGCTGGATCTGGGCCAGGCGGCTCGACATCTTGTTGTGGTGGCGGAGCCCGGCCAGCAGCGGGCCCGGGAGCCGGTTGATCAGCAGTCCGGTCGGGATGTGGGGCATGAACACGGCCGTCATGCCGTCACCGCGATCCTCGCGGTGGAGGTCGCACGGGCCCTCCCAGGCCACCCCGATGTCGCGGAACGCCCGTCCGAAGATCTCGTACAGCGATTTCCGCAGGTACAGCTGGAACTCCTCATCCCGGGCGGGATTGCTGAAGTCGGCGATGTCGGCGGCAATCAGCGAGCAGTGCTGCTGGTACTGCTCAGCATCGAGCGGGGTGACCCGGGTGGGTTCCGCAGGCTCGGGCCCGAGCGGCAGGCTGCTCACCGACACGGCTAGCCCCCGCCCCCAGATGGCAACTGCACGGACGAGCCCCCCTTCGGCTCGGGGCACCGCAGCCCGGCCTCACCAAGCTGGCCGGCGTGTCAATCCATCAATCCATATGGCTGATAACACCTGGCCATAAGCTACAGTACCGACGTGAACATCTCACATAGCTGACAGTACGTCAGCCAGGTGGCTGAAAGCCATAGGGCTGGTTAGAAGTCATCGCCATCTTGTAGAACACCTAGAAGAGGTTGGGCCAGGCATGGCTGAAGTTCAGGGGTCCGTGATTCAGCGGGGACGACTGACACGGGAGTTGCGCCGGATACGCAAGGACGCCGGGTTGACCCAGGAACAAGTGGCCGCCGCGATGGACTGGAGCTTGTCCAAGCTCATCCGGATCGAGGGCGGCGGCGTCAGCATCTCCGTCAGTGACCTCCGGTCCCTGCTGACGCAGTACAAGATCAGCGACGGGGACCAGGTCGAAGAGCTCGTTGACCTCGCCCGGGCCGCCCGCCAGCGGGCGTGGTTCAGCGCCTACCGCGACATAACGTCCCCGCAGTACGTGATGTTCGTGGGTTACGAAGCGGCGTCGTCGGTCATCCGCCAGTTCGAGCCCACGGTCGTACCCGGCCAGTTGCAGACCGAGGAGTACGCCCGGGCGGTCACGCTCGAATACGCGGCCGATCGCGTCGACAAGCTGGTCGAGCTGCGGATGCGCCGCCAGGAGCTGCTGGAGGAGTCCCGGCGGCGGTTCCACTTCATCCTCGACGAGGCGGTGATTCGCCGTCGGGTGGGGGCGCCCGGCCATCCCGGCATCATGCGCCGGCAGCTGCGCAAGCTCGTCGAGACGGCCCGCCAGCCCAACGTCACCATCCAGGTCGTGCCGTTCAGCGCGGGTGTTCACCCGGGTTTGAAGGGGCCGTTCACCCTGCTCGAGTTCATCGGCGATGACGAGGACGTTCTTTATCTTGAAAATGCCTCGAACCCCAGCGTGGTGCTGACCGGGGAGGACCTGCAGATCCTGACCTATCGGGAGGCGTTCGAACGGCTGCGGGAGCAGTCGCTCAGCGCGCAGCAGTCCATTGAGCTGATCAACCAGATCGCGGAGGGCATGACGCTGGGCTGAGCCTTCGGCGGCGGCTAGAATTGCTGGAATGTCGTGGCGGAAGAGCAGTAAAAGCTCGAAGGAAGGGTGTGTGGAAGTCGCGTCGGCCACCAGATCAATCCTGGTTCGCGACTCCAAAGACCCGCATGGTCCGCTGCTGACGTTTTCCGGCCCGGATTGGACGCGGTTTGTGGGCCGCCTGGACCAGCCGCCGCGCGTTCGCTGATAGTTAGCGGTATGACCACGCCGAAGGCCGACCCGGCCCAGTGGAAGACGGTCGACGAGGGCTGGGGCCGCCAGGTCGCCGACTTCGCCACCCTGAGCGAGCCCAGTAACTGCCGGGAGTACGTCTACGTGCACCACCGGCTGGGCGTCGACGACGGCGACCGGCTGCTCGACGTGGCCTGCGGGTCGGGGCTCTCGATCGAACTGGCGGGCCTGCGCGGGGCGACCGGGGCCGGCCTCGACGCCTCGCCGCGGCTGGTCGCGGTCGCCCGCGACCGCAACCCGGGCTGCGACATCCGGGTCGGCGACATGAGCGCGCTGCCCTGGGATGAGGGCTCGTTCGACGTCGCCACCAGCTTCCGCGGGATCTGGGGTACCACCCCGGCTGCGGTGGCCGAGCTGTTCCGGGTGCTGCGCCCGGGCGGGCGGCTGGGGATGACCGTGTGGGGTCACCTGAAGGTCTCACCCGGGGTCTGGTCGCTGGCGCCGTTCACGCTGGCCACCACCGAGAAGATCGGCAACCAGGCGGCGATGGTGTCGCTCGGGCGGCCGGGCGCGGGTGAACAGCTGCTCGAGGCGCACGGGTTCACCGCCATCGAGCGGGCCGCGGTGCCGTTCGCCTTCGAGTTCGCCGACCCGGAGCTGTACGCGCGGGCGCTGGCCTCGACCGGCCCGGCCCACGAGGCCATCCAGAACGTCGGCGAGGCCGAGTTCCGCCGGGTGGCCGTCGAGTTGGCGCAGGCCCAGGTCCGCGACGGCCTGCCGCTCCGGGCCCAGCTCAACGTGGTCGCCTACCTGGCCCGCAAGCCCTTGGCCGGCCAGCCGGACCCGGATGCCGGTGACGACGTCAGTTGATGTCGAACTCGTTACCCTCGGGGTCCCGCATCCCCACCGCGTACCAGTCGAGCCCCTCCGCGTCCAGCGCCCCCGTGCAGGTGGCCCCCAGCCCGGTCAGCCGCCGCGCCTCCGCGTCGACCCGCTCCCGCCGGGTCGCCAGCGGCACCGACCGCCCCCCGCTGACCCCGATGTCGAGGTGCAGCCGGTTCTTTACCAGCTTGGCGTCGGGCACCGAGTGGAACCAGATCCGCGGCCCGGCCCCGGCCGGATCGACGATGCTGTCGGCCCCGAGACCCAGCTCGCTGTCCGGCAGCCCCAGATCCCGCCGCCAGTCGTCCCAGGTCGCGAACCCTTCCGGCGGCGGCTCGAGCACGTACCCGAGGGCCGCCGCCCAGAACCGCGCCATCCGCTCCGCGTCCCGGCAGTCGATCACCAGCTGAAACCGGGCCGCCATCAGGCGGCCAGGTGGCGGGCGCTGCGCAGGGCCAGCGCCATGATGGTCAGGACCGGGTTGAACCCGCCGTTGGTGACGTGGACCGAGCCGTCGGCGATCCACAGGTTGTCGTGGCCGTGCACCCGGCCCCAGCGGTCGGTCACCGAGGTGGCCGGGTCGTCGCCCATCCGGCAGGTGCCGGCCTGGTGCTGGCCGGCCAGCAGATCGGCCGGGTAGGGCAGCGACCAGGTCCGGCGGGCACCGGCCGCGGTCAGCCACTCGGCCGCCTTTTCAATCAGCAATTCGGCGCTGCGGGCGTCCTCGGGATGGTGGTGGCCGGTCAGCCGGGCGACCGGGATGCCCTGAGCGTCGCGGATCCCGGGGGCCAGCCGGACCCGGTTGTCGGCCCGGGGGATCTCCTGGACCGGCCCGTAGAGGTGGCTGGTCCGCCGGTAGAGGTGGCGCATCGCGTCCTTACCGGCCCGCCCGGCCCGCGGCGCGTCCGGGGGCAGCGCCCAGTTCCAGTGGACGATCGGGAGCTTGAGGATCTCGTTGGCCAGCACCCCGCCCAGCACCCCCGGCCGGCGGTGCAGGTGCTCGCAGGTGGCCAGCCGGGCGTTCGGGCCGGCCCCGTCGATGACCGGGTCGTCGAACGTCCCGAACGCGCCCACGTAGCGGTGACCCTGCAGGTGACGGCCGACCTGGCCGGTCGCGTTGCCGAGCCCGCCGGGATGGTGGTCGGAGGCGGAGTGCAGCAGCAGCCGGGGGGTCTCGATCGCCGAGCAGGCGATCACCACCTGCCCGGCCGCCACCTCGGTGACCAGGCCGCTGACGGTGTCCATCAGCGCCACCCCGCTGACCCGGCCGCGGCCGTCGGTGCGGATACGGACCGCCCGCGCCTGGGTGGCGACGGTCAGGTCACCGGTCGCCTGGGCCTCCGGCAGCACCGAGTTGTAGGGCCCGTTCTTGGCGCCGGTCGGGCAGGCGAAGCCGACGCACTGCCCGCACTGGCCGCAGCGCCCGCGGCCGTAGCGCGGCTCGGAGTTGATCAGCATCGGGATCGGCCCGGTCGTCCAGCCCAGCCGCCCGGCCGCTGCCCGCAGCACCTGCGCCTCGGTGTTGTCGGGCAGCGGCGGCATCGGGTAGTCGCGCGAGCGGTGGCCCTGGTTGCGGTGGGCGGCGCCGTCCCCGCTGACCCCGACCGACCATTCGATCTCGGTGTAGTAGGGCTCCAGGTCGTCGTAGCCGATCGGCCAGTCCGCCAGCG
The DNA here is from genome assembly GCA_019240215.1 of Actinomycetota bacterium. Classification (GTDB taxonomy): domain Bacteria; phylum Actinomycetota; class Actinomycetes; order Streptosporangiales; family Streptosporangiaceae; genus Bog-532. The sequence continues at coordinate 25,831 of JAFAYQ010000039.1, read as the reverse complement.
AGCTGCCGTCGGGGACGCCGTAGCGGGTGGCCAGCGCGAAGTCGGTGGGCAGCAGCCGCCAGGCCATGCCCTGGTAGACCCGGGTGCCGCCGCCGATCGTCTGCGGCAGCGCCGACCAGCGCGAGTCCCACGGGTCGGTGACGACCTGCTCGTGGCCGCCGGCGCCGGCCCACACCCGCGCGCCCGCCGCGGCGCCGGGCGGTGCGTTGTGCCCGTAGCGGGACAGCCGGAAGTTGCGCAGGTGGTCCTGGCCGATCTGCTCGTACGACAGCAGCTCGCCCCGGTCGGCCGCCAGCACCGTGAGACCCCGGGCGGCCAGCTCGGCGGCGGCCACGCCCCCGCCCGCCCCGACGCCCACCACGATCGCGTCGTAGCCGGCCCGCAGCTCGTGGACCCGGTGGGTGACCAGCGGGCGGGCCTCGCCGGCGGCCGCCTGGCCCGACCGGCGGACGGCGGGGGAGTAGCCCACCAGCGCCCAGCCCGCCGCCCCGCTGCTGCCGTAGTACTGCTCGGCCGTCACCCGCACCAGCTCGGCCCAGAATTCTTCCGCGCCGACCGCCCAGCCGGATCCGGTCTCCCCGCGGCTCAGCCGCTCCAGCAGTTGATCCAGCTCCTCGTCGGTCACCCCGTCCAGGTCGCGCCCGCCCAGCTCAGCGCCCAGCTCGGCGGCCAGCGCCGCGAACCCGGGCCCGAGCAGCCCGGCCCACAGCGCCCGGTTGGCGCCCCCCGCCCCCTCTGCCAGCCGCCCGGCCACTCCGGCCTGGGCCGCCGACGGGAAGTCGTCGGCCGGGACGATCCGGTCGACCACCCGGGTCACCAGCGCCCAGTCCACGGCCACGGCCGGTGACGGCTCGCTCATCGGGCGGATCCTCCTGGTCTCGGGGCCTCATGATCACCACCATCCTCACCCGCGACCGGGGGGTGTGAACAGCTCGGCCAGCCCGTCCTTGAGCGAAGCCGGGGCCCGCCCCAGCAGCTCTTGCAGGTCAGTGCTGGTCTCGTCGAGCTGGTGGTCGCGGACGTCGGCGAAGAAGCCGACCAGGTAGCGGGCCATCGGCTCGGGGATCCCCTGCCCGATCGCGTGGACGACGAAGTCGCCGTCGCTGACCGGGGTGTAGGCCACGGGCGACCCGGAGATCTCGCTCAGCGCCCGCGCCACGTCATCGAACGTCGAGGCCCGGGGCGCGGCCAGCACGTAGGTGCGGTCGCCGCCCGGGGGGCCGAGCATCGCGTTGGCCGTCGCTTCGCCCAGCTCGCGGCGGAGCGCGTAGGCGACCGCGCCCGGCCCGGCCGGGACCCGGATGCCGGTGCTGAAGACCGCCGGCCCGCCCAGCGAGACCGGCAGCGTGTCGAGGTAGAGCGCGTTGCGGAAGATCACCGCGGGCAGGCCGCTGGCGCCGATCCGCGCCTCGGTCTCGGCGTAGTCGCGCATCGCCGGGTTCCCGGGGGCCGCCATGTCGCGCAGCGACCGGCTGGTGAAGCCGAACAGCTCGACCCCGGCCGCCCGGGCGGCGTCGATCACGTTCTGGTGCTGCTGCACTCGCTGCTGGAACTCGCTGGAGGCGATCAGCAGCACCCGGTCGACCCCCTTCATCGCCCGCGCCAGCGAGCCCGGGTCGGCGTACTCACCGGGCCGGACCGACACGCCCTGCTGCTCCAGGCCGGCCGCCCGGCCGGGGTCGCGGGCCAGCACCGCGATCTGGGCCGCGCTGGTCCGCGCGAGCAGCTGGCGGACGACGGCGGTGCCCAGCTGCCCGGTGGCTCCGGTAACGAGAATCATGGCGACACGACCTCCTGGATCGTTGATATGAAAATGACGTATCAACGATCCTAACGGCGGTTGGCGATATTCGCTATCGTTGATTCATGGAAGACGACGAGCTGCGCGGCCGGATCGTCCACGGCGCCGCCGACCTGCTGGCCGAGGGCGGCCGGGGCGCGGTCACCACCCGGGCGGTGGCCAGCCGGGTCGGCGTCTCGCCGCCGACCATCTTCCGGCTGTTCGGCGAGAAGAACGGCCTGCTGTCGGCCGTCGCCGAGTACGGCTACGCCCGCTTCATCGCCGCCAAGAGCCCGCTCCGGCCGACCGACGACCCGGTCGATGACCTGCGCTCGGCCTGGTCGCTGGCCGTCGATTTCGGCCTGGCCCAGCCGGAGCTGTTTCTGCTGATCTACGGCGAACCGCACTCCGCGGCGATGGCGGCCGCGGTCCGCGGCGGCACCCAGCGCATGCACGCCCGCATCGAGCGGGTCGCCGCGGCCGGCCGCCTGCGGGTCGGGCCGGCCCTGGCGGCCGACATCATGCAGGCCAGCGCCCGCGGGACCGTTCTCACCTGCCTCGGCCAGCCCGGCGGCCATTCCGGCCACCAGCCCGATCCCGCGTTCATAAGCGCGATGCGGGAGGCGATGATCTCCGCCGTCACCACCGAGCACGCCGCCGTGCCGGAGCCCGGCCGCGTGGCCGCGGCCCGCACCCTCAAGGCCAACCTGCCCGGCCAGACCAGCCTGTCGCCCGCCGAGGAGCACCTGCTGACCGACTGGCTCGACCGCCTCGCCGCCGAGCCGTCAGACCACCTCAGCACCGAGCCATCCAGCCGCCTCGCCGCCGAGCCGTCAATCGGTTAGTCCATCGCGATGGCGTTCGTTTTCCTTGCCGCGAGCTGTTCGCTGACTGGCTAGCGTTTCGCTCAGCCGCTGTTTAGTGCTGAGGAGGCTGGTCATGGCCGTCGAGGCGGAGTGCCAGCCGGTGCAGCGCTCGGCGTGCACCCCGGCCACACCCTGCGCGCGGACTAGCCCCAGCGGGGCCAGGCCTCCAGGCCGCTAGTGACCGGCCGCCACCTGGGCGAGCTTGAGCGCGACGATGACGATCGCGAACACGATGTAGCCCCGCAGCGTCAGCAGCCCGATCCGGCGGGCGGTGCTGAGCTCGGGCCGCGGCAGCGTGTCGAGCGGCGGCATCCGCCAGGACGCCCGCCGCTCGCGCAGCACCGTGCGCCACTGACCGCGGCTCATCCCGGCCGGCCGCTGAACGTTGCCGGCCGCCTCGTCGGCCGCCCCATCGCCCCCATCGCTACCTTCCGGGCGGGGCCGCCGCCGCATCCGCACCAGCACGGCCGCGACCGCCAGCCCGAGGACCGCCGCGACCGCGAACGCGTACTCGCACTGGGTCAGCGTCACGTTCGGGAAGAACGTCGTGACCAGCGGGGCCAGCGAGAACGTGAGCACCGCCCAGGCCACGACCCCGGCCACCCAGTTCTGGGCGGTGCCGTTGGCCCACGGCCCGAGGACCGGTTTGTCGTTGGCCAGCAGGATCAGGAATACCAGGGCCGACGGCAGCAGGATGCCGTTGAGCGCCTCGACCCCGTCGATGACCACGCCGAGATCGTTGCCCCAGGCCAGCGTGACGACGGCCGACACCCCGATCAGGATCGCGTACAAGCCGTAGAACCACGGCGCCTGCCGCGGCTTCCAGTGCAGCGAGTGCCGCATCCGCGGGTACACGTCGCCGAGCGTGTAGGTGGTGGCCAGCGCGGTCAGGTTGGCACCGATGAGCGAGCCGTCCAGGGTGGCCAGCGCCAGCAGGTAACCGGTGTCGTGCCCGACGTGGCGCTGCAGGGCGGCCGCGGTGCTGCTGATGTCGCTGAAGTTCCCGAACGCGCTGGTGTGGGCCAGTCCGAATGCGCAGGCGGCCATCAGCACCAGCGCTCCGATCACCTCGATCAGCACGCCCACGCCGGTGTCGATACGCTCGTAGTTCATCCAGCGCGGGGTGATGCGCTTGTCGACCACGTTGGACTGCTGGAAGAACAGCTGCCAGGGCTCGACCGTGGTCCCCACCACCGCCACCACCAGCAGCAGGATGGTGGCGTTGAGCCCGCCCGGCAGGCTCGGCACCGCCCCCGACGCTACTGGCGCGACGCTGGTGTGCGCGAAGTAGAGCATCGGGAACGTCGCGAAGTTCGCGATCACCAGCACGACCAGGAACCGTTCCCAGTACCGGTAGGTGCCGCCCGCCATCACCGCGAACAGCAGCACCGCCGAGGCCGCCACCGCCGCCGCCGACGGCAGGCCGAAGAACGACAGCGCCTGCTCGACCCCGATGAACTCGGCCACCACGGTGACCGCGTTGATGATGAACAGGTCGGCGACCGAGAACGTCCCCCAGAACTTCCCGAACCGGGCGAAGATCAGCCGGCCGTGCCCGACCCCGGTGACCGCGCCCAGCCGCACCACCATTTCCTGGCAGAAGTACAGGATCGGGAACAGCAGGATCAGCGTCCACAGCAGCTTCATGCCGTAGTCCTGGCCCATCTGGGCGTAGACCTGGACTCCGCCGGCGTCGTTCCCGCCGCCCATCACGATCAGGCCGGGACCCATGATGACGAGCAGGAACCGGAACTTGCGGCGCCAGGACCGCGAGTTGGGGGCGCTGCGTTTGAGGGTGCCGAGGGCCCCGACGATGTCGCCGACGTGCTGCGGGTCGGTCACCGCGTCCGGCGTGACCCCGGTCTCCCGTCCGCCCGGGCTCACAGCCACCCCAGCGCCATCGCGCCTGCGATGCCGATCAGGATGACCGCACCCGCGACCTCGCCGTGCTCGCCGGCCGCGACGCCCAGTCTCTTGCCCAGTTTGAGCCCGATGATCGACATGACGAAGCTCATCAGCCCGAACAGCGCCACCGCGAGCACGATCGGATAGCGCACGGTCCCCAGCGCCAGCCCCACCGCCAGGTCGTCGAGGCTGAGCGCCGCCCCGCTGACCAGCAGCCGCCACCCGCGCCAGACGGTCGGGGCGTCCTCGCCGCCGCGCAGCGCCTCGATGAGCCCCCAGATCGCGGTCACCAGCAGGATCCCGGCTCCGGCCCAGCGGGCGGCCGATCCGAGCGGGCCGGCCAGGCCGGTGCCGATCAGCATTCCGATGGCCGGCATCACCACGTCGCACAGGCCGAACACGGTGGCCACCTTGAGCTCGGTCCGCCGGTCGACCCCGCTGACCCCGATGGCGATCGCCGCCCCGAAGTTGTTCAGCCCGAGCGCGACGGCGACGATGAGGAGGGCAACCACCATTAAATTAAGCAATACGGACACCGCCCCGCGCAGCGGGAACGGCCGGCCAGATCTTTCGGCTCGCTAACGGCGAGCGGCGCGCCGCCGCCGCCCGAGATCTGGGTGTAGCGTCCCCGCTACCCAGCTACCAGCGTGCCCGCGCCCCCGGCCGGAGGTGATCACGTGTCAGGCCTGATCGTCGCCGCGATAGTTTTTGGCACGATCACCGTGGTCGAGCTGCCGGACAACTCCGGGATGGCGAGCCTGGTGCTCGGTACCCGCTACCGGCCGGCCGGAGTGTTCGCGGGCACGGCGGCCGCGTTCGCCGTCCACGCGGTGCTGGCGGTCGCCTTCGGCAGCCTGTTCGGCCTGCTCCCGCACAAGATCGTCGAGTTCGCGGTCGCCGCCGTGTTCCTGGTTGGTGCCGTCCTGGTGCTGCGGGCCGATGACGACGACGATGACGAGGCCAAGCTCAAGGCCGGGGCGGCCGGCTTCTGGCCGGTCGCCGCGACCTCGTTCGCGGTGATCGCGCTGGCCGAGCTGGGCGACCCGTCCGACATCACGATGGCCAACCTGGCCGCCCGCTACCACGACCCGGTGGCGGTCGCGGCCGGCAGCATCCTGGCCCTGTGGCTGGTGGCGGCGCTGGCCATCACCGGCGGCCGCGGCCTGCTGCGCATCCTCCCGATGCGCTGGATCAGCCGCCTGGCCGCCCTGATCATGGTCGTCATGGCCGCGATCACCCTGGCCGCGGCCCTCCGCTGACCCGGGGCGCCGGAACGGGCCGGTCCCGGCTGGCGGCGGCACCGGCCCCCAGCTGGACGGCCAGCAGCGCCAGCAGCGCGATGAGCGGCCAGGTCCAGCCGCCGGTGGCCGAGTGCAGCACCCCGAACCCGATCGGGCCGAGGCTGGCCAGCAGATAGCCGAAGCCCTGGGCCATGGTCGACAGGTGGGCGGTGTGGCGGGTGTCGGGGGAGCGCCAGACGATGTAGCTCAGGGCCAGGCTGATGCCGGCCCCCTGGCCGAGCCCGAGCAGCGTCATCCACAGGTAGACCGGGCCGGCCGGGGCGACGATGAGGCCCAGGTAGGCGCCGGCGGGCAGCGCCACCGTGATCGCGGCCGTGGTCCACGACGGCCGCAGCCGCCGGCCGAGAGTCGGGATGGTCAGGGCGGCCGCGATCGCGGCGAAGCTGGAGTACGACACCATCCAGCCGGCCTGGTGGGCCGACAGCCCGGCGTTCTGCAGCAGGGTCGGGATCCAGGTCAAGGTGGCGTAGTAGCCGAGGCTCTGCACGCCCATGAAGATCATGACCGCCAGCGCCGTCCGGTCCCGCACCAGCGCCCGCAGCGACGGCTCGCCGGCCCCCGGCTGAGCCCCGGGGCTGGCCCCAGCCGTTCCGGCCTTCCCGGCCGCCCCGCGACGTCCGGCCGAGCGCCGGGCCCACGGCAGCCAGACCACGAACGCGGCCGCCGCCGGGATCGCCCACAGCGCCATCGCCGGCCGCCAGTGCCCGCCGGTCCACCCCACCAGCGGCACCGTCAGCCCCGCGGCCAGCGACGCCCCGGCGTACAGGGCGGTGGTGTACAGGCCCATCATCAGGGCCGTCCGGCCGGCGAAGTCCTGCTTGATGACCGCGGGCAGCAGCACGTTGGCCACCGCGATCGCGGCCCCGATCAGCACGGTGCCGCCGAACAGCGGGACCGGCCCCGCGAGCAGCCGGATCACGACGCCGATCGCGAGCACCGCCATCGCCACCCCGAGCACCCGGTACATGCCCAGCCGGGCGATCAGCCCGGGGATGACGAACGCGAACCCGCCGAACGCGAGCACCGGGATCGTGGTCAGCAGGCTCGCGCCCGCGGCCGGCAGCCCGGTGCTGGCCCGGATGTCGCCCAGCACCGGCCCGACCGCGGCGACCCCGATGCGCAGGTTGAGCGCGATCAGCAGCAGGCCGGCCGCCAGCGCCAGCGAACCGGTCACCCGCACCGGATCGCGGGCCCCGGTGGCCGGGGCCGCGATCTGCTGATCATGAGCCATACTACGATTCCACCTGCCCCGGCTCCCGGTGGCCACCGCTAGTAAGCCGCGTTATACCCGAAACCCGCCACGTCCGCCCGCCGGTATTCTGCCCACTGATGAGCCGCGCCCGCCACGAGTCCAGCCGCCCCGAGCAGGCGTTTGTCCTCAGCCACCACGAGCGCACCCCGCCGCACGGGCATGAGCAGGGCCATCTCGTTTACCCGGCCACCGGGGTGCTGTCGCTGGCCACCCGGCACGGGGTGCTGATCGCGCCGCCCAGCCGCGTCGTGTGGATCCCGGCCGGCGTCCAGCACTGGCACCGCGCCCACGGCGCCACCGACATGCGGATCGTGTTCCTCACCCCGCCGCTGGCCCGGCCGCTGCCCGCCCACCCGGCCGTGCTGACCACGACCGCGCTGGCCCGCGAGGCGACGCTGGCGCTGACCGGCGGTACCGAGCGGACCGACGCCGCCCGGCTGCGGCTCCGGCGGGTCATCATCGACGACCTCGCCGCCGCCCCCGAGCAGCCGCTGCACCTGCCCGATCCGGTCGACGACCGGCTGCGGGCGGTGGCCGCGCTGGTCGAGCAGGACCTGCCCGCCCCCGTCACCCTGGGCGAGCTCGGCCGCCGGGTCGGCGCCAGCGAACGGACCCTGACCCGGCTGTTCCACGACGAGACCGGCATGAGCTTCCGGCAGTGGCGCACCCAGCTGCGCGTCCACCACGCCCTGGTCCAGATGGCCGAGGGCCGGTCGGTGACCGGCACCGCGATCGCCTGCGGCTGGTCCAACCCGAGCGCGTTCATCGCCGCCTTCACCGCGCTGGTCGGCCAGACCCCCGGCCGTTACCGGCAGGCCATCACCGGTCTCAGCGACCGGCCAGCACGTCCGCCAGTGGGGTCGTGACCAGCCCGGTCGCCTCGCCCACGGCCGCGTTGACCAGCTGGCCGTCGTGGGTGTTGATGCCGAGCGCGAGGCATGTGTCGTCGGTGCAGGCCCGCTGCCAGCCCTGGTTGGCCAGGGTGACCGCGTACGGCAGGGTCACGTTGGTGAGCGCGTGGGTGGAGGTGTTCGGCACCGCCCCCGGCATGTTGGCCACGCAGTAGAACACCGAGTCGTGCACCGGATAGGTCGGGTTGGCGTGGGTGGTAGGGTGCGAGTCCTGGAAGCAGCCGCCCTGGTCGATGGAGATGTCGACCAGCACCGAGCCCGGCTTCATCCGCGCCACCAGCTCGTTGCTGACCAGCGTGGGCGCCTTGGCCCCGGGGATCAGCACCGCCCCGATGACCAGGTCGGCGTCGAGGACGGCGCGCTCGATCTCGTAGGTGTTGCTGACCACGGTCTGGACCTGGCCGCGGTAGAGCTGGTCGACCGCCCGCAGCCGGTCGACGTTGAGGTCGAGCAGCGACACACTGGCCTGCATACCGACCGCGATGGCGGCCGCGTTGAGCCCGGACACCCCGGCCCCGATCACCACCACCTTGGCCGCGTGGACGCCGGGGACCCCGCCCAGCAGCACCCCGCGGCCGCCGTTGGCCTTCATCAGCGTGGCCGCGCCGACCTGGGTCGCCAGCCGCCCGGCGACCTCCGACATCGGGGCCAGCAGCGGCAGCGAGCCGTTGGGAGCCTGGACGGTCTCGTAGGCGATGCCGGTGACCCGGCGGGCCAGCAGTTCCTCGGTCAGCCGCTTGTCGGCCGCCAGGTGCAGGTAGGTGAACAGCACCTGGCCCGGCCGCATCCGGTCGTACTCCTCGGCGATCGGCTCCTTGACCTTCAAGATCAGGTCACCGGCGCCCCACACCTGGTCGGCGGTGGGCAGCACCTGCGCGCCGGCCGCCTGGTACTCAGCGTCGGTGATCGACGAGCCGAGACCGGCGCTCGCCTGGACGTACACCTGGTGCCCGTTCAGCACCAGCTCCCTGACCCCCGCGGGGGTGATCGCCACCCGGTACTCGTGGTTCTTGACCTCGGCCGGCACACCGATCTTCATTGATCCTCCAGACGTCCGTGTCCGCCCAGGATCCCTCGCGGATTCGGTCCCTGTCTCACGACTCCGAACTGAGTTGCGCGAGTAGGGCAGTTTTTATTACATAATTTTAAAATGGATGCCACGGATCAAGTTGATACGAAGAAGATTCGCCCGCGCATGCGGGCCGACGTGGGACTGGACGAGGTGGACCACGAGATCCTCCGGGTCCTCACGGCCGACGCCCGGACGCCCAACAACGTGCTGGCCGCCCGGCTGGGGGTGGCCCCGTCCACCTGCCTGATGCGGGTGCGCCGCCTGCAGGACGCCGGCGTCATCCGCGGCTTCCACGCCGAGGTGGCGCCCGAGGCGCTGGGCCGGCCGCTGCAGGCGATCGTCCTGGTCCGCCTGCAGGCCCACGCCCGGGCCCGCATCGGCTCGTTCGCCCAGCAGTTCGCGGCCCTGCCCGGGGTCGTCAACGTCTTCTTCCTGGCTGGCGTCAACGACTTCCAGCTCCACGTGGCCGCCCGGTCAGCCGACGACCTGCGCGACTTCGTGGTCAGGAACCTCAGCGCCTCCCGCGACGTCGCCAGCACCGAGACCAACCTGATCTTCGAGCACTGCCGGGGCTCCGACCTGGTCTGACCCCCGGTTTGTCCGGTGAATTGCCGACGTCCGGACGACATGCGCCAAACCTCCACCAGTGCCCATAATTCCTCACGAATGCACCGTGGCGAAGCCCAATTGGCCTGGAATGAAACGAGGTTCGCCGTATGTCGAAAGCCCGTCACCAAGGTCCCGCCTTCCTGGCGGCGGCAGCCCTGGCGCTGTCCGCGCTGGCCGCCACCCTCACCGGGACCGCGCAAGCGGCCACCGTCACCACCACGCCGGGGGTGGCTTCGGCCGCGATCAGCCCGGCCGCCGAGGCGGCCACGCTGGCTTACTGGACCCCCGCGCGGATGGCGTCCGCGACGTCGCTGGGGTCCGACGTCCCGGCGGTCAGCGCCCATTCGTTCGGCGGGTTGCGCTCGGTCGGGGCGCTGTTCTTCACCACCGGGTCCAAGGCGCATTTCTGCACCGCCAGCATCATCGTCAGCCACCCCCGCAACGTTCTGCTCACCGCGGCCCACTGCGTGTACCACGGTGGCTTCGTCAAGAACCTCGCGTTCGTGCCGGACTACCACGCGGGCAAACGGCCCTACGGGACCTACGCGGTCCAGATCGCCTACGTGACCCAGGCCTGGATGCAGCACTCCGACATCAGCCAGGACTTCGCGTTCCTGGGGGTCAACGGCGCCGTCCAGAGCAAGGTGGGGGCGGGCCTGCGCCTGGGGATCAACCAGCCCACCAGCCAGCAGCTGGTGGTGGCCGGCTACAACAATGGCGCCAGCAACCCGATCTGGTGCCAGACCAGGAGCTTCCAGCCCAGGGGTCTGTCCTCCCAGGAGGAGTTCCAGTGTGACGGCTTCTGGCTCGGCACCAGCGGCAGCCCGTGGATCGAAGGCACCAGCCTGAACGCCGACGGAACGGTGTTCGGGGACATCGGCGGTTACCAGCAGGGCGGCAATTCGCCGGACTTCTCCTTCAGCTCCAAGTTCACCGTGTCGACCGAGATCCTCTACAACATCGCCACCACCTAGCGCGGTATGCACGAGGCCCGGGCACGAGCAGAATGGCACCGTGACGAACGGGCGCACTCAAAGACAGCTGAGCCCGGCCCACTACCGGACCGTGTACCAGGCCGCTCGGCGGGGTTCCGAGCGGCTCTGGCACGATCTGCGGCTCCGGGACCTGCACCGGGGCGGCAAGGAGTTCGAGCTCATGAGCCGGGCCATGGGCTTCGCCGCCCTGGCCATGCTGACCGTGTTCCCGCTGCTCGTCGTCGTCGCGGCCGCCAGCGCCGCCACCCATCACGGCCTGGCCGTGTGGGTGGTGTACGGCATGGGATTGACCGGTTCCTCCGCCCGCGCGGTGGTTCAGCTCTTTTCCGCGCCCGCCCGGGTCCTGGGTACGACCAGCTTCTTCAGCCTGGCGCTGCTGGGCGTGTTCGGGGTGACGTTCGCGGGCAGCGTGCAGGCCGGGTTCGAACGGATCTGGGGCCTTCCGGCCGGCCCGTGGAACAAGATCTGGCGTCAGGCCGTGTGGATGGCCGCCTTCATCGGCTACATCTACGCGGCCGCCACCGTAGGCGCGGCGACCCGCCACTCACCGGCCGAGACGGTGATCCGGGCGGCGGTGGCGATAGTGCTCGGCCTCGTCTTCTTCTGGCTGGGGCTCCGCTTCCTGCTCGGCGGCCGGGTGAGCTACCTGGCGGCGATGCCCGGGGCCGTGGTCACGGTGGCGTTCCTGGCTGGCCTGCGGGTGTTTTCCGCGTTGGTCTTCCAGCCGCTCATCGTCTCCAACGCGGTCACCTACGGGGCGCTGGGCACCGTGCTGATCGTGCAGTCGTGGCTGATCGGCGTCGGCTGGGTCGTCTACGGCGGTCAGTTGTTCGGGCGCTGGTTCCATGACGCCTGGCTCCAGGCCCCGGCCGGCCCCGGCCAGAGCCAGCGGCCCGGGGCCAGCGGGCCGGGCAAGCCGGCCCCCGGCGATCTCAGCTGACGATCGGCGGGGCGAGCGCCTCCTCGATACCGGCGGCCGCCCGCACCGGCATGGAGTCGGCGACCGCCTGTGAATCTTCGTTCGCGTCGATGTCCACGATCCGCAACCATCTCATGTGCACCACGTGCACCCCATGGTTCGAATACGGAGAACCGTCGGGTAGTTGCTCATGGTTGTCCCAGCGGACGATCACGTAGGTGTTCCAGGGACCGCCTTCGACCCAGATGTCGCGGATGGTGAGGGTCAGATCCGGCGCCACCCGGCCCAGCCGCTCGAACCACCGGCGCAGAGCTTCCCGGTCGTGACGTTCGCCGCCGAGGGCGTGGCGGCCACCAAAGCGATGATGAACATCCGGCGCGCACGAGGCGAGCAGCGCCTCATAGTCGCCGTCGTTCACTCGTTCGAAGTTCCGGGCGGCGATGCGCTTGACGATGGCCTGGTACACCTTGGTGCCTCCCACGAGAACCAAGGTCCCGCCGGCGCCTGCCGTCAGCGCCACCGGGCGAAGTCTGGTCATGTCCTGCCTTCCCGCCGGGCCTGTTACCGGCGTCAAGTGTCTAAGCCAGGCCATGACGGTGGCAAGCGGTCAAAAACTTGACACTGCTCAAATTTATGGCCACGGTGGCCTCGTGGTCAGTTCGCCTACGCCGCCCGCATCACTGAGCCGCCGCGACCGCCGTAAGCAGGAGACGATCAGCGACATCAAGGCCGCTGCGGTGCGGCAGCTCACCGAGGCTGGGCCGGCCGGAATCTCGATGCGGGCGATCGCCCGTGAGCTGGACATGACCGCCTCAGCGGTGCACTACTACTTTCCCGGCCGGCACGCCCTGATCGACGCTCTCACGGTCGACGGGTTCGCCGCCCTGGCTGAGGTCCTGCGATCGGAGCACGAGCGGTCGCAGGAACTTTCGCCGAGCGAACGGTGGCTGGCCGTAGCTCGTGCCCACCGGGCGTGGGCGCTGCGGCATCCTGCGGAGTACCTGCTCATCTACGGACATACCGGTGGCGCCGCCCGGCGGGTGAACCAGCAGGCCGCGCGCGCGATGTGGGAAGTTGTCGCCGTGCTGTTCGCGCTGATGCGTGACTGCGTCGCCCAGGGAGATATCGACACGGCCAGGATCGAGGCCGGCATTCCGGCCGGGCTGCGCGAGCAGTTCAGCACCTGGCGGTACACCGCCGACGGTATCGGCGACCTGCCCGATGGGGCGCTGGCCGCCTGCCTGTTCTGCTATTCACGCCTGCACGGCGCGATCGTGCTGGAACTGGCCGGTCACGTGCCTCCGCAGCTCGCCGACCGGGACGCCCTGTTCGACCTGCAGATCGCGCACACCACCGAAGCGCTGCACCGGTGACGTGAGCCCGGCAGGCGAGGCGGTCCCGGCCTGTTGTTCATCCAGCGCGCGGAAGGCCTGCGGCTGCACCGGGCGGCCGGGCACGCCTGCGCGAGACCCTGGCTCACCCACGGGGGTGCCACCCGGGGACCGGTGCCGGTGCCCGTGACCCACACCAGTGCCTGACGCTGGTCCGGCCGCGGCGTCCGGGTGCCACTGTGGAGGAGAGCGCACAACCGGAAGCTGAGCGGTGATGAGCAATGCCGACCATGTCCAGGCCGCGGCCACGGCGGGCGCGGCTGTACCTCGGCCGGAACGACCTGCGGCGCCCCAGTGACCGGGTCGAGGCCGGGGTCGTGGGCGCGCTGTCGGCGGTCTTCTGCACCGTCATCGCCGCCGCCGTGCTGCTGGCCGGCCACGTCGACCAGGTTCAGCACGCCGAGGCCGCCCGCCTGCGGCCCGCGCTGGCGGTGCTGTCGGAGGGCAGCGTGCTGGCCGGCGGCCCGTTCACGCCGGTGGCCCAGATCCAGGCCCAGGCGACCTGGCGGCTGGCCAACGGAGCCGAACGCGCTGGTCTGCTCACCAGCCAGACGGCCCCCGGCGTCGACGGCGCCCGGGCCGGTACCTCGGTTCCGATCTGGCTGAACCGGGCGGGCGACCCTCAGCCTCCGCCGCCCGGCCAGGCCGGCATCGTCGCCAACGCGATCGGCGCCGGCGTGACGTTCGTGGTGAGCGCCGCCCTGGTCCTGGCCGGTTGCTACTGGCTGTTCCGTCTCGCCCTGGATCGGCACCGCCTGGCCGGCTGGGGGCGGGCCTGGGCCGACACCGGCCCCCAGTGGACCAGCCGCCCATGACCACCGAACTGGTCCTCCTCGGTACCGCCGGTGCGCCGATGCCGGTGCCCGGCCGTCGCGGCATCTCGTCGGCCCTCGTCGTCAACGGGCGGGTGTTCGTCATCGACTGCGGCCGCGGATCTCCGTCCGCCTTCGCCGAGGCCGGCCTGGACTTTACCCGCCTGGAGATGGTGTTCCTCACCCACCTGCACGCCGACCACATCGGCGACCTGCCCGGCCTGATCTTGTACCCCTGGGGGGTCCGGACCGGCGCCGGCGGCCCGCTGGCCCCGATCCGGGTCTACGGTCCGTCCCGCCCGGCGGCCCTGCCCGCCGGTGACGCCACCTTCCACCGCCAGACCACGATCTGCCCCGACCACCCCGCCCCCGGCACCGCCGACCTGGTCCGCCACCTCCTGGCCGGCTACGCCTACCACCTGAACGTCATGCCGCTGGACTGCCACATGCCCGACGCCGGTGCCCTGGTCCGCGCCTTCGACATCCCGACCCCGGCCGACCCCCGGGGTCCCGCGCTGGTGCCGACCACCGTTTTCGACGATGCGGACGTCCGGGTGCTTGCCGTCCCGGTGACCCACGGCCGCGCGGTCCCGGCCTTGGCCTACCGTTTCGACACCGCCGACGGCTCGGTCGTCTTCTCCGGCGACACCACCGTCGACGACAACCTGATCGCCCTGGCGCAAGGCGCCGACATCCTCGTCCACCAGGTCGCCGACCTGGCCTACCTCCGCCGCCACGGCCTGAATGACGCCGAAGTGGCCCGCATGGCCGCCCTCCACACCGACATCACCCAGGTCGGCTCGGTCGCCCAGCGGGCCGGGGCTGGCGAGCTCATCCTCAACCACTACCTCCCACCCGACCCGGCCGCCATCTCCGCCGAGGACTGGCAACGCCGCGCCGCCGTGGGCTTCACCGGCACCACCACCCCCGGCCACGACGGCCTCCGCCGGACGCTTCCCCCGCCAGCAGGCAGCGACCCCTAACTGACGTGGCTGCTCCCCGCCCGGACGACCACTGGATCGGGGACGCGGGAGGCACGCTGGGATTCCTACAGGGGAAGCTTGGCTATGAGATCGAGCGCCAATCGGGATCTCATCGCCGGCTGGTGGCTGAGGGAAGGCCACCGCTGACGTTTGCGTTCCATGACAATGCGAGCTCGTCTCCCGGGGTGGTCCGGGACATCCTGGTCAAGCAGGTGGGTCTCGATCGTGATGAAGCGCTTAGGTGGTGCGGTAATGAGTGAGCCGATCCATCTGATCGTCAGGGTGTCCGCTGACGGCACCGCCTACGCCACGTCGCCGCAAGCTCCCGGTCTCATGATGGGCGTCCATCTCTGACGGATCTCCGGTCCGGCCTGCAGGACGCGCTCGCATTTCATTACGACCGCCCCGGCCCTTTCGGCGTCATTGAGCACCTTGAGCGCGACTATGAAATCGCCGATCGCGAGCTGGTAACCCGGATAGCTCAGGATGAGCACCGTGACCAGCGTGAAGCGGTGTTCGAGCGCATTGGGCGAGCCCTGGCCGTCCCGGGTCAAGCGGAGGCCTTGGTCTCGACCGTGACGAACGCTGTCGGCGAAGCCGTCTACGTCTGCGCGGTCCCATCCGACACCCTGGCGATACACCTCGAGGCGGTATAGGAGTTCACTCCACCCAGCACTCGTCGCTGTCACGTGTAGCCCGGGCGAAGCCTGACTCCTGACGAAGGCTTCTCTCCGGATCAATGAGTTTCAGTCCGCCGTGCGGTCCATCAGGTCACCCACCTCAGGAGAACCGCATGTCTGACTCGATCAAATTCGGCGGCGTCACCCTCGACTGCCCGAATGCCGGAGAGCTGGCCGCGTTTTACGCCGAGATCACCGGCGGCGAGGTCACCGTCCCGGGAGAACACTGGGCGTTGATGACGTGCCCGGACGGATTCGCCATCTGTTTTCAGGGCGCTGCTGGCTACGCACCGCCGACCTGGCCCGGGGCGCCCTCATCGCAGCAGATACACGTGGACTTCGACGTCGATGACCTGGACGCGACCGAGCGGCGGGTGCTGGCCGCGGGGGCCTCAAAGTACGAGTTCCAGCCGAATGACCACTGCCGCGTCTACGCCGACCCGGCCGGCCATCCGTTCTGCTTGACCACCTTCGCCGTGCTCCAGCAGCAGGGATTGACCTCGGCTTGATGCCGGCTATTCACCCGACAGGCGTGTCCCGGTCTGTCCGGTGAATTGCTGAGCTCCGGACGACAGGTGGAGACATTCGCCCAGCGCCCATACTGCTCCGTGAATCAGTGGGGCCTGGCCGTGCGGAACACCAACCCAAATGCCACCGTGCGCAAGCGGCCCTCCGACTTTCTGGAGGTTATGGATGTTCCGGTCGAAATTCGCCGTGGCCGCCGCGGGCGCGGCCACGCTCACCGCCGCCGGCCTGGCCGCCTCGCCGGCCTTCGCCGCCACCAGCGCCGGCCGGGCGGCCGCGTCGCCCATGGCCTGCCACGCGCCTTCCTTCTACGAGACCTCAGGCGGCCATCACTACTTCGTGGTCAAGAAGCCGACCCACGACTGGACCGTCTCCGGGGCGGCCGGGCTCGACCTGACCATGCAGGTCAGCAAGGGCACCCAGGTGGGGTCGACGTACACCACCTCGTGGGGTGACAGCGTTGGCGTCAACATTAAGTTCATCAGCGCGGCCGCGCACGCGGAGGTCAGCAATGCCATTCAGAACACGGTGACGACCGGCACCAATTTGTCGGCCCATTACACGGTCCGCAAGTTCGCCACGATCGAATTCGGGGCCTGGGGGTATTCCTACAATTGGGAAAAGGGGTACATCGCCGGTGGTCCCTCGAAGTGCGTGGTCCACATCACGGCCAAGGGCACGGCGACGAGCCCCGCGTCCGCGCCCGGGTTCAACCGGATCGGTTCTTGACCACGGCGAGGTGAGGGTCAGCTCACGTTGAGCGCCGTGTCGTCGATGACGAATGACGTCTGGTCCTCGTTGTCCTCGGACCCGGTGAACTTCAGCGTGATCTGCTGGCCGGCGTAGGCGGCCAGGCTGTAGGGGTGCTGGAGGTAGCCGCTGGCGGCGTTCAGGTTGGAGAACGACGCCAGCGTGCCCAGCACCGTGCCTGAGCTGTTCAGGACCTGCACCTGCAGCGTGTCGTAGGCCTTGGTCTTGGAGGCCTCGGCGGTGTCGATGTGCAGCCAGAAGCTCAGCTGGTAGCTGCTGCAGCCGGCCGGCAGGGAGACGGTCTGGGCCAGGGTGTCGGTGGTGGTCTTGCCGTAGCCGTCCAGCCAGGCGTCCCAGCTCCCCGAGTGCGGCGGTTCCTTGGCGCTGTCGGAGATCACCCCCGGTGAAGCGGCCCACGGGGCGGCCGTGCCGGTCTCGAAGCCTGGGTTGCCGAGCAGCTGGGCCGCGGTGCAGCCACCGCCCGACCCGGAACCGATCGTCCAGGTGAAGGCGGCCTGCCCGCGGGCGCCGGTGCCGTCGGTCGCGGTGACCGTCACGCTGCCGGTGCCCGCCGTGGTCGGCGTGCCCGTGATCAGCCCGGTGCCCGGTGCGATCGACAGGCCGGCCGGCAGGCCGGAGGCGCTGTAGGTGAGGGTCTGCCCGGAGGCGGAGTCACTGGCCTGCACCTGCAGGCTGGTGGCGGTGCCGACGATGCCGCTCTGGTTGCCGGGGTTGGTGACGGTCACCGTGTTAGTGCTCCCGCCGCCGCCGGAGCCGACGGTCCAGGTGAAGGTGGCGGACCCGGACGGGCCGGTCGAGTCGGCGTCCTTGACCGTGACGGTGTAGGTGCCCGCCGTGCTCGCGGTCCCGGAGATCACGCCGGTCGCCGACGCGATCGAAAGGCCGGTGGGGAGCCCGGTGGCCGAGTAGGACAGCGTGCCGGTCGCGGTGTCGATCGCCTGGACCTGGAAGTTCACCGCCGCCCCGGCCGCGGTGGTCTGCGCGCCCGGATTGAGGACGGCGACCTTACCCGCGGCCGACCCGCTGAAGTCTCCGCTGAAGGTCGACTCGAGCCCGCTCACGACGCCCGCGTCGGTGGTGATCAGACCGAGTTCCCGGTTGTCGTTCAGCGAGTTGCTGGAGAAGTTCTCCGAGCCTGCGAACGCCTTGGCGGCCGAAGTCCCGTAGTCGGCGATGATCGTCTTGGCGTGGATGTAGAACCCGGTCGTTGAGGAGTAGCCGGTCACGGTGGCGCCGGCGTTCTCGACGTCGGTGACCTCGGACGAGTAGGACGACGGGTTCTCCAGCACGATACGGACGGTCACGCCCCGCTTGAGCGCCGACACGATCGCGTTGACCAGCGTGGTGTCGCTGAACTCCTCCTGCTCGATGTCGAGGCTCTTGGTCGCCCCGTTGATCAGCGCCAGCAGGTGCGTCTGGGAGTCGGTCGGTGACCAGACGAGATCGTCCCCGTCGGACGGCGTGATCGAGGAGTGTGCGTAGTCGGCGTTGAAGACCGCGGTGATCGCGGCCACGTCGCTGGCGTCGGTGTCGAACACGCCGTAGTCGCGCGAGGTGGCGTAGTAGGTCGTGTCGAAGTTCCCGGTGCTGATGTAGGACTCGTCGCCGTCGACGGTGATCGTCTTCTGGTGGGTGTAGGTGAACGCGGTGGAGGACCAGACGACCCCGACGCCCCCGGCCGTCAGCGCGCTGTAGGCGGCCGAGTCATAGGACTGCTGGGCCTGGTCCAGGATCACGCGAACCTTCACCCCCGCCTTTTCCCGGGCGATCAGGTCGTTCTCCAGCGTCGTGTCCTTCAGCTCGTAGATGGTCACGGTGACCGAGCTGGTGGCCGAGTTCACGAAGCTGTAGATGGCGTTCTCGCCCTGGTCGGGCAGGATCACGAGCGAGAAATCGCTGGCCGCGTGGGCCGGCAGGCTCGCGACCAGACAGCCGGCCACGGCGAGGATGATCGCGACGATGGCCGCGGTCAGGTGCGGGAAACGGCGACCGGCGAAGCTGGGCACAGGCACCTCCACGATGGGGACGGTTTCGTAGCCGACGTGGATCCCGGCACCCGTCTCCCGTGAAGATACGTTTTCCTGCGTTTGTGTACTAGAGCCGCCAAGGTAAAACACTGTCAAACATTTGATGGAGTCCAGCCGGCCCCATCCGGCCTATCTGCCTCCCGCCGCCCTCCGGCCTGCCTGCCTCCCGGCCTGCCTGCCTCCCGGCCTGCCTGCCTCCTGGCCTGCCCGCGCCCTGGTTCGCTCGCGCCCGGGTTCGCCGTCGCCCAGGACCCGGCTCGCCTACGTGCCCGGTCGCCTGGGACCCGCCGCATCCACGACCCCAGACTCCTTTGCCATCGGCGCGCCTGCGCCTCGCCCGCCCGGCGGATCAGTCCTGCCCTGACCCCGGCCGCCGGATTCACTCCCGGATCGCTGGTGCGATCGTGGCGACCCCGCCACCGGCGCCCAGTGCCGCCCGCATCGGCCGAGTGCCCAGTTGATCCGCCGACACACGTACACATTTCAAGACAGTTCAGCGAATCTGGATCTTTACTTCAACAAAAACGCAAGTTACTGTCCCGTATTACACGGCCGTCGCTTCCCATCTGCCCCATTAGCTCCCACTTCTGGCCCGCCAGATCCCTCTGCGGGTGAGTCTGTCATGCGTAAAACCACCAAACCGAACAGCCATGAACATGTTCAAGGAGCCCGCATGCTACGTCGATGGTGTATTTTCCTGGCTGCTCTGGCCATTGCGGTCGGCCCCGCGCTGGCGGCCAGCAGCGCATCGGCTGCCACCCCGCCACCCTTGGCGGGCGCCCGGCTGATCGCTTCGGAGGCAGCGCACGGCGGACACGCCTCGCAGCCGACGCGGACCGCGGCGAACTCCGGTTTCCGCCACGCCTGCCGCGCCGTGATCGTCGTCGGCAAGCAGTCCTGCTTCGCGCTCAAGCGTGACGGCATCAGCCCGATGGCGGCGAGCTCCTCGCCCGACGCCATCCCGTCCGGCTACGGCTATGGCCCTTCGCAGCTGCAGGCGGCCTACAACCTGACCGCGGCCTCAGCCGCGGACGGCTCCGGGCGGACGGTCGCGCTGGTCGACGCCTACGACGACCCGAATGCCGCGAGCGACCTGGCGGCCTACCGATCGGCCGCGGGCCTGCCGGCCGTGCCGGGCTTCGAGAAGGTCAACCAGGAGGGCGCGACCTCCCCGCTGCCGTCCACCGCCCCCACCAGTGACGACTGGACGGTGGAGGAGTCCCTCGACCTGGACATGGTCTCGGCCATCTGCCCCGAGTGCAAGATCGTGCTGGTCGAGGCGGACAACGACAGTGGCAACGGCCTCAACGTAGCGGAGAACACCGCCGCCAGCCTGGCCGGCTACATCTCCAACTCCTGGGGCGGGAGCGAGTCCTCCACCGACACCAGCGAGGACTCCGAGTACTTCAACCACCCCGGTGACGTCATCACCGCCTCGGCCGGTGACTCCGACTACGGCGTGATCTACCCGGCGACCTCGCCGAACGTGGTCTCGGTCGGCGGCACCAGGCTGAGCACGGCGTCGAACTCGCGCGGCTGGACCGAGTCGGTGTGGAACGACGGCAGCGGCGACGGCACCGGTTCGGGCTGCTCGGCCTACGAGCCGAAGCCGTCCTGGCAGGCTGCGCTCAGCTTGCCCGCGGGCTGCTCCAACCGGATCGACAACGACACCTCGGCCGACGCCGACCCCGACACCGGGCTCGCGGTGTACGACACCTCGAACGGCAACGGCGGCTGGACCGAGGTCGGTGGCACCAGCGCCTCCTCGCCCATGCTCGCGGCCATGTACGCCCTCGCCGGCAACGCCGGCAGCACCCCGGCCGACGACATCTACACCCACACCAGCGACTTCTACGACGTCACCAGCGGCAACGACGGCAGCTGCAGCCCGGCCTACCTGTGCACCGCGGAGACCGGCTACGACGGCCCGACCGGCATCGGCACTCCCGACGGCATCGCCGGGCTGGCCACCGGCAGCAGCAGTACCGGCAACACGGTGACGGTGACCAACCCCGGCAGCCAGACCGGCGCCGTCGGCACCGCCGCCTCGCTGCAGATCAGCGCGACCGACTCGGCCTCCGGCCAGACGCTGGCCTACAGCGCCACCGGCCTGCCGGCCGGCCTGTCGATCAGCGCCAGTTCGGGCCTGATCTCCGGCACGCCGACCACGGCGGGCAGCTACAGCGTGACCGTCACCGCCACCGACAGCACCAGCGCCTCCGGCTCCGCGTCGTTCACCTGGACCGTCGGTTCCACCAGCACCTGCACCTCGACCGCCAACGTCGTCGGGAACCCGAAGTTCGCCAGCGGTTCGGCCGACTGGACCGCCTCGTCCGGCGTCATCGGCGAATATGCGGCTGACGGCGAGCCGCCCATCAGCGGCAGCAACTACGACGCCTGGCTCGACGGCTACGCCGAGCCGCACACCGACACGCTCTCCCAGTCGGTGACGGTGCCCGCGGGCTGCTCCGGCACGCTCGAGGTGTGGCTGCACGTCGACAGTGACCAGACCAGCGGCACCAATGGCTCCTTCACCATCCAGGTGGCCGGCACCACGGTCGCCACCTTCACCAACCTCAACGCGAACTCCGGCTACACCGAGTACAGCTACCCGCTGCCCACCTCCGACTCCGGCAAGTCCATCAAGCTCCTGTTCACCGGCACCGAGACCAACGACACCGACACCGACTACGTCGTCGGCGAGGTCCAGCTCCTCGGCTGACCGGTGTCCCGCGCAGTGGTGCCCCCGGGCCGACAGTCCCGGGGGCACCACTGATTGGCGGGCCGCCCCGGCCTGCGCCGGGTCTCAGTAGGCTGGGCGAGTGGGCCCATCTGCCGCTGCTCCCACGGAGGTCGCCGTGCTGCACGTACTGGCTCTGTCCCGGTCCGCCGTCACGATCCGGCACTGGTTCGAAGTCGATCTCGACGACGCGTCGATGGAGCACGGTGCCCGGATCGAGGTGCGCGGCCTGCAGGAGCAGGAGCACCGCGGCAGCGAGTCAGCCTCCCAGTTGCTCACGGTTGACCGGGTGCTCTGGCGCGCCGACCTGTTCGACCGGTTGTCCAGCGATCCGGGAACCTTCGCCGCCGCGCACTACCATCCCCGTTTCGACGGCGACGAGCCGTGCGCACGGGTCTGGGACACCCGGCTCACCGCTGATCCCTGGGGCTGGCTCGGTGATCAGATCGCCAATCTCGGCGCATCGGCGGACCGGCCCGGCTGGCCCCTCGACCCCGGCGACGCCGAGGACCTGCGCGGCCTCGCCGACGAGGTCGTCGCGACAGCCCGGCAGTTCTCGCCGACAACGTGTAAAACGGCCGCCGAGTGCTTCCGCCTGACCCGCGACGTCCAGGCCACCGTCAGGCTGATGATCGCCACCCTCCGCGATCCCAGCCAGCTGGACGCGAACTGGGTGGCACCGTGGCTCCAGCGGTAACCCGCGGCCAGTTTCCTCGATTCGGCTGCCGTCGCCGATGAGGCGGGTGGCGTCGTCGGCGGTACGTGTCGTGCTGCCCGGCAGCCCATCGCGCATCTCTCGCACCAGGCTGTCGACCACCGCCCACAGGTCGCCCGCCGCCCGGGCGGCGACCGCGCGCTGCCGCTGGTAGCTGGCCCCGATGGTGACGAGGTCGGACACCGACGCCAGCTCGGCCGGGCAGCCCAGCCGGGCCGCCACCGGCTCGAGCCGGTTGAGCAGGTCATACAGGTCGTCGGTAACCAGCCGTTCGTTGTTCTGGGCGTCGAGAATGACCTCCGCGTCCAGCCCGTACCGGGCCGCCCGCCACTTGTTCTCCTGCACGTGCCAGGGCGGCAGGGCGGGCAGCGTGTCGCCCGCCTCGAGCCGCTGGTCGAGGTCGACGACGAGGCAGTGAGTCAGCGCGGCGACGGCGGCGACCTCCTCGATCGTCGGCAGCCCGTCGAAGATCCGAACCTCGATGGTGCCCAGCGCCGGAGAGGGGCGGATGTCCCACCGGATCTCCTTGAACTCGCTGATCACGCCGGTGGCGAGCATGTCGCTCACGTACTTCTCGAAGTCCGCCCAGGTGGCGAACTGGAACGGCAGCCCGGCGGTTGGCAACTGCTGGAAGAGCAAGGCCCGGTTGCTGGCGTAACCGGTGTCGGCCCCACCCCAGAACGGGGAGGCGGCCGACAGTGCCTGCAGGTGCGGGAACCAGCGCAGCAGCCCGTTCAGGATCGGCAGCACCTTGCCGACCGCGTTGACGCCCACATGCACGTGCACGCCGAAGATGAGCATGTTCCGTCCCCACCACTGGGTGCGGTCTATCAGCGCCGCGTACCGCTCGCCCTCACTGATCTCCTGGTCGTACCAGCGGGCGAACGGGTGGGTGCCGGCGCTGAAGATCTCCAGCCCCCGCTGCCGGGCGATCCGGCGGACGACATCACGGCTCTCGCGCAGATCGGCAGCCGCTTGTGGCACGGACTCGCAGATTCCGGTGACCAGCTCGACGGTGTTGCTCAGGAGCTCCCGCTGCACTCGTGACTTGCTGGCCGGTACGCCCGCCCGGGCTTCTTCGACGACCTCCGCGGCCGCCGAGACGAGATCACCGGTGCGGACATCGACGAGGCCGAGCTCCCATTCGATTCCGAGGGTGGGACGGGGTGAAGGCCGGAACTCCAGCGCCATGCCGATCAGGCGGACCGTCTGTGATCATTCACGAGACAAGCGTATAAGTCCCTGAATCGCTGGTCACGTAGCTGCCGGAGCCGACCCCGTCGACCGGTTGGTCACTGAGGGCCGCATCGGGCCGCGGCGCCGTCCGGCCAGACGGCCGCTAGCCGGATCGGGGATGTCACGGGCCGGGGTATTCGGCCAGATTGGCGGGTGGAGCCGGGTGCTCGCGGGCATCGCCTGACGCCCGGACCAGCAATAGCCGGCTAGCCGCCGAAGGGGACATCATGACGGAGAACCAGGAAAATCTGCCCGGGCCGATCCTGGTGCAGCGGCACCTGCACGGGATGCACTACCCGGCGTCGAAGGAGGATCTGGTCAACTACGCGCGCAGCCAATGCTCAGACAGCAATCGTCCGGACAGTGAGTGCGAGCGGGTCGTGCAGGCGCTCAGCCGGCTGCCCGACCAGCAGTACCGGCGGCCGACGGACGTGAGCAAAGCCTTCGGGGAACTCACGCGGAATTACCTCCAGCAGGCGTCTTACCCCGCGAGCCGCGACGACCTGACGGCGACGGCGCGGGACCAGGGTGCCGACGACGTCGTGCTCGACACGATCATCGTGATCCCGGACCGGGAATATGAGGACGCCGACGCGGTGATCGTGCAGATCGAGGCGACGGTTTAACGGGGAGGCCACCACCATGCGGACCGTGAAGCTGCCGTCCGGCGAGCGGATCCCGGTCCTCGGGCAGGGCACCTGGCATCTGGCCGAGGTCGCCGCTCGCCGCGACACGGAGATTTTCGCCCTGCGCCGTGGCCTTGATCTCGGCATGACCGTGATTGACACCGCCGAGATGTACGCCGACGGGGAAGCCGAAATCCTGGTCGGTGAAGCCATCGCGGGCCGGCGGGACGAGGTGTTCCTGGTCTCCAAGGTGCTGCCGCAGCACGCCACGGCCTGGGGCACCGTGGCCGCCTGTGAAGCCAGCCTGCGGCGGCTGGGGACGGACCGGATCGACCTGTATCTGCTGCACTGGCGCGGCGGGGTGCCGCTGGCCGACACGGTCAGGGCGTTCGGCAGCCTGCAGCAGGCCGGCCTGATCAGGTACTGGGGGGTCAGCAACTTCGACACACCGGACATGAAGGAGCTGACCGCCCTGCCCGGCGGCGCGGAGGTCGCGACCGATCAGGTGCTCTATAACCTCAGCCGCCGGGGACCGGAACTCAACCTGTTCCCGCTGCTCCGCGAGCTGCATGTACCGATCATGGCTTACTCCCCGATCGAGCAGGGACGGATCCTCCGCCACCCGGTGCTGGGCGAGATCGCGGAGCGGCACCACGCCACCCCGGCGCAGATCGCGCTGGCCTGGGTGCTGCGCCGGGACGACGTGTGCGCGATCCCGCGGGCCTCCCGGCCCGAGCACACCAACGAGAACCGCGCCGCGGCCGACATCCAGCTGGACCGGGCCGACCTGTCCCAGCTCGACCGGGACTTCCCGCGGCCTGACCGCGTGCGCCCGCTGGAGATGCTCTGACCCGCGCTCCCGCCAGGCCTGTCAATTCCCAAAGCGACCAGCCACCGGAGGAGACCTCGTGACAATCGATGACCCCGTGACCATGGCCCGCGAGCTGCTCATGACCGATGACGTAGTGGTGGGCAAGGGCCAGGCGCCCCACATGCTCGCCACCGCCCAGACGTGGGCGACCCTGGCGGTGGCCGAGGCGGTCAGCCGGCTTGCGGCCGCGGTCGAAGCCATGCACGAGAAGTAGTCGAGCCCGACGCCGATCAGCTCATGGCCCGGTCTCTCCCGTACGGTGAAGCCCAGGTGGCTGAGCACCTTCACGGCGCCGGACTGCCCGCCTTCGAAATCACCGGGGGCCAGGCGCTGGCCGGTGGCGAATTCGTACGCCGGGCCGAGAATGGCCTTCGGCGGGAAGGTCCGGGAGTCCGCTTACCGGAGCGTGCCCGCCACCCGGCGCCAGGTCGCCAGCCGGGGCGGCCCGGCCGCTGGCCGAGCGGGCCCTGGCCATCGACGAGGCCGCCTGCGGCCCCGACCACCCCACTGGGTGTGTTGCGGGCAAATCTCCACTCCTATGAAGATGCCTGTCTTCGCTGCGCAACCGCCAGCAGAGCGAAAATTGGATAAAACCGCAGGTCAGGCGCGCCCGGCAGGACTCGAACCTGCGACCTACTGCTTAGAAGCTCGTTCCACGTAGGGGGTCAACCTGGTGCTTTCCTGGTCAGAGCTGGTTTGCTCATCGTCTGGCTATAGCTCATTGTCTCTGGTTCCCGCCCCGTTCTGGCACGCGGCTGGCATGCGGTACGCCTCTCGATGCGAACTACTGGCGCGGTCCCGCTCGCGCCATACAGTGCGGCCCAGCGCGTATGCCAATGCCTGC
>JAFAYQ010000029.1 GCA_019240215.1 Actinomycetota bacterium | reverse complement strand
CGGCGTGATCGTCAGCGTCTCGGTCTCCGAGAACACGGACATCCGCGTCATGCAGCCGAGCCGCGGCATGCCGTTGATCTCCATCGAGCAGGAGCCGCACTTGCCGGCCTTGCAGTTCCACCGGATGGCCAGGTCGGACGCCTGCGTCGCCTGCAGGCGGTGCAGCACGTCGAGGACGACCTCGCCCTCGTTGACCTCGACCTCGTAGTCGACGAGCGAGCCAGACCCGGCGTCGCCGCGCCAGACCCGCAGGGCAGCCTTGTATCCCATCAGTGCTCCTCCTCAGCCGCATCCGCAGCGGACGAAGCCGAAGCCGGAGCAGGCAGGTCGGCCAGCTCCTCCTCGGTCATGTACTTCTTGAGCTCGCTCTTGTCGAACAGGCCGAGCAGGTCGGGCCGGATCACCGGCATCGGCTGGTGGACCATCTCGATCTTGTCGCCGTGCAGCGTCTGGATCAGGTTCACCTTGCGCCATTCCGGCGACATCTCCGGGTAGTCCTCGCGGGTGTGCCCGCCGCGGGACTCCTGCCGCTCCAGCGCCGCCATCGCCACGCACTCGGCGACAAGCAGCATGTTGCGCAGGTCGAGCGAGTAGTGCCAGCCCGGGTTGTAGGCCCGCTCGCCTGGCACCGCCACCCGCGCGGCCCGCTCCTTGTACTTCTCCAGCTCGCCGAGCGCGGACTTGACTTCCGCCTCCCGCCGGATGAGCCCGACCAGGTCGTTCATCATCTGCTGGAGCTCGGCGTGCACCGTGTACGGGCTCTCGCCTTCCGTCCGCTCCAGCGGCGCGAGCGCCTCCGCGACCGCCGCGGAAAGGTCAGCGGACGACACGGCGGGCCGCGTAGCACCCAGCGCGTCCAGGTAGTCCGCCGCGCCGTCGCCGGCCCGCCTGCCGAACACCAGCAGGTCGGACAGCGAGTTGCCGCCGAGCCGGTTGGAGCCGTGCATCCCGCCGGACACCTCGCCGACCGCGAACAGCCCGGGCACCGAGGACGCCGCTGTGTCCGGGTCGACCTCGACGCCGCCCATCACGTAGTGGCAGGTCGGCCCGATCTCCATTGGCTCCTTGGTGATGTCCACGTCCGCCAGCTCCTTGAACTGGTGGTACATGGACGGCAGCCGCTGCAGGATGTACGACGCGGGACGTCGCGAGGCGATGTCGAGGAAGACGCCGCCGTGCGGTGACCCGCGCCCGGCCTTGATCTCGGAGTTGATGGACCTGGCGACCTCGTCGCGAGGCAGCAGCTCGGGCGGCCGCCGGTTGTGGTCCGGGTCGGTGTACCAGCGGTCGGCCTCTTCCTCGGTCTCCGCGTACTGGGCGCGGAACACGTCAGGCACGTAGTCGAACATGAACCGCTTGCCCTCGGAGTTCCGCAGCACGCCGCCGTCGCCGCGGACCGACTCGGTGACCAGGATGCCGCGCACCGAGGGCGGCCAGACCATGCCGGTCGGGTGGAACTGGACGAACTCCATGTTCAGCAGGTTCGCGCCGGCCAGCAGGGCCAGCGCGTGCCCGTCGCCGGTGTACTCCCAGGAGTTCGAGGTGACCTTGAACGTCTTGCCGATGCCGCCGGTCGCCAGCACCACCGCCGCCGACTCGAAGAACACCAGCTGGCCGGTGTCGCGGATGTAGCCGAAGGCGCCCGCGATGTGGCCGGCCTCGTCCTTGACCAGCCGGGTGATCGTGGTCTCGGCGAACACCTTGATGTTGGCCTCGGGGTCGCCGGTGGCCGCGTCGTCCTGCTGCATGGCGACGACCTTCTGCTGCAGGGTGCGGATCAGCTCCAGGCCGGTCCGGTCGCCCACGTGCGCCAGCCGCGGGTACTCGTGCCCGCCGAAGTTGCGCTGGCTGATCTTGCCGTCCTTGGTCCGGTCGAACAGCGCGCCCCAGGCCTCGAGCTCCCAGATCCGGTCGGGGGCCTCCTTGGCGTGCAGCTCGGCCATCCGCCAGTTGTTCAGGAACTTGCCGCCGCGCATGGTGTCGCGGAAGTGGACCTGCCAGTTGTCGCGCGGGTTGACGTTGCCCATGGCGGCGGCCGCGCCGCCCTCGGCCATGACGGTGTGCGCCTTGCCGAACAGCGACTTGGAGATGATCGCGACCCGCTTGCCGTGCATGCGGGCCTCGATCGCGGCCCGCAGCCCTGATCCGCCCGCGCCGATCACTACGACGTCGTAGGAGTAACGCTGGATTTCGGTCATTGCTTTCGCCTCAGTTGAAGAATCGCAGGTCGCTGATGGCGCCGCTGGCGACCAGCATGATGTACAGGTCGGTCAGCATCAGCGTCCCCAGCGTGGTCCACGCCAGCTGCATGTGGCGCGCGTTCAGCTTGGAGATCTGGGTCCAGGCCCAGTAGCGGACCGGGTGCTTGGAGAAGTTCTTCAGCCGCCCGCCGGTGATGTGCCGGCACGAGTGGCAGGACAGCGTGTAGGCCCACAGCAGGATCACGTTGACGCAGATGATCAGCGTGCCCAGCCCCATGCCGACCCCGCCGGTCTTGCCGTGGAAGGCGTCGACCGCGTCGTAGGTGTTGAGGATCGAGATCAGGATCGCGGCGTAGAAGAAGTACCGGTGCAGGTTCTGCATGATCAGCGGGAACCGGGTCTCGCCGGTGTACTTCTCGTGCGGCTCGCGGACCGCGCACGCGGCCGGCGCCCGCCAGAAGGCCCGGTAGTACGCCCGCCGGTAGTAGTAGCAGGTCAGCCGGAACCCGAGCACGAACGGCAGCGAGATCACCGCGTAGGGAATGATCGGCGGGACCGCCGGGAACCAGTGCCCCAGGGTGCTGGAGCCGGGCACGCACTCGCCGTTGATGCAGGGCGAGTAGAACGGGGTCAGGTAGTGGTAGGCCGGCACCCAGTAGTAGTGGCCCATGAACACCCGGACCGTGGCGTACGCGACCCACAGGCTCAGCAGGGTGACGACGATGGCCGGCTGGCGCCACCACGGGTCCTGGCGGAAGGTCTTTTCCGCGATCTGCGCCCGCGTTCTGCCGGGCGCCTCCGAAACTTGCGTCATCCTTGACGACCTCGCTGCTTGTTCATAGTTGCGCTCTCAGATATGAGTTGCGCCCGCTCCGGCCATGCCCCGTCGCCCGCGGGTGTTTATTTGTTAAAAATTTATTCCAGACCTTGCGGAAATTCTGCCCCTGGCTCCCGTTCCGGGCTGTGACCCTTGCTACACTCCCCGTCCCCTGGGCCTCTACACCGCGCTTACACCGCGCCGCCGGCCGCCGAGAGGCCCAGCGCGTCCTCGAGAAAGTCGATCTGGAGCAGCAGCAGGTTCTCGGCCACCACCTCCTGCGGGGTCATGTGGGTGACCCCCGACAGCGGCAGCACCGTGTGCGGATACCCGGCCGCCAGCAGCGCGGAGGAGAACCGCAGCGTGTGCGCCACCACCACGTTGTCGTCGGCCAGGCCGTGGATGACCATCATCGGCCGTGGCGTCCGCTGATCAGCCCCGTTGTCCACATCGTGCTGCAGCTGTTCCACGTCCTTGACCGGCGAGCAGTTCGCGTATACCTCCGGGTTGTCCTGAGGCAGCCCCAGGTACCGCTCGGTGTAACCGGTGTCGTAGAGCGCCTGGTCGGTCACGGGTGCGCCGACGATGGCGGCGTGGAACACGTCCGGGCGGCGCAGCACCGCCAGCGCCGACAGGTACCCGCCGAACGACCAGCCGCGGATGGCCACGTGCGACAGGTCCAGGTCGCTGAACTGCTCGGCCGCCGCGTGCAGCGCGTCCACCTGGTCTTCCAGCACCGGGTCGGCCAGGTTGCGGTAGACCGCCCGGTCCCAGGCCGGCCCCCGCCCGGGGGTGCCGCGGCCGTCCGCGATCACCACCGCGAAGCCCTGCTCGGCGAACCACTGCGAGGTCAGGTAGGCGCCGCGGCCGGCCAGCACGCGCTGGGCGTGCGGGCCGCCGTACGGGTCGAGCAGCACCGGCAGCGGGCCGGCGCCGGGCTCGTGCCAGGACGGGAACAGGACGGCGGTCCGAATCTCGCGGGGACCGAGGGACAGCAGGTGCGGGTGGGGCGTGGGGAGGTTGGGCGTCTCGGCGTAGGACTCAATCCGCGCCACAACCCCGCCCGCCCCTCCAGCCCCGGTCGCCCCTCCAACCCCATCAGCCCCTCCAGCCCCGTCGGCTCCTTCAGCCCCGGCTGCCCCTTCAGCCCCGGCTGCCCCTCCAGCCCCGGCCGTCTCTTCAGCCGCACCAGCCCCATCAGCCTCACGAACCTCTACCGTCACTCCGTCCTCGTCAAGCGAACGGCGAGTCAGCACCGTGGTCCCGCCCGCCCGGGTGCCTCCGTTGAGCCCGCCCGCCGCTGACACCTGAGCCAGCCCCTCAGGCCCGTAGCTCCACAGCCCGATCTCGGCCGGCTCGCCCGACGCGGTGAACAGCACGGTGTCCCCGTCCACGTCCAGGATCGACCGCACCTGCAGGCGGCCCGGGGTGACCGCCTTGGCCTCGCCCGCCCGGTGCTCGGCCGGGGTGCCGATCACCAGCCGCTTGGCCCCGCCCGCGTCGGCGCTCCAGACCAGGCGGCCGTCGCCGGTCCAGGCCGGGCCGCCCGGCACCACGTCCACCCACTGCGGGTCGGTGTCCTCCCGCAGCAGCTCGGTCGCCCCGGTGGCGGGGTCGACGGTGCGGATCTGCATCCGGTCCTGGCCCCGGTTCAGCACCACGATGAGCGGCTCGTGCTCCGGCTTCCAGACCACGGTGACCAGGTACTCGAACGCCGCCCGGTCCCACTCGACCGCGGTCCGCTCACCGTCCAGGCCGACCAGCAGCAGCGAGACGTCGGCGTTGGCCGTGCCGGCCGACGCGTAGCGGACCTCGGCCGGGGTCCGGTCCGGGTTGGCCGGGTCGGAGACGTACCAGCGCTGGACCGGCGTCTCGTCCACCCGCGCGACCAGCAGCGCGCTGCCGTCCGGGGCCCACCAGTAACCCCGCAGCCGCTCCAGCTCCTCGGCCGCGATGTGCTCGGGCAGCCCGTAGTAGACGTCGGTCTCGCCGTCGGGGCCGGCCACCACGTGGTCGTCACCGGCGCCGGGCTCGCCGCTCGCCAGCAGCGGCGCAACCCGCAACGCCCCGGCGCTGACGTAGGCCAGCCGCTGCCCGGCCCGGTCCGGCCGCGGGTCCAGCGCCGGCGTCTGCACGCTCAGCTCCCGGGGAACGGCCCCGGCGTCGGTCAGATCGGCCGTGAACACCCGCCCGGACAAGCTGAACACGACCGTCCGCAGGTCGGCGTCGGCGGTGTAGGAGACGATGCCGCCGGCCTGCTCGCGGGCCCGTTCGCGGCGGGCCCGCTCCTCCGCCGGCAGGTCCTCGTCGGTCGCGTTCAGCGCGGCCGGGTCGGCCACCAGCCGTTCGCTCCCGCTGGCCACGTCCAGCTGCCACAGGCAGGTGACCGGGTCGTCGCCGCCCTTGCTGCGCAGGAACACCACACGGGCGCCGTCGGGGGAGATGGTGAAGGAGCGGGGTGCGCCCAGGCTGAACCGCCGGGTCCGGGCCTGCTGCCGCGGGAAGCTTTCGGTCATGGACATAGATCCTGCCAGCCACGGCTAACCTCACGTGCGTGACCTCATCCCCCTCCCCGGACCACCGCGCTGGCCCGGGCCGCCGCCTGCTGCTGGTGCACGCCCACCCCGACGACGAATCGATCGGCACCGGCGCCACCATGGCCCGCTACGCCGCTGAGGGAGCACAGGTCACCCTGGTCACCTGCACGCTCGGGGAGGGCGGCGAGGTCATCCCGCCCGAGCTGGCCAGCCTGGCCGCCGACGCCGACGACCAGCTCGGCGACTACCGGATCGGGGAGCTCGACCGGGCCTGCGCCGCGCTCGGGGTCACCGACCACCGGTTCCTGGGCGGGGTCGGCCGCTGGCGCGACTCGGGGATGATCGGCACCCCCGAGAACGAGGACCCCCGCTGCTTCTGGCGGGCCGACGTCGACGCGGCCGCGCTCGACCTCGCGGCCGTCATCCGCGAGGTCCGCCCCCAGGTCCTGGTCACCTACGACGACGACGGCTTCTACGGCCACCCGGACCACATCCAGGCCCACCGGGTCGCCTGGCGCGCGTTCCGGCAGGCGGCCGACTCGGCCGTCACCGTCCCCGGCGGCCGGGCCCCGTGGGCGGTGGCCAAGTTCTACGCCAGCACCACCCCCCGCTCGGCGCTGGACGAGGAGATGGCTGAGCTACGGGCCGCCCGCGCCCGTGATATTGAAAGGGCCGGTACGGGTTCGGGGTTGCCACCCGAGTGGATCCTGCCCGCCTCCGAGGCCGACCTCGTCTACGGCGTCCCCGACGACCAGGTCAGCACCGAGATCGACGGCAGCGCCCACCTGGACGCCAAGCTGGCCGCGATGGCCGCCCACACGACCCAGATCACCGTGGCCGGGCGCTACTTCGCGCTGTCCAACAACATCGCCCAGATCGTCTCCGGCCTGGAGTACTACACGCTGCTGGCCCCGGCCCCGGCCGCGCTGGCGTGCCCCGGCAAGCGGGAGCGCGACCTGTTCGCCGGCCTGGCCCTCGACGGCGACCCCGGGCCGGTGCCGCCCCGTGCCCAGCAAGTACGGGCTGGGTAGCCTTGAACGCCATGGGCACGGTTTCCGGACCCGATGAGCCGGACCGGCCGACCGGGCACCGGCCGGGATTCGTCACCGGCGGCGCCTTCGGGCTGCTGCTGGTCCTCGGCCTGCTCGAGGGCCTGATCGGCTCGTTCGCCTACAGCACCTGGTCGATCGGCTCGTTCCCGGCCGCCTCCATCCTGCTCTGCCTGATCCTGGTGGCCACCTGCGTGCTCGGCGCCTGGGGAATGACCTCGGTGACCGGGGCGCTGGCGCCCGCCCTGGGCTGGATCGTCGCCTCGTTCGTGCTCGACTCCCCGTCCCGCCAGGGCAGCGTGGTGGTGGCGGCGGTCCCCAGCGGCGAGTGGTACCTCTACGGCGGTGCGGTCAGCGCGCTGCTGGGCATCGCGGTGGCGTTCGCGTTCTGGATCCGCCGGGCCGGGCAGAAGCTGTCCCGGTGACCGCCCCGGCCGACCCTCCCCAGGACCGGGGCCCGGACGGCCCGGCCGCGGCGCCCGGCCAGGAGGCGTTCCGCCAGGCGGTCGGCCAGTTCGTCACCGGCATCACCGTCGTCGCCACCGCCACCGGCGGCGTCACCCACGCGATGACGGTCAGCTCGTTCACCTCGGTGTCGCTCGACCCGCTGCTCATCCTGGTCTGCGTCGACCGCGCCGCCCGGCTGCACGACGCGGTGATCTCGGCCGGCACCTGGGCGGTCTCGATCCTCAGCGAGGAACACGAGCCGACCGCCCGCTGGCTCGCCACCAAGGGCCGCCCCCTCGACACGTCCCTCAACGGCCACCCCCACCACCCCGGCCCGGTCACCGGCCACCCCATCCTCGACGACGCGCTGGCCTCGCTGGAGTGCCGCACCTACGCCGTCCACCCCGGCGGCGACCACACGATCCTGGTCGGCCAGGTCCTCTCGGTCACCGGCCCCGGCTCCGGCGACGTCCCCGGTCCGCTGCTGTACCACGCGGGCCGCTACCGCCGCCTCCCCGCCCGCTGACGCCCCCACCGGTCACGTAGAACTCGTGAGGTGCCGGCTGCCTCGGGGGCCCCAGGCTTTTTTGCCCGCAATGTCACATCGATGGCACTCTTATGGCCGCGATGTCACATTGCGGGTAAACGGCCCCGCGGCTGGTGCCGGGTGGTGCCAAGTGGGTGCCGGGTGGTGCCAAGTGGGTGCCTCGGTGGCTCACCTGCGCCTGTCGAACGTCTTGGTGGTCCGGGCCGAGCCGCTTTCTCAGGCCTACTGACCTGCCGGTTCTCCGCTTGAGCCAAATTTGTACCATCCGGAGTTGCGCTGGTGCCAAAGTGGTGCCATTATGGTGCCATGAACTTGACGGGGTACGTAGAAGCACTGCAGCAGCAGATGGCAGTGGCGGCCGCGGCGGGCGGTGACGAGGCGCAGGCGCTGGCCGAACGGCTCATGGCCCCGCTCGACGCGGCCACCCGGCTGGTGCTGCTGGACGCGCTGTCGGCGGCGGCCGGCGAGATCACCTCGGAGCTGGCGCCGGGCTCGGTCGACCTGCGGCTGCGGGACCGCGAGCCCACGTTTGTGGTGACGCTGCCACCGGCCACCGACACCAGCGAGGACGCGCTCCAGCCGCCGGCCGCCGCGCCCACACCAGTAACCGCACCAGGCCCGGAGATCGACGACACGGCCATGGTCCGGATCAACCTGCGACTGCCCGAGCACCTCAAGGGCCGGGTCGAAGAAGCAGCCGCCCGGACCGGGCTGTCGGTCAACGCCTGGCTGGTCCGGGCCGCGACCACCGCCCTCGACGGCGGGAACGACCCGGGCGACCAGGGCCGCCCGGCCAAGCCGGACTGGCGCGCTGCCCGCGGGGGCCAGCGCTTCACCGGCTGGGTCCGCTAACCACTCAGCCCCCAGCCCGCGGCCACCCGGCCACCGGGCCAACCCACCCAGCAAGAACCCCAGAAAACCCGTGACCACCCGACGGGAGGATCCGTCATGCCTACCTTCAGCACCCCCAGCCCCATCCTGGCCGTGATCGAGTTCGCGGCCGGCGACACCCGGATCTCGGCCAGCGACCGTGACGACACGGTCGTCGAGGTCCGCCCCAGCGACGCCGGCAACGAGCGGGACGTCCGGACGGCCGAGCAGACCCGCGTCGAGTACGCCGGCGGGCGCCTGCTGGTCAAGGGACCCCAGCTCCGCAACCTGTTCGGCAAGCCCGGCTCGATCGAGGTGATCGTGGACCTCCCGACCGGGTCGAGCCTGCAGGGCAACCAGGGAATGGGCGCCTTGCGGACCGACGGCCAGCTCGGCGACTGCCGCCTGCACACCGGCCTCGGCGACGTCGTGCTCGACGAGACCGGTGCACTCGACGTCAGCACCGGAGCCGGCTCGATCACCGCCGACCAGGTGAATGGCCCCGTCGACCTCAGCACCGGCACCGGCCGGATCCGGCTCCGCGCCGTCGAGTGCGGCGCCGCCATCAAGAACTCCAACGGCGACACCTGGATCGGCGACGTCCGCGGCGACCTGCGGATCAAGGCGTCCAACGGCAGCATCCGGGTGGACCGGGCCCGGGACGGCGTCGAGGCCACCACCGCCAACGGCGACGTCCGGGTGGGCGGCCTGACCCGCGGCCTGGCCAGCCTCAAGACCGCGACCGGCGCGCTCGAGATCGGCGTCCAGGACGGTGCCGCCGCCCGGCTCGACCTGCACACCCAGTTCGGCAAGGTGCACAACGAGATGGACGCGGCCGGCGAGCCCGCCGCCGGCGACCAGTTCGTCGAGGTGCACGCCCGCACCAGCATGGGCGACATCACCATCCGCCGCACCCCGCGTGACCCGGAAGGAGCGTCATGACCCTCGCGATCAGCGTCACCGGCCTGCGCAAGTCGTTCGGTGACACCCTCGTCCTCGACGGCATCGACCTGGCCGTCCCCGAAGGCTCGGTGTTCTCCCTGCTCGGGCCCAACGGGGCCGGCAAGACGACCACCGTCCAGATCCTGTCCACGCTGCTCCCGGCCGACGCCGGGCGGATCGAGGTGGCCGGGCACGACCTGGCCACCGCGGCCGCCCGGATCCGGGCTGCGATCGGTGTCACCGGCCAGTTCTCCGCGATCGACCCGCTGCTCACCGGCGCGGAGAACCTGCGGCTGATGGCCGAGCTGAACCACCTGCCGCGCCCGCAGCGGGCCGCCCGGGTCACCGGGCTGCTGGAGCAGTTCGGCCTGACCGAGGCGGCCCGCCGGCCGGCCTCGACCTACTCGGGCGGCATGCAGCGCCGCCTCGACCTGGCCATGACGCTGACCGGCAACCCCCGGCTGATCTTCCTGGACGAGCCGACCACCGGGCTCGACCCGCGCAGCCGCCGCGACATGTGGCAGCACATCCGCGGGCTGGTGGCCGGCGGCGTCACGATCTTCCTCACCACCCAGTACCTGGACGAGGCGGACGAGCTGGCCGACCAGATCGCGGTGCTCGACCACGGCCGCATCGTCGCGGCCGGCCGGGCGGCCGAGCTCAAGCGCCAGATCCCCGGTGGCCACGTCCAGCTCCAGTTCGCCACCGCGGCCGGCCTCGACACCGCGGCCGGGCTGCTCGGCGGCGCCACCCGCGACGACGACGCCCTGACCCTGCGGGTGGCGGGCGGCGACGACGCCGGCTCGGTCCGGGCGCTGCTCAACCGGCTGCACGACGCCGGCGCCGACGCCGACCGGGTCTCGGTCCACAGCCCCAGCCTCGACGACGTTTTCTTCGCCTTCACCGGCACCGGGCCGTCCGGCCCCCAGCCCACCGAGGAGGTGGCCACCCGATGAGTACCTACGCCCTCGCCGATTCGACCACGATGCTGCGCCGCAACCTGCTGCACATGCGGCGGTACCCGTCCCTGGCGCTGCTCATCATCGGCATGCCGGTGGTGTTCCTGCTGCTGTTCGTGTACGTGTTCGGCGGCACCCTGGGGTCCGGGCTGGGCTCGGCCATCCACGTGGCCGCCACCGGCCGGGCCGCCTACGCCAACTACGTGGCGCCCGCGATCATCCTGCTCACGGCGGCCGCAGTCGCCCAGGGGACCGCGATCTCGGTCGCCTCGGACATGACCCAGGGCATCATCGCCCGGTTCCGGACGATGGCCATCGCGCCGTCCTCGGTGCTGACCGGGCACGTGCTCGGCAGCCTGATCCAGGCGGTGGCGGGCATGGCCGTGGTCACCGGCATCGCCATCGGCGTCGGCTTCCGGCCGACCGCCAGCCCGCTGGAGTGGCTGGCCGCGGCCGGCCTGCTGATCCTGCTGGCGCTGGCCTTCACCTGGCTGACGGTCGCCCTCGGGCTGGCCGCCAAGAGCGTGGAGACCGCCAGCAACTCGCCGATGTTCCTGCTCCTGCTGCCGTTCCTGGGCAGCGGCTTCGTCCCTACCAGCTCGATGCCGGCCGGGCTGCGCTGGTTCGCCGAGTACCAGCCGTTCACCCCGGTCACCAACACCCTGCGCGGCCTGCTGCTGGGCGGCGGCATCGGTGACCAGGCCTGGCTGGCGGTCGGCTGGTGCGTGGCCATCATCATCGGCAGCTACTTCTGGTCCAGGAGCCTCTACCGCCGCCACCCCGCGCGGTAACCCCAGTCCGTTGACCCCGGTCACATCGCCGTTACCCTCAAGGAACATTCAGAAGGTCCTCAGACCGGTCGGGCAGGCTGACCGCCGTGCTGACCCAGACCGCCCGCCCCGTCCCTGGACCTGCCTTCGACCCCCGGCCCACCAGGGTGCGGGGGTCGCGGCCGCACGCGGCCGAGCTCGACGTGGTCCGGCCGGTCGCCTCGGTCCTGGTCATCCTGACCCACGCGATGCAGATGTTCGCGGCCACCGGCAGCATCTTCTACGGCGCGATCACGCTGGAGTCACAGGCCAGCCGGCACGTGTTCTTCTTCGTCAGCGCGCTGGTGCTGACCTGGCAGGCCTACCAGCGGCCGCGCTGGTCGCCGTGGCGATTCTGGGGCCGCCGGGGCCTGATCATCGTCGTCCCCTACGCGCTCTGGGTGCTGATCTACTGGGCGGTCGGCTTGGCCGGCCTGCACGGTGACACGATCCCCGGCCACGCCGGGAGCCTGCTGGCCAACGTCAAATCGGCCGGGATGCAGCTGATCACCGGCCCCGGGCACCTGTACTTCGTGTTCGTGCTGATGCAGTTCTACCTGGTGTTCCCGCTGCTGCTGGCGCTGCTGCAGCGAGCCCAGCGCTGGCACTGGGCCATCCTCGGCGCCAGCCTGGCGGTCCAGCTGGTGGTGACGTTCGCGCTCCACTACGGGCACTGGACCTGGTCGCCCTGGTACGACCTGGGCTCGACCCGGCAGCTCAGCTCCTACGTGTTCTACCTGGTGGCGGGGGCGGTGATCGGGGCCCACCTGCCCGCCGTGCGGGCCTGGATCTGGCGGCACCGCTGGCTGGTGCTGATCGCCGCCGTCGCGATCATCCTCGCCGTCGAGGCCTGGTACGGGCTCACCGTCCACTCCGGCCAGAGCGCGACCGGCACCGCCGACCCGTTCTCACCCGAGGCCATCGCCAGCTACACCGGCACGTTCGCGCTGCTGTGGATGATCGGCGCCTTCTGGGCGAACTGGTCCCGGGGCCGCCCCGGCCGCCGCGCCAGTCGGAGCGACGGCCGGCTGTCCCGGCTGGTCCGGACCACCTCGGATAACTCCTACGGGGTCTACCTCAGCCACATCGTCTTCCTCGACATCCTGGCCACCCTCGGCCTCAGCCGCCTCAACGCCCACCTGCCCTGGCCGGTGACCGTGCTGATCGCGGTGCTGGTGGCCTGGACCGCCGCCAGCCTGCTGACCGTCACGCTGGCCCGCACCCCGCTCAGCCGCTGGCTGACCGGCCGGGCCCGGCGCCCCGGGCGGGGCGGCCCGCCGCCGGTCGGCTGGGGAACGGACCTCGGCTCCGAGGCCCGCGCCGGCACCGAGCCCGGGCTGGCCCCCGCGCCCGACCCTGGACACCCCGTCCAGCCTTCCTCCACGTTCCCTCAGCAGCACCACCGGTCATCTGAAAATTCTCAGTCAACTCCAGGTCCGGACACCGGCGACATCTCAGGCCCAGGGGCGACTCTGACCAGGTGAGCGCCATCCTCGACACCCCCCAGCCCGAGCCGCCCGCCCAGCCGGTCCCGGCCGCCGAGGCCACCCGGACGGCCGAGGCCACCCCGGCCGCCCCGGCCCGCCGCCGGCGGCCGCGGCTCGTGCACGTCGACGCGATGCGCCCGATCAAGCAGTTCGGGGTGGTGTCGACCCACTCCCTGCAGAACTTCGCGCCCCAGGCCAGCCTGGGGGTCGGCGCCAGCTTGATGCTCACCCACGTGACCCGGTTCGCGTTCATGTTCATCTCGGCCGCGATGCTGGTCTACGCCTACCCGGCCGTCGGCCGGGGCGGTTGGCGGACGTTCTGGCGCCGCCGCCTGCTGGCGGTGGTGCTGCCCTACGTGACCTGGACGGTCGTCTACTTCGGGCTCGGCCTGGGCGAGAACGGGATCGGCGACGCCACCAAGGACGTCGGGCACTTCTTCTGGCTGCTGCTGAGCGGCTACGACCAGCTCTACTTCCTGGTCGTGCTGCTGCAGTTCTACCTGATCTACCCGGCCTTCCTGTGGCTGCTGCGGCGCACTGAGCACCACCACTGGTGGCTGCTGGGCGCCAGCGTGGCGGTCGAGGCGGCGCTGCTGTCGGCCGAGCACTGGAACCTGGTGCCGTTCTGGATGCTCAACCAGTCGGCCACCCGCGAGCTGTGGAACTACCAGTTGTTCGTGCTGGCCGGCGGGGTCATGGCCTGGCACTACCAGGCCGTCCACCACTGGCTGGTCCAGCACTGGAAGGGCCTGCTGGTGGCGATGGTGGCCGCGGTCGGGTTCAGCGAGGGCTGGTACCTGCTGGCCGCCCACCAGGTGCCCGGCTTCCGCACCGGTTACCCGTCCGACCCCTTCCAGCCGGTCGAGATCCCGCTCTACCTGGGCCTGATCTGCGCCATCTACCTGCTCGGGGTGCTGCTGGCGCGGGAGAGCAACCCGCGCTGGCTGCGCCGCCTGGTCCAGGCCGGGGCCGACTACTCCTACGGCATCTACCTCAGCCAGGTGCTGTTCCTGACCGCGCTGGTCTACTTCGGCTGGCCGCGGCTCGACCGCGACGTGCCCTGGCCGGTGGTGACGCTGGGCGGCATCGTCATCATCTACGCGGCCGCCACCGTCCTGACCTGGGTGCTGGCCCGGCTGCCGGGGTCCCGCGCGACGGCCGGCATCCCCCGCAAACCCTGGCGCCGCCCCGTCGTGCTTGCTCCGCCCGGCTGGACCGGCTGTCGACCTCGCGCTGGCTGACCAAGGTCATGGTCGTGCTGTTCCTCGGCTGGCTGGTCGAGTCCTACGACATCGGCCTGACCGGCAGCGTGCTGCCGTCCCTGACCCACCTGTACCACCTGGGGACCGGGCTGGAGACGGCGGTGTCGATCTCATCCGCGGCCGGGGTGGTGCTCGGCATCGTGCCGGCCGGCTGGCTGGCCGACCGCTACGGCCGCAAGAGGATCATGATCGCCGGGACCGTGGCCTACGCGATGCTGTCGTTCCTGACCGGTCTGGCCCCCGGCATCGGGGTGGTCATCGCGCTGCGGGTGCTGGCCGGGATCGCCATGGGGGCGGTGTTCCCGCTGCCCTACGCCTACGGCGCCGAGCTGTGCCCGCCCTCGGCCCGCGGCCGGCTGGTCGGCATCGCCGACTCGTTCCTGTCCATCGGCTACTTCCTGTCCCCGCTGCTGGCCCTGGTCCTGATCCCGTCGGTGGCCAACACCAGCGGCTGGCGGGTGATGTTCTTCCTGGGCGGCCTGCCGATCGTGTTCGCGGTGCTGGCCTGGCGCTACGTGCCCGAGTCGCCGCGCTGGTACGAGGCCAGGGGACGGTTCGCCGAAGCCGAGCAGGTGCTGACCGAGATCGAGTCCCGGGTGCAGGCCGAGACCGGCCACCCGCTGCCGCCGCCCCCGGCCACCGTGCTGGCTGAGCCCCCGGCCACCGGGCCGGCTGAGCCCCCGGCCGGGCCCGCCGCCCAGCGGTCCCCGTGGCGGGCGCTGTTCCGCGGCCCCTACCGGCGCCGGTCGCTGGTGCTGTGGACCACGTTCGGCGGCATCTTCTTCGTCTTCTACTCGATCCAGACGTTCATGCCGACGGTCGTGTCGTCGATGGGCTTCACGCTGACCTCCGCCTTCGTGTTCACCGCGGTCATCGTGGCCGTCTCCATCCCCGGCAAGCTGCTGGAGGCGTGGGTGGTCGAGCGCTGGGGCCGCAAACCCGCGGGGTGCTGCCGGTGCTGCTGGTCGGCGGCCTGATGTCGTTCTTCGGGATCGGGGCGGACCCGGCCGTCAAGGTCTACACGGCCGAGAGCTACCCGACCCCGATCCGGGCGACCGGCACCTCGGTCACCGAAGGGGCCGGCCGCCTGATGTCGGGTGTGGTCGGCCCCTCGCTGATCCCGCTGCTGCTGGCCGCGGGCGGCGTCGTCGCCGTCTACAGCCTGGTCGGGGCGGTCGCCCTGGTCGCCGTGGTGGTGGTGTTCTGCTTCGGTGCGGAGACCCGCGGCCGCTCGCTGGAAGCGATCACCTCCTGAAGATCCCGCCCCCCAAACGGAACTAGAACCACCTTCGGCCCGTTGTAACGCTGGTGTAACCAGGCGACGCCGGCCGGCGTTCGCCGCAGCGTCATCTCGGAGCAGGGTGGGGGCCGGGTACGTGGGGTACGGTGCCGGAGTGCGACGGAAACTGGCGATGGCGGCCGGCGTGCTGGCCCTGGTCGCCGTGACCGGCGGCGCGGCCACGGCCGCGGTCACGCTGAGCACCCCCAGCTCCGCGCCCCAGCCGAGCCAGCCGAGCCGGCCGAGCCAGCCGGGCCAGCCGGGCCGGCCAGCCTCCGCGGCGCCCGCCCATCCCCAGCGGCCGCTGCTGGCCGTGGTCGGGGCGTCGTTCTCGGCCGGGGTCGGGGCGGGCCGCCCCGGTCGCGCCTGGCCCGAGGACCTGGCCCGGATCGAGCACTGGCGGCTGGCGCTCAGCGCCGACCCCGGCGCCGGCTACATCAGCCCCGGGTCCGGCCACCGCGGCCCGTTCGCCCGGCTGGCCGCGCGCCTGGACCTGACCCGGATCGACCCGAACACGATCATCATCCAGGGCGGCCACGACGACATCGGCCGCCCGCTGCCGCTGATCCGCAGCCGGGTGGAGAGCCTGATCAGCGCCGTCCACCACGAATGCCCGAAGTCCCGGCTGGCGGTGCTGACGGTGTTCCCGCGCGGGAACCCGAGCCCGGCCACGGTCGCGACCGACCAGGCCATCGTGGCCGCCGCCCGGCAGGCCGACCCGGCCGTGATCGTGTTCGACCCGATCGCCAGCCACTGGCAGTTCCCGCGGATCGGTGACCAGCTGCACCCGACCCCGGCCGGCCACGAGTGGATCGCCCACCGGCTGGCGGCCGGCCTGCGCGGCCCCCGCCCGGCCCGGGCCACCCAGCTCACCGACCGCGTCCGCGCCGCCAAGCCTGGGAACTACCTGAACACCCACTGTCACCTCGGCTGACCCGGAGGCAATCCTCACCTGGGTCACCCGGACCGCTCAGCCCGAGCGGACAGACTCATGGTCATGAGCGACGATCACGGGCCTGCCGGCGGCTTCGCCCCGCTGGTGGACGGGCGAGCACAGGAGTACGGAGAGCGCGTCTTCCTCACGGAGGCGGCCACCGGCCGGGCACTGACCTTTGCCCACCTGGAGGAGCTGATCCGGCGGCGCGCGGCCGAGCTGGCGTCCGCCCGTGTGGCCGCCGGCGCCCGGGTGCTGATCGACGTGGCCGATCCGATCGACTTCTGCACCGAGTACCTCGGGGTGGTCGCGGCCGGCCGCTGCGCGGTCCCGGTCAACCCGGCCGCCCCCGACGCCGAGCTGGCCCGCACGGTGGCCGCCGTCGGGCCGGCCGTACTGATCAGCGACCGCCCCGGCCGGGCGGAAGCGCTCGGCCTGTCCGCCCTCGAGACTCCGCCGCGGCCCCTTCCTCCCAGCCGCGGCGGTATAACCACCCTGTTCCGGTTCGGCACCCCGGACAAGCTCGGCCTGCTCGACCAGCCGGCCGGTTCGGTGCTACTGCTGACGTCGGGGTCGACCGGCGCCCCCAAGGCGGTCGAGCTGACCGACCGCCAGCTGATGTACGTGGCCACCGGGGTCGCCCACCACAACCAGCTCGGCCCGGACGACCGCGGCTACTGCCCGCTGCCCCTGTTCCACATCAACGCCCAGGTGGTGGCCCTGCTGGCCAGCCTGGTGGCGGGGGCCACGCTGGTGGTGGACCGGAAGTTCCGGCGCACCGGGTTCTGGGAGCGGCTGGCCGACCACGACGTCACCTGGATCAACGCGGTGCCCGCGATCCTCACGATCCTGGCCGAGTACCCGGTCCCGGTCCGACAGCATCCTTCCCGACCCGCCCGTCCCAAGCGGCTGCGATTCATCCGCTCGGCCTCGGCCCCGCTGCCGGCCGCGATCCGCGAGCGGGTCGAGGACCGGGCCGGGGTACCGGTGGTCGAGAGCTACGGCATGACCGAGGCGGCCAGCCAGATCACCGCGATGCCGCTGGACGGTTCCGGGCCCGCGGGCTCCTGCGGCCGCCCGGTCGGGGTCGAGCTGCAGGTCCGCGACACCGGCGGCCAGCCGGTGGCGGCGGGCACGACCGGCATCGTGTGGCTGCGCGGCCCCGGCGTCATCCGCCATTACGTGAACGGCCGCGCCCCCGAGCGGTTCGACGCCGACGGCTGGCTGAACTCCGGTGACCTCGGTTACCTGGACGAGGACGGCTTCTTGTTTCTGGCCGGGCGCAGCGACGACGTGATCAACCGGGGCGGCGAGATGCTCTACCCCCGGGAGATCGAAGAGGTCCTGATGGGCGATCCGGCCGTGCAGGACGCGGTCGTCGTCGGCCGCCCCAGCCCGGTCCTCGGCCAGGTCCCGATCGCCTACGTGATCCCCGCCGGGGAGCCGGACAGCGCTGACCACCTGCAGGACCTGCTGCGCCAGCTCAACGGCCGCTGCACCGCCGAGCTGAGCCGGTTCAAGCGGCCGGAGGCGATCTACGTGGTCCAGGACCTGCCCCGGGCCGCCACCGGCAAGATCCAGCGCCACCGCCTGCGCGAGGCCGAGGCCGAGGCCAACGCCAGGGCCGCCTGACCCGGGCGTCGCCTCCAGCGGCGGAGCGACGGCGACGGGATGCGCCAGACCGGGACCCCTCTGCACGAGGCGCCCGGTGTCACACACGCCGCACGAGTCGCGCACATCTTGATTCAGGCAGACTTTTGGGCAGCATTTGTAAAAAGGTCTGCCCGAATCCGATAGTGCCCAACGCATTAGCCACACAAGCCGCCTGAGTCACACCAGTCACCAGCCCATGCCTCACCCCGACCCCATGGTGCTCCACAAGCACACCGGCCACTACGGCTCGGTCCTGCGGAAGCAACTTGGCCCCCGGGCCGACCCGAACCCCGGCCCGGCCAACCCAGCTACCACGCTGGTCCCAGCCCGCGTGCGCCCCAGCCCTAGCCCGCCAGCGCGTCCCGCAGCTGGCCGAGCGCCCAGTCCAGCTCTTCCCCGGTGATGACCAGCGGCGGCGCCAGCCGGATGGCGTTGCCGTGGGTGTCCTTGGCCAGCAGGCCGCGGGCGGCCAGCCGCTCGCACACCTGGCGGCCGGTCAGCCCGGTGAACTCGATGCCCGCCCACAGGCCGCGGCCGTGCACCCGCTCGACCACGGTGGGCGGCAGCGCCGCCAGCCCCTGGTGCAGCCGGGCGCCCAGCTCGGCCGACCGCTGCTGGTACTCGCCGGTCTGCAGCATCGCGATCACCTCGCGGCCGACCGCGCAGGCCAGCGGGTTGCCGCCGAAGGTGGAACCGTGCTGGCCGGGCTGCAGCACCCCGAGAATGTCCCGGCTGGACACCATCGCCGACACCGGCACGATGCCGCCGCCCAGCGCCTTGCCCAGCAGGTAGGCGTCGGGCACGACGTTCTCGTGCTCGCAGGCGAAGGTGGTCCCGGTCCGGCCCAGCCCGGACTGGATCTCGTCGGCGATCATCAGCGCGCCGCGCTCGGAGCAGAGCCGCCGCACCCCGGCCAGGAACCCGGGCGGCGGCACGATCACCCCGGCCTCGCCCTGAACCGGCTCGACCAGCACCGCCACCAGCCGGTCGCCCAGCTCGTCGGCCACCGCCGCCAGGGCGTCCA
This sequence comes from Actinomycetota bacterium, assembly GCA_019240215.1. GTDB lineage: Bacteria > Actinomycetota > Actinomycetes > Streptosporangiales > Streptosporangiaceae > Bog-532. Next base: position 19,027 of record JAFAYQ010000029.1, on the reverse strand, counting down.
GGTCGCCGTAGTCCACCACCCGGAACCCGGGGGTGTAGGGCCCGAACCCGCCGCGCGCGTCCTCGTCGGTCGAGAAGCTGATGATCGTGGTGGTGCGGCCGTGGAAGTTGCCGCCGAACGCCACGATCACCGCCTGGTCGGCCGGCACCCCCTTGACCTCGTAGCCCCACTTGCGGGCGACCTTGATCGCGGTCTCCACCGCCTCGGCGCCGGTGTTCATCGGCAGCACCATCTCCATGCCGGCCAGGTCGGCCAGCTCGGCGCAGAACGGCCCGAAGTGCTCGTGGTCGAACGCCCGGCTGACCAGCGTGACCTTGTCCAGCTGGCGGCGGGCGGCCTCGACCAGGCGGGGGTGCCGGTGACCGAAGTTGATCGCCGAGTAGGCGGCCAGCATGTCCAGGTAGCGGCGGCCCTCGACGTCGGTGACCCAGCTGCCCTCGGCCTCGGCGATGACCACCGGCAGGGGCTTGTAGTTGTGCGCACTGTGCGCCTCGGCTTGGGCGCGCAGCCGTTCGCTGCGGGTCATGGTGTCGATGGTCATGGTCGCCTCCTTCGTTTCCGTTGTTCAGCTCAGGCTCGTAGTTCGAGCGTGCAGCACTTGGGGCCGCCCCCGGCCTTGCGCAGTTCGGACAGGTCCACGCCGATCGGCTCGAACCCGCGGGCGGCCAGGGCGGCCGCCAGGTCGCGGGCCTGCGCGGGCAGGACCACGTGGCGGCCGTCGCTGACCGCGTTCAGGCCGAGCACCGCGGCGTCCGCGTCGGTCGCCTCGATCAGCTCGCCGAACAGCTTGGCCAGGGTCGCCCGGCCCGCGTCGTCGAAGGCGGCCGGGTAATAGGCGGCGGTGCCGGCGGCGAGCACGCACAGGGCGGTATCCAGATGGTAGAACCGCGGATCGACCAGCTTGACCGGGTGGACGGGCAGGCCGAAGGCCGCTTCCAGCTCGGCCGCGGCCCCCGGGTCGGACCGGAAGCCGTAGCCGGCCAGCAGCTCGGTCCCGGTGCAGAGGATGTCGCCCTCGCCCTCGTTGACCACCCCGGCCGGGCGCACGTCGGTGTAGCCGTGGCCGCTCAGCCAGTCCAGGTAGGCGCCGGCTTCGGCCGCCCGCTGCGGGTACCGGAACCGGGCGCCGAGGACGGTGCCGTTGACCACGGTGGCGCCGTTGGCGGCGAACACCATGTCCGGCAGCCCCGGCACCGGCTCGATGACGTGCACGGTGTGGCCGAGCCCGGTGTAGACGTGGCGCAGCTGTTCCCACTGGCGCACCGCGAGCAGGGTGTCGACCGGCTGGTCCGGGCGCATCCACGGGTTGATCGCGTAGTCCACCGCGAAGTGGAACGGCGGGCACATCAAATAGCTGCGCGGCGTCGCCAGGCGCTCCGAGACTGGGCGTAGTACCAGCTCATCACCAGTAGATGATGCAGCCGGGTCCGCCCCCATGGCCATCGTCATGGGCTCAGGATAGGAGCTGGCCGCCCGCAACAGATATGCGTCAATCTTGCGTAGGACGCTAAGAACGTTGCGACTTTTTACTCTCAGACAGCGATTTATTAATTTTTAAAAGGGTGCCACGGATGATACCGAAACACGGATTTCAGGCGGGTTAAATCGCCGGCGGCCCGGCCATCCGGGCCGCCGGCGTCGTTGGTCACCGCCCGCGGCCACTGACGGCGAGGCGATGGGCCACCACCGGGATGATGACTCCCGCCGCGATCAGGTGACCGCCGGCCAGCGCGACCCTGGTCGCGGTCGTGGCCTGGGCGGTCAGCGGTCCGGCCAGCGACAGCGCCAGCAGCGGCAGCGTGGTGACCAGGAAGGCCCGGGCGGGCCGGGCGGCGTAGCGGGCGACGACGACCGCGAGCACCGTTCCCCAGAACGCGCCGAGGGCGACCCCGAACGCCAGCCACCCGGCGTTGACCTGGGTGGCGTGATGGGCGCCGAACGCGGCGGCCCGCAGCGGGACACCCGCGGCGCGGGCGATCGCCCCGTAGACCTCGACGACGGCCAGGGCGGCGGCCCCAGCCGCGATGCTGACCTGGTACACCGGCCGCTGGGCGCGAACCGCGGGGCCGTCGGAGGTGCTGGCGGGCGTGGACGTGGTGATCATTTTCTGGCTCCCTGCTGGATCGGCCGGATGTCTCGCCCGGTGGTCGGAGCCCGCCGCCCGCATTCGACACCGGCCCCGGCGGATAATCGGCGGGCGGGCGTGTCGAGAACCGGGGCGCGGCTCCGACCAACGGGTGAGAGCAGCCAAGTGAACCCGTACCGAGGGAGACCGAGATGAAGTACCTGATGCTGATCTACGGCAACGAGGAGAAGTGGGCCTCGTTCCCGGCCGAGACCTGGCCGGAGGCGATCGCCAAGCAGGACGCGTTCAACAAGAAGTACGAGGCCACCGGCGAGCTGATCGGCGCCTACGGGCTGGGCGGCGAGTCGGAGGCCAAGCTGGTGCGGCGCGACCAGGCCGGGCTGCCGGCCGTGACCGACGGGCCGTACCAGGAGACCAAGGAGTACATCGCCAGCCTTTATCTTCTGGATGTGGACAGCGAGCAGCGGGCGCTGGAGATCGCGGCCGACATGCCGTGGGCGGACGCGGAGCCGATCGAGCTGTGGCCGGTCCCGCACGACTCGAAAAACGATCATTGATCGATCCCGACCCGGCCGGGGACCTGCTGCGCGAGCTGGCGCCGCAGGTCCTCGCCGCGCTGCTGCGCCGCTACGGCTACGGCCAGTTCGACCTGTGCGAGGACGCCACCCAGGAGGCGCTGCTGGCCGCCACGGTCCAGTGGCCGGCCGCCGGCCAGCCCGGCAACCCGCGCGGCTGGCTGGTCACCGTGGCCACCCGGCGACTGCTCGACCAGGTGCGCAGCGAGCACTCGCGCCGCCAGCGGGAGGAACGGATCGCGGTCGCCACTCCCCAGTCCGAACTGCTGGCGGCGCCCCCGGACGCCGACCGGCCGGGTACCGACGACTCGCTGATCCTGCTGTTCGGCTGCTGCCACCCGGCGATCAGCGAGCCGAGCCAGATCGCGCTCACGCTGCGGGCGATCGGGGGACTGTCGACCGCTCAGATCGCGGCCGCCTTCGGGGTGCCGGAGGCCACCATGGCCCAGCGCATCAGCCGGGCCAAGCAGGCGCTGCACCAGGAGGACTTCACGCTCCCGGCCGCCGTCGGTGACCGGCTGGCGCCGGTCCTGCAGGTGCTGTACCTCATCTTCAGCGAGGGCTACGTCCCGTCCGACGGCGACGCGGTGACCGCGCCCGCGCTGTCCGGCGAGGCCATCCGCCTCGCCCGCTGGCTGGGCCGTCTGCTGCCGGACGAGCCTGAGGTGACCGGCCTGCTGGCGCTCATGCTGCTGACCGACGCGCGGCGGCCGGCCCGCACCGCCGCCGACGGGGTCAGCCTGGTCCCGCTGGCCGAGCAGGACCGCTCGCGCTGGGACCGGGCCATGATCGACGAGGGCACCGCGCTGGTGACCGCCGCCCTCGCCCGCGGCCGCACCGGCCCCTACCAGCTGCAGGCGGCGATCGCGGCCGTCCACGACGAGGCGGCCACCATCGACGACACCGACTGGCCGCAGATCCTCGGGCTCTACGAGCTGCTCGAGCTGGCCGCCCCCAACCCGTTCACCACCCTCAACCGGGCGGTCGCGGCCGGCCTGGTGCACGGGCCGCGGGCTGGGCTTGCCTTGCTGGACGCGCTCGAGCAGGACAAGCGGATGGCCCGCCACCACCGGCTGTTCGCGGCCCGGGCCCACCTGCTCGAGCGGGCGGGCGATTCGGCGGCGGCGGCCGCGGCCTACGACCGGGCGGCCCGGCTGTCGGCCAGCACCCCCGAACGCCGGTACCTGGCGGCCCAGGCCCAGCGGCTGCGCCCCGCTCAGTAAAGGCCCGGTAGCGGCCCCGGCCGCGGCTCAGTAACGGCCGATGTCGCGGGCCAGGTCCAGGCCCAGCAGCCGGTCGGCCGCCGCCCAGGTCTCGAACTTGGCCCCCGGCGCGACGTCGGCGTCGGCCGCCAGCACCGGCAGGACCGCGAGCGCGGCCACCGTGTCCAGGTCGTCCTCGAACGCCGCCGTCATCGCGTCCGCGTACCGGGCCGGCATGGCCGCGCTGGGGGAGTTGGCCCACTGCGCGACCGACTTGCGCCAGCCGGTCAGGGTCGTGTCCGCCTCGGTCAGCGCCGCCCAGCTCAGGTCGGCGCCGTCCCGGTACCGGGCGCGCATGAACGCCAGCCGGACGGCCAGCGGGTCGAGGCCCCGGTCCGTTACTTCGGACCAGCGCTGGGGCCCGTCGCCGGGGCTGGAGGTGATGGGGCCAACCGGCGCCGCGTGGTAGCGGATCACGTCCAGCCCGGCCAGGCCGCCGGTGTCGCCGGTGCCGATGTCGAACGCGGGCGCCTCGCCCCCGGCGTACTCGGCCGTCCGGGCGACCGGCTCACCGGCCGGGGCGATCCGGGCCGGCGGATGGATGTTCAGGGCGGTGCGCACCTCGCCGCCCAGCGGCCCGGCCCCGGCCTCGCCCGGCCCCTCGACCTCACACACCGTCGGCACCAGGCTGCGCCGCTCGGCCGTCCGCCGGAGCAGGTCGGGCAGCAGGAACGCGCGCAGCGGCCCGAGATCCGGGTCGGCCGGGGCGGCCAGCCCGGGCGTCACCGCCAGCACCCGCAGCTCACGGCGGTGCCCGGGCTGGATGGTCGCCCGCCCCCGGGTGGTCGCGTCGTAGAGCGTCAGCACCGTTCAACCCTACGGTCGCTTGACCCTCCCGCTACCGGAGGGTCGAGGATGAGCCCATGACGGCCGGACTGACGGTGGGCGAGTTTTCCCGGATGACGCACCTGAGCGTCAAGACCCTGCGGCACTACCACCAGGTCGGCCTGCTGGAGCCGGCCGAGGTCAACCCGGACACCGGCTACCGCTACTACACCACCGGGCAGATCCCCACCGTCCAGGTCATCCGCCGCCTGCGCGATCTCGAGATGCCGGTCGCCGACGTCAAGGCGGTGCTGGCGGCGCCGGACACGGCCGCCCGCAACGCGCTGATCGCCGCCCACCTGACCCGGCTGGAGGCTCAGCTGGCCCAGACCTACTCGGCCGTCGACTCGCTCCGCAACCTGCTGCAGCCGCCGGCCGGACGGGCTCCGGTCGCGCTGCGGACTCATCCGCCGGCCCCGGCCGCCGCCATCCGCCAGACCGTGGACCGGGCCGACGTGCTGGCCTGGTGGCAGGGCGCGCTCGGCGAGCTGCACGCGACCGTCGCCGCCCAGCACCTGACGATCACCGGCCCCAGCGGCGGGCTGTTCGCCAGCGAGCTGTTCCAGCAGGACCGGGGCGAGGCCACCATGTTCATCCCGGTGGCCGGCCCGGTCGCCGCCATCGGCCGGGTGTTCCCGCTGACGGTCCCGGGCGCCGAGCTGGCCGTCATCACCCATCCCGGCGCCCTCGCCGACCTCGACCTCAGCTACGGCCAGCTCGGCGCCTACGTCACCACCCACGCGATCAGCGTGGACGGCCCGCTCCGGGAGTACTACCTGGTCGACGGCTACGACACCGCCGACCAGGCCCGCTGGCGGACCGAGATCGGCTGGCCGGTCTTCCGCGCCACGCCGTGAGACTCCTGGAAATTAGGTCAACAAACGGCAACGGTTCCGGGCCGCCCAGCGGGCGTATTCGCCCCTCTATGTCCGATGGTTCGGGACTTCGGTGTTATCAAATTTTTCCCAAAGGGCCGGGAAGCCATTTCTCCAGAGCCAATATTTGCGGGCTCATCGGCCCTTCCCGGCTTAATCCAGACATTGCGAGTTCGTGTTGACGGCCTCCGGGGCCACCCCTAAAGTCATCACTCGTAACGCTCCGTGATTCACCGATCACCCAGTGCGTCGGCCGGCTGATCTGCTCCGGCGATCGCATACGGGCTTGCCGGCTGCGGAAACGCGGCCCGCAGGAGGAGCACAGTGGACCGGCCTCCGGGCAACCCTCAGTAACTCGCAGTGACTGACGGCTGCCGGGAGACCGGTCTCCCACCCAGCAACGGTCGCCGGCAGCTGGGAAAGTATCCAAGGAGAATCTGAATGTCTGTCAAGGCAAAGATCGCGGCGGGGGCTGCCACCCTCACCATCGTTGGCGGTGGCCTCGGGATGGTGGGCACCATGACCGCCAGCGCTGCGACGCCGCCCTGCGGGACCTACGCCCCGCCGGCCAGCCCCACGACCCCCAGCACGGGCTGCGCCCAGATCTTCTCGCAGAAGTTCGGCCCCACGTCGCTGCTCGACGTGTACCAGGCCAAGGCCAAGGCCGGCCAGCCGGTCATCCTCTTCCAGCGGTCGAACAGTGACCCGGCCGAGGACTGGGCGATCAAGGGCTACGGCACCGTCGGTGGCTTCTACACCACCTACGCCCTGGTCAGCAGCAGCTTCGCGCACACGTACTCCGCCGACAACGTGTACGAGATCCAGTACGAGCCGTACGGCGTGAACAGCAACTTCTGCGCGTCGACCTGGCCGGGCGTGGCCCCGTCGGCCGGCTACAAGGTGCAGCTGGAGTGGTGCGGTAAGTACTCCAACTCGCTGTGGGCCGCCGACACCACCGACACCACGCCCATCCCGGGCGCGGGCACCGCGACCGACTACCGCAGCACCGGTGGCATCTTCTCTAACGTGGACACCGACGTCGCGCTGATCAACGGCGCGGACGACAACTTCTCCAACCCGCTGGTGATGAACTACCCGGCCGGCAACCCGACCGACATGCCGCGGGTGCAGCTGACCGTGCAGCCGGAGAGCAGCTACTCCGACAACACGATCTTCGACAACCAGGAGTGGGGCACCCGCGCCGGCCTGGTCGACGCTCCGCCGGTCGTGCCCTAACGCACGAACTGTGAGACCAGCGCTCTAGGTCTCCTGGGCCCCCTGGCCGCTACGGGAACAACGTTCCCTCCCCGGCCAGGGGGCCTTCCCTTCGGATAAGGGCCCGGCCTGCGGGCTGCCGTCACCGGTACGCACCGCTGGCGACAGCCGGGAGACCGGTTTCCCGCCCCAGCCTCCGTCAGCTTGACTGGGAACTTTCCGAGGAGAAGAAATGTCTATCAAGGCAAAAATCGCGACCGGGGCGGCGGCGTTCGCTCTCGTCGGCGGTGGCCTGGGCCTGGCGGGCACGCTCACGGCCAGCGCCGCCACCCCGTCCTGCACCGGCTACACCTGCGCCCAGCTGTTCTCGCAGAAGTTCGGGCCCAAGGACGTCGCCGACGTGTATCACGGTCGCGCTGCCGCCGGCCAGCCGGCCATCCTGTTCCAGTCGTCCAACACGGATCCGGCTGAGGACTTCACGTTCAACGTCGAAGACTCGGTCAGCGGGTTCTACAACACCTACAAGCTGGTCAGCCCGCAGTTCGCGCACACCTACGGCAACGACCCGGTCGTCGAGATCGAGTACTCGCCGTACGGCGTGAACAGCAACTTCTGCCTGTCCACGACGCCGGGCCAGGCCGCCACCGCCGGCGGCAAGGTCGGCCTCCAGTGGTGTGGCCGGACCTCCAGCTCGCTGTGGGCGGTCAACTACAACGACGCCACCCGCGACCACCGCAGCGTCTTCGGCTACGACGCGCCGCTGATCAGCGGGGCCGACGCGAACTTCTCCAACCCCGAGGTGCTGACCTACCCGGCCGGCAGCCCGACCGACATGCCGCGGCCGCAGCTGGAGACCATGCCGCAGCAGCAGTACTCCAACGGCACCACCGACGACAACCAGCAGTGGGGCCTCCAGGGCAGCCCGGTGGACCACGGCAACACGACGATGCCGGTTTCCCCCTGACCTGACGGGTGTGGCGGTCCAGCGCGGACCGTCACCCGGTGTCTGACCAGGCTCCCTGGCCCATCGCGGGAATGTTTCCTCCCAGGTCTTCCCGCGGGCCAGGGAGCCTTTGCTGTCCCTACGCCAGGGTCGCGAGCCGGGCGGCGGCGGCGGCGATCCGCTCGTCGGTCGCGGTCAGCGCCATCCGGATGAACGGCACGCCCGCGGCCCCGTAGAGCTCACCGGGTGAGGCGAGGATGCCGATCTCGGACAGCCGCCGGGCCGACTCCCAGCCGTCGGCCCCGGGCCGCCGGGCCCACAGGTACAGGCCGGCCTCGGAGTGCTCGACCACCCAGCCGGCTCCTTCGACCGCGGGCCAGAGCACCGCCCGGCGCGCCTGGTACCGCTCGCGCTGGTCGTCGGCGGCCTGGTCGTCGTCGAGAGCGGCCACCAGCGCGGCCTGGATGGGGCCGGGAACGATCAGGCCGGCGTGGCGGCTGATCTCGTGCAGGTCGGCGAGCACGCCCGGGTCACCGGTGACGAAGCCCGCCCGGTAGCCGGCCATGTTCGACCGTTTGGACAGCGAGTGGACGGCCAGCAGGCCGTCGGGGGTCCCGCCGGACACGTCGGGGTGCAGCACCGAGCGCGGGGTGGCCTCCCAGCCCTGCTCGATGTAGCACTCGTCGGAGGCCAGCAGCGTGCCGCGCTCGCGGGCCCAGCTGACCATCTTGGCCAGGTGCTCGGGCGGCAGCACCCGGCCGGTCGGGTTGGACGGGGAGTTGACCCAGGCCAGCTTGACCGGCTGCGGGCCGAGGGCCACGGTGGCGTCGGTTGCCTGCCCGGTGGCGCCCGCCAGCCGGATGCCGGCGTCGTAGGTCGGGTAGGCCAGCGCCGGGTAGACCACGGTGTCACCGGGGCCGAGGCCGAGCATGGTCGGCAGCCAGGCGATGAACTCCTTGGTCCCGATCACCGGCAGCACTGTGCCGGGGTCGATCGTGACCCCGTGCCGCCGGGCCAGCCAGCTGGCCGCCGCCTCGCGCACCGCCGGCGTCCCCCGCGTCAGCGGGTAACCGGGGCTGTTGGCGGCGGCCGCCAGGGCGGCCTGCACCGTCTGGGGCACCGGGTCGACGGGCGCGCCGATGGAGAGGTCGACCATCCCGTCCGGATGGCGTTCCGCTTCCCTGCGGTACCGTGCGACCCGGTCCCAGGTGAACGCGGGCAGCCGTGCGGCCAGCGTCAGCTTGCTTCTCCCTGCGGCGGCAGCGCCGCCACCAGCGGGTGGTCCTTGCCGATCTTGCCGGTCTTGGACGCGCCGCCCGGCGAGCCGAGGTCCTCGAAGAAGTCGACGTTGACCTTGTAGTAGTCCTTCCACTGGTCAGGGACGTCGTCTTCGTAGTAGATGGCCTCGACCGGGCACACCGGTTCGCACGCCCCGCAGTCCACACACTCGTCCGGGTGGATGTAGAGCATCCGCTCGCCCTCGTAGATGCAGTCCACCGGGCACTCTTCGATGCAGGCCTTGTCGAGCACATCGACGCACGGCTGGGCGATGACGTAGGTCACGTGGAACTCCTCTGTCGTCCGGGTTCGGCGGGCCGCGCCCGGGCCTGTTACTGCTCGCTGCTGCGACCAACAGGTCTCAGTGGAGCAGGATACTTCCGCTGGTGGTGCTGGCCGAGCCGGTCGCCGGTTGCCAGCCCCGGCTGGCGTTCGGCTCGGTCCATTGATAGCCGTTGTAACGCACGTCGCTGATGCCGTAGGCCTGCGCGTGGGTTACGAGCCATGAGGCTACCGCCCAGGCTTGCTGCGGCTCCACCCGCACGGCCACCGCCGGGGCTTTGGCCGTGCCCGACGTCACGATCCCGGTCACTGGATGACCGGTCTCGGCGGTGCCGAACGCCTCGGCCAGGGCCGACCGGGCGGCGGTGAGGTTCCGGGCCGGGGCGGGCCCGGGGCCGGGCCAGCAGTACACGGCGTGCTCGGCCTGGCCGGTGAACGCGATCGCCATCGCCCGCGCCATCAGGTCGTACTGGGAGTAGGCGGAGCCGTCGGCGCTGTGCTGGACGTCCTGGGCGGCCTGGTCGACCGGCAGTTCCTGCCAGCCGTGCACCTTGGTCAGCGCGCCGAAGAACGCGGCGGTGGCGTACACCGGGTCCTTGAGCTGGCTGGCGGTGCCCCAGCCCTCGGACGGGCGCTGCTGGAAGACCCCGACCGAATCGCGGTCGCCGTAGTCCAGGTTGTGCATCTTCGATTCCTGCATGGCGGTCGCGTAGGCGATCGTCACCGCGTGGGCGGGCAGCCGCTCAGCGGCCGCGACCCCGGCGATGGTGGCCGCGATGCTGGCCTGCTGCGGGTCGAGCGAGACCGCGTTGGTGCCGCTCCCGGCCTGACAGCCGGCGCTGATCAGCAGGCTCGAGGTGTGCTGGTAGGCCGACCAGGCGAAGTAGACGCCGACCCCGAGCAGCACGACGACGCACGTCATGAAGATGGCGAATCCACGCCGCCGCGCTCGTCTCCTCGGCCCACCGCTCCTCGGCACACCACCGAAGGTACCGGCGGACCGGCGGTCCTGTGGGCGATGCGGCGGACCCATCTGCGTGTTTTGTCCGGCTCGGGCTGGTCGCCAACGCGCCGGGCGGGCGTAGCTGGCGGCCGGCCGACTAAGCTCCGGGGCCATGAACGACGCATCCGCCTCGCCGCTGTCCGCCCGTATCGACGAGCTGTGGGAGTTCCGGTCCCGGCTCACGCCGGACGACACGTCCGCCCGGGCCGAAGTGACCGCCGCCATCGACCAGATCGACGCCGGCGAGGCCCGGGTCGCCCAGGTCGGTCCGGGCGCCGGTGAGGTCACCGTCGACGAGCGGGCCAAGCGGGCCATCCTGCTGGCGTTCCGGCTGCTGCCGATGACCCGCTCCGAGGTCGGCGAGTTCCGCTACCAGGACCGGGTGCCGCTCAAGACCCGGCTGGACGGGGTCCGGGTGGTGCCGGGCGCGATCGCCCGCTGGGGTGCCTACATCGGGCCCGGGGTGGTACTGATGCCGTCGTTCGTCAACATCGGCGCCTACGTGGACGAGGGCACGATGGTGGACACCTGGGCCACCGTCGGTTCCTGCGCCCAGATCGGCAAGAACGTGCACCTGTCCGGGGGCGTCGGCATCGGCGGGGTGCTCGAGCCGCCGAACGCGGTGCCGGTGGTGGTGGGGGACAACGCCTTCATCGGCTCCCGCAGCATGGTGGTGGAAGGGGCCCGGGTCGGCGAGGGCGCCATGCTCGGCGCGGGCACGATCCTGAGCGCCAGCATGCACGTGATCGACGCCGAGACCGGCGAGGAGCTGCCCCGGGGCGAGGCACCGCCGTGGTCGGTCTGCGTCAGCGGCACCCGCACCCGCAAGTTCGCGGGCGGCGAGTTCGGCCTGCCCTGCGTGCTGGTGCTGCGGCGGCTGACCGAGGGCGACCGCCACGACAAGTCCACACTGAACGAAATACTCCGCGACCACGGCGTTAACGCCTGACGACGAGCGGGCCGGCGCGGGGGCGCCCGGCCCGGAACGGCGCGGACCACTGGGGCGGCGCGATTACCGTGGGGGAACAATGACTGTCAATTCCGATTCGCACCGGCGGGAGCGCCGCCAGGGCCCGGTCACCCTGCGCGGCAAGCAGATCCCGCCGACCACCACCGATCAGCGGCTGCTGGACCGCCGCGGGCCGGCCGACTGGGTGCACACCGACCCGTGGCGGGTCATGCGCATCCAGGCCGAGTTCGTGGAGGGGTTCGGCCTGCTGGCCGAGCTCGGGATCGCGGTGTCGATCTTCGGGTCGGCCCGCACGCTGGCCACCAGCCCGGAGTACCGGCAGGCCGAAGACATCGCCGGCGGACTGGCGCGGGCCGGTTACGCGATCATCACCGGCGGCGGCCCCGGCATCATGGAGGCCGCCAACAAGGGAGCGGCCGAGGCCGGGGGAGTGTCGGTCGGCCTCGGTATCGAGCTGCCGCTCGAGATGGGCCTGAACAAGTACGTCGACATCGGCCTGGAGTTCCGCTACTTCTTCGTGCGCAAGACCGTGTTCATGAAGTACTCGCAGGCGTTCGTGGTGCTGCCCGGCGGGTTCGGCACGATGGACGAGCTGTTCGAGGCGCTGACGCTGGTCCAGACAGGCAAGATCACCCGCTTCCCGATCGTCCTGGTCGGCAGTTCGTACTGGTCAGGGCTGCTGGCCTGGCTGCGGGACACGATGAGCACCTCGGGCAAGGTGTCACCCCTGGACTTGGAGCTGGTGCACGTGGCCGACGACCCGGCCGAGGTCGTCCGCATCATCACCGATGCCCATAATCACCAGGGTCTGGCCCGCGAACTGGACGACTGACCGGTCCTTCGATTCTCACTCGGCCCGCCCGGCGTGGCACGATTCATAACGTGCCTGTCCTCATGCTTGTGGCGGCGGTGGTTATTCTGGCCGGCGTCGTCGCGGTCGCGTCCGGCCGCGGCGGCGAGCTGACCATCCCAGAGCCCGACTACCCGCCCATCGACCTCGGCCCGGTCTCGGCGGCCGACGTGGCCCTGCTGCGGCCGCCCTCGGCCGCCTGGGGCTACAACATGCGCGTCACCGACGAGGCGCTGGAGGTCATCGCCCGGGCGGTGACCGAGCGGGACGTGCAGATCGCCGCGCTCCAGCAGGAGGTCTCCGACCTGCACGACCGGCTGCCGGGCGGCGCCTGGCCCGCGCGCACGGGTGAGGAGGCGGGCGACCCCGTCGGCCCGGCCAGCCTGGCCGATCTGGTGCAGTCAGCCGAGCCCGCCCGCCCGGCCGGCCCCGGCGAGCTGGAGGACCCGCTGGCCAGCGCCGAGCAGACCGCCGGCGGCGCCAGCCCCGATACCAGCGCCGGTACCCGCCCCGGGCCGGCCGTGTACCGCGACCAGGGTGGTTACGCCGAGGACGACGACTACGACGACTTCCACGAAGCGGCCGAGGCCAGCGCGCCGGGCGCGCCGGGGCAGCCGGGGCAGCCGGGGCCGTCGGGCCAGGCGGGCGAGCGCAGCCACGGCGATGACCCGGAGGCGGCCTGGCCGGGCGAGACCTCCGCGGGCGCGGCCGAATCGGGCTCGCCCGTGCCGCCGGTGGCGATCACCCGGCCGCAGCCGCTCTACCGGCGCCCCGGCCAGCACGACAACGAGCCTCCCGTGCACGGCCCGGCTGACCCCGACTGGGACCAGCCCGCGGCCCGGGCGGACGGGCCGTCCGCCCCCTGGGGGCGGGCCCAGCACCCGGATCAGCAGTCGGCCGCTGCGGAGCCCACCGCCCCGCAGCCGGTCGCGCGGCCGGGGCCGGCCGACGACCACGGCTGGGGGACCAACCCGGCCGACACCAGCCCCGACGCCAAGCCGCTGGACTGGGCGGCCACCGCCCCCGCGGCTGGCGACGAGGCGGCCGCCAGTGACCACCCGTCCGCCGCCGACCGTGAGCCTGCTCCGGCCGCCGAGCCGGTCCGGCCCACCAACCCGCAGCCGATCGTCCCGCCCGACACCAGCCCGGACGCCACCGACTGGGACGGCCGCCGGCGCCCGTCGGCGGCCCCCTCGGTCTGGGACGTGGCCAGCCGCCAGGTGGACGAGGGGCAGCCCCCGCGCCCGCCGCGGGCGGCGGACCACGCCGAGTTCGTGTGGGACGAGGATCCCCACCAGACGCTGGTCTGGGGTGTCCCGCACGCCCGGGCCAAGGCGGCCAAGGCCAACGAGGAGACGCTGCCCAACCCCGAGCACCACGACGACGAACGTGGCTGACGCGGTTCCCGGCCCGGACGGGCAGCTGCGCTGCCCGTGGGGGATCAGCCCCCCGGAGTACGTGGCCTACCACGACCAGGAGTGGGGCCGCCCGCTGCGCGGCGACCAGGCCATCTACGAGCGGCTGTGCCTGGAGGCGTTCCAGTCCGGGCTGTCCTGGCTGACGATCTTGCGCAAGCGGGAGAACTTCCGGGCCGCGTTCGCCGGGTTCGACCCGGCCGCGGTGGCCAAGTTCGGCGACGATGACGTCCAGCGGCTGCTGGCCGACGCCGGCATCATCAGGAACCGGGCCAAGATCAACGCGACCATCGCCAACGCCCGGGCCGCCCTCGACCTGCCCGGCGGCCTGTCCGACCTGGTCTGGAAGTACGCGGGGGAGCCGGGCCCGGCCCCGGTGACCTCGGCCGGCATCCCCGCCCAGACCCCGGCGTCGGCGGCGCTGTCCAAGGAGCTGCGCGGCCACGGCTTCACCTTCACCGGGCCGGTCACCGCCTACGCGACCATGCAGGCCTGCGGCATCGTCAACGACCACCTGGCCGCCTGCTACGTACGGCCGGCGCTGGATGCCGCCGGGGGGCCGCGGTGATCGTCACCGTCACCCTCAACGCCGCCCTCGACGTGGCCTACGAGGCGGCCGCCCCCGCCTGGCAGGCGACCCGGGATGTCGCCCGGGTCCGGCACCGGGCCGGCGGCAGCGGGGTGGCGGTGGCCCGGGTCCTGTACCGGTTCGGCCACGAGGTGGTGGTGGCCGGGCTGGCGGGTGGCGCGACCGGCGAGCTGATCAAGGAAGACCTGGGCCGGTCGGGTATCCCGGTCGCGCTGACCGGGATCAGCCAGGAGTCGCGCCGGGTGCTGGCGGTCACCGACACCGTGTCCGGCCAGACCATGCGGCTGCGGGAGCCCGGCCCGTACGTGACCACCGAGGAGCTGGGCCGGTTCGCCGGCGACTTCCGGCGGCTGCTGGCCGACGCGACCGCGGTCGTGCTGTGCGGGTCACTGCCGCTGGGGATGCCGCCGGAGATCTACGGCTCGCTGGCCACCTACGCGGCCGAAGCCGGGGTGCCGGTGATCCTCAGCACCGGCGGCGAGGCCCTCCAGCACGCCGTCTCCCGCCGCCCCGACCTGGTCGTGCCCGACGACGAGGGCGAGCCGGACGCCGCCGTGGCCGACGACGGCCTGCTGCTGGCCCAGGGGGCGGCAGCGGTGGCGATCCCGGCCGGGGACCGGATCTCGGTGCTGACCAAGGCCGGCCACTGGAGCGCGACCCTGCCCGGCCTGGCCCGCGCGGCCGGGTCCGGGGTGGCCGGCCCGCTGGTCGGCGGCCTGGTCCCGGGCCTGCTGCTCGGCTGGTCGTGGCCCGACCAGCTCCGGCACGCGGTCGCGGTGGCGGCCGCCTCCGACGTCTCCGGCCACGTCAACCTGACCGAGTACGAGCGGCTGGTCGACCAGGTCACGGTCCAGCCCGCCGGCTAGTCGCCGCGGACGATGAGGTCGGCCCGGTCGCGGGTGGTCGCGATCAATCGGGCGTTCGACTCGTCCAGCCGGTTCACCCACTCGGCCGCCTGCTCCGGGCTCTTGCCGAACTCGATGTGCCGCCGGATCAGCCGGTCGAGCCGGACCGCGTCGTCGATCTCCACGAACCAGATCTCGTCCAGCAGCGCCCTGACCTGGTCCCAGGGCGGCTGGCCGAGCAGCAGGTAGTTACCTTCGGTGATGATCAGCGGCACCGCCGGGTCGACCGGGATGCTGCCCGCGATCGGCTGCTCGATCGTCCGCTCGAACGCGGGCGCGTAGACGACCTCGCCGGGAGCCGGTGCCCGCAGCCGCCGCAGCAGGGCCAGGTAGCCGTAGGCGTCGAACGTGTCCGGCGCCCCCTTCCAGGCCCGGCGGCCGCGCCGGGTCAGCTCCGCGTCGGCCAGGTGCAGCCCGTCCATCGGCACCTGCACGGCGGCGCCGCCCAGCCGCTCGGCCACCAGCTCGGCCAAGGTGCTCTTGCCCGCTCCCGGGGCGCCCGCGATGCCGAGGATGCGGCGGCCGCCGGCCCCGGCCAGCGCCCGCGCCCGGCCGGCCAGTTCGTCGACATCCATCCGCGCCCGCCCTCCGGTCCTTCTCGCCGCCACATCGTCGCCCCACCCCATCACTGCGCCGCTCTGAGCAGCCATTACTCCAAAGAGTCATTAAATGATTACGGAGAGTGGATAGGCTGCCGTGTCGGCTCGTCGCGGTCAGTCAACCCGAGAGCCGCCCCACCCACAGTCGAAACGGAGTTGTCGTGTTCAATCGGCGAGTCTTCTTCGGGGGCGCTGCGACCGCAGCCGTCCTCGCCTCGAGTGCCCTGATGGCCGGCCCGGCTCTGGCTGACACCACCCCGGCGGCGGCCCCCGCCTCGGCCCCGGCCGACCCGTCCATCCCGGCCGCGTCGCTGCTGCAGGCCGGTTCGCTGCTCAGCCTGCCCGGGCTGACCGGCATCCTCCAGGTCGTCCCGGCCAGCAGCCTGCTGTCGACCGGTAGCCTCGGCCAGCTGTCGACCGTGACCGGCCAGGCCGGTCAGGTCAGCCAGGCTGGCCAGGCCGACGGTGCCACCGGTGCGAACGGCAACGGCCAGGACGCCACCAGCGGCGCCTCCGGGCCGACCGGCGGGGCCAGCGGCGCGACCTCCGGCGTGTCCGGGCTGCAGGGCACCGTGACCGCGACCCTGGGCCAGGCCACCAGCGAGATCCCGTCCCTCGGCGGCTTGGCCGGCGGCGCCAGCTCGGCCGGCGGCGGCAGCTCGGCCGGGGCCCCGGCCAGCAGCGCGACCAGCGGCCCGGCGGGCGCCGGCTCCTGAGCCGCCGCCCCGTGCGGCTCAGGCCGGATCCGGGCTGAGTGCTCCTGAACGGGAGGTCCCGCCGCGCGGGGCCTCCCGTTCTGCGTTCCTGCTCAGGGAGTGAGCGCCAGCGTCGCCCCGGTGCCGCTGAGCAACTGGTGCGGTCCCGGCCCGCCCGGGAAGCGGGCCAGGTCCCCGCGCACCCGCCGCTGCGGGCCGTCCAGCCCGGCCAGCACGGTGCCGTCGGCCCCGACCGCGACCAGCTCGTCCCCGGCCCGGACCAGCACCGGCCCGTCCCGGCCGGCCGAGATCGCCACCCGCCCGGCCGCGATCGCGGCCAGTAGCTCATCGGGCTCGTCGCTGTCGCTCTCCACCCAGGTGACCGGGGTCCCGGGTGGCGCGTCGGAGCCGGGCCGGTGCCAGTCGCTGCCGCCGACCGGGATCGCGGCCGGGTCCCAGGCCCGCCACCACGACAGCGGGGTCGTCCAGCTCAGGTCGAGCCAGCTCCAGTGCCAGACCTCGACCAGCGGCGGCCGTTCCGGCATCGCGTGCATCCAGCTCACCGGGCCGGCGATCGGGTGGTTGACCGACAGCAGCCCGCCCCGGCTGCGAACCGACGCCAGCCACGCGGGCGCCGGCTCGCGGAAGTCGACCCACCCGATGTCGCCGAAGGCGTTGGCGTGCCCGAGG
Organism: Actinomycetota bacterium; assembly: GCA_019240215.1. Lineage (GTDB taxonomy): Bacteria > Actinomycetota > Actinomycetes > Streptosporangiales > Streptosporangiaceae > Bog-532. The sequence goes on along the minus strand of JAFAYQ010000029.1, from coordinate 1,970 downwards.
CTGGTGGTCACCTCCTGCCCGGGGATCAGCGTGATCCCGTGCCGCCGGCCGGCCGCGGCCAGCTCCCGGTGGTGGCTGACCGTGTTGTGGTCGGTGACGGCGATGAAGTCGAGGCCGTTCCCGCTGGCCAGCCGGGCCAGCTCGGCCACCGTCAGCGCCCCGTCCGAGTGCACCGTGTGGGTGTGCAGGTCACCGGCCCACCAGCGCCGCCCGCCGGTGCTCGGCAGCGGCCGCCGCCCGGGCCGCGCGGTGCCCGGCCACGGCTCCGGCTCTGGTGACGGCTCCGGCGGCTGGCCGCCCGGCCGCCCGGCCCCGGTGTCCGCCGTCGCGGTCAGCTCCCAGTCCAGCCCGTCCAGCGGCACCCGGTAGAGCCCGAACACCACCAGCCACCGCCCCGGCTCGGGCTCCCCGGGCAGGTATCCCGGCGTCGCCCCGTCCGTCCCGATCACGAATCGGTCCCGGGCCCCGCCCGACCAGCCCCGGAACCCTCCGGGCGCGAAGCACCCGAGATCGAGCACCCCCGCCTGCCGGTCGTAGCCCACCTCGACCCGCAGCGCCCGGGTGCCCGGCGGCACCTCGACCTCCACGTAGTGCCAGGGTGAGGCGATCTGGTCCTCCACCGTCCACCGCCCCGACCGCCGCGTCTCCTTCGTCATACGTCCATGTGACCAGAACGCCCCCCGGCCCCGCGCTCGCACCCCGCCCCTCGCGTCCCGCGCTCGAACTTCGCGTCGGCACCCTGCTACTTCTTGAACGATTGGTCAATAAGTCATAGTGTGGCGCCATGCCACGCACCGGCCGGCCCCGCGCGTTCGACGAAGCCACAGTGCTTGCGAAGGCGCGGGATCTGTTCTGGGCTCGGGGATACGGGGCTACGTCTGTCCAGGATCTGGTCGATGGTCTCTCGTTGCAGCGCGGCAGCTTGTACGGCGCCTTTGGTGACAAGCGGGCGTTGTATCTCAAAGCCGTCACGCTCTACGTCACGGAGAATCGGCGGCGACTCGAATCCGCTCTTGACGCGGCCGACGAGGTGCTCCCGGTACTGCGGCGGATCCTCGCCACCCCGGCGACGCTCACCGTGCCAGACGGCCGGCCGCCAACCCGCGGATGCCTGGTCGGCAACACTACGGCCGAACTCGTGCCGGCCGACGAGGAGGCGCGGACCCTCGTCGGCGCCGCTTTCGACGGTTTCCTCGATGTCGTGGCCCGGGCGCTTACCCGCGCGCAGCAAGCAGGCGAAGTCACGGCCGCCGCCAGCCCGCAGGCGCAGGCGCAACTGCTCCTCGTGCTGTTTCAGGGCGCGGCTCTTGTCGCCCGCGTCGATGCGGGTGACCGTCAACGGATCATCGGCGGAATCGACGCGGCGATAAATGGCTTGCGCGCCCGTCCCGCAGTCGAGGGTCGATGAGCGGGCTCGACCTGGGCCGACGTCGTGGTTCGCCGCGGCGGACTGGCGGCCAAGGTCCTCGCCGGCCGCCGCGGCTGTAACCGCGACCTGGCTCATTCAGTACGTACGGAAGGAAGCCTGTGGAACGTTATGGAGGCAAGCGAGCGGTCGTGATCGGTGGCACGAGCGGGATGGGGCTAGCCACGGCTCGGCTCCTGCGCGACGAAGGTGCATCGGTGCTGGTGACCGGTCGGACCGAGGCCGATATCAAGACCGCCCGGCGGCACCTTGGCGATCGGGTGGATGTGACCGCGAGCGACGCGACCAGCCTCGCTGACATTGCCACCCTCGGCGAGTACGTCGAGAAGCGACTCGGCCGCGTCGACGCGATGTTTGTCAGTGCCGGGATCAGCCGTGCTGCCACAGTGGAAGAGAAATCGGAGGAGCTGTATGACGAAGTCTTCGATGTCAATGTGAAAGGCCCGTACTTCACCATTCAGCGGCTGGCGCCCCTGATGAGCCAGGGCAGCGGCGTCGTCGTGGTGACGTCCGTTTCGAACGTCAAAGGGCTGCCGATGAACAG
>JAFAYQ010000024.1 GCA_019240215.1 Actinomycetota bacterium | reverse complement strand
CGGGCTGCGGTAATACACACAGCTCACCATCGAAATCAGCCGGACCCGCTCCGTGCCAGCAGCCAGCGCCCCCAGCAGCGTCCAGCACTCCATCAGCCGATTCGGATGATCAAACCAGCACACCGAGTCATAGCCGAGCCGCTCCGCCGTCTGCGCGAACCGCAGATGATCCGGCCAGCCCGACGCGAAATTCCCCACCACCCCGAACCGCACCCGCCCGGCACCCTCCGCCACCCACGGATGAACCGGCCTGCTTTGGGTCATTTGACGGCGCCGGCGGTCAGGCCGCGGACGATGTGCCGGCTCACGATCATGTACAGCGCGGCGGGTACCAGCGAGAACACGACCGCGGCGGCCTGCAGCTGGTAGAGCTGGATGTCTTCCTCGCTGATGAAGGTGGAAATGCCCAGCCCGGCGGTGTACAGCCCGCGGTTGGTGATGAAGGCCGACGCGAACACGTAGTCGTTCCAGCTCACGAAGAACGCCACCACCACGACGGCGGTCAGCGCGGGCCGCGACAACGGGACCAGAATACGGAGCAGGACGCCGATCCGGCTGGTGCCGTCCACGATCGCGGCCTCGACCACTTCGCCGGGCACATTGTCGAAGGCGGACTTCAAGATCCAGCAGCCGAGCGGAACGGTAAAAGCGGCGTAGACGGCCGGCAGCGCGAACAGATTATTGGTCCAGTTCAGCAGCCGGTAAAACTGCAATTCGGGGACGACGATCATGGCGCCCGGCATGATCTGGGTGAACAGCAGCAGGAAGCCGAAGACACCGCTCCCCCGCCAGCGCAGGCGGGACAGCAGATAGCCGCCGGGCACCGCCAGCAGCACGGTGATCACCACCGCCAGCACCGACACCAGCAGCGAATGGGCCAGCCAGGCGACGATCGGCTGCTGCTCGAACAGCGACGTCAGCGCGCCCAGGTTGAAGCCGTGCAAGAAGAACGGCGGCGGGTAGGTCAGGCTGTACTTCTCGGGCTGGAAGGTACTGAGGACCATCCAGTAGACCGGGAACAGCACGACGACCGCGACCACCACGAGCAGCGTGTACCGCCCGATCCGCTTGGCCAGGCGGGACGGCGCGGGCCGCCGGGGCCGCTGACCAGCGGTCAGCGGGGCCGGTTCGGTCATGCTTCTGGTCGCCACTGAAGTCTCCCGTCCGGTGCTCAGATCTCGGATCCGGCCGACATCCGGGCGCGTGCGACCCGGCGTTCGAAGATGACGAAAAGCAGGGTCCCGACCAGCGCCAGGGCCAGCCCGACGACGGCCACGGCGCTGGCGTAGTTGTAATTGAAGTCCTGGAACGCCTCGTTGTAGATAAGGACAGAAAGCGTCGAGGTCGACGTGCCCGGGCCGCCGCCGGTCGACAGATAAATAAGCGAGAATTGCTGGAATGAAAATATAAAGGCCAGCACCGACAGGAACGCCAGCGTCGGGATCAGGCTGGGAAAGGTGATGGCCCGGAAACGCTGGAACGGGCCGGCCCCGTCGACCCGGGCGGCCTCATACAGATCGTCAGGGATCCCCTGCAGCGACGACAGGATGATGAGGCCGAAGAACGGGAAGCCCTTCCAGCCCACCATGATCACGATGGCCACGAACGCCAGCGTCGGCGAGGTCAGCCACTTGATGTCGTGGTGGACGCCGGGGATCCAGGCCGCGACCCGGTTCAGCACGCCGAAGTTGGGGTCGAGCATGACCGTGAACGTCAGCACCGTGGGCACGTCGGGCAGCGCCCACGGCAGCGCCAGGGCGGCCCGGAAGAACGAGCGGCCCTTGAAGTTCCAGTTCATGAGCAGCGCGACCAGCAGGCCGAGGCCGAGCCAGATGACCACCATCGACAAGGTGAACTCGAGCGTGGTCCGGACCGACCCCCAGAAGAAGGCGTCGTGCACCATCTGGCTGAAGTTGGCCACCCCGACCCACTTGGTCAGCCCGAACGAGGTGTTCTGGAAGGCCAGCAGGAATCCGCGCACGATCGGGTAGAGCACGAAAACGCACTCGAAGATCAGGATCGGCGCCAGCAGGCCGTACGGCAGCGCGCGGCCGCTGGTGATCGTGTGGCCCTGGCCGGCCCGGCTGGCCCGCCGCCCCCGGCGGGGACCAGGAGCGGCCACCGCCTGGGGGGCGCTGGCCGGGGCTCCGCTGGCACTGGCTATGTCGTGAGTCAATTCTCGTTCCCCATCCTCCGCGTCAGCTGGCGGGCGGGGGCCAGGGCCGCCGGTCCGGTCCTGGCCCCAGCGGACTCAGAGCAGATGGGCCAGTTGCTGGGTCGCCTGCGACTGCGCCGTCTTCATCGCCTCCGCCACCGTGACCGAGCCCGATATCGCGGAGGACATGTTCGACATGATGATGTTGGACAGCTCGGAGAAGGCGAAAACGTAGTTACCGAACAGCTCGCCTTCACCCACGAAGTCGCCCTCGAGGAAGCCGGACGCCCACGGCTGGGCCTGCAGGAACGGCTCGTACTTGGGCTCGAATTGCGCGAAATTGCTGAACGGAATGATCGGATAGCCGTTGGTGGTGTTGACGTAGAAAAGGTTCTTGGGCGTGACGATCCACTTGACCAGTTCCATGGCCGCGTCGACGTTCGACGACGTCTTGAGGACCACCAGCGGGTGCAGCCGGGCCGCGGCCTTCTTGCCCGGGAACGGGAACGGCGCGCTCTTCATGTTCGGGTACAGCTTCGGCGCCAGCGTCTTCAAGGTGCCCATGCCCGCCGCGACCTGAGGCCACAGCGGGGTCCGGTCACCGTAGATCAGTTTGAGCAGGGCGGTCTCCGAGGTCCCGGCCAGGCCGCTGGCGTTGAGCAGGTCCAGCCAGTACTGCATGCCCTTGATCACCGGCTCGGACTCCAGCATCAGCGTGTTGCCCTTGGCCCACACCCCGCCGTAGGCGAGCGGGAAGTTCTGCAGCTGGTTGAACCAGGCCAGGCCGGAGGCAACCGTGTTGAACAGGGCGGTGCCGAACTGCTGCGGCTTGTGGGTGAGCGTCTTGGTGTCGTTCAGCCAGTCGTCGAGGTTCGCGGGCGGGTGCGAGATCCCGGCCCCGGACAGGATCCGCTCGTCGTAGACCAGGGCGAACGAGACGTCGATGACACCCAGCCCGTACAGGTTGCCGTTGGACTCGAACGAGGAGTGGGCGGGGATGGGCTTCAGGCCCAGCGAGTTCGAGATCGACTGCAGCGGTACGCCCAGGTTGTACTTGAGGATCAGCGTGGTCGCCAGCTCCGGGGTACACATGATCACGTCGGCGTCGATCTTGCCCGCCTGCGCCTGGGTGATGACGTCGGCCGTGTAGGTCTCGGCCGAGAACCCGGTCCAGGTGACGTTGATGTTCGGGTGGGCCGCCTTGAACTCGTTGACGACGTTGAACCAGGCGGCCCGCTCGGCCGGCAGGAACTGCTCCCACGACATCAGCCGCACGGTGGTCTTGCCGCCCGAGGACTTGCCCGACCCGGACGGGGAGCCCGAGCCGGACGACGAGCAGCCGGCCACCGCCGCCGCGGCCAGGCCAGCCCCGGCTCCGAGAAGTTTTCGGCGGCTCAGGTCCAGGTGCTGACTCGCCCCGCCCGCCGTGGCCTCATCCGGCTTTCGCAGTGCCATGTGGTGTCTCCTTTGACCCGGTCGTTCTGATCCAGCAAGACCTCGTTCTGCAGTTTTTCCGGATGCTCGCAGTACCGGTGAAATGCGTGAAGCCGATCCCGAAGACCGGGAAAAAGGCAGCAGTTGAGGGTTGCGACAAGGCATTTCCGCGACGCGGGGCTCAGTTTTACATGGCATGCTCCATATAGCAATACCTCAGATATCATATGCCAAGTAACGAACCGGTAACGGGTGGCTGTGGGGTTGGTGGGGTCGGCGTCGGGGGCGGGGGCGGCGCGGACGGGGCCGAGGTTCACGGCAGGGCGGGTGTCGTCGCGGCCGGCCTTACTGCCGGAGGCGAGGTTGCTGGCGGGGCCGGAGTTAGCGCCGGAGACGGGGTTGTTGGCGGGGCTGGGCTAACGCCGGAGACGGGCGTTGCGTGGCCCGCGTCAGTGGCGGAGGCGGGTGTCGTCGCGGCCGGCCTTACTGCCGGAGGCGAGGTTGCTGGCGGGGCCGGAGTTAGCGCCGGAGACGGGGTTGTTGGCGGGGCTGGGCTAACGCCGGAGGCGGGTGTCGTCGTGGCCGGTGAGGGCGTCTTCGACCTCGCCGACGCTGGCGATGTTGACGTCGCCGGTGATTGATTGCTTGAGGTAGGCGGCGGCCGCGGCGAAGTCGGCGACCACCTGGGGCGGGTGGCCGAGAAGCAGGCCCCGGATCACTCCGGCGGCGTAGGCGTCGCCGGCGCCGACCCGGCCGCGCTCGTCGGTGACCGGGAACGCGCGGCTGACCGCGGTGCCGTCGGCCGTGCTGATCAGGCCGCGCAGGGCGGGCCGCCCGCCGGCCGTGGTGGACCGCTCGGTGCCGGCCACCGCCCGCAGGCCGAAATGGTCACGGGTCCGCTCCATCAGCGCGATCCGCTGGTCGGTGGTCAGGTCCTGGCCTGGGCACCAGCCGGGCGGCGCGGGCAGCCCGAGGATCGTGACCGCTTCCGCACCGGCGCCGAGGAGTACGTCGACCCGGTCCAGCAGCGACGGCAGCGCCCGCCCGGCCTGTTCGGTGGTCCACAGCCGCGCACGGTAGTTGAGGTCCAGGCTGACTCCGGTCCCGGCCGCGGCGGCGGCCAGCGCCTGGTCCAGCGCGGCGGCCGAGCCCGGGCCGACGGCGGCCGCCGTGCCGGACACGTGCAGCCAGTCCTGCCCGGCCAGCAGGGCTGGCCAGTCGTAGGCGTCCGCGCCGGTCAGGGCGAAGACCGAGCCCGAGCGGTCGTAGATCACCTGGCCCGGCCGGCCGGCTCCGCCCGGCTCGATGTAGAGCAGGCCGAGCTTGCCTGGCCGCCGCAGCACGGCCCCGGTGTCCAGCCCGAACCGGCGCAGGAAGGCCAGGGCGGCGTCCCCCAGTCCGTCGTCCGGCACGGTGCTGACGATCCGCGACGGGATCCCGAACTGGGTGAGCGAGGCGGCGACGTTGGCCTCGGCGCCGGTGAAGCGGACCTCGAAGGAGCCGGCCTGGACGAGCCGGACCCCGTGGGCGGGGTCCAACCGCAGCATGATCTCACCGAACGCGACGCAGGAGCAGGTCACCGGCCCGCCCGCGCCTGGGCGGCGACCTCGGCGAACCGGCCGGCGGCGGCGGTGATCGCGTCCGTGTCGCCGGCGGCGACCGCGGCCGGGGCCATCAGCCGCGAGCCGATTCCGACCACCGCGGCGCCGGCCGCGAGGTAGGCGGCCGCGCCGGCCTCGTCGATCCCGCCGGTCGGGAACAGCCGGACCGCGGGCAGCGGGCCAAGCAGGTCGCGCACGTACTCCGGCGTTGCGACCCGGCCGGGGAACAGCTTGACCAGGGCGGAGCCGTGCTGCCAGGCGGTCACCACCTCGGTCGGCGTCAGCGCGCCGGGCACGGACAGCACCAGGGTCTGGCGGCAGTAGTCCACGACCGCGGCGTCGAACACCGGGGAGACGATGAACTGGGCCCCGGCGTCGACCGACCGCCGGGCGGCTTCGGGCTCGAGAACCGTCCCCGCGCCGACCAGGAGGTCGTCCCCGAACTCGGCGGCCAGCTCGGCGATGAGCGCGAACGCACCGGGCACGGTGAGGGTGATCTCGACGGCCCGCACACCACCGCGGCAGAGTGCACGGCAGGCGGCCACCACACCGTCGGGCGAGGGGACCCGCACCACGGCCACGATCCCGGCCGTCTGGAGCCGGCTGAGGACCGGAGTGGCCGGACCGTCCCGGTCGGAGGAGGAATTTAGCATATGATATCTTTTCAGGTTGTTATCTGTCATCAACGAAGCTATCGGATCGAACTGGTACAGGCCAGGGCGGCGACCGCGGAGAAGGCATGAAGGTAACTGGGATCCGGACGATCCGGCTGCCCGAGCATCCGCAGATGCTGTGGCTGCAGGTAATGACCGACGAAGGCCTCACCGGCCTGGGGGAAACCTGCCTGGGACCGGCCACGGTCGAGGCGCACCTGCACGAGACCGTCGCGCCCTACCTGATCGGCCAGGATCCGGGCCGGCTGGCCGCCCACCGCCGGGGCCTGTACGACGTGTTCGTCGGCTACGAGGGCACCGGGGCCGAGACCCGCGGCAACTCCGCCACCGACGTGGCCCTGTGGGACATCGCCGGGCAGGCGGCCGGCCTGCCCGTCACCAGCCTGCTGGGGGGCCGGACCCGGGACTCGATCCGGATCTACAACACCTGTGCGGGCGCCCGCTACGGCCGTGGCAACCGGGGCGCGCTCAAGGCCTCCGACCGGGCCACGGCCGGCGACCGCGGCCTCCCCCAGGATGAGCCGGGACGCTACGAGGACCTGCAGGCCGCGATCGAGCGGCCCGGTGAGCTGGCCCGAGATCTCCTCGACCAGGGGATCAGCGGGATGAAGATCTGGCCGTTCGACCAGTACGCGGCGGCTACCGGCGGCCACGACATCCGGCCGGAGGACCTGCGGGCCGGAGTCCGGATCATCGAGCAGATCCGCGACGCGGTCGGCGACGCCATCGACGTCCACCTGGAACTGCACGCGGTCTGGCACCTGCCCGCCGCCATCCGGATCGCGAAGGCGGTCGAACCTTTTAATCCGTACTGGTTCGAGGACGCGGTCAAGGCCCACGACCTGGAGGCGGCCGCCCGGTTCGCGGCCAGCACGACCGTGCCGGCGGCGATGGGCGAGACGCTGGCCGGGCGGTGGACGTTCCGCCGGCTGATGGAGACCGGCGCCGCCCGGATCATCATGTTCGACATCGGCTGGGTCGGCGGCCTCAGCGAGGCCAGCGCGATCGCGGCGCTGGCCGAGTCCTACGAGCTGCCGATCGCCCCGCACGACTGCACCGGGCCGGTGGTGCTGACCGCGTCCGCCCACCTGTCCACCAGCGCGCCGAACGCGATGGTGCAGGAAACCGTGCGCGCGTACTACCGGGGCTGGTACGGCGACATCGTCACCACCCTGCCGGTCATCGAGCACGGCCAGATCGCGCCGCCGCCGGGGCCGGGCCTCGGTACCGCGCTGCGGCCGGAACTGCTGACCCGGCCGGACGCCCTGATCCGCACGACTACGGCCGCCGACCTGGGCTGACGGCGGCCGGCTGGGCGCTGGGGGCTACCAGTCGACGCTGGCGCCGGCGTTCATGGCCAGGTTGCCGCCGTCGACCGGCAGCATCACCCCGGTCACCATGGAGGCGGCGGCCGAGGCGAGGAACAGCACCGGCCCGACGATCTCGGGCGGCGACCCCATCCGCCCGAGCGGGATGCCGCTCACCGAACGAGCCACCAGCGCCGCGTGCTCGGGATCGTCGATCTGGCCGGCCCACCAGTCGTTGACGAACTGGCAGGGCAGCACCGCGTTGACGCGGATCCCGTGCGGCGCCCACACGTAAGCGTGCTCCCGGGTCAGCTGGACCACCCCGCCCTTGGCCGCGCTGTAGGCCAGGTTGCCGCGGCCCACCGCGCTCAGCCCGGCGATCGAAGCGAAGTTCACGATGCTGCCGCCGCGGCCGGCCGCGATCATGCGGCGGGCGGCCGCCCGCGAGCAGAGGAAGTAGCTGGTGAGGCTGACGGCCAGCATCTGATTCCACTTGTCCAGCGGGAACTCCTCGGCCCGGTATCGATCCACCGGGGCCGAGATCGCGTTGACCAGGATGCCGACCGGCCCGAAGGCGGCGTCGACCTGCGCGAACACCTCATCGACAGCCGCCTCGGAGCTGAGGTCGGCCCCGAAGCCGGCCGCCCGGCCGCCGGCCTCAGTGATCGAGTCGGCGACCTGCTCAGCGTTGGCCGGGCGGAGGTCCACCACCACGACCGCGGCGCCGGCGTTCGCCAGCCCCCGGGCCACCACCGACCCCAGCGCGCCGCCGCCGCCGGTGACGACGGCGGTCTGGCCGGACAGGTCGAACAAGGCAGGCAGATCAGCCACGGGGACTCCTTGCGGGTGACGGCGGCGTGCGGGGTCAGCTGGCCGGGCCGAAGTAGGGAGCGACCAGCTCGTGGCCCAGCCGCGACGCGTTCAGCTGGCCGATCTGGTCGCGGAAGGAGCTGACGTGCTCGGCGGCGCCCTCGGCGTCGCCTTGCTTGATCCGCTCGTAGCGGCCGACCGCGAGCTCGAGCATCAGGTCGAAGGTGTCGTCGAAGCTGTCGACGAACACCCGGTCGTAACGCAGGCCGGCCGGCCCGGTGAGGGCGGTGATGAAGCGGTCAAGCCGTGGGTACCCGACCGAGGCGAACAGCATCGCGTGGGTCGAGGAGGACAGACGGCGGAACGTCGGGCCGTCGTTCTTGGCCCGGGCCCGCTTCATCCGCGTGATCACCTTGCCGAGCTCGGCCAGCTCGGGCTTGGTGATGCGGTCGACGACCAGGCGGAAGGCCGGCAGCTCGATGGCGTCGATGAGGAACCGCTGCTCCTCCATCTCCAGGGTCGACAGCCAGCGCACGGTGGCGCCCCGGTAGGGCGTGGTGTCGACCAGGCTGTCCGCCTCCAGCAGGGCGATGGCCTCGCGGATCGGAGTCTTGGACACGTTCAGCCGGGCGGCCAGATCGTTCTCCACGAGCCGCGCACCCGGCGGGATCTCGAGCTCCACGATCATGTCGCGGATGGCGAGGTAAGCGGCTCGCTTGTAGGTCGACACCGACAGGTTGACGGCTTCGCTGGTGATGACGTCCACGACCCTCCGCACGGGTATTTCCCGCTCAAAATGGCTGCTTTCGGGCCACGACGGGGACGCGCTGGATCGTCGGTCAGCGCTGGTTTCTCATGGTCCGGCCGCAGCTTATCGCATGCCGATATCTCAGTATTCGATGTGTGCGTTCCACGCCTTGTCAGTACTTCATATTTAGAATATGTTGTACCAGGTTTCATCACCCCCCTGACCCGGTCCCGAGAGGGCAAGGTTGCGCCGTGCATGACGTCACGATTCCGGCCCTGGGCATGGCCATGACCGAAGCGATCCTGACGCGCTGGTACAAGCAGCCGGGTGAGGCGGTGGCCACCGGCGACGTACTGGCCGAGATCGAGACCGACAAGTCGGCGGTGGACCTGGAAAGCCCGGCCGGCGGCACCCTCGGCCCGCACCTGGTGGGCGAGGGCGACACCGTTCCGGTCGGCGGCGTCGTCGTCCGCATCCTGGCCACGGGCGAGACCGGGGGTGGGGCCGGAGGCGATGACGCCGAGGCGGCCGCGACGACGGCGGGCGCTGCGGCCGTCCCGGATCCGTCGGCGGCGGGCGACGGTGCCAGTGCCGTCCAGGCCAGCACGGACGGGACCGCCGGGACCAGGGTGGATGAAGTGGCCGCGAGCACGCCGGGGCCGGGGCGTCGGCCGCACGCGCTGTCGCCGCGTAAGCGTCGGCTGGCCCGGCTGGCCGCCGAGCGCGGTGAGACCGGGGCGACCGGTGATCCCGGGGTGGCTGATGCAGCCAGTGAGACCAAGGTGGCCACCGCCGGTGCGAGCGGGAACGCCGGTGGGGCTGGCGGCCGCCTGGCCCGTGATGCTGGACGCGTCCGGCGGGCGATCAGCGAGCGGGTGTCGCAGTCGTGGCGGGAGATCCCGCACTTCGCGGTTCAGCGGGAGATCGACGCTACCGCGAGCGAGGCGGCGCTGGCAGCGCTGCGGGCGGACGGGATCGCGGCCACCTGGACCGATCTGATGTTGCGGGCGCTGGCCCGGGCGGTCTGCGATACGGCCGGGGGCAACGGCGATCTCGGGCTGGCGGTGGCCACCGCGGCCGGGGTGATGGTACCGGTCATCACCGGGATCCCCAGCCTGAGCACGGCTGAGCTGGTGGCGGCCCGCGGGGCGGCGGTCGCGCGCGGCCGGAACGGCGCGCTGAACACCGCGGACCTCACCGCCCAGCCGGCGGCGTCGTTGTCCAACCTGGGTTCGCGCGGGGTCGACGCGTTCACCGGGGTCATCGCGACCGGGCAGCGGCTGCTGCTGACCGCGGGACGGGTCCGGCCGCGGCCGGTCGCGATCGAGGGCGGCATCGGTGTCCGGCCGACGCTGATCGCGACGCTGAACGTGGATCATCGCAGCTTCGATGGTGACCTGGCCGCCGACGTGCTGGCCGCGTTCGACCGTGAGTTCAACGCCCTGCGCACCTGGATCGAGGGAGACCGCACATGACCGAGCAGCGAACTGAGGCTGAGGACGCGACCGCGGTGGCGCCGGCCGACGCGGGGACGCTGCGGGAGTGGCTCGGGCAGATGCTGATCATCCGGCGGTTCGAGAGCGAGTCGGTCCGGCTGTCCTACGCGAACAAGATCCCGGGCGGCATCCACTCATCGGAAGGCCAGGAGGCGGTGGCGGTCGGGTCGATCCGCGCGCTCGGCGCCGCCGACGTGGTGGCGGGGACCCACCGCAGCCACCACCACGCCCTGGCCAAGGGCATGCCGCCCCGCACGGTCATGGCCGAGTTGTACGGCAAGGCCACCGGCTGCACCGGTGGCCGCGGCGGCAGCATGCACCTGGTCGACCTGAGCCGGAACTTCCTCGGCTCCAACGGCATCGTCGGCGCCGGCCTGGGGGTCGCGATGGGGACCGCGCTGGCCATGAAGCTGCAGCAGCGGCCGGCGGTGGCGGTCGGTTACGTGGGCGACGGTGGCGCCAACACCGGCCGGACCTGGGAGTTCATCAACCTGGCGGCCCTGTGGAAGCTGCCGTTCATCGCCATCTGCGAGAACAACCTGTACGCGGTCGAGACCCACATCAGCCGGTCACTGGCCGGAGACTCGATCGCCGGGCGGGCGGCCGGGTTCGGGCTGCCGGCCGTGGCCGTCGACGGGCAGGACATCGTGGCCGTCCACGCCGCTGCCAGCGCGGCCCGGGACCGCGCGCTGAACGGCGAGGGCCCCACGTTCATCGAGGCCCGCACCTACCGCTACGAGGGTCACAACGTGGGTGACGTGCAGAACTACCGGGACGCGTCCGAGGTCGCGTCCTGGCGCCAGACCCACGACCCGATCCAGGCGCTGCGGCAGCGCCTGGCCGAGCGAGGCGACCTGGACGAGGCCGGCTACGCCGCGCTGCGGCAGCAGGCGGACGAGACGGTGGCGGACGCGATCGACTTCGCCGAGCGGTCGCCCTGGCCGGACACCGGAACCGTGCAGCGGGCCTGGCCGGCCGCGGAACCGGCCGGAGCGAGCCGGTGAGCCCGCTCAGCTACAGCCAGGCCTACCGGGCCGGGCTGGCCGAGGAGATGGAGGCCAACCCCGGCATCTTCGTGATGGGTACCGACATCTTCCTCCGCGGCGGCCACTTCGCGCAGTTGCTGGGCCTGGGCGAGCGGTTCGGGGCCGACCGGATCCGCGACGTGCCGATCTCCGAGGCGGCCATGGTGGCGGCCGGGGTGGGCGCCGCCATCCAGGGGATGCGGCCGGTGGTCGACCTCAACTTCCAGGAGTTCGCCTACGGCGCCATGGACGAGCTGTGCAACCAGGCGGCCAAGATCCACTACATGTTCGACATCCCGGTCCCGCTCGTCATCCGGGCCACGAACGGCATCGCCTACGGCGGTGCCCAGCACAACACGGCCATGGAGTCGTGGTTCGCGGAGATGCCGGGGCTCTACGTGGCGGTACCGGCCACCCCGGCCGACGCCAAGGGCCTGATCAAGACCGCGCTGCACCTCGACGACCCGGTGCTGTTCCTCATGCACAAGGCGCTCACCGGCGCGCGCGGCGAGACCGGCGGACCGGACGTCCGGGTGCCGTTCGGCCGGGCCAGCGTGGTCCGCCCCGGTGACCAGGTCACACTCATCGGCTACGGCGTCACCGTCCGGACCTGCACCGAGGCGGCCGGCCAGCTGGCCGGCGACGGGATCTCGGCCGAGGTCATCGACCTGCGCACGCTCTATCCGCTGGACGTCGAGACGGTGACGGACTCGCTGCGCAAGACCGGCCGGGCGGTCATGGTCGACGAGAGCGCCGGCTACGGCGGCGTCAGCGCCGAGATCGCGGCCGCCCTGCAGGAGGCGGCGTTCGACTACCTGGACGCCCCGATCCTGCGGGTGCACGCCCCGCACTCCCCCGTCCCCCAGAGCCCGCCGCTGCTGCAGGCGTACCTGCCCGACCATGGCGCGGTCGAGCAGGCGGTCCGGACCCAGCTGGCCCGTCCCTGACCAAGAGCGGCCGCTAAGCCGGGCCGGACACCGCGCGGCGGATGATCGCGTCCGGGTCTTCGGGAGTACTCCCCCGCCAGCTGACGTGCTGGTCCGGGCGCACCAGGGTCAGCTCCGGCACCGGGTGGGGCGCCGGAGGCGCGGGGACCCTTTCAATATCGAAATCGAGAACGCTCAGGGGCAGGCCAGCCATGGCGGCCGCCTTGACCAGTTTGTCGTCATCGGTCCCGGACCGGATCAGGGTGAACTCGGGGCCCAGGTGGTCATACAGCGAGTCGCCGGGGCCGAGCCAGCGGTGCGGCAGCCGCTCGCCCGCGCCGGGGGCGGTGATCGGCGAGCCCGCGTAGGTGTAGTTGAGCACCAGGTCCAGGCCGTGGAACTCGCGGTCCTTGGTCCGCTCGATGGCCGCCTGGGCGCCGGGCAGGGCGGCCCCGAATTCGGCGTCGGGGCCGGCCAGGCGGGGGTCGGCCAGCTCAGGGCCGAGGGTGGCCATGTTGCGGGCCGCCTCGTCGATCGTGATCTGGCCGATCGGGCGCCGTTCGGCTTCGTAGCTGTCCAGCAGGGCGGGCGGCGCCCAGCCGTTGAGCACCGCGGCCAGCTTCCAGCCCAGGTTGACGGCGTCGCCGACGCCGGTGTTGAAGCCGTGGCCCCCGTAGGGCGGGTTCTGGTGGGCGGCGTCGCCGGCGATGAACATCCGGCCGCCCTGGTAGCGGTCGGCCAGCTGCATGCGGGCGGTCCAGGCGTCGGTCGCCAGCACCTCGAACGGGACATCGGCGCCGGTCATGGTGCGGACGATGTCAGCCGCGTGCGCCTCGCCGGTGGCCTGGCTGACGCCGTTGGCGATGCACCACCAGACGCCGTCCAGGTCGAGGCGGCCCATCAGCCCGGCCTGAGCCGGGTTCAGCACCCAGTACTGGACGGCCGGGCCGTGCGGCACCAGGGCGGCCAGCCCGGGCGCGCGGAACGTGACGTTGACGTTGCGGCGGCCGTCCTCGCTGCCGTCGAACCGGCCGCCGAGCGCGGCCCGGATCACGCTGCGGGGGCCGTCGCAGCCGGCCACGTAGGCGGCCTCGACGGTGACCGGCGGGCCGTCGGGGGCATCGGCGGGGACGGCGCTGACCCGGACCCGGTCCCCCGCCGGGCGGGCGCCGGTCACCCGCCAGCCGGTGACCAGCTCGATGCGGGGGTCGGCCGCCGCCACCTCGCGCAGCAGCTGCTCGACGACCGGCTGCGGGGCCTGCTGGCCGGGCTCGGCGACCCGGTCACTGCCCACCAGCCCCAGCCCGAAAGCGTCGTGGAAGCGGTACACCTCGCGCCCGGTCAAGGTGGCGCAGAACACGATGTCGGAGGACCAGCCGACCTTGAGCGGCGCCCGGGACCGCAGCTCGGCGGCCAGGCCCCAGCGGCGGAAGTGCTCCATGGTGCGAGCCGAGACCGTCTTGGCCCGCGGCCGCAGCCAGGCCACCTGCGGGCGCGGCTCGACCACCACACTGCCGATGCCGTGGCGGCTCAGCTCCAGCGCGGTGGCCAGCCCGACCGGGCCGCCGCCCGCGATCAGCACCGGGGCCGACGGCGGCGGCGCGGACGCGCGCGTCATCGGCCGTCCCGGGGCGCGGGCGCCCCGTTCAGCCAGGCCGCGCCGTCGGCGTAGAGGCGCTCGACCGCGGGCCCGCGCAGGCCGGGCATGTCCGGCTTGACGGCGAAGCCGAGTTGGGTCTGCAGGTAGGCCAGGTGCTGGTAGCCGGCCGGGAACCGGCTGAGCAGGTCGGGGTCGAGGCGCAGCGTCGCGGCCGGGTCGACCGGGTCGAGCCGGTCCTTCTCGTAGGTGGGCTGGCGCAGCACGATGCCCCAGCGGCCGCCGCGGGCCTCGAAGAAATCGTAGAACCGGCCGATGCAGGCCACGTCGACCAGCACGTCGTGGACCGGCGCCCGCTGCATGATCGTCATCTTGGTCTGGGCGATGGCCCGGGTCCCGTGCACGGTGATGTGGCTGCCGCCCAGGAAGTGCAGAATGTTCACGCCGTGGTCCCAGCCGTCCTGGCTGGCCTTGATGAACTCGGCGGCCGGGCCCTGGAACCAGGTGGCCATCATGTAGCCGTCGTCGTGCCAGGTGCCGCGGAACGTGTCCCAGTCCCCCGAGTCGCGGGCGACGGCCCAGGTCTCCACCACTTCCCGGATCGCGAGCCGCTCGGTCAGTCCCTGATCCACCCTCAATTCCTACCATCGGCCGGGGCGAAGGACGGGTTCCGGGCGGGGCGAAGCCTGAAGTTACAGAAGTTATCCAGAAAAAATATGCTCTCGTACGATTGCAGTTCGGCCTGGGCTAGTGCCCGCACTGTGCACTTTCGTTTACCGTTGAGTCCATGCGGGACAGTGAGGTTGTCGCGTCCATCGTGACGCGCGACCCGGCGGGGGTGGCCGAAGCGTACGACCGGTACGCGGCCAGAATATTCAGCTTCTGCCGGTCGCTACTGGGGGATCCAGCCGACGCGGCTGACGCGGTCGAGGCGACGTTCGTGATCGCCGCCGCCCACCTATCCGAGCTGCACGATTCGGGCCGGCTGCGGCCCTGGCTGTACGCGGTGGCCCGGAACGAATGCCACCGGCGGCGGCGGGACGGGGCACCGCCCGCGGGCCGGGGCGAGACGGCCGGGACCGAGGGCGAGGCCGTCGACGTCTACGACATCGACCGGGCTCAGCCGGTCGACCTGGTGCGCGCGGCCATCGGCGGGCTGGACCTCGACGACCAGGAGATCGTCGAGCTCAGCTTGCGGCACCGGCTGCACGGGGCCGACCTCGCCGACCCGCTCGGCATGCCCCGCCACCAGGTGCACGCGCTGGCCTCGCAGGCCCGGCGGCGGCTGGAGGCGGCGCTCGGCGTGCTGGTGGTGACCCAGACCGGGCCCAAGTCCTGCCCGGACCTGGACGCCCTGCTCGGCGGGGCCGACGGCAGCAGCACCGCCCGGGGCCGGCGACAGGTCAGCACCCACGTCGCGATCTGCTCGGTCTGCGGCGAGCGGCAGCGTCAGGTGGTCGGCCCGGTCATGAAGCTCGGCTTCGCGCCGCTGGGCCCGATTCCGCCCGAGCTCCGGGACCGGGTGGTCTACCTGACCACCAACGACGCCCCCGAAACGGTGACCGAGCGCGACGCGCTGGCGGCCCGGGCCCGGGAGTTCGGGCCGTACGGGTTCCCCGTCCCGGACACCAGCACGGCCGGGTCCGGCCGCTGGTGGCGGGCGGCGACCAAGCCGGTGACGGCGATCGCGGGCGCGGCCGCCACCGCAGCGGTGGCAGCGGTCGCGGCCGTGCTGATCGTGGTGGTGCCGGAGGGGTCGCACGCGACGCCGTCGGCGCTGCCCGCCAACCTGAACTCGCCGGTCGGCACGGCCAGCGCCAGCGGCCAGGGGGTGCAGCCCGCGGCCACCGGCGGGGCCGGCGGCCAGAGCGCGCCCGCCGCGGCGGCCGGCGGTCACGGGAAGGCGGCCGTCGGCATCCAGGCCGGCCTGGTCCAGGGCGGCCTGGTCCAGGGCGGCCTCGTTCACAGCCGGGCCGCCATCGGCGCCCTGGCCATCCAGGCCGGCAGCCTGCAGGCGGTGAGCGGCACCAAGAACAGCACCAAGGCCGCCGCCACCCAGACCAGCAAGGCGTCCACCAAACCGACGACCAAGACGTCCAGCCCGGGGGCCACCAAGAGCACGTCCCCGGTCACCACCACCAGCCCCAAGCCGACCACCAGCCCGACCCCGGTGACGACCCCGACCCCGGTCACCACTCCGACCCCGAGCACCGGCCCGACGACGCCGCCGCCGACGAGCCCGGCGAGCACGCCGCCGTCGGACGGCACGTCAAGCCCGGGGCCGTCGGTCAGCGTGTCGGTCGGCCAGCTGCTTTCGGTCGGCGTGAACCTGGGCGGCTAGGGCAGGGCAGTTAGCAAACGAAACAGCCACGGGCCAACGGGGAAGTCTTGGCCCGTGGGTGCCTCGTAGAAGAAATATATCGAACTGAATTTCGAATCACAATGTGTAATTAAGTAAGTGCGCGCTGCGGAGGGTCGGGCGGTGGGGCGGGTAGGTCAGCCGTGCGGGAGGGCCGGGCGGGCGGTGCGGCGGGGTCGGGCGGTGCAGCAAGCGCCCGACGGCGGGTCAGCCATGGGGCAGGACCGGGCGGTGTCGCGGATGGTCAGCCGTGCGGGAGGGCCGGGCGGGGGAAGCGGGCCGGGGCCGGGTCGCGCAGCACCGCGGTGATGTCGCGGCCGGGCACGGCGGCCGCGTAGTACCAGCCCTGGGCGGTGTCACAGCCGAGCACGGACAGCTGGCGGGCGTGTTCTATGGTTTCCACGCCTTCCACCGTCACCTTGAGGCCGAGCCGGTGGGCCAGGCCGGCCAGGGCCGAGATGACCGGCTCGTCAGCCGGGCCGTCCGGCCAAAGCTCCTTGATGAACGACGCCGACAGCTTGAGCGAGCCGACCGGCAGGCGCTTGAGGTAGGCCAGGTTCGAGTAGCCGGAGCCGAAGTCGTCGGCCGCGATCCGCACCCCCATCGCCGCCAGCTCCTGCAGCGTCTCCAGCGGGCGGCTGTCCGCCCCGACCAGGGCGCTTTCGGTCAGCTCGAGCTGCAGCAGCGGGAACGGCAGCCCGGTGGCGGCCATGATCCGGGCCACGTCGCCGACGAAGCCGGGGTCGGTGGCCTGCTGGGCGGACAGGTTGACGCTGATGAACGGGGCGCCGCCGGGCCGGACCCGGTGCCACTCGGCCGCCTGCGCGCACGCGGTCTCCATCACCCAGCGGCCGAGCGGGGTGATGACCCCGCTGGACTCGGCCAGCTCGATGAACGCCTCCGGGGCCAGCACTCCGAGGGTCGGGTGGTCCCAGCGCAGCAGCGCCTCCACCCCCCGTAGCTCACCGTCCGGGAGCGAAACGATGGGCTGGTAGACCACGGTGAACTCGCCCGCCTCGAGGGCCGAGCGCATCGAGGTCGTCAGCGCCATCCGGGCGCTGTCGGTGGCCTGCTGGGCGGCGTCGTAGACCGACCAGCGCCCGGGGCCTTCGGCCTTGGCCCGGTAGAGCGCGCTGTCGGCGTCCTTGACCAGGTCGGCGAGCTCGGCGCCGGCCACCGGCCGTTCCACGATGCCGACGCTGGCGGTCAGGCCGATCCGGTGCTGGCCGATCCGGAACGGGCGTTCGATCAGCGTGAGCACGTCGCTGGCCAGCGCGACCATCGCGTCGGGGCCGCCGGACGGCTCGACCAGGGCGATGAACTCGTCGCCGCCGATACGGGCGACCAGCCCGGGCGCGGGCTCGATCCGGCGCCGCAGCCGCCCGGCCACCGCGATCAGCAGCTCGTCGCCGACGTCGTGGCCGAACGTGTCGTTGACCGAGGTGAAGCCGTCCAGGTCCAGGTAGCAGATGCCGATCCGGCGGGCGGGGGCGGCCGGGTCAGCCCCGTCGGGGCCGGCCGGTGGGGCGGGCCGGGCGATGGTGGCGGCCAGCCGGTCCAGGAACAGCGTCCGGTTGGCCACGCCGGTCAGCGGGTCGTGCTGGGCCTGATGGCGCAGCTCGGCCTGGAACCGGGCCTCGGCGCCACGGCGGAGCTCCTCAGCGCTGCGCTGGGTTTCGGCCCGGGTCTGGTCGCGCAGGGCACGAATGTAACCCGCGGCCACCGCTTCCTCGACGGCCGACACGATCGCCAGGTCGGCCGCGGCGGGCGCGTCCAGCGTCAGCTGGCGGCGGATAACGGTCAGGCTGCGGCCGAGTACCACCGGGTCGACCAGGCTGGCGTCGACCAGGGCGGCGCCGATCTTGGCCGCCTGTTCGGGCTGGAACGGCAGGTCCCAGGCCACCGCCAGCGTGTCGGCGGCCAGCGCGGCCAGCAGTTCGGCCACCTCATCGGCGGGCAGAGCCGCGTCCGCCGCGCCGGCCAGGGCCGACGCCCAGTCGGCAGCGAACAGGTCGCTGCGCTCGCCCGGGCTGCGCTCGTTCAATGTCCGCTCCAGCCGTGCCCGGGCCGTGGAGCCGCCCCGGCACGATCACCACTCGGCGTATGACTTACTGCGGACGTAATAGTAACTTCTGCCCCAAAGCGGAACACGGCGAAGTGTCATTGATCAGCCCGCTATGACCCGGTCTTGACCATTGCGTTAGGTTCCGCGTCGCTGTCCGGTAGCCGGAAATGTGGCAGGGGTGACGGGAGCAGCCAGAGGAACGCGGTCGTTCCGCCCACCGCGGCGATCCACAGCGTCGGCCGGACCCCGATCGCCGTGCCCAGGGCGCCGCCCACCAGCGCTCCCAGCGGCCGGGTGCCGTAGTTGACCGCCTGGAATGCGCCGGTGACCCGGGACCGGAGCCGATCGGGGATCACCGCCGCGAAGATCGCCCCGATGCTGATGTCCAGCACCATCACGCCCACGCCGGACAGGAACTCGGAGACGAACAGCGCGGCCAGCACCAGGTCGTGGGGGCCGCCGGCCAGCGGGACGAGGATCAGCGGGCCGGGGAACAGCACCGCGCCGATCACGTAGCCCCAGCCGACCCCGAACCGGCGGGAGACGTGCTTGGCCGCGACCGAGCCGAGCACGGCGCCGATCGCGCCCGCCCCGAGGACCAGCCCGAGCACGCCCGGCCGGATGTGCAGCGACCGGGTCGCGTAGAGCGCGAACAGGGCGGTGAAGATGAAGTCGAAAAAGTTGACCACGGCGGCGGCGATCAGGCTGGCCCGGACCAGCCGGTCGCGGGCGATGTAGCGGGCGCCGGCCGCCAGCGAGCCGTGCCCGGCCGGTTCGGGCGGCGCTTCGGCCGGGTGGATCCGGCTCAGGAAGAACGCCGAGCCCAGGTAGCTCAGGGCGTCGGCCGCCACCGCGAACGGCGCGGTGAGCACCTGGACCAGGATGCCGCCCAGGCTGGGGCCGCCGACGAAGGAGAACGCACGGCTGCCGTAGACCAGCGACTGGCCCCGCAGGTACTGCGATTCCGGCGTCAGGGCGACGAACAGGGCGGGATCGCTCACCGTGAACAGCACACTGAGCGAGCCGACCCCGAACGCGACCGCGTACAGCTGGGCCAGGGTCAGCACGTGCAGCCCGGCGCCCACCGGCACGGTGGCCAGCAGCCCGGCCCGGCCCAGATCGGCGAAGATCATCAGCCGCCGCCGACGGCCGCGGCGGTCGGCCCAGGCCCCCGCGTGCACCGCGAACAGCAGGCTGGGCAGCCAGATGGCGGCGGTCAGGTAGCCCATCTCGGCCGCGCTGGCGTGCAGGGCGAGGATGCCGGTGTAGGGCACCGCGACCGAGGAGATCTGGTCGCCGAACATCGAGACCGTCTGGGCGCTCCAGTAGCGCCGGAAGGCCTGCTCGCGCAGCAGGGTGGGGAGCGGCGGGCGGCGTAGGCGGGGTAGCCGCGGGCGGGCGGTCACGGCTGATCGGGCGGGTCGGGGGGCTCGGGCCGGGAGGGCGGCTCGGGCGGGCCGGGCTGGTTGGGCTCGTGGGCGCCGGACAGGTCGCCGGGGAAGGCCAGCTGCAGGTAGGTCACCGCCCGGGCGCCGGGCGGCCGCCGTTCCGGGCGGGCCAGGCGGTCCAGGTAGGGCTCGAACAGGGCCCGCTGCTGCTCGGCCAGGTGGGCCAGCTCGTCGGCGGTCAGGTAGAGCAGGTAGTCGCCGAAGGGCACGGCCTGCTGCCATTCGGCGGGCTCGTCGGGCTTGCGCTCCAGCCAGCGCATCAGGTGCTCGAAGTAGCGGTCGGCCAGCAGCGCGGAGAACAGCCCGGCCGCGACCTGCTGCTCGGGCCCCTCGGCGACGGCCGGCACGTCGGTGAACATCGAGGTCGCCCGCCACGGGCGTTCCCGGCCGCGGCCGCCCTCGGCCTCCTCCACCAGCCCGTACTTGGCCAGCTGGCGTAGGTGGAAGGAGCAGCTGCCCGAGCTCTCCCCCAGCAGCTCGCCGGCCCGGGTGGCGGTCAGCGCCCCCTCCCGGCGCAGCAGCCCGACCAGCGACAGGCGCAGCGGGTGGGCCAGCGCCCGCAGGGCCCGGGGGTCGGTGAGGCGGGTGACCGAGCGAGCGTGCGGTTCCGTCATGGGTGCAAAGATACCTTTGCAAAGACTTCTTTGGAAGAGGATGGCCACGCGCGGCACTTCTTGCTGTTATCGCGCCGCGGGCGGGTCGGAGGGATGGGTGACCGGGCGGGAGCGGCGTCGCTGGTGATGGATGGCGCCATTGGCCCGGCTGGCACCGGTACGGTGGCGCCATTCGGCCGGCGGGAGGTGGCGGGTGGCGCGGGTGCTGCGGGTGAGCGGGCGGAACGCCCGGTTCCAGGAGTGGCAGGCGCTGCTGGGGAACCGGCGCAAGCGGCGGCAGGCGCGGGCGTTCGTGGTGCAGGGGGTCCGGCCGATCACGCTGGCCATTGAGCACGGATGGGGCTTTCGGGCGCTGATCTATGACGCTGACCGGCGGCTGTCGCGGTGGGCCAGTTCAGTGCTGGAGTCGCCGGCGGCGGCCGCGGCCGAGCGGGTGGCGATGGCCGGGGAGCTGATCCGCGAGCTGGGCGAGAAGGACGAGGACGCGCCCGAGCTGATCGCGGTGGTGGCGATGCCCGAGGATGACCTCGGGCGGATCGGGGTGGAGGCCGGGTTCCTGGGGGTGGCGTTCGACCGGCCGGCCAGTCCCGGCAACATCGGGACGGTGATCCGGTCGGCCGACGCGTTCGGGGCGGCCGGGCTGATCGTGACCGGCCACGGGGCCGATCCGTACGATCCGCGGGCGGTCCGGGCCAGCACCGGGTCGCTGCTGGCACTGCCGGTGGTGCGGGCCGACGGGCCGGCCGAGGTGATGACCTGGGTGGACGGACACCGCCGGGCCGGGCGGGCGGTGACCGTGCTCGGCACCGACGAGCGCGGGGCGGTGGACGCGGCCGCCTGTGACCTGACCGGGCCGACGCTGGTAGTGATCGGGAACGAAACCAGCGGGCTGAGCGAAGCCTGGCGGGACGCCTGCGACGTGATCGCGCGGATCCCGATCAGCGGGTCGGCCAGCTCGCTGAACGCGGCCAGCGCCGCCACCGTGCTCCTCTACGAGGCCGCCCGGCAGCGGGCCGGGACGCGCTGAGGCCGCCCGGCCAATCTTGGCCGGGCGGGCCGGCCTGCTACTTGACCGCCATCTCCCCCAGCTCGGACCAGTCATCCTGATCGACGGTCTGGCTGATGATCTTGGGCGTGTGCACCAGGTGCGGCGGCAGCGTCCGCTGCGCCTCCTTGAAGTGGTCGGAGTTGACGTGGGCGCCGCCCGCGTCACCGTCACGGAACGCTTCGACCAGGACGTACTCGGTGGGATCGTCGACGCTGCGGGACCAGTCGAACCACAGGCAGCCAGGTTCTTTCCGGCAGGCTTCGGTGAAATCGCGGGTGATTTCCGGCCATCGGTCGGCGTCTTCGGGACGCACCTGGAACTTGGCGGTGATGAAGATCATGAGGCCTCCTTGTCGCCTGGCGCCAACCATGATCGCGTACCCGGGCCGCTGGTGGAAACCGGCGGGACCGGGAAGACGCAAATTGAGACAGGAATACCGGAGGCTCCTCCGGGTTAGTAGCGAGCGACGAGACATCACCGACACCGGGAAGGGACCTCATGGCCCAGAAGACCTGGTTCATCACTGGCACCTCGCGCGGCTTCGGGCGCGAGTGGGCGATCGCGGCGCTGGACCGCGGCGACAAGGTGGCCGCGACCGCGCGCGACACCGCGACCCTGGACGACCTGGTCGCCAAGTACGGCGACGCCATCCTGCCGATCAAGCTCGACGTCACCGACCGGGCGGCCGACTTCGAGGCGGTCAAACGCGCTCAGGACTACCTGGGGCGGCTCGACATCGTGATCAACAACGCCGGCTACGGGCACTTCGGGATGGTCGAGGAGCTGTCCGAGGCCGACGTCCGCGACCAGCTGGAGACCAACCTGTTCGGCGCGCTGTGGATCACCCAGGCGGCCCTGCCGTACCTGCGCGAGCAGGGCAGCGGGCACATCGTGCAGGTGTCGTCGATCGGCGGCATCTCGGCGTTCCCCAACGTGGGCGCCTACCACGCGTCCAAGTGGGGCCTGGAGGGCTTCAGCCAGGCGCTGGCGCAGGAGGTCAAGGGGTTCGGCATCAACGTCACGCTGATCGAGCCGGCCGCGTTCGACACCGACTGGGCGGGCTCGTCCTCCCGGCGTTCGGCCGAAAACCCGGCCTACGACGAGTTCCGTAAGGTAGCGGCCGAGCAGCGGGCCCAGCGGGCGGGCAGCCCGGGATCGGCGGCCGCCACCCGGGAGGCGATCCTGCGCATCGTGGACGCCGAGGTCCCGCCGCTGCGGGTGTTCCTGGGCGAGGCGCCGCTCGCCATCGCCACCGCCGACTACGAGTCGCGGCTGGCCACCTGGCGCGAGTGGCAGCCGGTGTCGGCGGCCGCCCAGGGCTGACCCGGGGCCGACGAGCTGAGGCTGGATCCCCGGGTCAGGTTTCCTGGGGGTCCAGCCACTTGCCGACCCGCGGCGCCTGGTAGGCCGCCAGCGCGGGCAGCAGCGCGTCGACGGTGGGCACGTTGGTGATCAGCCTCAGGTTCTGTTCCTTCATGAAGCCGTGCCGGACGGCGTCGCCCAGGAACCCGTGGAACGCGGTCCAGTAGCCGCCCACGTCGAGGGTGGCGATCGGCTTGCGGTGCAGGCCGAGCTGGGCCCAGGTGGCGATCTCGGTCAGCTCTTCCAGCGTGCCGAGGCCGCCCGGCAGCGCCACGAAGGCGTCGGCCAGCTCGGCCATCTTCTGCTTGCGCTCGTGCATCGAGCCGACCTCGATCAGATCGGTCAGGTTGCGGTGGGCGATCTCCCGCCCGAACAGGTGCCGCGGGATCACGCCCACCACCTGGCCGCCGGCCGCGAGCGCGGCGTCGGCCACCAGGCCCATCAGGCCGACCTCGGCGCCGCCGTAGACCAGGGTCAGCCCGTTGCGGGCCAGGAGGCCGCCCAGAGCCCGGGCGGCCTCGGCGAACTCGGGGCCGGAACCGGACGACGATCCGCAGTACACGCAGACGCGGGAGAGCTTCACCACTCCGATGCTAGGGGCGGGCCGGCTCGCCGCAGAGACCGGGCGCCGGGGCCAGGAAGCGGCGGGCGAGGCGGCTGTAGTCAACCAGCAGCCACGGCGCAGTGGGGGTAGCTCCCGGATCGGGCCGTTTTCTCCCCGGTGAGTTAGGGTCGGGCTGTCATGACCCTGGTCACCGAGCTCGACCTGCCGGCGTTCGACTACACCGCGCCGGACTTCGCGGCCGACCGCTACCACCGGCAGCTGGCCGAGGTGCGGGCGCAGGGCTGGCTGGCCCGCTCGCCGCTGGCGTACCTGGTGCTGGACCGCGAGGCCGGTGAGTTCTTCCTGCGCTCGCGGGCGGCCGCGTTCCCGGGGCGGGAGATCGCGGAGTTCTTCGGGATCACCGCGGGGCCGCTGTGGGACCACATCGACACCAACATCCTCAACCTGGCCGGGGAGAAGCACCGGCGGCTGCGAGCGCTGGTCGGGCCCGCTTTCACCCCGCGGGCGGCCGACCGCTGGCGGCCGGTCATGCGGGACCTGCTGGCCCAACGCTGGGACACCGTCGCCCCCGCGACCGCCTGCGAGTTCATGGGCGCGGTGGCCCGGCCCTACCCGGCCCTGACGATCGCGGCGGTGCTGGGCGCGCCCGCGGCCGACGCCGAGCGGCTGCAGCAGTGGTCGAACCTGGTGCAGCGGCAGTTCGACATCTCGGCGCTGGCGACCCAGGGGCCGGACATCGAGCGGGCGGTGGCCGAGGTCAGCGACTACGCGGCCGGGCTGCTGGCCGAGCGCCGCCGGCAGCCACGCGACGACCTGGCCAGCGCGCTGCTGGCGGCCGAAGACGACGGCCAGCGGCTCAGCCACGCCGAGTGCGTCAACCTGGTGGTGAACGTGCTGGCGGGCGCGATCGACACCACCCAGAGCCAGCTCGGGCACGCGCTGCGGCTGTTCGCCGCCCACCCGGACCAGTGGGCCCGGCTGGCGGCCGACCCCGGCCTGGTCCCGCGGGCGGTCCAGGAGGTGCTGCGGTTCGAGCCGATCACCCCGTTCACGGCCCGGATCTGCCGCGAGGGCATCGAATACCGCGGGGTCGGGTTCCCGGCCGGCACGATCGTGGCCGTCTGCGCCGAGCGCGGCAACCGGGAGGGCGGGGGCGAGGAGTTCGACATCGGCGCCGAGCGGGAGGCCCGGCTGCTGACGTTCGGGGCCGGCGCGCACTTCTGCCTGGGCGCCAACCTGGCCCGGGCCGAGCTCGAGGAAGCGCTGCGGTTCCTGGCCCCGCGGATGCCGGGGCTGGCGGCCGACGGGGACCCCGAGCTGGGCGGGGTGGAAGGCATCTACGGCGTCGACCGGCTGCCGCTGCGATGGACCGCGGCCGGCGGCCCGCGGTGCGTCATTTGAGCCATTGCCGACGGGCTTGGCTAATTAAAATCGGTGCCATCGGAGATTGCGCGGGTCTACGCTATCTGAACAGAAATGCGGGGCGTCTCCCAGGGGGTACGGCTATGGGCACGCTTGTCATCATTGGCTTAATCGCGGTCGGCGGCTACTTCGTGTCGCTGTGGGTCCACCCGTTCCACCGCTGCCGCGTCTGCAAGGGAACGCCCGGGCGGCACTGGGGCAGCGTCTACACCTACAGTTTCCGGCGCTGCCGGGCGTGCGGCGGTACCGGCCGCCAGGACCGGCTGGGCCGCAAGATCTTTTTCAACGGAAGCTGAAAAAGCCTTACAAAAGGCGGCCCGAGGGCCGGTCCGCACTAGCGGGGACGGTCACCGGCCGCGACGTTTTCAGGGTTTTCCGAATTCATATACGCATGCCCGAAATTACCCAGCTGATGATATGACCCTTTGCTGTCATACCTCGCGGGCCGGTATGACGAATACCTTGCCGCCGACGCCATTCTCGACCGCCTCGTGAGCGGCGACGGCGTCGTCGAGCAGGAAGCGGTGCGGCGGCAGCGGGGTCAGCGCCCCCTCGGCCAGCGCGGCGGTGATGTCGGCGGCGCCCGCGGCCAGGGTGGCTCGCGGCACCGTGTACAGGAGCATGAAGCGGAGCACGACCCCGGCCCCCATGCAGGGACGGACCGGCAGCACGGGGTCGGGGCCGTCGGCCGCGTAGGTCATGATCACGGTCCCCGGGTGGGCCAGGGCCAGGTCGCTGTCCAGGTTCGGGCCCAGCGCGACCTCGATGATCCGGTCCACCTTCTCGGCGAACGGCCGCACCTGGGCGGGCACGTCGCCTTCGCGGTAGTTGACCACCAGGTCGGCGCCGGCCGCGCGGGCCAGGTCCGCCTTCTCGGCGCCGCTGACCGTGGTCACCACCCGGGCGCCGCCCCGCTTGGCCCACTCGATGGCGAAGTGGCCGACCGCGCCCGCGCCCCCCTGGACGAGGACGGTCTGGCCGGTCACGGGCCCGTCGGCGAACACGCAGTGGTGGGCGGTGAGGGCGGGCACCCCCATCGTCGCCCCCAGTTCCATGCTGGCCCGGCTGGGCAGCGGCACCGCCAGGTCGGCCGGAACCACGGTCCACTCGGCCTCGGTCCCCCAGCGGCGCCCGGCCGCGGCGAAGTAGAGCCAGACCCGCTGCCCGTTACGGGCCGGGTCGACCCCCGCGCCGAGCTTGTCGATGATCCCGGCCCCGTCCATGCCCGGGATCTGGAACCCGTCGATCGGGCGCGGGACGGCGCCGCTGCGCGCCTTGACGTCGGTCGGGTTGAGCCCGGAGGCGTGGATCCGGACCCGGACCTCGCCGGGGCCGGGCTCCGGGCGCTCGGTTTCGGTCACCTCGAGCACGTCGCGGGCGGGGCCGGTCTTCTCGTAGCGCGCTGCCTTCATCGCTCCATTGTCCACGCCGGGTTCCGGCGGTGCGGTCCGGCGGTGCGGTCCGGCGCCGGAGGCCGGCGGCCGCGCCCGGTAAGATCGCTCATCGTGGAACAGCGGGTATTGGGCCGGACGAACCGGCCAGTTTCGGTAATCGGCCTCGGCACCTGGCAGCTGGGCGCCGACTGGGGCGACATCAGCGAGCGGGACGCGCTCGGCGTGCTGCAGGCGGCGGTCGAATCCGGGGTCACGTTCCTGGACACCGCCGACGTGTACGGGGACGGGCGCAGCGAGCGGATCATCGGCCGGTTCATCGCCGGCAACGCCGGCCAGGGGCTGACGGTGGCGACCAAGATGGGCCGCCGGGTCGACCAGGTGCCGGAGAACTACACACTGGACAACTTCCGCGCCTGGACCGACCGGTCCCGGGTCAACCTGGGCGTGGACACCCTGGACCTGGTCCAGCTGCACTGCCCGCCGACGGCCGTGTTCGCCAGCGACAAGGTGTTCGACAGTCTCGACACGCTGGTGGCCGAGGACGCCATCGCCGCCTACGGGGTCAGCGTGGAGACCACCGGCCAGGCGCTGACCGCGATCGCGCGGCCCAACCTGGCCTCGGTGCAGATCATCTTCAATGCGTTCCGGCGCAAGCCGCTGGACCAGGTGCTGCCGGCCGCGGCCGCGGCCGGGGTCGGGATCATCGCCCGGGTGCCGCTGGCGTCCGGCCTGCTGTCCGGCCGCTACACCCGGGACACCCAGTTCGCGGCGACCGACCACCGCAACTTCAACCGGCACGGCCAGGCGTTCGACGTGGGCGAGACGTTCTCCGGGGTCGACTACGACGCCGGGGTGGAGGCCGCCCAGGAGTTCGCGGCGCTGGTCCAGGGCTGGGACACAAGCGCCACGGCGGCCCAGGCCGCGCTGCGCTGGATCATCCAGCAGGCCGGGGTGACCACCGTCATCCCCGGCGCCAGCAGCGCCGAGCAGGCCCGGCAGAACTCGGCCGCGGCCGACCTGCCACCGCTCGACCAGGCCACCCTGGACGCGATCGAAAACCTCTACGACAAGTACTTCCGCGCTGCCCTGCACAGCCGCTGGTAAGCGCGTGACCTGGGACAACTGGGCGGTCATAGCGGACCTGGGGACCGCCTTGGGCACGCTGGTGCTGGCGGTCGCCACGTTCTCCTCGGTGCGGTCGGGCAACCGCACCGCCCGGTTCGCCGAGCAGTCGCTGCTGACCAGCCTGCGGCCGCTGCTGATGGCGTCGCGGCTGGCCGACGGGACGCTGAAGGTGAACTTCGGCGACAACAAGTGGGTCCGGCTGCCGGGCGGCGGGGCGGTGGCCGAGATCGGCGGGGGCGACGGCAGCCGCGGGCCCGGGGACAGCGTGATCTACCTGTCGGTGTCGGTCCGCAACGTCGGCAGCGGGATCGCGGTGCTGCACGGCTGGCGGCTGACCACGGCCACCGACTGGCCGCCGAACGAGCCAGCGCCGCCGCTGTCGGAATTCCAGATGCAGACCCGCGACCTGTACGTCTCGGCCGGCGACTTCGGCTTCTGGCAGGGGGCGATCCGCGACCTGGCCGACCCCCGCTACCCGATGGCGCGCCGGGTCATCGAGACCAAGTCGGACTGGATCGTGGACCTGCTGTACGGGGATCAGGACGGCGGGCAGCGGGCGATCACCCGGTTCCGGTGCCAGGCGCGGCCGGACTGGACGACCGGGCAGTCGGAGGCGGGGCCGGAGGGGTCGGGGAGTTCTGGCCGCTCGGGGGCTGAGGATGACGGGGTGTGGCTGGCGACGGTGGCCCGGCACTGGTCGCTTGATCAGCCTGATCCTCGGGACGGCGACCGGATGTAGGTCGGGGTGAGGCTCGTGAGCCCTGCAGGGCGGATGTGCCTCGTGGGATGAATGTAACCCGTGGGGTCAGTGCGACTCGTGGGGTGAGTGTGACCTGTTGGGTGAGTGTGACCTGTGGGACTTATGTCTAACGAAGTTCTTAGGGGCGCGGCTGGATCGTTTTGCGTGGTGGCCGGTTGGTGCACCATCGGCGTGGGGGCTACTGGGCCCGGGGTGTGGGGAGACGCTGATGAGCGGCGGGACGGCGACGTGGCGGCGGGGCCGGGGACGGCACACCGGGCCGGCCGAGTTCGCCTACGACGAGCTTGACCCGGCCAACCGGGCGTTCGGGACCTGGCCGCCGGTGCGGCCGCGGGACGCGAGCGACGGGCGGGCCCGGGTCTACATCCGGGGCGAGACGCCGGCCGGGGGCGACACCGTGGTGCTGGGCGGGCTGACGCTGTTCGAGGATGCGCGGCCCGGCGGGCTGCGGGGCTCCGGCGGGCCGGCCGCCCCTGAGGGGCCGGGTGAGCCCGGCGGGCCGGACCGGCCCAGGCCACGATGGCCACGGCCGCCCGGGTGGCTGCTGGGGCTGGTGGCCGCGGTGGTGGTACTGGTGGTGGCGGGCTACCTGGGCGTGCCGCCGCTGCTGACCGCGCTCGGGCTGGGGCCGCAGGCCGGCGACCCGGCCAGCCAGTTCCCGATCCCGTCGTCGGCCGCGATCGCCCCCACCAGCGGGCCGGGTCCGGTCAGCTCCTCCCCCACGCCGCGGCCCCATCGGCCAATGCCGTCCGCCAGCGCGCCGGCCAGCGCGCCGGCCGGCGGGGCGGTCCCGTCGGCCAGCACGACCACCGCCAGCGCGCCGCCGCCCACGCTGGTGGTCAGTTACGCCGCGACACCGAGCGGCGGCGGCTTCACCGGGCAGGTCACGGTGGTGAACCAGGGCTCGGCCGCGGTGTCGGGCTGGCAGCTGGTGGTGGCGCTCCCCGGAGATACTGTCAGCGCCGTCCAGAACGCCGAGTTCACCGACGACAACGACGTCCTGTTCATGACCCCGGCCCCCTACGACCTGTCCATCGCCCCTGGTAGTTCGATCACCGTCTCGATCTACGGGTCCGGGCCGGAGCCGGACCCGGCCGAGTGCTCGTTCAACAACGTCGCCTGCCGGTAAGCGGCGCCGATCATCGGCGGGCACCCGCTCATGATCAAGCTTGCATTTTGTGAAACTTTGCACGGGGTGCAAGAATAGGGCCTGTGACCGATGCCGCCGTGGCCCAGCGTGACCGGGAAGGCCTGCGTGAGCGCAAGAAGCGGGCGACCCGGGAGGCGCTGCACGACGCCGCGCTGCGGCTCACGCTGGAGCGCGGGCTCGAGCATCTGACGGTCGAGGAGATCAGCGCCGTGGCCGGGGTGTCACCGCGCACGTTCTTCAACTACTACCCGGGCAAGGAACAGGCGATCATCGGCGACGATCTCCTCGCCGCCGACGCGCAGCAGGTCGCGGCGCTGATGACCGGGGCCGCCAGCCTCCTCGACGGCATGGAGGCGATCGCCCTCGACCTGGCGGCCGGTACCGCGACGCGCCGGGAGCAGGTGCAGCAGCGCTGGCAGGTGATCACGCGCTACCCTGCGCTGATTACCCGGATGTTCGCCCGGCTCGAGGAATTCAACGCGATCGTGGCCGCGGCCGTGGCGGCGCGCTTGGGGAGCGCCCCGGACGACGTCTACCCGCAGCTGATGGCGGCCATGACCACGACCGG
This sequence comes from Actinomycetota bacterium, assembly GCA_019240215.1. Classification (GTDB taxonomy): domain Bacteria; phylum Actinomycetota; class Actinomycetes; order Streptosporangiales; family Streptosporangiaceae; genus Bog-532. The sequence goes on along the minus strand of JAFAYQ010000024.1, from coordinate 5,728 downwards.
GATCCGGGTGGCCGTCCAGCGATGGACGACCGGGCACGGGGACGATCCGCTGGAGCAGCACATGGCCGAGGTGTTCGGCCTGCTCAAGGGCGAGCTGACGGCGGTCAGGAGCACAGGTGAAGGCCCCCGGGGGATGACGGGTAGTGGCCTGCGAGGAGGAATCAGTTGAGCGAGTCAGCACTGCGGCACCACGCCGCTCCGGCCCACGAACGGCCCAGGGGGGACCGCAAGGCCGTCCCGGAGCCGAAGCAGCCGGACGGCGAGCGGCCGGTCAGCAACAACGTGGTCGTCATCTTCATCGCGCTGATGCTGGCGGTGTTCCTGGCCGCGCTCGACCAGACGATCGTGGCCACCGCGCTGCCGACCATCGTCGGTGACCTGCACGGGGTGAGCGATCTGACCTGGGTGACGACCGCCTACCTGCTGACCTCCACCATCGGGCTGCCGATCTACGGCAAGCTCGGCGACCTGTTCGGGCGCAAGGGCCTGTTCATCTTCGCCATCGGCATCTTCCTGGCCGGCTCGATCCTGTCCGGGCTGTCGCAGAACATGGGCGAGCTGATTGGCTTCCGGGCGCTGCAGGGGGTCGGCGCGGGCGGCCTGATGATCGGGGCCCAGGCCATCATCGGCGACGTGGTGCCGCCCCGCGAGCGGGGCAAGTACATGGGCTTCATCGGCGCCGTGTTCGGCATCGCGACGGTGGCCGGCCCGCTGATCGGCGGCTACCTGACCGACGACGTGAGCTGGCGGTGGGTGTTCTACGTCAACGTGCCGATCGGCATCATCGCCCTCGGCGTGGTGATCTTCACGCTTCACCTGGCCAAGCAGAACACCCGGCCCAAACTCGACATCCTCGGTATGGTGCTGATCGCGGGCGCGTCGGCCTGCATCGTGCTGTTCAGCGTGTGGGGCGGCAGCAAGTACCAGTGGGACTCGGTCCAGATCATCGGGCTCGGGGCCGGCTTCCTGGTGCTGACGGCGGCATTCTTGTTCACGGAGCACTACGCGGCCGAGCCGATCTTGCCGCTGCGGCTGTTCCGCAGCAGCATCTTCAACATCTCCGGGCTGATCGGCCTGGCGGTCGGGGTGGCGCTGTTCGGCGCGGTGTCCTACATCGGGTTCTTCCTGCAGGCGGTGGACGGCGTCAGCGCCACCGTCTCCGGCCTGCTGATGCTGCCGTTCGTGGGCGGCCTGCTGGTGTCCTCGATCGGGTCGGGCCGGATCGTGTCGGCCACCGGGCGCTACAAGGTGTTCCCGATCCTCGGCACCGCGATCGGCTGCGTCGGCATGGGCCTGCTGTCCCGGCTGAGCGCGACCTCGACCCGGGTCGAGAACGGCATCTACATGGCGGTCCTCGGCTTCGGCATCGGTCTGGTCATGCAGATCCTGGTGCTGGTGGTGCAGAACGCGGCGCCCCGCGAAGACCTGGGCTCGGCCACCGCCGCCACCAACTACTTCCGCCAGATCGGCGGCACGGTCGGCAGCGGGATCGTCGGGGCCGTGTTCACCACCCGGCTGACCAGCAAGATCTCCCACCTGCTGCCGCCCGGCTCGAGCGCCCACCTGCCCAACGTGCAGGCGCTGACGCCCAAGGAACTGGACGCGCTGCCGCACGCGGTGCACAGCGCGCTGGTCACCGCCTACGCCTACGCGCTGCCGCCGATCTTCCTGGGCCTGGTGCCGATGATGGCGGCCGCGTTCGTGCTGTCGTTCTTCCTCAAGGAGAAGAAGCTGCGGACCACGATCGGCCCGGAGGCGGCCCCGGCCGTCGGCGCGGTGGCGGAGGCGCCGGCGGAGACGGCCGATCTGGCCGAGGCGGCGTTCAACGGCAGCGGCGCGATCGCCAACGGGAACGGGAACGGGCATCCGGAGCTGGCGCTGGCGGGCGCCCCCGGTGAGCGGGGCTGGTTCGAGCCGACCGGGCCCGAGGCGGCGAACGGGACCGCCCCGATGGCCATCGGGGCGAATGGCGCGGCGGCGGGTAGCGCGCCGCTGGGTGCTCCGGTCGCGCTGGCCGAGGCGGCCCCGGGCACCGCGCCGGTGTACGGTCACGTCCGCCAGCCGGACGGGGCGGGCCTGCCGGGCGCGACGGTCACGCTGATCGACCCGTCCGGGCAGCAGGCCGCCCGCGGCCAGAGCGGGGCCGACGGTGAGTACCAGGTGTCGGCGCCGGCCCCCGGCCCCTACACCCTGATCGCGATGGCGGCCGCCCACCAGCCCTACGCGTCGGCCGTCCGGGTCGGGACCGGGCCGGTCGAGGTAGACGTGCTCCTGCCGGGCGCGTCGCGGCTGGCCGGGACCGTGCGGACGGCCGGCACCGGCGACCCGCTGGCGGGCGCGACCGTGACCCTGGCCGACACCAGGGGTGAGGTGGTGGCCGCCCGCAGCACCGACCCGCAGGGACAGTACCTGATCGGGGACCTGGCCCCCGGCCACTACGCGCTGGCGCTGAGCGCCCCCGGCCACCAGCCGCAGGCGCTGCCGGTCACCGTGGCCGACGGCGAGCAGGCGACCCAGGACGCCGAGCTGCGCGGTGGCGCCCAGCTGCGCGGCACCGCCCGCACCGCGGCCGGCACCGTGGTCCCGGACGCCCAGGTCATGCTGCTCGACCGGGACGGCAACGTGGCCGGGCTGGCCCGCACCGACGAGGGCGGCGGCTACTCGTTCGAGAACCTGCCGGAAGGCGACTACACGGTGGTCGCCAGCGGCTACCCGCCGGCCGCCAGCCGGCTGCGGGTCAGCTCCGGCGAACCGCACGCGCACGACGTACAGCTCGGTCATCCGGAGGCGTAGTTCAGTTGAGTACGGAGGATTCCGTTCGGGGGTCAGTCACGGCCCGGGTGCAGAGCCGGGACGGCTGGGCGGTGCGCGGCGCCGTGCTGACCGTCACCGACCTGACCGGCACCCAGGCCGCCCGGGCCGAGGGCGACGACGAGGGCCAGCTGGCGGCGGGCCCGCTGGCCCCTGGCACCTACACCGCGATCGTGATGGCCCCCGGTTACGCCCCGGCCGCGCGGACCGCGGTGGTCACCGCCGGCGGCGCGGTGCTGGGCACGGTCACGCTGGACCGGGCGGCCGGGGCCGAGCTGCCGCCGCCCGGCCACTGGACCATCGACCCGGCCCACTCCTCGATCCAGATCACCGCCCGGCACATGGGGCTGGCCAGCGTGACCGGGCATTTCGGAGAGTTCTCGGGCTCGTTCGAGATCGCCGAGCCGGCCGACCGCTCGGTGGTGCAGGCCCAGCTCAAGGCGGCCAGCATCGACACCGGCAGCAGCATGCGGGATGATCACCTGCGGTCACCGGACTTCCTCGACGTGGAGAGCCATCCGCTGATCGTGTACACCGGCACCGGGGTGGCAGCCGCCGGTGACGAGCGCTGGACGGTCAGCGGCGAGCTGACGCTGCGCGGCACCACCCGGCCGGTGCCGCTCGACCTCAGCTACCTGGGCACCGGCCCTGACCCGTGGGGCGGGCAGCGGGCCGCGTTCCGGGCCACCGCCGAACTGCACCGGCAGGACTTCGCCATGGACTGGAACCAGTCCCTGGCCACCGGTGCGCTGCTGGTCGGCTGGGTGCTGCGGGTCACCCTCGACATCGAGGCGGTCCGCGGCGAGCTGCCCGCGGGCTGAAGGCCGGCGCAGCTGGCAACAGACTCAGCCAACATTCAGCTTTTTCCATGCTGCTCTCTCTGGAATCCCTCAGGTTCGGCGAGCAAGATCAAAAGCATCGGGAGACGGCGGAGAGGGAGGCTATGCGGTTCACTGCTGCGCTCAAGTGGCTGGCGAAACCGTCGGCGCGCATCGTCGGCACGTCGGTGCTGGCGGGGCTGGTGGTCGTGTTCGCGTCGCCCGCCGACGGTGACACCGGCGGGCTGGTCGCCAAGATCAGCTCGGCCGTCAACCTGAGCTCGGCCCCGAGCCACGAGGGGACCCCGTTCGCGGGCACGTCGGCGGTCGGGGCGCTGTTCTCCGAGAGCGGCGGGACCCTCGGCAGTCACTTCTGCACGGCCAGCGTGGTGCACAGTACCGGTGGCGACCTGCTGGTCACCGCCGCCCACTGCGTCAGCGGGCATACCGGCACGATCGCGTTCGTGCCCGGCTACGCGAACGGCAAGAGTCCGTACGGCGTCTGGTACGTGTCCCAGATCTTCGTCGACCAGGCCTGGACGTCGTCGGGCAGCATCAACGACGACGTGGCGTTCCTGCAGGTCAAGCCCAACTCGATGGGAACCGAGATCGAAGACGTGACCGGCGCCGAGCAGCTCGGGAGCAGCGAGGCCGGCCAGCTGACCGAGGTGATCGGGTACCCGGACAGCACGAACGCCCCGGTCGTGTGCGCCAACCAGACCAAGTCGTTCACGGTCCCGTCGACCGGGTCGAAGCAGCTCGAGTTCGACTGCGGCAACTACCCGGACGGCACCAGCGGAGGCCCGTTCCTGGTGAACGTGAACAAGACCACCGGCCAGGGCACGGTGACCGGGGTGATCGGCGGCTACGAGCAGGGCGGCAACTACCCGCAGGTGTCGTACTCGATCCCGTTCGGTAAGCAGGTCAGCGCCCTGTACAAGGCGGCCGCCAGCTAGCCAGCGGCCGCGGTCGGCGATCAGCGCGCGGGCGGCGGGACGATCTTGTCCAGCTCGGCCAGCTGGTCTTCGCTGGGGACCCACTCGCCGGCCGCGGCGTTGGCCCGGACCTGCTCGGCGCTGGTCGCCCCGGCGATGACCGACGCGCAGCCGGGAATCGCGGCCAGGCCGCCGACCGCGACCTCGAGGATGCTGACGCCCTGCCCCTGGGCCCACTCGATCAGCGCCTCGACCTGGCTGAGCTTCTCGTCGGTGATGTAGCCGTCGCGCTCGGCCAGCCGGGTCCCGGCCGGCACCGGCTGGCCGCGCCGCACCTTGCCGGTCAGCAGGCCGTTGGCCAGCGGGTAGAACGGCAACACGCCGAGCCCGAAGTGCCGGGCGGCGGGCACCAGCTCCGCCTCGGCCCCGCGGTCCAGCAGCGACCAGCTGTTCTGGGCGGAGATGAACCGCTCGCGGCCGAGCTCGCGGGCCAGGTGGTCGGCGTCGGCCAGCTGCCAGCCGGAAAAGTTGGAGTGCCCGATGTAGCGCACCTTGCCCTCGGCGATCAGCTCGCTGAGGGCGAGGATCGTCTCCTCGACCGGCGTGTGCGGGTCCGGGGTGTGCAGCTGGTACAGGTCGATGTGATCGGTCCGCAGCCGCCGCAGCGACTCGGTCACCGCCCGCTTGAGGTAGCCGCGGCCGCCCTTGGCCCCGGCCACCGGCCCGTAGCCCATGTCGGCGTTCTGGTTGCCCCACTTGGTGGCCAGCACGATCTGGTCCCGGCGGGCACCCAGCACCTCGCCCATCAGGCTCTCGGAGGCGCCGCGGCCGCCGTAGATGTCGGCCGTGTCGAACAGGGTGATGCCGGCGTCGATGGCGGCCTCGATGACCGCCCGGGTGCCGTTCACGTCGAGGCGGCGGCCGAAGTTGTTGCAGCCGAGGCCGACCACCGACACCTGCAGCCCGGACGAACCAAGTGACCTGTAGCGCATGCCCCCGATCCTATTGAGCCGGTGATCAGACATCCCAGGGGCTTAGCGTGTCAAGCGGCTAGTTGCTGGCGGTGGCCCCAGGCGGTGTTTTCGTTGTAGGGGGTGCGGGTTTTGAGGCAGCCGTGCAGAATGCCGACGAGCCTGTTCGCGAGCCGTCGCAGGGCGTCGTTGT